>NZ_KE386491.1:1836094-2576641 GCF_000427405.1 Flectobacillus major DSM 103
AATACACCAGAAGTTAGTTTATGTCGAGGAAATAACACTTTTCAACTAGATTTATTGGGTTATTATAATGGTCAACAAATAGCTATCTGGATTGATTTTAATAATGATTATGAGTTTTCAGATGCCGAAGTAATCTATGCTACTACTTCCGCTCAAAGAAGTGCAATTGTTGCCTCGTTTTCGATACCTAATAACGTTACGGCTGGACTAAAACGCATGAGAATTCGGAATCAGTTTAGTAATAAGGTTACTGATCCATGTGGTACATTAGGGTATGGCGAAACAGAAGATTATGTCGTCAATATTATTCCTACTCCTGTTATTTCAGCTTCAGGCAATACTACAATTTGTCGTGGTTCAAATCTTACCTTAACAGCCCAAGGTTGTACAGCCTATCGATGGTCAAATAACCAAACCACTGCAAGTATTACAGTGAGCCCTACGACCAATACTACCTTTACGGCTCAGTGTACCAATGCTACATGTCAAAGCCCTATTAGCAATGCTATTGCTGTAACCGTCAATGCTGTACCAGAGGCTCCTTCTATTGCGGCTGAATATTGTTCTGGACCAAAACTAGATAGTGATAAATTGTTTGGAGGCACATTGGCCGACTCTTTGCGAGATATGCTGGTTACTAGTACTAATCAATATTTATTTGCGGGGGCTTCTTTGTCAGCCAATAATGGTGATAAATCTGAAAATTCGCGTGGGGCTAACGATTTTTGGGTAGTTAAAACCGATAGTACTTTTCAAAAAATCTGGGATAAACGCTTTGGCGGTACTGGTGAAGATTTTCTGACAAGTATTACCCAAACTTCTAATAATGAATATCTATTGGCTGGTTCTTCGTTGTCGGGACTCAATGGCGACAAATCGCAGGCTTCTCAGGGGGGCTTAGATTATTGGCTCGTGAAAACCAATAGCAGTGGTACAAAAATTTGGGACAAACGCTTTGGCGGTACAGCCAGTGATTCTTTACAAAAGGTACTTCAATCGGGGGCAAGAACTTGGCTACTAGGTTCTTCTAATTCTGGAATTGGGGGCGACAAATCGCAGGTATCTTTAGGACAAAAAGACTATTGGGTAATCAAAATAGACAATAATGGTCAGAAGATTCTGGATAAAACTATCGGGGGAACATCTCAAGACGAATTAGCTGCTGCATTGGTATCGTTGAATGGACAGCTGGTATTGGTTGGGAAGTCGCTTTCGGGTATTGGAGGCCATAAAACGCAAGATTCGAGAGGTGCTAGCGATTTTTGGGTAGTTAAGTTGGACAGCAATGGTACAAAAATTTGGGATAAGCGTTTTGGCGGAACGGCTCAGGATATTCCTACAAGTGTAGTAACAAGTGCCGATGGAGGCTTTGTAATAGGGGGCTATTCGGCTTCAGCCCTTAATGGCGACAAGTCGGAGGCTTCAAGAGGAGGTTTTGACTATTGGGTTGTAAAAATAGATAGTGCTGGTACAAAAATCTGGGATAAGCGTTTTGGAGGGTCTGGAAATGATTATTTGAGTAGTATTGCTGTTGCATCCGATGGTGGTTTTGTTTTGACGGGAAGCTCAGATTCGCCTATTAGTGGCGACAAATCGCAGGGTAGCAAAGGGCTTACAGACTATTGGCTCGTAAAAATAGATGCCAATGGCACTAAAATTTGGGATATTGCTTTGGGTGGCTCAGGTAACGATAATGCCTATACTATTGTTACAACAAAAGAAAATGATTTTGTTGTTGGTGGTGCTTCTGCATCATCACTTTCTGGCGATAAGTCGGAAGCAAGTAAAGGGTTGTCAGATTTTTGGTTACTCAAAATCAAAGACTGCCATGCTAGTACGGGGTCTATTTGTGAGGGAATGAGCCTAAAACTTGTTTCAAATGGTTGTAATGGAGTGGTAAACTGGTCGGTAGGAGGCACAGGGCTTACTAAAATTGTGACTCCCAATACCAATACCACTTTTACCGCTACCTGTACAGAAGCCTCTTGTGTAAGTGCTAGTAGTAGTGGGTATGGCATAACCGTAAACAATTCGATGTATAGTGTAGCTTCGGGTAATTGGCAGAACGTTGCTGTGTGGTCGTGTGGCAGACTTCCCGTTGTAACCGACGATGTTACCGTAAGCCAAGGACATACCGTAGAGGTATTGAACAACAAAGCTGCGGCAAAGAATATTATCCAAATAGGAAACGTATTATTTACCAATAGCGGTAAGCTACAAATAAAGGGAAGTATAGATTAGTGATTTTATTTAGTGAATGAGTGATTTAGTGATTTTTTTGAAAAAAAGTTAGTATTTGAGGAACTCAAAATATTGAGATGGCGTTCGGCCTATTCACTCATTCACTCATTCACTCATTCACTCATTCACTCATTCACTCATTCACTCATTCACTCATTCACTCATTCACTCATTCACTCATTCACTCATTCACTCATTCACTCATTCACTCATTCACTCATTCACTCATTCACTCATTCACTCATTCACTCATTCACTCATTCACTCATTCACTCATTCACTCATTCACTCATTCACTCATTCACTCATTCACTCATCTATGCCTTTTTCAAAAAGCATGCTTTCAAAACAATACTCATTTTATCTACACGACAATCTACCTCTTCAGGGTCGTCGGTCAATTTAATATTTTTGACAACTTTGCCCCTCTTCAATGTAATAGAAGAGCCCTTTACCTTTAAGTCTTTGATTAAAACTACTGAATCGCCATCGTTTAGTAATGTTCCGTTACTGTCTTTTACTTCCATGATATATGTTTTTGGGGAATAAACCCTTGTGTGGATAATTGGGTCAAAAAATTTTGCAAAGATAACTTTATTCCAAGAATATAGAATGGTGTTGCTTTAAATCGCCCTGATTTAACCACAAAAATGATTTTTATCATTTTTGTGCAAAAGTGAAAAATATTGTTAGAAAAGAATTTCTTCACTCTTGTAAATAAATAAAATTACGATAGTCTTGTATTTTCTACTTTTGTTGTACATATTTAGCATATAAATACAAAATTCAGTAAAATTGCTAATAATTTCATAAGTCTGTTTGCCAAAGGCCTAAAAAAATGGAAAAGTCAGCTTATGAATAAAAGGGTGTTATCCTTATGAAGTCGTATACGTAATGGTAGTATCTTTCGTTACCAACCCATAAAAGTAGTATTGCTATCAACCCCATACCCTAGCTAATGTTTAGTAATAAATCCGTCGATTTAGAAATCTTAAAGCAGCGTGCTTATAACTTGAGGTGGGCAACTTTGCCCGATGGAGTGATTCCATTAACCGCCGCCGACCCAGATTTTCCGAGTGCACCCCAAATAGCCGATACTCTTACTCGGTTTGTCAAAGAACGCTATTTGTGTTACGGGCCTTCCGATGGCTTGCCTGTATTCAAAGAAAGTGTTGGTGCTTTTTTTCAACATAAACGCAATATACCTGCCAATCCTGCTTATATTTTTCCCGTTGATAGTGCAGCATTCGGGATTTATGTTGTTTGTCAAGCCTTTTTATCGCCCAACGACGAAGCTATTATTTTTGACCCTGTAGATTTTTTATTTCGCTATTCTGTAGAAACGGTCGGAGCCAAAGCCATACCTTTTGCTATACCCGCTGGAACAGAAAAGGTAGATTTCGAGGCTCTGGAAGAATTAATTACACCCAAAACACGATTAATATGCTTGTGTAATCCCCTAAATCCAACAGGTAAGGTGTTTACTCCAGACGAACTTTGGGCTTTAGGAAAAATAGCTTGTAAGCATAATCTGATTATTCTTTCAGATGAAATATGGAGCGATATAGTGTATCAGCCTTATACTTATACCAGTATTGCTTCGCTCGATGAGTCGATACGTCAGCAAACCATAACCGTAACAGGTTATAGCAAGTCTTATGGCTTGGCTGGGCTTAGGATTGGTGCTGTGATGGCATCTAATCAGGGGCATTTCGACAAGCTCATGAAGGTTTCGTTACATCAGTCAACCATACATGGCGCTAATGTTTTAGGCCAAATAGCTGCTTCAACAGCTCTTAATGAATGTGAGGCATGGCTCAAGGCGTTTGTTGAGCATTTGTACCAAATGCGAAACCTATGCGTGACCGAACTCAATAGTATTAAAGGGGTTAGTTGCTATGCTCCTGAAGGGTGCTATGTGGCCTTTGCCAATATCCAACAAACAGGTAAAACTAGCCAAGAAATTCATCAGATTCTTTTAGAGCAAGCCCAAGTAGCTGTTGTTCCCGGTTTAAAAGAATGGTTTGGCGAAGGTGCTAATGGCTATATTCGCCTAAGTTTTGCTACGTCAACAGAAATTCTTACTAAAGCTCTTGCACAAACTAAAAATGTATTAAATGTATGAAAGTAGTTATTATTGGAGGGGGAGTTGCTGGCTTAACGCTGGGACTCTTGTTACAGAAAAATAATATTGAAGTAGTTGTCAATGAAAAATTACAAGAAATGACAGCCCGTGGTCATGCTTTTTTGATGCACATTGATGGCTGGTCGATTTTGAGCGAACTCAACGAAAATACCCATACCAAACTTCCAGGGCAAGAAATAGGTACATTTAGCCTCAATCGGCAGGACGGTCGACCTATCAAAAAGCAAAAACTGAACCTTTGGCGGTGTATTCGTCGAAAAGATTTAATAGATTTTTTGACAGAACTATTGCCTACTACTTTTCTCAAAACAGGTCGAGCGTTTTCGCATTTTATTTATGACAATGGAAAAGTTGTTGCTGCTCAGTTTCAGAATGGCGATATTGAATATGGCGATGTTTTTGTAGGAGCAGACGGCAGTAATTCGGCCGTAAGAGAGGCCATTCTTGGTTCTGTTAATTTTACGCCAATTGAAGTAAAAGAAGTGGTGGGGCTGTGTCAAAATGAAAAATTAAGTGCTTCGTATCATAATATTTTTACAAAATATCAAAGCGATTCACGAGGTGTTAGCTTTGGGATGATTCCTGTTTCGGAGAAAGATTTTGTATGGTTTATGCAATACAGTGTTGCCGAAGCTGATTGTAATGCAGGTTGTACTGCCGACGAACTAAAGGCGTTTTGTGAATATCAATTAGCCGATTTTCCGCCTGTGGTAAGTGAGTTGCTCTCTACCAACGACTTTGGTACTAGCTATATCTGGAATACCCGAGACTTTGGCTTATTGGATACCTTTCACCAAGGAAATGTGGTTTTAATGGGCGATGCTGCTCATTTGGCTTTGCCTTTTACTAGTGCAGGTACTACCAATGCAATCTTGGATGCCAAAATGCTGACCGAAAAATTGTTGTCGACCAATACGGTAGAGGAGGCTTTCCAGCAATATTACGATGCTCGGAAAGAAGAAATAGAAAAGCATATCTATTTGGGACGAGAAATGAAGGATATATTTCTACATCCTGACAAAACGGATAGCGATAAAATGATTATTCCGCTGATTTCCAAACGGGTATCTGCCGATGTCAATACCAATAAAGAAATACAAGTACAATATTTTACCGACCCTATTTGTTCTACTTGTTGGGTGGTTCAGCCCTTGTTAAGAAAATTGAAATTGGAATATGGCGAATATTTTCAGATAGATTACCGAATGGGAGGCTTGCTACCTTCATGGGATGATTACCAGCGTGGCCCTATTTCTAAACCTTCCGACGTAGCACCACATTGGGAAGAGGTTTGTATGATACACGGTATTCCGCTCGATGGCGATATTTGGCTAGAAGACCCGCTACCGTCGTCGTATCCGCCTTCGATAGCCTTTAAAGCTGCTCAAATGCAAGATGCCGACTTGGCGATTTTGTTTTTGCGACGTATCAAAGAAATGCTTTTTCTCGAAAAGAAAAATATTGTGGATATGGCGTATTTAGAAAAAGCCGCTTTTGATGTGGGTTTGGATTCGGCACGATTTATTCAAGATTATGAGAAAAAAGCTCAGGAAGCTTTTAGAGATGATTTGCTTTTGGCTCAGCAAATGGAAGTGGGAGTTTTTCCAACGTTGATTTTCAAGAACAAGGATGAACAACAAATCATTAGCAAAGGGTATCAGGAATACGAATATTTAGAAGATATTATTCGTCAGCTAGTACCAGATGCCCAAAAGAAAAAGATAAACCATGATCCTATTTATTTGTTTAGTTGCTTCTCGACAATGACCAATAAGGAGTTTTCTTTTTTGAGCGATAAACCTATGGACGAAACAGATACAACCTTACTTGATTTGTATGAAAAAGGTTTTATAGATAAATACGAAAGTAAAAATGGTATTATCTGGAAAAGTAAACTAGCGGATTATTGATAAAATAGTAGATTACCGAGGAGGATGAAGCCTTTATTGAGCTTCATCCTCCTCGGTTTTTATGCCAAAGGAAGTGAAAACATAAAGTTTGCCCCTTGTCCTATAGTCGACTCAACCCAGATTTGTCCATTTTGAGCTTCAATAAATTGTCGGGCAATAGCTAGCCCTAAGCCCGTGCCGTTTTGGCTATCGGGTGCTTGAAAATACTTTTCAAAGATTTTTTGAAGGTATTTCTCTTCAATACCTTTTCCAAAATCTTTTACCGAAAACACTACCGTATTGGTTTGTCTTTGTGCTGCAATAATAATCTTACTATGTTCCGAGCTATACCGAATGGCATTGGTAAGTAGGTTTACTAGTACCCACGCAGATTTTTCGGCATCGGCTTGTACCAAAGGCAGGTGGTCTGATAAATGGATTTCTATCTCTATTTGGCGTTGTTGTGCCTGAAATTGTACAGCCGAAGTAGCGTAATCAATGATAGCTGAAGGCTGAACGGCCTCAAAGCTTAATGCTATTTTGCCACTTTCTACTTGGGTGAGGTCGAGTAGTTCGCCTGTAATATTGAGGAGGCGTTGGCTGTCGGACTTAATGGTGTCCAATAATTGTATTTGTTCGGGATTAAGTGTGCCAATTTTTTTATTCTCTAAGAGTTTTAAGCTCATTTTGATAGAAGAAATAGGCGTTTTTAGTTCATGCGAAATCGTAGCGATGAAATTTGTTTTTGCTTCGTCGAGGTCATGAAAACGGGTAATATTTTTGAGCAAAATAACTCTTCCCAATACTTTTTCATTACTTTTTACATCAAGAACCTCTTTTGAAAAATAACTTTCACGCTCATCTGCATAGATTTTGAGGGTTTTTTCGGGATTAATATCATTGAGTAATAATCTAAAGAGGTCGTTATATAGGGCTATGTCGGGAGCGTACTTTCCGATAAGGTCTTGGGGCTTGATATGCAGTATATTGAGGGCTACAGCATTGGCAAACAAGATATTATGCTTTTCGTCGAGTCCAATTACGGCATCGTTGAGGTTATTGATGATGGCCTCGGTACGACTTTTTTCAAATAGTATTTTAGCAAGATTAGAATGTTCGTATTCATCAAGTTTTTGAGCCATTGTATTAAAGGCTGCGGCTAGTTCACCAAACTCATCGTTTGAACTAAAATGGATTCGTTGTTCGTAATTTTTATTGGCAATTTCTCGAATACCCTTGGTTAGTTGGTTGATTGGGCTAGCAATATAGGCAGGGAAGTTTATAATAAAAGTAAATGACAACAACAGGCAAATAATCGTGATAATTTTTAGGTAACTCGCTGCTTTTTCGGCAGTTTGTTGTGCCATATCGCTTTTACGAATCAGGGCTTGTCGATTTATTTCGGCTACTTTGAACAAGGCCGTGCGTATTTTTTGGAGGTGTACCGAGTCGGGTTTTAGTTTAAAGGTATCAAAGTTAGCCCGAATAGCTTGGGTAGCAGCTTGTTCGTCAACTTCGGTAATATTGTTTTCTTGTTGTTTTAGAGCAGCTTCAAAGTTGCCTAGATTTTCGGCATTGAAAGGTTGTAAATCAATAGACTCTTGCATGGCCTCTACATAGCTCAGCGACTCGTTATTATCTTTCAGGATAACAGCCGAATCTTGTTTGAGTTGCTCAAGGTAATAAGTTCCCATACCGCCCAGCATCACGATAACGGCAAAAAGGAAGAATAAACCTAAACGAAGTTTTGCTTTTATTTTCATGATAGAATAACTATATCAACTGCCGCCGATGAGAGTTTTTTGAGTAATTGATTAAACAGATTGGTAGCCAAAATAATCTTGAATAGGTTGAAATGTGGCTTTCCAATACAAATAGTGGTAATTTCGTTTTTTTCGGCTACCTCAACAATCGTTTTGGCTACCGAATCGCTTTGTATTCTAATTACCTCAGCCCCTAGCTCGGTGGCTAGCTTTAGGTTGTTGATAAGGTGTCGTTGAGTAGCCAAATTAATGTTGTCGCTCGACTCAGAAGGCGTCTGTACATACAAAACAAACCATTTTGAATCATAATGTGAGGCCAGCCTGGCGGTTTTGCGAATAATATTTTTGGCTATGTCGGTATTTGAACTTACACAAGCCAAAAAACGCTCGTGGGTAAATTTGGAATTGGAGACTTCGTTAAAAACTTTACGTTCTACCTGATGAGCTACCTCTTTGAGTGCCAGTTCACGCAATTGTAAGATTTTGGAAGTCTGGAAAAAATGATTGAGAGCTGTTTCTACTTTTTTCAAATCATAAATTTTTCCTTCTTTCAAACGCATAATTAGCTCGTCGGCGGTAAGGTCGATGTTTACTACTTCGTCGGCTTGTTGTAGCACCCAGTCTGGAATACGCTCGGTTACTTCTATGTTGGTAATTTGTTTGATTTCCTCATTGAGGCTTTCAATATGCTGAATATTTACTGCCGAAATAACATTGATACCTGCATTGAGAATATCCATGACATCTTGCCAGCGTTTTTCGTTTTTTGAGCCTTCAATATTGCTATGAGCCAGCTCGTCGACAATCACAACTTCGGGATGTAGATTAATAATAGCTTGCAAATCCATTTCTTCCAAGGCTTTGCCTTTATAGAAAAGTTTTCGCCGAGCAATAATCGGAAGCCCTTCGAGCAGGGCATGGGTTTCGGCTCGATTATGGGTTTCTACATAACCAATTTTAATGTCTACATGATTGCGTAACAGGGTGTGGGCTTCCTGCAACATTCTGAAGGTTTTGCCCACACCAGCACTCATTCCTATGTAAATTTTGAACTTCCCTCGTTTTGATTGACGAATAAGTTCAAGAAAATATGCGGCTGACTGCTCTTTTTGCATGTTAAATTGAAATAGCTATGGAAGTGGTTAAAGCAAAGTTATGATTTACAACTTTATCATCGTGGGTAAAAATAGGGTCTTTGCTTTGTAATAACCGACCTTCTATTCGCCAAAGCACACTTTCGTTTACTTTGTAGTCGGTATTGAGCGAATACCCTGTTGTTTTAAAACCATTAGGGGTATTGGTCAAAACAATTACGCCATTTTTATCTTGGTAGTATTCCCACCGAGCAGCGGTACTCCACTGCTGATTGAGTTGATATTTTATAATTACAACAGGCCCAAACCATGTATTGTATTGGTTAGCCCTTGGAGCTTTTTGTTCAAGCCCATAATCAAATCCAGTGATAATACCCCATTTGTCGTTGGGCTGAAAGATACCATATAAATTTGAGAAATACCTTTGTTGTGCTTGTTGGCTAGGTTTGTCGTTGCCTATAAAAGTACTCCAATTAATGGTGGTTTTGTTGCTGGGTTTGTACACGATTTGTGTGCCTAAGCCCAATGTTTGGTTTTGGTCTGGGCGTTTGATACGTTGCCACCCATTGAGCAATAAGCCCGAAAAAGTCCACTGATTATTGGTATAAGTTATTTTTGCTCCTGTTTCGTAATAAGGCGAATTTTCGGCCACAATACTACGTGTAAGTGTCCAACAGTCTTTCGAAATGGCACTTTCAAAACCAATATGCGAAGGCATAATACCCGTATCGAGCCAAAGGTTGGCTGATTTGGCTAGTTTTATACCAATATTGGCCTCATAGACATGCTGCAACACAGAAGGCTCTGCTACCAAATTATACTGGGCGTATGTACCCGCCATGAGTGCCAAATTTGCCCTTGTAGTAGGGCTTGAATAAGTTCCTTTGATATAACCCAAATTAAGATTGAACTCGTTATGGCGAGTATGATTGTACAAAAAGCTAGGCCTGTCATGGTTTTGGGGTTGGTTAAAATCGTAAGCATAATAGGTATCCAAATAGGCTGTCCATGTAAGGCTAGGCTTATCGGCTGTTTGCCCGAAAATAAGGTTTTTTGAAAGTAAACTTAAAAACAAAATAAGATATGTCGTTTTCATGATTTTGAGATTGTTGAAAAATATGTTGTTTTATTGGCAGAAATAAGTGTTTGATAATCAGGTGTGTATTAGACTTGTGGGGGTTCAGATGTTGGATAGAAATTAAGTGTGCTTTTTAAGAACATAGCCATTTTATCCAACATTCCCACTATTTTCGTACAAGACTAATGAAGCGTATCTAGGGCAATATTAAGCTTTAAGACATTGATTTTGGCAGTACCAAATAAACCCCAAAGGGGCTGTTCGGTATGCTCTTTTACTAGTTCTACCAGTGTTGCGGTAGGAATACGACGAGCAAGAGCAATGCGGTTGATCTGAACCAATGCCCCTTGCGGAGAAATATGAGGGTCGAGGCCGCTACCCGAAGCCGTTACTAATTCGGAAGGTACATTGGCTTTTGTAATAGTGGGATTATGTACTAAAAAAGTATCAATTCTAGCCTGAACATCTTTGAGATAGTCGGGGTTTGAAGGCCCTTTGTTTGAGCCGCCCGAGCCTGCTGCATTATAATTCACCGCCGACGGACGAGTATTAAAATAGCGGTCGGAATCGAATGTCTGTCCTATATTTTCGGCACCAACAATTTTGCCATCTACCTCAATAAAGGCTACTTTCCCTTGGCTAGGAGCCAACTGGGCTACTCCCAATATGGCTAAAGGATAAGCCACAACAAATAGCAATAAACATAACACCGTAAGTTTGAATGCTGGAAAAAGATGTGTTTTCATGGAATATTTTCTAAAAATTATTTATCCTAATCTTTTGACTTAATACTGTATTAACCTTTTGATATTGAGTGTTTTAGGTTTTATTTGTTCAGAAAAACAAACCAACGGCCATATCTAATATTTTGATACCAATGAAAGGAATAATTACACCGCCCAAACCATAAATTAAAAGGTTTCTTCTTAATAAAGCACTTGCTCCGATAGGTTTATATTCCACTCCTTTGAGTGCTAGTGGGATTAAGGCAGGTATAATCAAGGCGTTGAAAATAACGGCCGATAAAATAGCACTCTCGGGAGAATGTAACCCCATAATATTGAGTCCTTGCAAACTTGGAATACTAGCAATAAACAAAGCTGGAACAATAGCAAAATATTTGGCAACGTCGTTGGCAATCGAGAAAGTAGTGAGCGTACCACGGGTCATAAGTAGCTGTTTGCCTATTTCTACGATTTCAATCAGCTTGGTAGGGTCGTTATCTAAATCTACCATGTTTCCAGCCTCTTTGGCTGCGGCTGTTCCTGAGTTCATGGCTACGCCTACATCGGCTTGGGCTAGGGCAGGGGCATCGTTGGTGCCATCGCCCATCATGGCTACGAGTTTGCCACTTGCTTGCTCGGCCTTGATATAGTTCATCTTATCTTCGGGTTTGGCTTCAGCAATAAAATCGTCTACGCCAGCTTTGTTGGCAATGTATTTGGCTGTTAAAGGGTTATCGCCTGTTACCATGACGGTTTTGACACCCATTTTTCTCAATCTTTCAAAGCGTTCCTGAATACCTGGTTTGATAATATCTTGTAGCTCAATTACACCAAGAACTGTTTCGTTTTCGGTAACAACCAAAGGTGTACCGCCATTACTCGAAATAAACGTTACTTTATCAGCTATTTCCGACGGGAATCGGTTGCCCGCCCGCTCACTTAATTGTCGCATGGCATCAAAAGCCCCTTTTCTAATACGTCTATCGTTGGGCAAGTCTACGCCCGACGAACGAGTTTCAGCCGTGAATTTAATCAGTTGAGCCTCTGATGGCAACGCCCCAATTTTCATACCATGTACATTGGCCAGTTCAATAATAGATTTTCCTTCGGGGGTTTCGTCGGCCAAAGAGCTAAGTACTACGGCATTCATAAAGGCATCGAGTTTTATGCCATTGGCTGGATAAAAATTGGTAGCTTTTCTATTACCAATGGTAATAGTACCAGTTTTGTCTAGTAACAAAACGTCGATGTCGCCAGCCGTTTCTACGGCCTTGCCCGATTTAGTAATAACATTGGCACGTAATGCCCTGTCCATCCCTGCAATACCAATGGCCGAGAGCAGTCCACCGATAGTTGTTGGTATCAAACAAACAAAGAGTGAGATAAAAGCAGCAATAGTAATAGGTGTATTGGCGTAGTCGGCAAAGGGCTTGAGGGTTACACAAACAATAATAAAAATTAGGGTAAAACCTGCTAGCAAAATGGTAAGGGCAATCTCGTTGGGTGATTTTTGGCGACTAGCTCCTTCTACCAAAGCAATCATTTTGTCCAAAAAGCTTTCGCCGGGTTGGGTAGTTACCAGAACTTTGATTTTGTCGGAAAGTACCTTTGTGCCACCTGTTACCGACGATTTGTCGCCACCCGCCTCACGAATCACAGGAGCAGATTCGCCTGTAATGGCCGATTCGTCGATAGTGGCTAAGCCTTCAATAATTTCGCCGTCGGTTGGGATAACATCGCCAGCTTCACAAACAAATATATCACCTTTTCTGAGTTGCGAAGAGCTAATGGTTTGTATTTCATTGAGATATACCTCGCCAACTTGACGGATAACTTTGGCAGGAGTTTCTTCTCGTGTTTTTCTTAATGAATCAGCTTGTGCTTTGCCACGGGCTTCGGCAATAGCCTCGGCAAAATTGGCAAATAATAAAGTGATAAACAGTACCAAGAAAACCGTGAGGTTGTATACAAAAGAACCTTGGTCGTTGTGGCTCAAACTGTAGATGGTTACCAAAAGCATGACAATCGTGCCAAGTTCTACTGTAAACATCACAGGATTTCGGAACATTATTGTGGGATTCAATTTAACGAAAGAAGCTTTTAAGGCTTCGTTCACTAAATCCGCTTGAAAAAGCGAGGGTGATGACGTTTTCATATAAAAAATTGAATGAATTGTGTAACAAAATGCGTTGGGCGTTGAGCTTTATTAGGGTAAGCTACTCGGTTATTATTTCCATGTAAAGTATTCTGCCAATGGCCCAAGAGTGAGGGCTGGGAAGAATGCCAATGCTGCAATAATAAAAATGACTGCAAAAACCATCAACCCAAATGTACTTGTGTCGGTTTTGAGTGTACCTGCACTTTCGGGAATGTATTTTTTGTTGGCCAAAATTCCTGCAATAGCAATAGGGCCAATAATGGGCAAATATCTGCTCAGAATCAATACTACACCTGTTGTGATATTCCAGAAAGGCGTATTGTCGCCCAAACCTTCAAATCCCGAACCATTGTTGGCAGCCGATGAAGTGTATTCGTAAAGCATTTCTGAAAAACCATGAAACTGTGGGTTGTTGAGCCAGCCAATTGCTGGATTGCCCACAAAGACAAACGAAGCTAAAGCCGTACCCGATAATATTAGCAATGGGTGTAAGAGGGCTACAATTGAAGCGATCTTCATTTCTCGTGCTTCTATTTTTTTACCCATAAATTCGGGCGTTCTGCCTACCATGAGTCCCGAAATAAATACGGCAATAATCACAAATACATAAAAATTGAGAAAACCTACGCCTACACCACCATACAGAGCGTTAATCATCATTCCCAACATCGCAAACATTCCTGTAAGGGGAGTCATGCTGTCGTGCATGGCATTGACCGAGCCATTGGACGTAACAGTGGTAATAATACCCCAAAAGGCCGATGCTGCCGAGCCAAACCGTATTTCTTTGCCTTCCATACTACCTAGCGATTGGGCTATGCCCATGCGTTCGATGGCGTGGTTGCCATTCATTTCTACAATTACAGAAGGAATCAGAAAAAGCAAAAAGCCGATAGTCATAACCCCAAAAATCATATAAGCTAGCTTTTGGCGTTTGAGGTAATACCCCAAGGCAAAAACCATAGCAATAGGAATCAGAATAATACTACCACTTTCTAGGATATTGGTAAAATAGTTGGGGTTTTCGAGTGGGTGAGCCGAGTTCACCCCAAAATAGCCTCCGCCATTAGTACCTAGTTGTTTGATAGCAATCATCGCTGCCGCTGGGCCTCTTGATACCTGAACGGTATCGCCTTGCATGGTGACAAGCGAGGCTTTGCCTTCTATATTCATAGGTGTGCCTTCAAATACCAAAAAAATGGCTAGTACTATCGACAACGGTAATAGAATACGAGTACATGACTTGACAAAATATTGATAGAAATTGCCAAGCTTGTCGGTTGTATGTTCTTTCATGGCGTTGAAAACTACCGCACAAGCAGCCATACCTGTACCCGCTGTCACAAACTGAAGAAACATCAAGCAGGCTATTTGTCCCAAATAGGACATCCCTGTTTCGCCCGAATAATGCTGTAAATTACAGTTGACCAAAAAAGAAATAGCAGTATTAAATGCCAAATCTGGCGACATCGAGGGGTTGCCATCTGGATTCCAAGGAAGCCAACCTTGGTTCATCAAAATAAACATTGCCCAAAAAAACCACAGGAAGTTGATAGTAAGTAGTGCTACTAGGTGCTGTTTCCATGTCATTTCTTGCTTGATATTGATGCCTGAAATCGAGAAAAATAGTTTTTCAAGGGGCGATAATACTGGGTCAAGAAGGGTTTTTTCGCCTGCATAAACTTTGGCAATATATTTTCCTAGCGGAATGGCAAGGGCAACGGTTAGGACGAAGGTAAAAACGATGCCTAAAATTTCTGTATTCATTGGAGTTTTCTTTTAGTAAAAAAGCTTACTAGAATTTTTCGGGTTTTAATAAAACGTAACACAAATAGCCAAAAACGGCAATAGCCAGCACAAATAAGGATGTCATCATGGTTTTTGTAAGGTTAAATTTTTTCAAAAAAATCAATTGACCGAAAGAAAATGACAAAGCATATAATGCCAGTTGCCAAAAGCACAAAAGTTGTTAGCATGAGATTTTGAAGTTGGTTTTAAGTTTTGTAACCTGTTTGGTAGGTATATGCCAAACTTCGTTCCGAATGCTGAATAAAGATATAATTTTGTGTGTTAGTATTTGATAATCAATATGTTGTGTTATTTATGATTTTTGTTTGGATTTTTACCAAAATAAAAAACCCTTCCAAAATGAAAGGGTTTTTGTCAAAATGAAAATAGGTTTTGCTACCATTACTTGATTTGGTATTCTTCGATTTTGCGGTAAAGTGTTGTAAGCCCAATATTCAGAAGCCTTGCGGTTTCGGTTTTATTGCCTTTGGTATGTTGCAAAACTTTCTGAATATGCTGTTTTTCGATAGTCTGCAAATTGAAAGATGAAGCCGCTTCGGATGAAGCCGCTTCGGATGAAGCCACATCGGAACTGTTTTCTAAAGAAGGAAACTGGATATGATAAGGCAAGCTTTCGAGGGTTAGCTGGCCGTCTTCGCTCAAAATTAAGGCTCGTTCCATAACATTTCTTAGCTCGCGGATATTGCCTTGCCATTCGTATTGTTCTAGTTTTTCTAAAAATGCTTTGGGAATTGCGGGCATAGGTAATTGAAAGCGTTTTGAAAAACCTTTGAGAAATGCCTTAGCCAATAGCTCGATATCTGCTTTTCGTTGGCGAAGAGGAGGCAGTTGAATCTGAAAAACCGATAGGCGGTAATATAAGTCAGCTCTAAAATGTCCTTCATGGGCTTCTTTGGCCAAATCACGATTGGTTGCCGATATAACCCGAGTATTTACTTTGAGAAGTTTGGTATCGCCAACTTTCATAAAAGTACCTGTTTCGAGTACTCTGAGGAGTTTTGCTTGCAAATCGAGCGACATTTCTCCGATTTCGTCCAAGAATATTGTACCTCCATCGGCTTCTTCAAACAGCCCTTTTTTGTCTTTGATTGCCCCTGTAAATGCTCCAGCTTTGTGGCCAAAAAGTTCAGATTCAAGGATTTCTCTAGAAAACGTAGAGCAGTTGACAGCCACAAAAGCCCTATCTCGGCGAGTAGACTCTTGATGAATAGCATTGGCAAATACTTCTTTTCCTGTACCTGTTTCGCCTGTTAGCAAAACCGTAGTATCTGTTTTGGCTACTTTTTGGGCTAATGATATTACCTCCACTATGGGTTTTGCTTTGCCTAATACTTTGGCAAAACCCACAGTGGTAGCCTCTGTCGAATCTGTTTTTAAGGTATTTTGGGTAGCCTTAGCTTTGTCCATTGCCAAACTTAGCATCGGAATAATTTTCTCATTGTCGTCGCCTTTGACCAAATAATCAAAAGCCCCATTTTTCATGGCTTTTACACCATCTTGAATAGTGCCATAGGCGGTCATTACAATGATTTCGAGGGCTGGATATTGGTTTTTGAGTTTTAAGGTAAAGTCTACACCATTGCCATCTGGCAGTTTTACATCCGACAAAACCACCTGAATGGTATGTTGTTCAAGGATTTTCCAAGCTGTTTTTAAATCACCTGCTTCTAATACTGTATAGTCCTCTAGCTCAACAATCCGTTTGAGTAATCCCCTTAATTGTTTTTCATCGTCTATAATTAATACTGTCCCTCTCATGGTTGCCAAGATATTGTTTTGGGTGCGAATGTAGAAAGGCTTGTCGAATAAAAATAGCATTAAGGGGAAAAATCAGCAAAGTTTATGGCTAAATGTTTGTACTATAAGCCTCGTTTAAGGGTTGTTCCAATAAATACACCTGAAAGTTGAGCAACCTGATTTTGATAAGTAGAAAATTGCGAGCTACTAAATAGTGGAAATTATGGATGGCCTTAAAAAATATATTCAGATTATCATTTTCGTAGTTGTCATTGATAAAATAGTCCCATTTTTTTGATAAATACAGTTCAAAATTTTCCCGCATTACGTGGGTGATTTCTGTTTCTAAACAACGGTTTTCCAAGAGTTTGTGGATTTCGGTTTTTAGCTCTTCTTCCAATAAAGTAATATTGTTGAAGTTGGTATAGATTTGTGTAAAAGGCGTTACGACATGAATAAAATCGGTAGCATTGATAAGTTTGGTGTATAGTTCCATGAGGGTATCATATTCGCGGTCTATCTCAAAAAACTTCAGATACTTCTCTCGTAATTTATTTTCCTGATTACTTTGCTGAGCTATAGCCAGAAAAAAGGCATAAATATTTTTGTCATTTTCTGTAATTTGCACTTTAATATTTTCGGCTACTTGGTTGAGTTGCAAGCTCAGGTTTTCAGCTTCTTTTGCGGTATATCTTTGGCCGTCATAGTCAAAAGTCTTGATAGTAGACGCTGGCAGGGCAATTTGCGTCAAGGCATTTTGGTCGTTTATCAAGGCAATATGTTCATAGATTAAATCTACTTTTTCATTGCTGAATAGTTCGTCAAACGAAAAATTGTGGTTAGCCCTTACTGCGTCTATCTCAAAATAATTAGGATTTTTACTGTCGTAATAGCTATTATATTTTTTCGGAAAACTGTCTTTATCAAAAGCTTCGGTATAGTTTTTCTCAAAGTCTTCGATAGCCAATATAGTAGCAGGTTCTTGGTAATTGACATTGGCAAAGAGCTTTTGGGTTAGTTGTTCTTCGAGGGTAGTTGTATTTCTCAACAAATCCATGGCCGATTGATTGTTAGAATTACTTTTTACAATATTAAGTGCCTCAAAAGCCTGTATACGTTCTTCGGTACTAGGGTGCGAAGCCCACTGGTCTTTGATTTGTAGTTTTGATTTGTTGTATTTATTGAGGTCATTTTCCGACACAAAAGGCAGGTTGTTCTTAAAAGGCAAATCGTTTTCTTTGGCAAGAAAATTCATCACAAACTGTTGTTCTTTAAATATATTGTTACTCTTGATATTGTTGGCAATTTTTCCTTCGTAAAAATTGAGTACCGAATTGTACGAATAATCGGCTAGTTGTAGCCTTAGTAAAGATTCTTTCAATGGCAAAGAACCCGCCACATGAGTAGCTACAGCATCGGCATGAAACTCCATTTCTCGGGAAAGAGCCATATAGCTAATATTAATAAAATCGTACATTTTTTTGAGTACCCACTGAATAGCCTTGATAACCCTAAGAGCCAAGCCGATAAAAAAAGAAAAATAGCCATTCATATTTGCCCAGTACAAAATCGCCTTATCAAAAGATTGGTTATCGTACAACATATTATAAATTACCTTATTTACATTGTAGACATAACTACCTACTTTCATGCTTTTTTGTGAAAAATGGCCAAATTCATGTGCCAAAATTGCCTTAAACTCTTGTTCAGATACGCTATTGATAAGCCCCAAACCTATTTGTAGGTTTTTCTTGATAGGGAAAAACATACTCCAAAAGCTAGAATCATAAAAAACACAGGCATTGACATCGGTCGACAAGTAAATTCTTTTAGGAAAATCGGTTTCAACTTCATCTACAATATGTTGGATAAACTCGAAAAGGCGGGGTTCTTGTTGTTGAGTGATTTCTGTCAGGTAGCTTTTGTCGATTTTATGGCTTGTAAAAAGAAACTTAATCATAAAAAAGAGAATGAAGCCCCCAAAGCCAGCTAGTCCTGCTCCAAGCCCAATTGTGAGGAGCGAGGGTTTTCCGAAGATGAGCAAAAAAGCCATAGCCAAACACGAAAAGGTAACGCTAATCGCTAGAATGACTAAAATTAGGTAAACAAAGATAAACAATACAATAGAGAAAATGGCTTTGGTGGTCATCTTCTTGAAATTTTGGGATACTTCGATGTTCATTGTTGTTTTGTTTTAAGGGATTTAGTAGAATATTCGAGCTTGTTGGAAGGTTAATTAGGAAATGTAAATAAGTACTAGCGTAATGAAAGCTAAACGCCACAAGAAAAGAATACTGAATTACGGGTGAAAAGGTTTGAGATTGAACAATGGTTTATCATGTCATGGTTGAAATTAAAACTCCAACATATTGTACATGACTACACAATATACATTGGGTATTTATTAAAGCTTAATGAAAATGACGAAAGTTTAAGTAAGCAGATAATCCTTTTTTTTCCAAACAAAACATTGATTTTGTTCAGTTAAAACTTATTTAATGGTTGTATAACACTGAAAATTGGCTAAAAAGCAATTAATGGGAGTTGGTGATAGGCAATACTAGAGGTGCAAAGTTCAATAAATAATCTGTAGAACAAATGATGAATTGATTAGCAAGCAAACTATCATATTGGCTTGCTAATCAAAAGTAGGCCTTTCAAAAGCCTGATTTTATAATTTGTACTTACCCTTCAAATAAGTAATAGCCATTGTATATGCTTCTTTACTAGCAGCTTCGTCGTATTTGGGGTTACTTGGGTTTGAAAAACCATGAACAGCATCAAAAATCTTGTAATCAAGTTTCTTACCTGCTGTTTTCATATTGGTAGCAAATTCTTCGATAACCTGTTTTGAGATATATTGTTCAGTAGCAAAAAGACCCAAAACATCAGTATTAAGCGTTTTGAGTTTTTCTACATCTTTTACAGGCATACCATAATACATTACAGAACCAATGGTTTGTTTGCCCCCCAAAAGAGCCGATTTTAATGACCAGCTACCGCCAAAGCACCAACCCACATTGGCAATTTGTGCTTTGGGCCCAGCGTATGCGACCCCGCCATTAACAATAGCCTCTAAGCGACTTTCAACAACGCTCTGCATCAATTTGCCTGCTTCTTTAGGGTCAGAGGTTGACTTTCCGTCGTACATATCTAAAGCCAATACATTGACATTACCACCCAAATCGTTGTAGAAAACATCGGCTTGGTGTTTGATATGGTCATTGAGTCCCCACCATTCTTGGTAAACAAATAGCCATTTGTTAGATTTCTTTTTAGCTTTTACAAAATAAGCTCCAGCAGTAGCCCCGTCGGCAGTAGGAAAGGTAATTTGTTGTCCCAAAGCCTCAAACTTCAAGGGCAGTGGCGTAGGGTGCAAAGCCACAAACGTAGGGTCGTTGGCAAACTGAGCCATACCGTCGGTAGTAGTAGTGTGGCAAACCGTAATAGCCTCTAGTGGCTCATTTACTTTGGGCTTAGTGAAATAGCCAATCAAGCTAATTACCACCACATTGAAGAATAACAAAAATTTGTGCATCGTTTGTTATAGATTATTAGTTAATAGTTGGACAAAAACAACAGTACTTTTTACAATAATAGACAACAGCGGTGATTTGTTCTATAATTCATAAAAATATTCGACAAGTGGATGAATTGAAGCTATAAGATAGGAGAGTTAGGTATAATTGTTGACATATTATCATACCATCTTGCTCCAAAATCTGTGTAGCCAGTTCCTTGTAAGCTTTCCTTACCTGTAAACTCAAAGTCGGTAAATCTTCACCCCAAACACCGTAGGCATTAGCTTGTGTAATCTTGGCTATGCCTAGATTGCCTAAATGGTCGGTGATATTTATCTTATTTGGAAACTTAAAACCCCTCAATAGTATCTGAATTAAATACTATTGAGGGGTTTATTATTTAGAATACTACAAAATTTCAAAGTTTTTACCTATTACTTTTATATCTTTTAGAGGCAAAAGTATTTTTGACAAAACCCTTTATTTTTAAGATTTTAATTCAGCTACTTCAACTTCTTGTGCTTGATACTTTTGAATAATATCTACAAAACAAGGAAATGAACTTTTTGAACATGAACCTGTCATGTGGTCGTAGCTTTCAAAAATGGTATCAAGATTAAGAATAATATTTTGGTGAACTATTTTATCATAGATTTCTTCTTTCTCAATTATTTTAATCAAATTTTCTCGACTATGTTGATTCATCATTATATCCCACCCATATACATCATTTATTGAAATATATAGTGAAAAGACTTCAGGGATTATTCCTCAAGAATCTCTTGAAATATTCCATACAGAATTCAGGAGCGTTCTGTATAATATCTAATAATAAATCTTTTTCTATTAGGATTATTCAACACAAACGTCGCTATCCTTATATTTGTTCAGCAGTTCAACTTTTAATGGAAATGAATCTTCTAGTATTGTAAATAACATATTGTCATAACTTTTGAAGATAATACTTTCATTAAAACGAATATATTGATGGACAATTTTATTATAGATTTCTTCTTTATCAATAATCTCAGTTACCCGTTTTCGATTATCTGACTTTATAATAATATCCCAACCATATACATCATTGAACGATATAAATTCTGCGAATACTTCTGGGATTCTTTCCCATGAATCACTTGAAATATTCCATACGGATGACACGGGCGTATTCTGTATAATATCTAATAATAAATCTTTTTCTGTTAGCATTATTCTAATATTTTATGTCCTCCATATTTAGGGCATAGTTTTCACCTGCTTTGGTACTTCCATAAGTGGCAGCGGTGATGCGAGAAGCCCCGTCGTAGTTGTATTGAAATGCTCTTTGGATACCGTCGATATTGCTTTTCCAATATTGGTTTCTGATATTTCCGTCGTAGTATGTACCGTCTTCTTCGTAGTCTAGTTTATAGCTGAATAGGCTACTGGTTAGGTTGTTATTGGCATCGAGATTGATGCCTTTTAATCCGCCTCTGATATGGTATTTGTAATCAAGGCTGTATAGGGTGTTGATATTGGCATTTCCTATATTGAGTTGGGCAATGTTTTGCATGGCAAGGTTGGCATTGGGGTTCATTACCAATGCTCCTGCATAGGCTGTTGTATTGGAGGGCATTGTTACGGTATGCCCTGAGTTGATGGTTACTATATCTTCTATAGTAGGTATGCTATTGCTGAGCCATGTAGCTGTATTTGTCCATTGTCCCGATTGTTTGCTTCCTATAGGTGTACCAGCAGGAGCGAATGTTTTGGTTTTTAACCGCCCTATTTCATCGTATTGATATTTGGCTACAACTTTGCTATTATGCGAAAAAGCAGTTTTTCTTCCTACATGGTCGTAGGTATATTCATAGAGTTCTACTAAATCATTAACCCCTGGTTTTTTTTGTGTGATTCTAGTGGCAAGGATTTCTCCATTAAAGCGATATTGGAAATCAGTACGGTCTATTCCGCCCAAATGGTTTTGGTTAAATGTCTGAATAAAAGGTCGGAAGGTATTCCGACCATGGCTATCTATTCGGTGGCTTTTTTATATATTAAATTTGTCGGTTTTTTAGAAATATCTACTAAAAATCCGTCTAGATAATTAGGGTTAAACCAGTCGTCCCACGGCAATAGAGCATAGAATGAGTTTAAAAAATCTTCTAACAAAGCGGCGTCGTAATGTCTTGCTCCAACCCAATTTTTTCTTTTAAATTCTTCATTGGGAAATTTTTTTTTCGGAATTTCTATGCGTTTATTTCCCATCAGTTGCCAAACATCATAATCCAACTGTTCACGACTGGAAGCCACCAATAAGATAAGATTTGACATTGAACAAGATTGCCCAATATTAAATTCTTCTAAACTATTTACAACTTCGTCAAACAGTGCAACTCTCACAACATTAGGCATTTGTAAGTCCAAAACTTGCCCTGTTCCATACTTTCCATTTTTTAATGGGACTAAAAACACATCGCCAAAGTTCCACTCTTTCTTTTTCTTCTTCTTAGTTAAGAATGCTTTCGTCAAACCAAACATCTTCATAATCACCTGCTATTAAAAAACGCCAACCAGGGGGAAGTCCTAAATATTTTTCCACGTCTGGAATCCACTCTTTTATGTGTTCAACATGTAGTGGTTGAAAAAAATCAGGCTCATTGGACAACTCCTCGCCAGCCCAAATATACCACCCAACGGTATCACCTTCTGGTTCTATTCTTAGTCCGTTAATTGGCAATATGCCTAACTTTACATTAGGTGCAATTCCTAACTTTAAAGAAGTTTCAGAATAGTAAAAAGGTGCTCCATATTTGAGGCAAACCTCTTTTTGTAAGTCTTGTATATCCATTTTACAAACCATTTGCTTTTTTCATTTCTTTAGAATATTTGGACATTTCAGCCCCTTGTCTCGCTGAACAGGTAGGACATTGTGGCTGTACTGCATCAACACTCCTCATTTTTATTTTGTCTATTGTACCTGTTTGGTAGTATTCTTTAACAAGCGGAGTTTTATGGTCTGCAACCATTTTAGGTGCTTTTGTACCGCAGTCAACACAGGGCTTGCCTTGAACAGATGCTCGTTGCTCTGCTGTAACTGACCCTGATGGTCTTTTGTATGCAGATGTTACGCTAACTGTTTGAGTTTCTGTACTAGCAACACTCCCTTGTACTTTACTTACGACCTTATCTAGGACTTTACCACCTACGCCAGCAATTACACCAACTGCCGCATCAATCGCAACTGATTTTGCAGTTATTTCTTTGCCTTGTATCGTATTGTTAATTGCACCACCTACTACATTCGCTCCTGCCGATACGCTGGTCGTAACCAATAAACTTGCCCCACCCGTAAACCCTGCTGCTCCTCCTGTAATGCCTCCTTGTAAAGCTGCACCACCTACGGCAGACCAATTTGATACTTTTCCATCGTGGTAAAGTTGTGTTCCTGCTTCTATTGCTCCGCCTATCAACGCCCCTATACCTGCTCCAATTCCAGCCGTTACACAATTGGGACAATCACCATCAGGGTCAGATCGTAAAATCGGATTATTCCACCCATATTGATACAAAGATAAATGTTCTTGTCCTTCTATTACAGGGTCTTGACTAATGAATCTTCCAATGATATTATCAAATTGGCGATTTACTAAATCTGTATATCCTGTTTCAGATTGAAATTCACGGTTTAAGTATCCAAAGTTGTTTATTTTAGGCGTATTAAGGTATTTCAAAGTTGGTAAATCTTCTCCCCAAACACCGTAGGCATTAGCTTGTGTAATCTTGGTAGAGGTATTGGATAGGGAATTATGTTTTCGTATTAATGTTTATATAACAATACCGTGCAATCAGTATCGCAATAAAATTGATTGAGAAGCTTGATTCATTGATGTCCCAACTCATTAGAATTTTAGCTTCTAATATACCAACGTTCAGGGATATTGTATTTAAGGAAAAATTGTATTTTAGTATTAGGGTTGCAATCGTGTTATACTCATATGACAAACCAAAAATCGAAAATGAAACAATTTGTAAAATAGCGATTGTCATTGCTATCATAAATCCAACTCTTCTCTCATTAATAATAGAACCTGCTGCGTACAATTGAACTAATGCAACTAAAAAAGAAAAACAACTAAATATGATTTGGGGTGTTGATATGTTTTTGAGAAATAAAAAATAGCTTACAGAAGCGTATAAAAGGAGTAATGCACCTATAATAAGTATTAAGGAAATAATTTTATTTATTGATAATAATCTCATTTTTGTCTATTGTTTTTTAATGTTTTGTATGTATCTTTTTTTGTCTATTGCTTCTTTCGACGAATCAAACTGATTTTTGGTAAAATCTGTAAATGTCTCAGATAACAGATTGCCAAAGCCTATCAATGTATTAGTTAATGTTTCTTGTACTTTTTCAAGATTTGCTTCTATGCTAGCTGCAAATGTACCAAGCTTTATACCTATTGCCAAAGATTTATCAGTTGTATTATAACTTGCATCACCATTAGCAATAGAATTACTACTAGAGATGTTTTCTTCAGAAATTGCTCCTTGTTTTCCTATAGTAGTTGAATAGGTTCCTGCTTTAAACTCTTTAGAAAAATCTCCCCCTTTGGTAGTAATTCCTAAACCAATTTTAAAGGCATTCATTTCACTCTTAACCTCTTTTGTAGTTGTGGATAACTCAACAGGGTATAAAGAAAACTCTGCTTTTGCTGTACCTAATTCTCCTAATTTTATTTCCTTTCCTGCTCCAAATAATTGAGTTCCTAGTTTAACTGTAAAAATTTCTTTAGAAGTACCTACAGCTTGTTTAAATGGAGCTTGAACTGATTGTGCACCAGTATGTTTACTCAAAATTTTAAATGGATTTTCTGGACTCATCCCATCAGGATCAATAAACCTTAGCGGATTATCAAAAGCATAATTATAAGGTGACCATCTTCTCATTTTCTCTGCCAGTGGGTCAATAGTGATAAAGCGAGGCACAATATTATCATACCATCTTGCTCCAAAATCTATGTAGCCAGTTCCTTGTAAGCTTTCCTTACCTGTAAACTTAAAATTATTCAAGTTCGAGGTACTTCTAAAACTCAAAGTTGGTAAATCTTCCCCCCAAACACCGTAGGCATTAGCTTGTGTAATCTTGGCGATTCCTAGTGAATCTTTGAAGGCTACTCTTAGATTGCCTAGATGGTCTGTGATATTGTATTCATATTCACCGTTTACGATTCTACCCTCATCGTGTGAAATCTGATACAAGATAGCATTTTTATAAATCTTATTGGCTGAATAATCGGTAATATCAGAACCAATCGTTTCTTTTAATTTTCTACCTGTGGCATCGTATTGGTATAAAATCGTAGTTGAGCCTTTTACGATTCTTTTAGGTAACTTCAAATAGTTGTATTCAATGATTGAAATACCTTTATTATTGTCTGATTTTAAAGAGCCATCTTGCCAGTAGGTGTAATCATTCCCTGAAACATCTTTGAAACTTGACTCTTCTCCTGAAACATCATCGACCTTTAGTATTTTGTTGGAGTTGGTATTATAAGTATAGTTCAAATACAGTATTCTGGTCTTCAATAATCTGCTATTAAAATAATATAGATAGTTTAATCAAAAAGCCAAGTCTGCCTATTTTTGATAGATAGACTTGGCTTGAAAATTACCCGGGGCGTTGCTGCCATATGTGTTGTGGGTGAAAAAACACCGCAGAATGGTATGCAACGTTTTTTGCTAAGAACGAATACCAACTACGGCAAAAAACTAAATAAACAGCGTGGAATGTGATATTTACAATTCAATCAATTCTTGATTAAAATATATATTTTCAATGGCTGTTTCATACGAGTCTCCAATAAAATATAAAGACTCATCATATCCACCATAAATTTTACCAAATGAGTCCATAAAAAGAGTCAGATGGTCGTTATATGCTTGACCAATTATACACAACTCTACATTTTCTAACCGCTGAGAATACTCTTTAAGAATCCATGAAGAGTCAATATCTCTCTCTGCTTTCAGAACATCAAAGTGCATTTGTTCTGTTTTCAAAAAAACAAATTCTTCTAAGAAAACATTTACTTTCTCAAACCAAAAATATCCCTTATCAATTAGGTGATTTTTAATGGGATCAATATTTATTTTTCTGTTTGGAGTCCACTCTAATTTTTTTAGAATTGTTTTATTAATCATGTTTTTCATGTGTTGCGTTTTGGAGAGTCTCTTGGCAATTACGACAAGGTGCCATTGATTCTCCTGTTTTAGTTCTTACAGCATGGTACTTAATATTGAAAATTGATGAACCTTCATTAACCAAAACATTTACTGCTTTTGTCTCTCCACAATTACAAATAGACCAAGGTTCTAAACTTGGATTTGGAGCTGTTGATTGCAACACGGGATTTAAAGCTGTTGGGTTTGGTTTACCACTAACTTGGACTACTACTTTTCCCGTACTTACATCCACTGCAGCTCCTGTAACTGTTGGTAAAGGTTTTGTTGAATTATTTCTTAAATTTTCAGCATGTGCTACAGCAGCAGCTCTTGCTGATGGTACAGTTCGTCTTGGAGTTTGTGTCAGTGCTGCTCTTGTCATACCTAATCCTCCTCGCTGCTCTTGACCAATTACTTGTATTGATGATGCGATAGCATCTACTACTATTTGTTGATTTGTTTGAGGGTTTCTTGTATGACCATTATAAGCAGTATTACTGTATATTTGACCTATTATTTTATTAGATTCTGATGGAGTACCATTTAACCAATTCTTAAATTTATTCCAAAGACCTTCCCCTGGATACTCACCATCAGGGTCAGATTTAAGAATCGGATTATTCCAACTATATTGATATAAAGATAAGTGTTCTTGTCCTTCTATTACAGGGTCTTGACTTGTGAATCTTGCAATAGAAGGGTCAAATTGTCTGTGAATCAAGTCTATATATCCTGTTTCAAATTGCGTTTCCCTATTTAGGAATTGGAATTTATTGAAATTAGTAGGATTTCGTGTAATTGCCATCCCTTTCATCGACAAACCCCAAGGGTCGTAGAATAGGCTTTGAAGAGGTACGGCTATACCTGCGGAGTCTTTGAGTGATACTCTTAGATTACCTAAGTGGTCTGTGATATTATATTCATAAATACCATTGACAATTCGTCCTTCGTCGTGAGAGGTTTGATATAGATTACCATTCTCATAAATTTTATTGGCAATATAATCGGTTGTTATTCCTTGAGAAGTAACCTTTTTGATTTTCTTTCCATTGGCATCATATTGATAGTTTACCCAAGTTCCGTTGCTAAACTTAATTCGATTGACTAATTTGAGATAATTGTATTTGATACTATCAATTCCTTTGTTTAAGTCTTTTTTCAAACTACCATCAGCGTAATAATCATACTCGTTACCAGTAATATTACCATCTCTAAAATCGCCTACATCAACGTTATTTTTGGTAGCATCCTGTACACTTAGTAATTTATTTGAATTGGTTTGATAGGTATAACTTAGGTTATCGACATTGCCAAAACTGGTATAATTGGTATTTGTTGCTCCATTTCTTGAAAGAGTTTTGATATTCCATTGGCATCATAAGTAATTAAGGGCATTCCATAGTTCTCAGCATTTACTCCTGAATAAACAGCAGACTTTAAGTGTTTGGCATAGTCATAACTAAAAGTATAGCTTCGTTGAATATTTGATTAATTACTGATAATGAAGGAGTTATGTTGTTTTTCATGTATGATAAGCAAGTGAAAGACAATATCTCTGAAAAAGAATTGAAAGAACTACTGGAAGATTTAGAGTAAACACAAAAGCCCTCAATTTGAGGGCTTTTGTCATTTAAATATTACTTCGTTTTTTGAAACTCACAAGAGTTTTGTTTAAAAATCAATTCTTGTCCATTAAATCCTATAATTGAGTTCATAATTTCATTTTCAGGAATATTACAATTACCCACCTTTTTGTATATTCCTTGTTCCCACACCCCGCCATCTTCATAAAATATTACCAAGTTAAGTTTTTCAATTGTAACGGACTTAAATAAAATCCAGCAACCTCCATCAACACCACCTTTCCAAATAGCATTTTTGGGAACTGTTTCAGGTTTTTCCCTTTCATTTGGGTTACAAGCCAAGACAGTAGCTAATATTAAAATGTTAAAAATTCTTTTCATTATTTAATTTCTATTGCTTAAAATATGATTTCATTTTATCTAAAATTTCTTGATAACGAGATTTATCAACAGTTTCTTTTGTTCCACCTGTTTTTGGATTGTATTCTACTGTCCCATAAGTGCCTTGATATTCTTGTACAATGCTGTTGGGTCTTGGGTCGCTTATTGATGGGGATTGGTCTTTTACGTTGGGATCTTGGTTGAGTACATCACATGCGAAAGTGCCACAGTTATTATTTGCCAAATTATATGATTTCCTTTTAGGGTCATCTTTTTCTTTTACCTTTCCAGATGCGTAATTATTCATAGCATCAAAATTGTCACTTTCAACGTAAGCACCTTCTATTCTTGTCCCATTACCAGATTTCTTTGAAATTTGACCTAATACTTTATTTAGAGATGCCTCTGTTGGCTTACCGTCTTTCCCGATTTTGACATTTGAAACCGAAACAGTTCTTGCATAACCTTTGCCTTCATTATCGTAACGACCATACTCATAGTATTTTGTAAGACCTGTTTTATTATCTATCAGAAGTACTCCTGCGTGACCTAATCCACCTACTTTCCCTACTGGTGTTGATATTTTGTAGTCGGGAAAAACAATCAAAACACCATCTCTACCATCGAGGTCTATGTATTTTAAAGGGCTGTTATGAATATAAACGTAACCACTTTCAAAGTGATTTTTTTCAGCCAACGGGTCAATCGTGATAAATCTAGGCACAATATTATCATACCATCGTGCTCCAAAATCTGTATAACCAGTTCCTTGTAAGCTTTCCTTTCCTGTAAACTTAAAATTATTCAAGTTCGAGGTATTTTGATAACTCAAAGTCGGTAAATCTTCCCCCCAAACACCGTAGGCATTAGCTTGTGTAATCTTGGCTATGCCTAGATTGCCTAAATGGTCTGTGATATTGTATTCAAAACGTTGTTTTACCACAAAAGCCAAGCCCACTACGTTATAGCGTAGCAAACTTGGCTTGACGATTTGCAAATTCATATCAATTAGCTTTCAAATGTGAGTATCTGGAAGAACATAGTCAATTTTTCAAACCATTAATAATATTTTCGAGTAATGAAATAGTTATTGGCTCATTTATTTCAGGATTGGATAATTCAAACATGATGTTTTGAGTTTCTTCATCTTCAAAACCTATATCATCTCTACATTCAATTAAATTAGCCCAACTTTCTAATTCAACGAAAGATATTTCATTGTTTATACATCTACGAATTACGTTAGATAAAATATTTTTTGTTAATACTATGGTTGGTTCATCTAAATCCCATGCGAATTTTGAAAGCTCATTTTCAAGTTGATTCAAATTAGCATTGAAATATATAAGTTCATTTAATATATCTTTCCTATTCTTCATTTTACTTTTTTGGTTTTACATGAATAATACTACCATCTGGAGCTACTGTGGTTTTTAACATTTTTACGGTTTCGCCTTCTGAATTTACCCATTTTTGATAAATTGCTTTTGATCCGGGTACTTTTCCTGGTGAGGTTGCTTCAAATATGAAACTTCCATCATCCAACATTTTGTAAGAAGCGTTTGATTTTGAATTAGATGGAACTTTACTTAAAAATCGTTTAAAGTTATTGGCTACATTTCCCTTTAATGACTTTACAGATTTTGTTCCCAACATAGTATAACCTCCAAATCCAGCACTCAGTCCACCTACCACTAACTCAAGAGTCTGCCATTGAGCTTTTATCTCTTCAAAAACATAATCAAACATATCTCCGCCATTATTTGAGAGTGCATATTTGATTAACTTGTCTATGGCTGCTTGTGAATGGTGCATATCTATCAATGAACTTGGTATCAGTAATCTACTTTCACTACGCCAATAGTCATTCCAGCCAATCGAATTAGTAATTTCAGGTAAAGCACTGTTTACATTATTTCTGAAATTTTTCAGCTTGTCCCAATGTACAACAAATACATCATTTCTACCATCATTAGTATTAATGATAGTATTTCCATTAGGGTCTATATATTGAGTTGTAACATATTCTGAGGCATTTCCATCGGGGTCAGTCTTAGAAATAGGGTTATTCTCTACATAATTAAATGGTGTTAGATGTTTAAAATCTTCCCCTAGTGCATCAATCCCCCACATTATTCCCAAAATAGGATCTTGTTGCCTCCACCCGAAATCATTTAATCCTGTTAGAGATTCAAATTCCTTACCTGTAAACTTAAAATTATTTAAGTTCGGGGTATTTTGATAACTCAAAGTTGGTAAATCTTCACCCCAAACACCGTAGGCATTAGCTTGTGTAATCTTGGCGATTCCTAGTGAATCTTTGAAGGCTACTCTTAGATTGCCTAAGTGGTCAGTGATATTATACTCGTATTCTCCGTTTACGATTCTACCTTCGTCGTGTGAAATCTGATATAAGGTATTGTTTTTATAAATCTTATTGGCTGAATAATCGGTAATATCAGAACCAATGGTTTCTTTTAATTTTTTGCCTGTGGCATCGTATTGATACAACGTAGTTACGCCATTTTGTACCACCTTTTTAAGTAGTTTAAGATAATTATATTCAATGAGCGTAATGCCTTTGTTGGCATCGCTTTTGAGTGAGCCATCTTGCCAGTAGGTGTAATCATTACCTGAAACATCTTTGTGTATAGAAGGGGTAACAATTGTTAATAAAGTTATTGTTAAAGCAAAAGCGAATTTGGAATAGATTAATAGAAGTCATCCCGAATTATTAGAGATGACTTATGTTTAATACTTACACAATTTGTGGGAGACTGCCAGCTTTAACACCTGTATGAGTTACACAATAAGCCAGTTATAGCCCTCTTTTTTTTGTACCATATATATCAATCTGATTGTATTTCATTATTTTAGGGTTTGTGAAATTAAGTTCTTGTTTTACAATCAATCCTTGATAAGTAAATGATATTATCTCATATTTCCCCTTGAAAAATTCGGATAGTAATAATTCTAATTCTTCTAGTACAATCTCATTTATTAAAATGTAAAATTCACTTTGAATATATCTCAAGCTCAAAGTATCTTCATCTAAATAAATAAAGAGAAATAATCCATTATTTTCGATAGAGATATCTACATTTTTTTTGCCTATCTCTATTTCGAAGTCATATTCATTTCTAAATTTTTGTAAATTCTTAACTAAGAATAAAATAACAGTGTTGTATAATGAAGAATCATTACTACTGCAGTTCTGGAGATTCTCTATAACGCTATTCTTTGACATATTTTCTTAATTCTTTTGCATTTCTGAAAAATATATGTTTTTTACCTGCTACACCGTGGTTTATGTGGGTTCTTATTAGTTTCCTCCCTGTACATCGCTCTTTGCTATACAATTCCGTTACTAACAAATCGTTATTTTCAATATCAACCAAATACTCTTCAAAAAGACTATCTCCTTTTGTAATCACCTCACTTTCTGGTACTTGGATGTAGTCCTGTAATGCAACCGATTTTTTTTTATAACCTCTATTCTACCTATTTCTTCATCCATCCTGTCTGCTAAATAAACTTCAATATCAGGCAAGGTTAAGTCAGCATTCAAATCATCAGGTAAGGCTTCATATAACTTTTTAATATAGGCTAAAAGCCATTGCTCGCTCACATTGCATACTCGACAAATACTTGATAGCGAAATTCGCTCTAAAAGCAATTTGTTGATAAAGATTTTATCAGACTCCGATACAAACCAATCTTGACCACCTTCTACAAATTGACGGTTGCAACTATGACATAAATAGTTTTGTTTCCCATAATGGGTATGACCATTCTTCTTTGTTGTTGTACTACCACAGTGACTACAGTTCATTTTACCTTTTTTATATCAAAGATAAATAAAGCATTACATTTACAGGACTACCAAAAATCAGAGTGTCTTTTTTCAGATACATTAATTATATGGACTAAAATTCTTTCTTGACAAACTCTTGTAAACTCCAGTAATCTTCTCCATCATTACCACCAATTCTGTATAAAATATCTCCTTGGGGACAAAAAACAAGCATGATATTTAATAAATCAATATGTGTCCACCCTTCTAATCTCTGTAAGAAACATATATCATCAATAAACTTATTATTCAAATAATCATTATGTGTTGTTATGATGAATGAATTTGTATAATCAAAAAAGAATCTTGACAGATAATCAAAATTATTCTCTTTTATTCTTGCAACAAAAGCAAATCTACTTTGATTATTAGATAGTATCTGTTCTTTTTGAATAAATAATTCTGAGTTTATTACTTGTCTATCTATAAGTCCTTTATAACTACGAATTTTAGAAATCACATTTGACTCGCTTTCTAAACCAAAAAGAAAAACATTTCTTCTCTGATTAAGAATATGAGCTAAAATTTGATTCTTAAAATCATTTAATAATGATATAAAATTGTTTTGATTTCTATTTGACCTCATTCCTTCAAATAAATACTCTCTAATTTCGAAATTTTGAAGTTCTTTTATTTTGGAATTTTCATTGATTTTTTTTATAGGAAATGATTCGTCAGATTTCCAAACATTGTATAACAAAAAGTCTTTCGTGATGTCATATTTAATCATTTTCATAGTTATGATGTTGTTTTAGTTTTTCTGTATTATCTTTTACTTTGCCTGCGTTATAATGCTCTCCTTGTTTTCCTCCATCTGGATAGGTTACAGGATTATCTTTACGAATAATAACTTTCTCTCCTTTACTATTTCTATATTCATAAGTTCGTAATGGTTTTCCTGTATTTTTATCTGGGGTTTTGTACTGCTGTTTAGGCTGCTGACTTTTGGGAATGCCATTTTGTTCTTTAGCCTTGTTGAAAGCTTCTTTTTGAGTTGTGCTTTTTGTATCTTTTCCAGCATCAAACGAACCGCCATTCTTGCCATTGTCGCCTTTACTTGAGCTTTTAGACTCATTACTTGATGAAACACTATTAACCGCTAGCTCTTTTTCAGCTTGTTTAGCCTTCATTTGAGCATAATATGGCACAATACTATTTCCACCACCTGCTAATACACCAGAGTTTGCTAACTTGGTTAAACCTGCTCCCACTGCTAAACCTAAAGTAGAGCCTGCTATATATTCTCCTAGTGCAATTACACCTGCACCGATTTCAGGTAATAAAGGAATCGCAGGACAAAAAGGACAATCACCATCAGGATCAGATTTGAGAATTGGATTATTCCAACTATATTGATATAAAGATAAGTGTTCTTGTCCTTCTATAACGGGGTCTTGAGAGGTAAAACGTCCCGTTTGGGGGTCAAATTGTCTGTGAATCAAGTCTATATATCCTGTTTCAAATTGCGTTTCCCTATTTAGGAATTGGAATTTATTGAAATTAGTAGGATTTCGTGTAATTGCCATCCCTTTCATCGACAAACCCCACGGGTCGTAGAATAGGCTTTGAAGAGGTGTGGCTTTTTAACATTCCTATTGTTTAAACCTCTCGGGGTATTTGGTTCGATTGTGAGATTGGTAAATACAACGGCGTAGTGTTTTCACTACGCCGAGTAGGGATATATACTTAAATTATTACATAGGAAATTTCTATACTATTACCTCCGATTATTCGGATATAGTCAATTATTTTGTTAGAAATGGACATACCTCCCATCATGTTATTAGATGTCAAATAAACAAAGAAATCAAATGATTCTCGATTGATATTTATTTCTTTATTAAGTTTATTAATATATTCTGCATCAAAAAATACCTTATCTATATCATCAATGATAATTACATAAGAACCATCTATTGATGATACGTTAAAACTATGAATAATATCCTTTTCTTTTAATTTCGAACAAATTAAATCCGCTACCTGTTTTGAATCCACAGCGTACCTAAAGCTAATACCATATTCGTCGCTATTTTTTTTCTTTCTCATATAATTATTTCTTTGTTGGTTTTAATGATTTGGCTAAACTTATAAGTTCTTTCCACGATAAATTATCTTTTCCGCCCATATTATTTTTCTTTTTGTAATCATGTATTGCTTTACCAAGTTTTTTTGAATCCACACCTACCTCTTTTGCAGCATCTTTAGGCATTCTTTCTGCTGAGCTTCTTTTTTCTTTACCCATTTTTTCAAAGTTTCCCTGTGTCTCTTTATCTCTCCCTTTCTTTCCCTCGGAATTAAGATAATAAGCTGCTTTTGCAAACGTAGAACCACCATGTAAAATCATGCTAGTACTACCTGTTGCCAATGGTACTGCTACTGGGGTGGCTCCCCCTAATGTCACGCCTTCTCCTACCGCTGCTGTTGCATCGCCACCTATACCTGTGATGATTTCGGCTGTTGCTCCAATCATTGAAAGTATATGACCTGTTGTTGCTCCTGCACGGTAAGAGCTAGAACCGTTGGGGTTTACATAACTTGTCGCTAATGGAATATTGTTTTCCATGATAGCGTCTATAGTTCCTGAAACAAAATCTATTACTCCTCCACAACATGGTTCTTTACCATCAGGGTCAGATTTGAGAATCGGATTATTCCACCCATATTGATATAAAGATAAGTGTTCTTGTCCTTCTATTACAGGGTCTTGACTAGTGAATCTTGCAATAGTAGGGTCAAACTGTCTGTGAATCAAGTCTATATAGCCTGTTTCAACCTGTAATTCTCGATTTAAAAATTGAAATTTATTGAAGTTAGCAGGATTTCGTGTAATTGCCATCCCTTTCATCGACAAGCCCCACGGGTCGTAGAATAGGCTTTGAAGAGGTGTGGCAATTCCTGCGGAGTCTTTGAATGATACTCTTAGATTACCTAAGTGGTCAGTGATATTGTATTCATAAATACCATTGACAATTCTTCCTTCGTCGTGAGAGGTTTGGTACAGATTACCATTCTCATAAATTTTATTGGCAATATAATCGGTTGTTATTCCTTGAGAAGTAACCTTTTTGATTTTCTTTCCATTGGCATCATATTGATAGTTTACCCAAGTTCCATTGCTAAACTTAATTCGATTGACTAATTTGAGATAATTGTATTTGATACTATCAATTCCTTTGTTTAAGTCTTTTTTCAAACTACCATCAGCGTAATAATCATAATCGTTACCAGTAATATTACCATCTCTAAAATCACCTAAGTCTGGATTGCCAATGGTGGCATCTTGAATTTTCAGGAGTTTGTTGGAATTGGTTTGATAAGTGTAATTTAGGTTATCGACATTGCCAAAACTGGTATAATTGGTATTCGTTGCACCATTTCTACTAAGACTAAGGATATTCCCATTGGCATCATAAATTACGTTATTTAGGGCATAGTTTTCACCAGCTTTGGTACTTCCATAAGTGGCAGCGGTGATGCGAGAAGTCCCGTCGTAGTTGTATTGATAGGCTCTTTGGATACCGTCGATGTTGCTTTTCCAATATTGGTTTCTGATATTTCCGTCGTAATATGTACCATCTTCTTCGTAGTCTAGTTTGTAACTAAATAGGCTATTGGTTAAATCATTATTGGCATCGAGGTTGATGCCTTTTAATCCGCCTCTGATATGGTATTTGTAATCAAGGCTGTATAGGGTGTTGATATTGGCATTTCCTATATTGAGTTGACCAATGTTTTGCATGGCAAGGTTGGCATTGGGGTTCATTACCAATGCTCCTGCATAGGCTGTTGTATTGGAGGGCATTGTTACGGTATGCCCTGAGTTGATGGTTACTATATCTTCTATAGTAGGTATGCTATTGCTGAGCCATGTAGCGGTATTTGTCCATTGTCCCGATTGTTTGCTTCCTATAGGAGTACCAGCGGGAGCGAATGTTTTGGTTTTTAACCGTCCTATTTCATCGTATTGATATTTGGCTACAACTTTGCTATTATGCGAAAAAGTGGTTTTTCTTCCTACGTGGTCGTAGGAATATTCATAGAGTTCTACTAAATCATTAACCCCTGGTTTTTTTTGTGTGATTCTAGTGGCAAGAATTTCTCCATTAAAGCGATATTGGAAATCGGTACGGTCGATACCGCCCAAATGGTTTTGGTTAAATGTCTGAATAACTCGCCCTTTATAATCGTAATAGTTGACAGATTTGTACCAGTCGTTGGTTTCAACGTTTCGTACCAATGCTCCTGTTTGGAGGCCTTTGGTATTGGCTTGTGTATGGAAGGCATTGGCCGGCTGGAAGTTGTAGGCTGTTTCTGTTTGCCATGTGTAATCGTCGTAGTAGTTGACGGTTTTTATGTTGGTCTCGGCAGGGGTATAACTGCTTGGAAACGAGCGATTGGTATAGCCCAAAAGGGTTGAGCCCCTTTCTTCGTAGGGAACGCTTACGGCATCAAACTCGCTTTGTAATTGGCTACGGCTATAAGTACCAATGTTATTGATAAGTCCTGTTCGGATTACCCTTCCTAAGGCATCGTACTGGCTAAACTTCCAGTAGTTGGGACTGGCATTGGCATCTTTGTCATCGTTTTCGAGGACGATTCGGTCTTGTTTGTCATAAACATAGCGTGTCCAGCCTGTTCCAGGGATATGTTTTTCGGTTAAACGCCCTTGGTTGTCGTAATGATAGCCGTAGATGCCTTCTTTGAAGATGTCGTCTGTTTCTGAAAAGTTTTGTAATAAGCCTGTTTCAGTACCAAATTTACTAAGTGCTAGGGGTGGTATAACGTAGCGTAATCGCTCAAAATCATCGTAAATGTAAAGTGTACTTAAATAACTATTTAGGCCATTTTGGCTGTTTTTTTGAATGGTTTTGCCGTCTTTATCGGTATATTCTACAGTTTTGTTTCCTTGCTCTGATATGGTTTCATTTTTATAGAGCTGTGATGCACCATAAGTTCCAGTAATATTGGCCCCTATACTGCTAACATCAAATAACAGTACCTCATTACTGTTGGCAATTAGGTATTTAGATTGGGTGTATTTATTGTTGTCACGCCAGTTTTTTCCTGCCCCATAGGTATTTAGGGGTCTGTTTGTAGGCGAATTTTCGTACAAAGCAACTTGGGTAAAAGGATATAGGTCGTTATAAAAAGATTGAGCCAATGACTGTGCCTGATTGGCGAACCCACCCGTGTTAGTTTCTGAAGCTACGGGTAGGATGTTTTTATAATTTCGCCCAAAACTATCGTACTCAGAGGTTGATGAGATAATGTCTTTATTAGCATCGGGAGTACCTCTGTATATAATGGATTGAGTAGGCCGTCCTAGTCCATCAAAATATTTGATGTTGGAGAGTATGGTAGCGTATGTCCCCGTTAAAGAAGTGGTTGCTTCACGGGGCGTTTGTTCCATGATGGCATTTTTGTTAGTAGAAATACTTTGAGCCTGAAGCTTGATAGCACTAACAACATACATTAATATCAATAGTTGTAAATTCTTTTTCATGGTGATGTAGAGGTAGTTTAAAAGTTAGAGATAAAACCATTGTCGTTTATCTGGACATTAGTAAATACTACCTGTGCCGTAGATGTATTGGCACTGGGTGGATTCTCTAAAGTTAAGCCTATCTGAAAGTTAGAGCCCCAGGTAATACTTGGGGCTGAGCCAAAAAGATTTGGTAAAAATTCGGTCCAGTTTGTATCATTATTGATACTTGGGTTGGAGGCTGTACTATAATAAGACTGAATGGTATTGCCTTTTTTTTTGATTTTTAACCAGACACCAGCAGGAGTATTGTTGTCGTATTGCCAAATAGTAACAGGGTCATTGACAGCACTTCTATGAAGTTTGCCAACGGTGTTGTTACCATCTTGAACAATCGAAAAAAATATATCTTTAGTACCAAGACCCGATTTGAATATAATACCAGCTCTTATATTAGCAGTATTGGTCATGCTACTTATCTTGGCCATGATAGTGACATTACCCGAAAACTGTTTATTGAGGTAATAATGGACATCGTTGTCTGTACCACCGATTCCGCCTGATGGGCTGGCCTGCATTCTTATCGTATTATTGCCTAATACCAAACAGCCATTGATAGCGGGGCTTCCAATATTTGTGGCATTCCAGCCAGTAGGGTAGGTTAGTCCTGTTATTGGACTAGAGGCCACACTTGTACAAGTGGTGGTACATGTAGCGGTATAGGTGGTGGATGTTACTGAAGGTACTGTAATGGTATTGCCAGTTTGTGAATTACTCCAAGTAACAGTTCCGCTACATCCAGAAGCTGTTAATACTGCATTACAGCCTATTGAGGCTGGTGTTGCTGAGATTGTAGGTGCTGCCACTGTACAACTACCTCCACCTGTTGCTTCGGCATAGCGATAAGTATAGTTTTTGACGATATAATTACTATTGTCTCTAATTATTTTTAGGCGATTAAAAGAATCGTATTCAAAATACGAACTAATATCATTCGCTGATTTGATAGATTTGAGGCCAACGCCCGAAGTTAGAACGCCCGATGTTACGAAGGCTGTTGGGATATTGGTTCTTAGGGTATTTCCGATAGCCGAAATTTGAGCGTCTTGTGTATACTCTGCAATCGTTTCTAGATTACCTATTTGAGCCTCTACCTGTGCTTTGGTGGCGTTGATGACTTCTGCTATAGGGTAAGAATGTTTATAGCCCCATACATAAGTTTTGGAGGTGCTATTTCGAGGGGTTATTTCTACTATATTGCCTTTACTACTGTACTTTCGAGTTTCATATAGATAGAAATTGGTGTCGAAAAAGGTACTAGGATTATGGTTGTGAGTTATTAAATTATTATTCTCGAAATGATATATTTCCGTTTGATTGCCAACCGCATCGGTATTGATCAAAACCCCATCTACTGTTTTATTATTAATATTCTTAATTACTTTTAGTGGAATACCAATAATATGTTTGTTTTTGAGGGTGTTAATTTGGGTGTTGGCAATGCCATTGTTAAAATCATTGGGGTAATAGTTGATAATATCTACGACTTGATTTTTACTGTTAGTTGTGCTTGTTTTTTGTAATAACCAATCATTATTGTAGGTATAATTTTTGGTACTACTAAGTGTATTGTTTTCGGCATAGTACTTACTTGTTTCGGAGCTAATGGCAAATTTATCTGAAAATACTGGCTGAAGAGCGGTGTTGAAATACAGGTCGGGATTGGATGTTGCATAGCTTCCAGAAGGACACGTGAGTTTTCGCCCAATTTTTATTCCATTTTGGGTAATAGGGAAAATGGTAAGAGGAGTATAATTTTTTTGAACCTCTTGCATAATAGTAAAAACACTCGATTCGTTGCGATAGGTTTCATCGATGAGTAGGTTGCCGCTTCGCCAATTGAGGTTAAATGTAGATGGGTATGGGCTAGTAGCAATAGGGCCTCCCACAAATACATTGGGTTCGTATCGATATATCTTTTTACCATTGTTGCCATTTGCCCCGTGATTTTCGGTTACTTTGAGGTATTCAACATGAAAGCCATCCCAAGCGTGTACGTTGTTTTCACCCAAAATATAAGTTGTTCCGCAGATTATTTGTCCACAAAGACCTCCCTCAGAGCCAATTCCTTTGCCTGTTTGGATAGTAGAAACATAAAAAGGAATGTCTAATAGATTGGCATTTTCGTAGACGAAATTACGTTCATGATAAGCACTTGTTCCATCATAATCAATAACTTTAGAAACCCTATTGCCTCCTACAGATAAATCGATACCTCCCGAAGGGGTTACAGGTTGTTCGATTTTGAAAGAAGCCTGAGCCGTTACATTTTGAGTTTGTGTTACACAACCAGGATATAGGGTATAATAATAAGTGCCTGCGGGTAAATCGGTTATCATTTCGCCATTGGTTGTATTTTGGGCAAATTCATTGATGATGTAAGGTGCTGAGCCAGTAGTGCTTAATTTAAAAGACGAAAGGTCATCACTACTATTGGTCGACAATACCCACGTAATCTTGGCTGCCACAATTGCCTGTGGAACAGTAAATGTTCCAGATACAGGGCCTGTGTTACAATCTTTAGTGCCAGAGTTGAGAAATATAGAGTAGCCACTGGCATGCTGACTTTTCATGAAGAAAGGAATGCTAGCATAATTATCAAAATGAATAGTGTTGGGCTCGTAAGCTATGGTTGTAGAGCCTTGCGTTGGGTATGTGATTTTTTTGAGCATACCAATTTTGGAAGCATCTCCATCGGAGGCTCTGTTTGCATTACCAAAATCAGTAGAGGTATTGGGGATTATTAACGAATAATTAGCTCGAGGTATCTTTGAAAGGTTGCTTTTTCCATTGTAGTACCCCCAATGGTCAACGGAGTTGTTGATAGGGTTGCTATTCAAAGAAGGGATAAGGATACTTTTGGCATTACCATAGTATTCAAAACTAAATTGCTGGACTTTACTATTGTCCATAATATCTAATATAGCTACATTGTCAAGTTGTAATCGGCTGTAACTTGATGTGCCAAAATCAAATCCAATTTGTTTAATGAGGGTATTGTTTTCGTTATAAACTTTAATTTTACTTAGTGCTTTAGACTTGTTATTGTTAGCATCTTTCAAATCCTCTCTTGGGATTGTTTCAAAAACAATTTTTTGCCTTTCCAAAGAATTTCTGTCAATAAATACTGACCCACTGTAATATTGGAGTCTTGTCCCTGATAAGCAAATTGGCTAGATTGAACACAACCACTACTATTAACACTAGCACCCACCGAATAAGAAGTATGTGCTGCGGCGATTGAATATGCTATATCGGCGTTATAGTTGAACGTAGCTTCTACACCCGAAGGTGTAATAATTTTGGTAAGGTACCAAGTTTTGGTACTTACAAGAAAGGGGTCGGTATTTCCAGTAATGAACCCGTCAGAATTAATAAATAAACTGAATTGAAAGACAAAGCCTTGTTGGTCTGTAATTGTAAAAATATTATTAGTGAAGCTTACTTTTAATGGCATATAGTTGAAGAACACCACATTGTTTCCATTGAAATAGAATTTGCCTGTTTTTCCTAATAAATTAAATGAAAATACATCGTACTGTGAATCTTTGCTACTATTAATAACATCTGTACTATACTGATATTTTGTGTAGCCTGTCATCGAGCCATTGGTATAACTTTGCAACTCAGAGCTAGTAAACTGTAAGCCTCCAGCAGAAAAATCATCAATACCTTTTATATATTGCACCACCGTTCCGCTAAGATTCAAATCCCATCCATTACCTACCCAAGAGGGCACTTGCTCTGGTTTTAAGCCCGAATTATTATAGGAAAGTTGAATCGGAATAGACAATTTATCGCCTACATCAATGGTGTGCAAGGGTATGATATTACTTAGTTGACCTGTACTATAATTAATGGCGATATTGCCATACTGCTCTATAGACGCAACATTGGGAGGTGTTAATTTTAGCAAATTATTAGGGGCTTCGTAGGATGATAACAGTGTCGATGATACCGATGCCAGATTGGCAGGAAGAGTTTTCTGAATAACACCTAATGAGTCCTTTTGGGGTGTTTGGGCTAATAATAATGAGTCGCCAAACCCAATAATAGCAATAGCTATGATGAATAATTTGTATAGTTTTAACATGATAAGGCTGTTCAAATGATTGAACGTATAGTTGTAGGATACCTAAGAATGAATGATGATATTATTTATCTAATACGATATGTATACAAGATGACTTTTGGATTTTTGAAGATTTGTTAGCTAAATAGGTGACGATGCAGTTGTTAGAATAAGTGTTTTTCATGTATGTATATTTTGAAAATTGTAGATAACTAATTAAGCGACTTTCGGGTATTTTTTGATTTATACTACAATATTATGAGTCAATTGTGTTAAATACAAAAAAATACTTGATTGATTTAGAGATAATAATAGAATGGTTGAAATAGAAAGCTTCAATGATTGCTTATTACTGCTTACTTAAACCCTGTATTTCTCGAAGATGTCTAATAACCTCTGTTCGATACTTGTTAGAATTTGATTAGAGTTTTGCCCTATGGAGTAATACAGGGTTTGAAATTTGATGAAGGTAACTACCTTGTCATCGTTTTGGAAAGTTAAATATTTAAAATAGTATGTTATGAGTGAACTAGCTCGCTTATTTAGTTCTGCTATTGGTAGAATCAAGAATAAAAAAATTAAGCACAATATTTTGCAGGCTATCCCTTTCTGGGCAGCATCTTTGATTACTGGTTTTGTAGCGGTATTGTATGCCAAGTTATTTGCTTTGGCGGAACATCTTATTTTTCAGCTTTTTGAAAGTCATGCTTGGGCGATTTTTGTGGTAGCTCCTGTTGGGTTTGTTACCTCGTGGTGGCTTGTAGAAAGGTTCGAGCCATTGTCGAAGGGTAGTGGAATACCCCAAGTAATGGCGGCTATTGATCTAGCTACACCCAAGCAGAGCCATTTAATCAAACACTTGCTAAGTGTTAGGATTGTCATTATCAAAATACTATCGAGTATGCTGCTGGTGATGTCGGGTGGTGCTGTGGGGCGTGAAGGCCCAACCATTCAGATTTCGGCCTCTATTTTCCGAAAAATCAATGAAATGCTGCCAAGTTGGTATCCAAAAATTGCCAATAAAAATATGATAATGACGGGTGCAGCCGCAGGTTTGGCTGCTGCATTTAATACCCCTCTTGGCGGCATTGTATTCGCTGTAGAGGAGTTGACCAAAACGCATATTAGTTATTTTAAGTCGGCTATATTTACGGCTGTAATTATTGCTGGCCTAACAGCACAAGCTTTTGCTGGGCCTTATTTGTATTTGGGTTTTCCTAAAGTAGAACATATCTCGTATTTTATACTTTTTGCAGTGGTGCTGGTAGCCAGTGTGGCAGGGTTGTTGGGCAGTGGGATGTCTAAGGTTATATTAGGCGTATTGGCTTGGAAAAAGCGGTTGCCATCAAAGGCTTATCATGTTGGATATGCCTTATTTTGTGCTATGCTGATAGCCTGTATGGCTTATTTTATCTCAGGGCAGGCATTGGGCTCGGGCAAAGAAATTATGATGCAGTTGTTGTTTACCGATCAAAAAACACTTCCTTGGTATTTGCCTATTTTGCGAATGATTAGTTCTGTTTTTTCATTTACTTCTGGTGGAGCAGGTGGGATATTTGCTCCAGGCTTGGCTACAGGTGCCAGTATTGGCTCATGGATTGCAGGGTTGTTGGAGGTATCGCCTTCACATACCAACGTATTGATTTTGACAGGAATGGTTGCTTTTTTGACGGGTATAACTCGTTCGCCATTTACATCAGCTATTTTGGTACTAGAAATGACCGACCGCAACAATCTTATTCTGCACTTAATGCTGGCGGGGTTGGTGGCTAGCTATGTTTCTTTGATCATAGACAAACATTCTTTTTATGACCATCTAAAACATACCTATTTGAAGGAAGTAGAATCGTGTTCTTAGACAAGCCTGCCAAAGCGTTTTCTAAAGGCTGTCATAAAATGGCCTTTGGTGCTGTAATGTAATTTTTCGGCAAGGGTATCTATCGAATAATTGGGCTGGTCGAGGAGGCACTGGCGGGCGTATTGCATCCGTAGCTCCAGTATGTATTGATAAGGGGTTGTATTGAAAAGAGCTTTGAAGCCTGTTTTTAGCTTAAAATCATTGAGTAAAAATATTTTGGGTAAATCATGTACCGCAAGAGGCTCTAGGTAATGAATATCCAGAAAGTCTTTTAATGCCCATAGCTTCTCTTGATCCGATGCACTTATGGGGCTTTTGGCTATAGGGTAAGTTGCTGGAATGCTTTTGTACCAAAGAAGTAATTCTGCAATTTTCAAAAACTGAAACCGTTCCTGTAAATCGTTCGGAAAAGGGTTGTTGAGAAGTTGTTGAATCACTTGAAGCTGTTCGGCTAAAAAAGGTTGTGCGTGTTCTGTAATCGAAAACGACTGATTGGCCAGTGCCAATTCCTGATATGCTGGCCAGTCGATAGTGGCTAATAGCGATGGAACAATACTGGGCTTGACACTTATGGTAATGTATTCGTAGTTTTTCTGGGCTGGAAATTCATAACTAGCTTGTATCTGACAACATGAAATAGCCCTAGTTTGATATTGTTTGAGAGATTGAGTATGTTCAAAACCACTAATTCGAGCATTAGAATATCCTTTTAGCTGAAAATGAAGACTCAAATGGTCGCTGTCGTTCATGTTTTGTACCAACATATTTTCTCGAAAATCTGCTTTGATATGTAAAATATGAAAATGCTGATTGACAAGAATCGAGCTAGAACAGTCAAAATAAGGCGAATGGAGCGTATTGTTTTGTTGGTTTGCTCCATTGTGGTCAAACTGCCTGCTGATCAAACCTGAAAAATCTTCGCCTGATATTTTTTTATACATTTTTCGAAATGATTAATACCTTTTTCGTAAAATTTATGCGAAGTTAGGGTCTTAATTTTGAATTTGTACGACTAAAAAATAAATGTATGAAAATTAAAGTAATTGCTTTTGATGCCGATGATACTTTGTGGATTAACGAACCGTATTTTCAGGAAATAGAACAGCGTTTTTGTGAATTGCTAGAAGACTACCTTCCACAGCATACCGCCGCAAGGGAGTTGTTGCAGGTCGAAATCGGCAATTTGCCTTTGTATGGCTATGGTGTAAAAGGTTTTGTACTGAGTATGATTGAGGCGGCTTTGAAGATTTCGGATAAAACGATTCATATAGATGCCGTCGAAAAAATTATTGCTTATGGTAAAGAAATGATTGAAAAGCCTATTGAACTACTAGAGGGAGTAGAGGATGTACTAAAAAACCTGCAAGGGCAGTACAGGCTAGTGGTGGCTACCAAGGGTGACCTGCTCGACCAAGAACGCAAACTCAAAAGGTCGGGATTGGAAGGTTATTTTCACCATATCGAAATTATGTCTGATAAAAAAGAATCTGACTATCTGAAGCTCATCAGACACCTTGATATACAGCCCGAAGAGTTTATGATGGTTGGGAATTCGCTAAAATCCGATGTTTTGCCAGTATTGGCTATTGGTGGTTATGGTGTACATGTGCCATATCATACTACATGGGCTCATGAAAAAGTAGAACATGTTGTAGAACATCCTCATTTTTATGAAGGGCAAGGGCTTTCGTCTATTTTGCTGCTTTTACAAAGCCAATAATAGGGCATAGAGTAGGGTTGTAGCTCAGTGTGGCCAATGTGGTATCGTTTATATCTATATGGGTATATAAAATATCAATTTGATTTATAGGATATAGTCGGTTAGCTTTGTATGAGCCTATAACAGTAAAATGCTTAGCGTGTAATTGTGCTGTTGGGCTATTATCAATTTATGATTGAAGATGAGTATCGACTACCTCAATTAAACCAAAAGTTTAGTTGAGGTAGTTTTGTTTTAGGCCTTTACGTAGCTAAAAAGACACTATTTATCGAAAGGATTGCCTTGTACGTATAGAAAGGAATTACAAATAGTAAGAATTTACGTAAATTGCTCAACTGGCCAAAGGTTTGGCTGGTTGCCCTCAAATAACGTTATTCAACATGAAACTAATTCTACCGTGCTACAAGTGGCTATTTTATTCTTTCCTATTGATGTTATGTTTTGAAAGTGTGTCTCAAAATACCAGCCCTCAATTTTTTACAATAGAGGGTATTGTTACTGAATATGGCACCGAAATGCCCATTCGTGGAGCTACCCTGTCACTGGATTTTCGGAAGTCGGGCTATATTACTGATAGCCTTGGCCGCTTCAAAATTTATTTGCCTCCAGGCGAATATGTCATCAAGGTAAGTAGTGTAGGTTATAAGTCGTATAGAACCAGATTACTTTTACAAAAGGATGAGCAACTCAAAATTGAGTTGGAGGATGTTAGCAAAACCCTAGAGGAGGTTATTGTGTCGAGTCAGGCTACTCGCAAAAGTATCCAAACACCCTCGTTGGGTGTAACTTTGTTAAATATCAAGGGAATCAAAAAGCTGCCCGCAATGATGGGGGAGGTTGATATTATTCGGTCTATTCAGACATTGCCGGGGGTTTCGTCGGTGGGGGAAGGGTCTAATGGCGTAAATGTTAGAGGAGGCAACGTTGATCAAAACCTTATCTATATCGACGATATGCCTATTTTTAACCCAACACACTTATTTGGTTTGTTTTCGGTATTTGCTTCTGATGCCATACGTGAGTTAGAGCTTTATAAAGGAGGTATTCCTGCTCGTTTTGGAGGGCGTACTGCGTCGGTATTAGATATTAAAGTAACCGAACCTAACCTAGAGAAGTTTAAGCTGTCGGGCGGAGTAGGCTTGGTGTCGAACAGAGCCATGGTTGAAGTTCCTCTTATCAAGGAAAAACTATCGGTATTAGTGGCTGGGCGTGTGTCGTTCAACGACTTCTTGTTTAAATGGCTTGGCCCTGAGAATATCAAAAATACCAAGGCTAATTTCTATGATTTAGCTACAAAAGTATATTTTCGTCCTAATAAAAATAATACCTTTTCGCTATCGGCTTATCTTAGTAAAGATTTTTATCAGGTAGATTCTTTGTTTAGTCTTGAAAACGTGATTGCCAAACAAACGAAATTTGACTACGGGCATCAAAATGCCGCTCTTCACTGGAGTCACTATTTTAATCCTCAGCTAAGTATGGAAGTGGTAGGCGTAACCAGTTTTTACAAAACACTTACCTATGCACCCGACTCGGTCAATAATATTGATTTGAGAAATAGTGTATTGTATAATAACCTCAAAATAGGTTTTGATTATAGTCCTTCCGATGCTCATAAAATCAATTTTGGGGCGAGTTTGGTACGATATGACATTGCACCAGGAAGCTTGAACAAAGAGGTGAAGTCGAGAATTGCAGCGGTAGAATTACCCAAGGAGCAGTCGATGGAAATGGGTGTTTTTGTAGATGATGAGTTTAAGGTAAATGATAAATTTACGATTCAGGCAGGCTTACGTTATGCTCGTTATTGGGCTTATGGTGCTGGAACAATCAATTATTATGCCGACTCAGAACCCAAATCGGTAGGGTCGATTATCGGTACAAAGCAGTTTGCTAATGGCGAGGTTATGCAGTCGTACGGAGGTTTTGAACCAAGAGTTACTATGAAATATTCTTTGGGCGAAAACAGTACGCTGAAATTAGGATATAACCGAATGCAGCAATTTGTTCAGCTTATTTCAAATAACACCACGCCATTGCCTACCGCTCGATGGAAACTGGCCGATGAATATGTAAAACCACAACAAAGCGATTTTTTGTCGTTGGGAGCTTTCCATACATTCAAAGAAAATATCTGGGAGCTTTCGGCTGAAGGATATTACCGTAAGTCCAACAATATATTAGATTATATTTCTGGGGCTAATTTACAGTTGAACAAAAATATTGAAACGCAGTTGATTTCGGGTGAAGGAAAAGCGTATGGCTTAGAACTTATGCTTACCAAGAAAAAAGGTGAACTGAGCGGATGGGTGAGTTATACGTATGCTCGTAGTTTGCAACAGATGCGAGGCGATTTTCCAGAAATTCAGCAGATAAGCAACGGCAACTGGTTTCCGTCCAACTACGACAAGCCTCATATCTTAAATATGATGTTGAATATTCAGCCTACTAGGCATCATAGTTTCTCGTTTACATTTGCTTACCAAACGGGTCGTCCGTTTTCTTCGCCAGTTGGGATATTTGCTATCGACAATCAAAAGTATCCAGTATACGAATCTCGTAATAATGGAAGGATTTCAGATTATCATCGTTTAGATTTTTCTTGGACTATTACCAATCCTTCTATGAAAGATAAACGTTGGGAGGGAAGCTGGACTTTTACGATATATAATATCTATGCCCGACAAAATGCCTATTCGGTATTTTTTAAATCGGCACTTGGTAGTATCAAGCCTTATGAGTTGAGCGTATTTGGAGCACCGTTTATTTCGTTGACTTATAATTTCAAATTTTTATAAGTCGTATTTTCACCCCTTCTTTCTTTTGTAATTATGAACAGATATTATATACACTTGAGTACCTTAATGCTGATGATAGCTTTGTTGTCGGCTTGTATTAATCCTATTAATGATTTTGAGCAAGTAGCCTACAAACGTTTCCTTACGGTAGAGGCTTCGATTACTGACCAAGTGGGTGCTCAGAAAGTGAAATTGTACCAATCGGCCGATAAAATAGATGGTTCGGGCAACTTTGTGGCTATAACAGGAGCGAAAGTGTATGTGACTACGGCATCGGGACAAACTGAGGATTTTGTAGAACAGACTTCGAGTGCTGCCAAGGGGGTGTATGCTTCGTCTGATGGTTTTTTGGGGAAAATAGGCGAAACCTATACTTTGCATATCAAGTTGAGCAATGGAAAAGAATATGAGTCAACGGCAGAAACGATGCGAAAAGCTCCAGAGATTGAAAATGTCATTACTCAATTTGAAATAAATGACGCTTATTCAAAGGGCGATGCTCGTAGAGTGGGCTTTAATGTATATGCCGATTTTCAGGATGATCCAGCTTTGGGCGATTACTATCAGTGGTTTTGGAAGCATTATGAACGGGCACCTTTTTGTATTACTTGTGTGAATGGTGCAAAATATAACTTTAGTACCAGCAATTGCGAGTCTCCTCGTATTCCTAATAACGACGTTTGGAATTATTTATGTAGCTCGCCTTGTTGGAATACCACTTTTAGTACCGAACTAAATCTGATGTCGGATGCCTATTTGAATGGTAAGCGAATTACAGGTAAAAAAGTCGCAAGAGTTCCTTTTTCAGACTACACTCCTTATTATTTGCAGCTCGAACAACGCTCTTTGACTCGTAATTCATATAATTATTACCTGAGCCTTGCCAATCAAACCCAAAATACAGGAACACTGTTTGATGTGCCAGCCGAAACTCGCTTCAGTCTCAATATCAAGAATAAGGCGGATGTAAATGAGAAAATCTTGGGGATATTTGATGTATATGCTGTTAAAAAACGTATTTTTTATATTGACAGACAAGCGGGTGTGCCAGACAATGAATATCCATTAAAAACGGTTGTTGATGGAAACGTGTATAGTTGCCCGCCAGGTAGTGTGAATTGTCAGGATAAAGTACCTTGTTTGGAAGGGCTTTACCGAACACCCTTCCGACCAGAAGGTTGGATAGGCGATTAAGGAGGTATGTTAATAATAAAATCGTGAAACAAAAGTGAAGGAAGTTGAGTTGTTTTAAAAAACCTTTTAGAACTTTGTAGCGTAGGTTTGTTGAACTCACATTTATTTGGCCTTCATGAGGAGGCTTTACATACTCAAGATGGAAATTATTGAAAAAAATCAGTGCATCAATGCACAAGTTACCACTAGCAAAAATGATTTGAAAACAGGGGTATTGATTGTTAACCTTGGTACTCCCGACTCTCCTAATACGCCCGATGTAAGAAAATATTTGAGAGAGTTTTTGATGGATGGCCGTGTGGTCGATATTCCTGTGGTATTTCGTTGGATGCTCGTGAATTTGATTATTGCTCCATTTCGTGCTCCTAAATCGGCTAAAATATACCAAGAGCTTTGGGAAGAACGTGGCTCACCCTTGAAATTTTATGGAGAAGATGTTCAAAAAATGCTTCAAAATGAATTAGGCGATAACTTTGAAGTAAAGCTGGCAATGCGTTATCAAAGCCCAAGTATGGACAGTGTTTTGGAAGAGTTTAGGGTTGCGGGTTTTCAAAAAATTATTGTTATTCCATTTTTTCCTCAATATGCTTCTGCTACAACGGGCTCGGTGTACGAAAAAGTGATGAATATTGTAGGCAACTGGCAGATTATTCCTGAAATTAAATTTGTCAATACTTATTACGACCATCCCAAGTTTATCGAACACTTTACTTCGGCAGCTCGTAAATACATGAGTGAACATCATTTCGACCATTATATTTTTAGTTATCATGGTGTACCCGAGCGTCAGATTAGAAAGGGAGATTGTACGGGTAAAACATGTAATTTTGGGAGCTGTTGCGATACCATTCACGCCATGAACCAGTACTGCTACCGAGCTCAGTGCCATGAAACTACAAGGCTTATGGCTCAGGAATTAGGCTTGGAGGAGGGTACGTATATTACTACTTTCCAATCAAGGTTGGGTAGAGACCCTTGGATTCAGCCTTATACCGAAGATACTATCAAGCGGCTGGCCAAGGAGGGTAAAAAGAATATTTTGGCTTTTTCTCCTGCATTTGTGGCCGACTGCCTCGAAACTACCATAGAAGTAGGCGAGGAATATAAAGAAGTTTTTGAAGAAATGGGCGGTCAACACTGGCAATTAGTAGAAAGCCTAAATAATTCACCACTGTGGGTAGAGCTTCTTACCGACTTGGTAAAGAAAAATGCTTAATCTACGATTTGAGCCATTATCCTAAAAAAGCAATGTACAAAATGTGTATATTGCTTTTTTTATTTTCACGCGAATCTTTCATCAATATGTTGGCATTAATTCTTAGTATTCTTTTTTCGGTAATTCTACTGGTTAATTTTAGGTTGCATCCTCGTTTTAAGGTCAATACCTTTCAGGCTATTATTTTTAATTATCCTGTATGTATTTTGTCGGGGTTATTGTTTCTTCCAAGTAATCAGCATTTTTCATTAGATTTTTCTCAGAACGCTACTTATTATGCTCTTTTGTTGGGAATAGGCTTTGTGCTTACTTTCTTGCTATCGGGGGTTTCTACCCAACGAATGGGCATGACAGCCACTTCGCTAGCCAATAATATTTCGTTGGTAATTCCAGTACTGTTTAGTTTGATTGTGTTTAAGATGAGCCAAAATTTTGATTGGCTTAATTATTTGGGCTTGGGCTTGGCCATTTTGGCTGTGGTGCTGAGTACCTTCAAAAAAGAGGAGGGGGTTCGAGACGTGAATCGCCTTGATTGGCTACTGCCTTTAGGGGTATTTGTGATGTACGGTATTACCAATACAACCTTTAACTACCTTAATGCCCAATATGTAACGGCATCGGGACAAACAATTCCTTTTACCCTAACCATATTGTCGGGGTCGGTTGTATTTGGGTTATTGATTTTTGCTTATCGTTTGGCCAAGGGCTTAGAAGTATTTTCAATAAAAAGTGTTTGGGCTGCATTTCCATTAGGGATTCCCAACTTTTTGTCATTTTATTATTTACTAAAAGCCCTCGATGCTTTTAACAACAACGGAGCTTATGTATTGCCTTTGTACAATATTAGCGTAATCTTGATTTCGTCGGTGGTTGGTATGGTCTTTTTCAAAGAGAAGCTTAGTTTGATCAACAAAATAGGTTTAGGGATTGCGGTATTAGCTATTGTATTAATTTCGCATCAGGGGCTTATCTCCTAAAATTCTCCTAACGCCTACTTATAAACGGATTGTTTTTGATATAAAAACGATAGGGTAAATCTGCACCTTGGGTAATACCTATACGAGTGGTAGTAACAATGTCATTTTCGGCTATATTGCTTTGAGGAGGAAGAACACTAAGATTGCTTTGTTGGATAGTCCAAAAGTTCATGTCTTTGTGGATGCCCATTGCTTGTACTAATTTGGCAGGGCCAGAACAAAGGTTTTTGAGTATGAGGCTATTTCGGCGTTCTTGCATAAGTTCGATACCTTGTGTTGGTTCTAAAGCTCGTATCAAAACGGCCTCACCAATGTTTTCTTGATTGCAGGCTATATTGACGCAATAGTGCATTCCATAAATCTGGTAAACATAAATAGTACCTGCTTGACCAAACATCGGGGCATTTCTAGTACTTTTTTTGCGATAAGCATGACAAGCGGGGTCGTCTTGCAAATAGGCTTCGGTTTCGACAATAATACCCGATGTTGTGCCTTCTTCCGACGACAACGTGAGTGTCCAGCCAAGTAGCTCTTTTGATAGCGAAAGGGTATCGAGCTGTAATAGTGTTGAAATATCGGTAATCATATTCTAAAAATGTGTTTTATAGTCAAAGAGGCAATAGGATAGAAACCTATTGCCTCTTTGGCTAAGTAAGGGTTTTTGTCTAATTATTAAAACATATCATAACCTAAACTCTGAAATATGTTGTTAAGTTACTGATTTCTTAAAAAATGATAAAAACACTTACCGACTTAGTACGTTGCCTAACAACTTTTATAAAACATTAGATGTTTGTTCTTTGATTTTTTCAAGTTCATCTTTCATATTCACTACCAAACGCTGAATCGCTACATCATTGGCTTTTGAGCCGATAGTATTAATTTCTCGTCCGATTTCTTGAGAAAGAAAATTGAGTTTTTTGCCACTGCCTTCTATTACAATATCCTGAAAATAGTTGAGGTGAGTTCTTAAACGAACTTTTTCTTCAGAAATATCATATTTCTCAACATAATATACCAACTCCTGTTCAAAGCGATTTTTATCAAATTCATCGTCTTGGAGTAAGTCGGTAATAGATTTGCGGAGGCGGTCACGTACCGAAGGAATACGGTTTTTGTCTAATACCTCTACTTCAGAAAGCAGTTGTCCGATATTCTGAGCGTATTCGATAAATTTATTTTGTACGATTTTACCTTCACGCAGCCTAAAGTTATTACATTCTTGAATAGCCTTGTTGACAGCACCCAAAACAGCTTTCCATTCGTTTTCGCTTTGGTCTTCCGAAACGGCATCGGTATTAAAGGCGTTGGGCATGGTAAGTGCTACTTTTAATAACTCGGAGGGTTCGATATGGCCAAATAGTTCGGCTGTTTCAGATAAGTCTCGCATGTAGGCTTGAACAAGTGGCCTATTTACAGACGTTCCTGTGGCGGTATCGGTATATTGTAACTGGATATTGAGTTCTATTTTACCTCGTTCTAAATTTTGAGTCAGTAAATTTCTAATTTCAATTTCTCGGGAGGAAAGACTTTTAGGAATTCTACAATATATATCAGTAAATTTAGAGTTTAGACTTTTTACTTCTGCTGTTACAGTTACATTATTTGCTTCTACTACGGCTTTTCCGAAGCCAGTCATGGATTTAAGCATAGTTAATCTTGTTTTCGTGTAAGTGCAATTTGCAGGTAAAAATTGACTTGTCCAAATAAAAATGCAGTAGCTCCGCTGATATTGAACCAAAGGGACTACTGCATCTAGGCTATTAGCAAGAGCTAATAGGACTATAATGTTTTGATTTTGATATTGCGATACCACACCAAATTGCCGTGGTCTTGCAAAACGATATGTCCTTTCAAGAACTTTCCAAAATCGGGCATATTTTTGAATTTACTATTGGCAATCAAGTCTTTCCAGTTTTGGTTGTCCATTCTGGTTTCTACTACTTTTACGCCATTCAAGTGAATTTCTAAAGCTCCACGATTACTAATAATTTTTACGGCATTCCATTGGCCAACAGGTTTTACGGGTTCTTCTGTTGATTTAATTAAATCGTATAAATTGCCAGCACGGTGTTTTTCGATTTTGCCATCAGGGTGTCCGTCGTTGTCCAATACTTGGATTTCGGGGCCAGTAAACCATCCGTAGCCATATTTAGGGTCTTCGATACTATTGATATAGATACCGCTATTGCCATTCGGTGATATTTTCCATTCTAGGTTTAGTTCAAAGTTTTCAAACTCTTCGTTGGTTACTAAATCGCCGCTACCTTCTTTTCCTTTCGATGGGTCATAAGTCAAAGCTCCGTCTGCTACAGTCCAGTTGGCTAGTACTTCTTGTTTTTTCCAAGTGTGCCATCCATTAGTAGTTTTACCATCAAATAGCAAACGCCATCCTTGTTTGACTTCTTTTTTGGTTAATGTATTAGGCGTTTCTTTGGCTTCTGTAACAAAGCTAGCTGAGAAAAGCAGGCAAGATAAGATGATTGTTTTTTTCATGTCTTAATAATTAAAGGGATCAATAGAAATTGGGATAATTTCGTTATTCATCAGCAAATATATACATTCTATTTTGATACTGTTGACCTGTTGAGTATTGAAATCGGTATTTTGAGGTAATAAAAAAAGCCAGAAGGGGGTTTTACTTCCTTCTGGCTTGTATTTTGTGGCAATAAAGCTAGGCTTTCTTTTTCTTGATTTCAAAGAATACGGCTACGCCAATAAGGCCGATTAGCAAAAATGAAGCTACCAAGTCGATTTTTTGTCCTTTGGCAATTACTTCTGGCTCAAACTTAAACTCTATAGTATGCTTTCCTGCTGGTACAACAATGGCTCTAAGGACGTAGTCGGCACGTAAATGAGGTTTGTATTGTCCGTCGATATAGGCTTTCCAGTCTTTGTTGCCATTATAAAAGATTTCCGAAAATACCGCTAGTTGTTCTGACTGGGTTTCGGAAGTATAGGTCAAGTGATTGGGTTTGTATTCTTTTAAGGCAATTTTGTTGTTGATAGAGTCTGCTTTGATAGCCAAGTTGCCTATTTCGGCTTGGAAACGTTTGTCAACAAAAGCTGTTTGTTTAGGGTTAAATTTATCAAGTGCTTTTAGTTCTTGGTTGGCATTGTCTACGATTTTATATTCTTTAACAAACCAGGCATTGCCACAAGCATCTGGATTGGTTTGTACCATTGGTGTTCCCTGAGCTCCGCCTGGTACAATCACATATTTTACATTCAGCATATTGAGTACCTGAACATTCAATGGGTTTTTAGATAATTGGGCTTCTACAAGTTCTTGATAGCGACGCAATTTAGCTCCATGATACCCCCCAAGTGATTGGTGATAATACGACATTTTGGCATCGCTCATAAAGTTGGTTGTAAGGTCAATTACTTTGTAGGTCGATTTGTCTTGAAGAATTTGCTGGTCGATTGGTGAAGGTGCTACACTTTCGGCTGCTGCATCTTTGTCCATAAACGAGTCGTTATTGAAATAGCGTTTATCAACAGCGAATAAGTCGGTAAGTACCAGTAGAATCAAAATAGGATAGAGGATATTCTCGCCTATTTTTTTGGTAGTAAATGCCCACAAAGCAATAGCAGCCGCAGTAATAAACCCAAAGGTACGTAGGGCATCGCTTCGCAAAAGTGACGCTCGGTCTTTTACAATAGCATTGAGTAGCTGTGCATCGAAGTCTTTGTTGCCGCTCAACTGAAAGCTAGCATCGTTGGGCGAACGGAAATTGAAGAATAAGTCAGGTAACAATGCCAGTATCAAAGAGAATCCTGCCGTAAGCCCAAAGCTTATCAATAAAGCGTTTTTGATTTCTTCAAAACTTAATTTCTTTTCTACAATTTGCTTAATGCCTAGTACCGCTAGCGTAACCAATGATAATTGTACCAAACATAGAATCATGGTAACGGCTCTGAATTTGTTGAACATAGGGAAATAGTCAAACATCAAGTCGTTGAAAAAGAAATTTTTTCCCCATGATAATACGATGTATAAAACCGTTGTTGAAACAAGCCACCATTTGAGCGAACCACGTACCAAGAAACATCCCATCAAAAATAAGAAACATATTACTGCTCCTGAATAAGCTGGACCACCTACAAAGCTTTGGTCGCCCCAATAAGCAATGCTTCTTTCAGAAAAACCAATAGCCACTTCTTCGGGTTGTCCGGCATCGATAAGCGTTTTGTAGGTTTCAGATTTTTTGCCTCCCAACGACCCCCCTGAAGCCCCACCTCTGAAGTTAGGAATCAACAGAGTGCCTGTTTCGACAATGCCATAGCTCCAGTCAAAAGCATAATTGCGGTCGAGGCCACCATTCGACTGTGTGTTGGTTGTAAGTTCTGATTTTCCACGGATACTTTCTTTTGAATATTCGGCGTTGCTCAACAGACGCATGGAGTGGTTGGCTGCTCCTAAGCCTAACGCACCAGCCAATACTGCCAACGACACTACAAGTTGCTTGGCTTTGCCAGCCTTGATTTGTTGAATAGATTCGAAAAGAATAAACAAGCCCCACGACATAAATAGGTAATAGGTGATTTGGACGTGGTTGGCATATAGCTCCAAGCCCATGAATAAGGCTGTGAGTGCCGCACCAAGCAAATACCGTCCTCGCAAAACAAGAAGTGTACCCGCCATAATCAGCGGAGCAAAAGCCAGTGCCAATACCTTGGAGTTGTGCCCTGCTGGAATAATAACCATGTTGAATGTGGCAAAAGCGTAGCCAATAGCTCCCAATACCGACAGCCAATTGTTTAGCCCCAATACAAGCAAGAAAATATACATTCCTAGCATTTGGAGGAATATCATATTTAATGGGCTTGGTAGTATATTATTGGCATATTGCCCTATACGAGTAGTAATACTGTTGGGATACGAAGCTGAAATCAAATAGGTAGGCATACCTGCAAACATCGAGTTGGTCCACCAAGTTTGTTCGCCTGTTTCTTTCTTAAACTCAACCGACTCATGAGCGGCCGCTTGGGCCATCTGAATATCGTGTTGCTGAATAATTTTCCCTTTGAGGGCAGGTGCTGCGTAAATTCCTGCTAATACTGCAAATAATACGATTGCAATAAAATGAGGAAGGAACTTCTTAAATGAAAATTGCATGTTCTTGTGAAGTAAGATTTTTCTTTTGTTTAATACGTTTTGGGGTTGGCCAATAGCCGTCACCTCATTGCCAAAGCCACCAATTGTGTGTTTAGTTCTGTTTTAGCATACAATGAAGCAAAGATAAAAGGATTCCTGCATTCGCAAGTGTAATGCCTCCAACTTTAGGGACAAAATATACAAAACAGACCTGCTTATTTCGTTTATAACTTATAAAGTATTGGATTATTATTAGAAAAACGGGGTATTTATTCCCTTTTTTCATTTTTTTAAGTAAAAAATCAAACCTTTTCTCTGTAAATTTGTCCATAAGTTATAAATACACTCATACCCACTCAGAATGAAAAAGTTCATTTCAATTGTTACAATCGCATTGGCTGTTAACCTTACAAATGCCCATGCTCAGGATTCAAAAGCTGGTGCCATTATAGATGCAATGCAAAAGAAATATAAGGCTATGAAGTCTTTTAGTGCTTCGTTTTCTTATGGTGTTGATGGAACAAAACAAGTACTCAAAGGTGATATTACCGTAAAAGGTCAGAAATATCGCTTAAAATTAGCTGGTCAAGAGCTTTTCAATAACGGCAAAGAGGTGGCTACATATATCAAAGAAACGAATGAAGTAAACATTTCAGACTACGAACCGTCAGACAATGATTTGAATCCAGCTAAAGTATACACTTTCGACAAAAAAGGATACCGTTATGTTTTTGTTGAAGAAGTAAAAGAAGGTGCTGATACTTATGAAGTACTAGAGCTTTCGCCAGAAAAGAAAGGCACACAGGTTGCTAAAGTAAAAATTAAATTGAATAAGAAAGATAAATCTGTAAAAAGCTGGACTATTACCGATAAAAGTGGCAAACGCCAAACTTTCAAAGTGAATACATTTACACCAAACTTGAATGTTGATGATAAATTCTTTGCTTTCGATAAATCAAAATATCCAGGTGTTGAAGTAAATGATTTAAGATAAAAATTGATTTTTACTATAGATACAAAAAGAGCGGGTCTGAAGCCCGCTCTTTTTGTATCTATAGCTGTTTCTATTTTTTACGAAGAAGAATAAGACCAACAATCGTAATTGCTCCATTGAGTAAAAGTTTTTCAAAACCAAACTGGTAGCCATTGAGCCACTCTTTTGAATTACTGTCTACAATAAAAGTTAGAATAGGAGATATAACACATACCAAAGGCACGAGCTTATCATTTACAGGAACTTTGCTGAAAAGACCAAAAGCAAATAAGCCCAGCAACGGGCCATAGGTATACCCAGCAATATTAAATACTGCTGCTACAATAGATTGCTCGCTATAGGCATTGAAAATAAGAATAACTACGAAAAAAGTAGCCGAAAAACCTAAGTGTACGTAATGCTTGATTTTGCTACGTTCTTCCTCTTTGAATTTTTCGATGTGCATAAAGTCGATACAAAAAGCTGTTGTTAGTGCTGTTAGTGCCGAGTCGGAGCTTGCGTAAGTGGCAGCCGTAATACCTAACAAAAATGTGATAGCGGCAACAGTACCAAAATGCCCACCCAATGCCAACATAGGATACAGTTGGTCGGTTTTGGCAGGAATAGCAAACCCTATCTTGTCGGCATAAATATAAAGCAACGCACCAAGGGCAATAAACATCAAGGTAACTACGGCAAACGTACAGCAAAACCAAAACATATTTTTTTGAGCTTCGCCAATATTCTTGCAGGTCAAGTTTTTCTGCATTAAATCTTGATCGAGCCCCGTCATCACTATTGCAATAAACGCCCCCGAAATAAAGTCTTTAATAAAATGATGTTTATAAGAAATATCATCGAAGAAGAACATCTGTGAATACTTACTTTCCTGAATGGTAGAAATCATTTCGCCAAAAGAAAGATTAAGCTTGTTGTTGATCAAGATAATCGTTAGTGCCAATGCTGTTAATAAGAAAAACGTTTGTAGGGTATCGGTTACGATAATGGTTTTGACACCGCCTTTGTATGTATATACCCATATAAGAGCAATCGTTACCAAGGCCGAAACGGCAAAGGGAATATGCCACGAGTCGAATATAGCCAATTGTAATACTTGTACTGCCAAGAACAACCTAGCTGCTGAGCCAAGGGTACGGGCTAGCAAGAAAAAAGCAGAGCCTGTTTTGTAAGACCAAAATCCAAATCGTTTTTCGAGATAAGTATAAATCGAGATAAGGTTTAGGCGATAGTAAAGGGGCAATAATACCGTAGCAATAACAAAATACCCAACCAAGTTGCCTAATATAATTTGATAATAAGAAAGAGATACCTTTCCTACATCTCCTGGTACCGAAATGAACGTTACCCCCGAAATGGATGTTCCAATCATACCGAATGCTACCAACCACCAAGGCGATTGTTTATTGGCTGTAAAAAAAGTATTAGTATCTGCACCCTTCGAGGTGAAGTGTGCTACAATAATCAGCATAAGAAAATAAACAGCGAGAATTCCAAAAGCTAAACCTGTGGTCATATTATTTTGTGGGTTGTTGATAATTGGGTATATACAGTTTTTAAGAAATGATTAAATAAAGTTTGAAAAGGTATTGTCATGAAAATGAACACCAAAATTGATATTTTTTGTTAAATTTGCTAATAGACAATCATATATATTTATCGTCTTTTTGGTAAAGTATTAAAATCCAAATCATTAAAATTTAATAAATTTTTAGCAAATGCGACCATTTGAACAGTTTGAAGAAGAAGTAGATGTACTGGAAGAAGTAAAAGACATCGACCAATACGACCTTGTAGTCTTCAATGATGACATTAATACATTTGATTTTGTAATAGAAACGCTAATCGATGTTTGTGGTCATACACCCGAACAAGCCGAGCAATGTACCCTCCTAATTCACTATAAAGGAAAATGTGCTGTTAAAAAAGGCTCGTTCGACGAACTAGCCCCTATGCGTAATGATATTTGTCGTCGAGGTATCTCAGCGGAGGTAATGTAATTTAGTACGAGATACCCCAAGTATCTCATAATCGTGATTAATACATTGAATTATCCATCAAAGCTTATTGAAAATGCCATTGAGGAGATAGCCAAGTTGCCAGGAATTGGCAAAAAGTCTGCCCTGCGAATGGCCTTGCATTTACTCAAAAGAGACGAAAAACATACGCTTCAATTGGCTGAGGCTATTGTGGCAATGCGAACCCAAATTCGGTATTGCCAACAATGTCATAATATCTCGGATAGCGACTTATGTGCAATTTGTACTAATACCAAGCGTGAAAAGTCGCTGTTATGTATTGTTGAAGATACTCGCGACGTTTTAGCTATCGAAAATACTTCGCAATATCGGGGTTTATATCATGTACTAGGAGGTATTATTTCGCCATTAGAAGGGATTGGCCCTGCTGATTTAAAAATCGAATCGCTTATTCAACGAATTACGCTTGCTCAAAATACCGACGAGGCTATCCGTGAAGTAATCCTTGGCCTTAGCCCAACAATGGAAGGCGACACTACTGCTTTTTATTTAACTAAACGTTTAAAACCTTTTGGAGTCAAAATAACAACAATCGCCCGAGGTATTCCTATTGGAGGCGATCTGGAGTATGCCGACGAAATTACGCTAGGGCGAAGTATCGTTAGCCGTATTGCTTACGAATAAAATCTGTTGCATTTTTCAGTATTCTTATCTTATACAAAACTTAATTAATCATTCTAAACACATGAACCGTAAAAATTTTTTGAAAACAACACTCGCGTCTGCTTTGGCATTGACAAGCATTAAATCGTGGGGTTTTTCTTTTGGAAGCAATTATAATAAAAAATTCCCAGTGATGTCGTTGGAACAAACCCTGGCCGAGTCAGCTCCTTTTACTTTAGCAGCTTTGCCCTATGCTCCTGAGAGTTTAGAACCAAACATAGATAAACTTACTATGGAAATTCACCACGGCCGTCATCATAAAGCGTATGTTGATAACCTCAACAAAGCTATTGTGGGTACTCCATTAGAAAAGCTTTCGCTTTGGGATTTGTTGAAAGATGCAGGCAAGCAAGTGCTAGCAGTACGTAATAATGCAGGTGGACATTGGAATCATACTTTTTTCTGGAATATCCTTTCGCCAATGGGTGGAGGTACGCCTAAAGGGGCATTGGCCGAAGAAATCACAAAAACATTTGGCTCATTTGATAAATTTAAGGAAGAGTTTGCAAAGGCTGCTACTGGTCGTTTTGGTTCGGGATGGGCTTGGTTGATTGTTCAAGATAAAAAATTGGCAATTACTTCAACTCCTAATCAAGATAATCCTTTGATGGATGTTGCCGAGAAAAAAGGACAACCTATTTTGGGTATCGATGTTTGGGAGCATGCCTATTACCTAAAATACCAAAACAAGCGTGCCGATTATATTGCTGCTTATTGGAATGTAGTAAATTGGGACGCTGTTAGCAAAAATTTTGAAAATGCTTTAAAATAGTTTTTGTTTAATACCAACATACTTCGACCTTTGTAGTCCCATTTCGGGAAAGGCGATTTGGGGTATATATCAACAACAAGTTAAAGTATTACTATCATGAATTCAGAAACACTTCTCGACAAAATCCCTTCGCTTGATTTAGCAGATTTTACATCGGGTGATACCGAGCGTAAAGCTAAATTTGTACAAGATTTAGGAACGGCATTTAATAATATAGGCTTTGTTGCAGTCAAAAATCATGGACTTACCGACGATTTGACGCATAAGTTATACGATGTTGTTCAAAAGTTCTTTTATTCAAGCGATGAATTAAAACAACAATATGCCATTGAGGGTATTGCTGGGCAGCGTGGGTATATTGGCAAAGGAAAAGAAACGGCAAAAGGTTTTAAAGTAGCAGACTTAAAAGAGTTTTATCATATTGGTCAGCCAAAAGTAGATGATGGCGACCCTATATGGGCTCAGTATCCAGATAATGTTTTTCCAAAAGAACAACCCGAATTTGAGGAGGCTACTTTAGTGGCTTACAAAACTTTGGAAAATGCTGGCAAAAAATTACTTCAAGCGATTGCTTTGTATTTGGAGCTTCCAGAAGATTTCTTCGAGGAAAAAGTAAAGCATGGTAATTCTATTTTAAGAGCTATTCACTATTTTCCGATTCCCAATCCTGAGGAGGTTCCAGATGGGGCGGTACGTGCAGCAGCACACGGTGATATTAATTTGATTACCCTTTTGATGGGGGCTTCGGCCGAAGGGTTAGAAGTGCTGCGTAGAGATGGCGAGTGGATTCCTATTACTTCATTACCCGAATATGTGGTTGTAAATGTTGGCGATATGCTCGACCGTTTGACCAACCATAAGCTCAAATCTACGATTCACAGAGTTGTTAATCCACCACGAGAAAAATTGGGGACATCTCGTTTTTCTATTCCGTTTTTTATGCACCCTCGTGCCGAAATGGACTTAACTTGTTTGCCTACTTGCGTGTCTCAGGACAACCCTAAATTGTATGTTGATATGACCGCAGGGGAGTTTTTGAATGAAAGATTGATAGAATTAGGACTAAAAAAATAAATTATATGACATAATCATCTCTAAATCACAGAGATGATTTGTTTTATAAAAGCAATTTTCTGAATTTCGCAAAAGGTTTGATTGTAGCAGCAATGTCAGTCAAACCTTTTGTTTATTGTAAAGAATTAGGCCATTGCGTCGATTTGTATTGAGGAAGGTCAAATTCTACCGCTTTTGCTGCTAAAACTGATGAAACAAATTAAACACTTAGATTTCCTAAAGGATGTTTTAATATTAGCATTTACCACTTTTGGAGGGCCTCAAGTGCATTTAGCTATGTTTATTGACCGATTGGTAAAAAAGAAAGGTTATCTGACGGAAGAAGAACTACTAGAGATACAAGCATTGTGTGCTTTTTTGCCAGGCCCAACCTCAACACAAACCCTTACTGCTATTGGGTATAAAATTGGGGGGCCTAATCTGGCTTATATTACGCTAATCCTTTGGATTTTGCCAGCCGTATCTATTATGACGGTAGCAGCCTTGGGTATGACTTACCTGAAAAACAGAGATATTGTTCGTTTTATCCAACCTATTGGAATTGCCTTTATTATTCATTCAGGGATTATTTTAGGAAAGCTTGTTTTGAAAAACTATACAGGCTATGTTTTAATGGTACTTTCTGCTGGATTTGCGTATTATTATCAATCACCATGGGTTTGTCCTATTGCTCTTATTGTAGGAGGAACGCTCACTTCGTTTAACTATAAAGATTATCCACGCCAGACCAAGCATAAAATGATTATTCCTTGGGCTAATTTTAATTTGTTTTGGGGATTTTTAGCTTTTTTGGCTGTACTAGGCCATTTTACAGATTCGATGCCAATTCTGTTATTCGAGAATTTTTATCGAAATGGAAGTTTGGTTTTTGGCGGAGGACAAGTTTTAGCTCCTATGCTTTATACAGAGTTTGTTGAATTTAAGGAGTTGATTCGTGGCGATGATTTTTTGACAGGTATGGCTTTGTCACAGGCTTTGCCAGGGCCTGTATTTGCTTTTACTTCGTATTTGGGTACACTTGCTATGAAGGGCGAGGGGCTTGGCCAACAAATATTGGGTAGTGCAGTGGGTGCAGCAGGGATTTTCTTGCCTGGCACATTTCTTATATTTTTTGTATATCGTATTTGGGGTCAACTGAAACAGTTCAGGGCTATTCGTGCATCTTTAGATGGTATCAATGCCTCGTCTGTCGGGTTGACATTGGCAGCAGCTATTTCATTTTTGATGCCTATTGTGCATGAGCGAGACTTTGCAGGAGTATTTACTATTATAGCAACTTTACTGGTTATTCGGTTTACCAAACTACCTAGTTTTTTTATCTTTTTAGGAGGCTTATTGTTAGGCTTGATTTTGTATTTATAATATACCCAAAGAGCCGCAACATGGCGGATCTTTGGGTACAATACTCTTACTCTTATTTCAAAAGGTTGAGGAGGTACTGTCCGTATCCACTCTTTACCAATGGCTGAGCTACCAGCTTGAGCTGTTCGGCGTCAATGAAGCCCATTCTATAGGCTACTTCTTCAATACAACCAATTTTTAATCCTTGTCTTTCTTCAATAACCTGAACAAACTGTCCTGCTTGCATGAGAGAGGCAAATGTACCTGTATCTAACCAAGCTGTTCCACGATTGAGAACCCCCACTTTTAGCTTACCTCTTTTAAGGTATTCTTTATTGACATCCGTAATTTCGTATTCGCCACGTGGTGAGGGTGCAATGTTTTTAGCAATTTCCACTACATCATTGTCATAGAAATACAAGCCTGGTACAGCATAATTGGATTTTGGAGATTGAGGTTTTTCTTCGATAGAGATCACATTAAAATCGTTGTCAAACTCGACCACACCATAACGCTCAGGGTCGTGTACTTGATAAGCATATACCACACCACCGTCGGGGTTGTTGTTGGCTTGTAGTAATTTGCTTAAACCGCTTCCATAAAAAATGTTATCACCAAGTACCAAGGCCACCTTGTCGTCGCCAATAAACTCTTCGCCAATCACAAAAGCCTGAGCCAAGCCATTGGGCAAAGGCTGTTCGGCATAGCTAAAGCTACAGCCTACTTGCGAGCCATCGCCAAGAAGCTTTTTGAAATTTGGCAAATCGTGAGGCGTTGAAATAATCAAGATTTCTTTGATACCCGCCAGCATCAAAATAGAAAGCGGGTAATAAATCATAGGTTTGTCATAAACAGGCATTAATTGCTTGCTTACGGCCAACGTGAGCGGATGCAGTCGTGTACCCGAACCACCTGCTAAAATAATACCTTTCATATATATAGATGGGTTAATTATCGGTTTGTGTACATGGTATCGTAATATTTCTGATAATTACCAGACGTAACGTTGTCGAGCCATTCGCTATTTGACAAGAACCAATCAACGGTTTTTTCTAAACCTTCTTCAAATTGTAACGAAGGTTTCCAGCCTAACTCATTCATGATTTTTGTAGCATCAATCGCATAGCGCAAATCATGGCCAGCACGGTCGGTTACGTAGGTAATAAGCTGTTCAGAAGAACCTGCTTCACGGTTGAGCTTTTTGTCCATTACCGAACATAGTAATTTTACGATGTCGATATTTTTCCATTCATTAAAACCACCAATATTGTAGGTTTCGCCAAGGACTCCTTGGTGATACACCGTATCGATAGCTCTTGCATGGTCAACAACAAACAGCCAATCACGAACATTTTCGCCTTTGCCATAAACAGGTAAAGGCTTGTTATTGATAATATTGTGAATCATCAAAGGAATCAATTTCTCAGGGAAATGATTTGGCCCATAATTATTAGAGCAGTTGGTAATCACTACAGGCAATTTGTAGGTATTTCCGTAAGCACGAACAAAGTGATCGGACGAAGCCTTTGATGCAGAATAAGGCGAACGTGGGTCATAAGGTGTAGTTTCGGTAAAGAAATCTTCTGGATTGTGAAGCTCGCCATACACTTCGTCGGTAGATACATGATAAAAACGACGAGACTCGTAGCTGCCTTTCCAAGTATTTTTGGCGGCATTCAATAAATTTACCGTTCCTACTACATTGGTCATCACAAAAGCCATAGGGTCGGTAATTGAACGGTCAACGTGTGACTCTGCCGCTAAATGGATAACGCCGTCGAATAGGTGTTCGGCAAAAAGGCTATCTATAAAAGCTGCGTCGGTGATATCACCTTTTACGAAGGTATAGTTGGGTTGGTTTTCAATATCGGTTAAGTTGGCCAAATTACCAGCATAGGTAAGCTTGTCCAAGTTAAAGATTTGATAATCAGGGTATTTGGTTACAAATAGTCTAACTACATGCGACCCAATAAAGCCTGCACCTCCAGTAATAAGAATTTTTTTCATACTTTTAAATTGTCAATAAATCTGTGGATTATCGTTTTGAAACAGCAACTTGCCAACGCCAAGCATCAGCAAGAGCTTCTGCCAAGGTTTTTTCGGCTTTCCACCCCAATACTTCATTTGATTTTGTACAGTCGGCATACACCGCAGTAACATCACCTTCTCTTCTTGGTTTGATAGCGTAATCTACCTTGAGCCCTGTCGATGATTCAAACGCTTGAATAACTTCCAATACGGTACTACCTTTTCCAGTACCAATATTGAAAAAATCATAATATGTATTTTTGTCTTTTTGTTCTAATAATAACGCCAATGCCGAAACGTGAGCTTTGGCAAGGTCAACTACATGGATATAGTCACGCACAGCCGTGCCGTCTGAAGTTGGGTAGTCGTCGCCAAAAACAGACAATTGCCCCCTAAGCCCAGCTACTGTTTGGGTAATAAAAGGAACAAGGTTGGCAGGTACACCAATCGGCAATTCGCCAATAAGAGCACTTTCATGAGCCCCAATAGGGTTGAAGTATCGCAAAGAGATAGCCTTTAAGCCTTTTTCTGTAGCTACGGTATCGCTGATAATTTCTTCACAAATTTGTTTGGTGTTACCGTATGGAGAATTAGCAGGTTTTACCGATGATTTTTCTGTTACAGGCAATGCGTCGGGTTGGCCATAAACGGTACATGATGAAGAGAAAACCAAGTTGCTTACGCCATGTTCTTGCATTTTTTCGAGCATCAATACAGTTGCCGCTACATTATTTCTGTAGTATTTTAGCGGTTCTTTTACCGACTCGCCTACAGCTTTGTTGGCTGCAAAGTGAATAATACCATCGATTTGTTGCTCGGTAAATACCTTGTCCCAAGCGGCAGCATCATTAATATCGGCTTCGTAGTATTTTACAGATTGCCCGATAATTGTAGTAAGCCCATCTAGTACGGCTTTTTCGGAATTAGAGAAGTTGTCGAGGATAATAGATTCATAGCCTGCTTTGTATAATTCTACAACTGTATGCGAGCCAATGAATCCTGCTCCACCTGTAACGAGTATTTTCATAATTATTATGAATAAAGAAATGACGTTTTGAATAAGCAAAGTTAGTATAATCGAAATCTAAAAAAAATTATATTTCTTATTTATGAGTATTTGGCGTAAGTACTTGAACCTTGAAGCTTTATTTGTAGTTTTAAATGATAAATTGTATTTTCAATATATCATTTAATTTTTTAGTAATAATCGTACTTTTGAAGGTATATTTTTGTTTTTGTAATAGTTTGATAATGAATACCTTATAGGTATTGCCTAACGCTATAAATTGTTGTTGGATACGATATTTTAAAAATAGAGAATGGAATTAAATCAGTCGGAAATAAAAGCTCTTGTGTCGTTGTTGGATGACGATGATAATGAGGTAGTTACATTAGTGGAATCTAGGATTCGTTCTTTGGGCGGAAATATAATACCGTTCTTGGAAGACCGCTGGGAAGAATCTTCGCTCAGCCCTGTTATCCAAAAAAAATTAGAAGATTTGATCCACGATTTACAGTACGAGGCTTTCCAAAAGCGTATTATGGCTTGGTACGAAGCTGGTGGCGAAGATTTGCTAGAAGGAATGTGGGCTATAGCTACTTATCAGTATCCTGAGCTTTCGATTGAAAAACTTAAACAAGATTTAGAACAAGTATATTACGATATTTGGATGGAATTTCGGGATAATATGCACCCGATGGATCAAATTAAAGTGCTTAACTCGGTTATTTTTGCTAAGTTAAAATTTGGAGCTAATACCAAGCATTTTCATTCGGCATCTAACTCGATGATAAATATTGTGTTAGATTCAAAAAAAGGAAATCCTATTTCGTTGTGTGTGATTTACATGCTTATTGCTCAAAAACTAAACATGCCAGTGTTTGGGGTCAACTTGCCGAATTTATTTATTCTAACTTACAAGTCGGAACGGATGCAGTTTTATATTAATGTATTCAACCGAGGTTTGGTATTTAGCAAGGGCGATATAGATAATTATTTGTCGCAGTTGAATTTAAGCCCTAACGATATTTTTTATCAACCTTGTACCAATCTGGACATTATTAGAAGGGTGCTTCGAAACTTGATTTTGGCTTTTGAAAAAGTTGGCGACGACGACAAAGTCAAAGAGTTAGAGTTTATCTTGAATCAAATGTTATAATTGTTGGTAATTGGTGGCGTAAGGTAGAATGCTGAATTACGAATGCCTATTTTGAGGATTTATATAATAGGTACTTAAAAATCAGCATTCACTCTTAGAGAGTAACCGTTAAAATATAGTCATCTTGGTAATACACATTGAGCGTATGCGAACTTTCAGATTCGGTATGATGAATGATTTTGCCTGTAACCTGACTAATATTTTCGTCAAAATTGTCTAAAAAAATATGTTCTTTAAAGCTTAAGTTTTTTTTGCCATGCCATTTGTATAGACTTTCTTTGGCACACCAATAAATACATTTTTTTTGAAGGCTATTATTGGCTGCTATCAACTCGTTGGTTGATAGATATTTGTGGGCAACTCGGTTGAGTTTATCTGATATTTTTTCAATATCTATGCCAACGGGGCTATCTAAGCTGATACTTACTGCTGCATACAAATCGGTGTGAGTTATCGAAATGTGAGCAACATGATTATTAAGAGAAGGATTGCTATATTCGTCTTTGGCAACACCCCGATATTCGATACCCATTTGCTCACAAAGGTATTTGACGCAAGTTCTACTGGCCAACCATTCCAATTGCTTCTGAGGGTGTGTTACATTCGATAATTCTTGGATTTTATTTTCTGAAATACCTAAGTAAGAGGTATAAAACTGTAAATTCTCTTCAATTTTCCATAAGGCAATTTTGCTTGAAGGGTTGGTATGTTGACAAAAAACGAGCGACATTGATGTTGTTGGGTAGTTGAACTACAAATTTCAGAAACTTTATTAAAGAATCAAAACCATTGCCTTGTCCATTGTTCAATACATTTTTTGAAGGGTAGCCAAAATAGCGTATTTTTGCAAACCTAAATAGGCAACAAAACCTCGAAATTTGCCTAGTAATAAAGAAATAACGTATGCAAGTAGAAAAAATAGATACATTCTCTGGACATCGAGATTGCGTATATACCTTGGAAAAAGGCTCAGAGAATACTCACTTTTTTTCTGCAGGAGGCGATGGCTTGGTAGTAAGGTGGAATTTAAAAACCCCTGATGTTGGTGAGTTGTTTGCTCAAATACCATCTTCTATTTATGCGATTTGCTTTGATTCACAGCGGGAACACTTGTGGGTGGGCCAAAATTTTGATGGTATCCACCTGATAGATGCCAAAAATAAAAAAGAATTATCGTCGGTAAAGATTACCTCATCGTCTATATTCGTTATAAAGATTCATGACAATAGTGCCTTTGTTGGGCTTTCAGATGGAACAGTTGTGGTAATGGATGTAGCTCTTTTTCTAGTAAAAAAACATATCAAGGCTTCTGATAAAAGTGTTCGGAGTATAGATATTAATCCTTTTACCAACGAATTGGCGGTAGCCTACAGCGATTTTACTATCAAGATTTTTGATTTGAGTGATTTAACTTTAAAGCATATTATTCAAGCTCACCAAAATTCCGTTTTTACGGTAAAGTATTCTCCAGATTATCAATTTTTGCTGAGTGGTAGTCGAGATGCACACTTGAAGGTTTGGAAGGTAAGTGATAACTATACTATTCATCAAGATATAGTTGCACACTTGTTTGCTATCAACGATATTTGTTATCGCTCAGATGGTAAATTATTTGCTACCTGTAGCATGGACAAATCTATTAAAGTTTGGGACGCTCAAACATTTAAGTTGCTCAAAGTAATTGACCGAGCCAGACATGCAGGGCATGGAACATCTATCAATAAACTGCTATGGTCTGAATATGAAAATCTTTTAATATCTTCGTCCGACGATAAAAAGGTATCAGTATGGCAAATAAAAGAAAAAGTTTCATAAAAAGACGGTTCGAGTGCATAAATAGCGAATAAATAACTATATTAATTGATACCTTTGTAGAAGCAGACATCCTACGTGTTTTTGTCCTAAGTAAATTGCTTAGGATTTATTAATAAAATACAGATATGAGAATTACTCCCTTAGAAATCAGACAGCATACTTTTGATAAAAGTTTTAGAGGATATGATACCGAATCGGTTGACGCATTTTTATTATCCCTTTCGCAAGAATGGGAGCGTGTTGCCGAAGAAGTAAGAGTGACCAAACAGCAATTAGACAAAGCTGAACAAGAGGTTAATCGTGTCAAAGAAATAGAGACAAGTTTGTTCAAAACCCTAAAAGTAGCCGAAGATGCTCAGAAAGAGATTAATGATAAAGCCTATGCCGAAGCTGCCAAGATTGTAGATGAAGCCAAGGTAGAAGCTACAAAAATTATCGAAAATGCTCGTATCGAAGCCGATGCTATTGCTAATGAAGCCCGCAGAAATGCCAATATTACCGTTACCGATGCTGAAAGCAAGGCCACTTACTTGGTAGAAGATGCCGATAATAAACTGAAAAGTTTTGAGCGTGATACCAAAGCTCTGGAACGTTACAAAGATTTGTTAGTTCAAGAATTGAAAAAATTTGCTACCGATACTCTCGATAAGGTAGCGAAGTTTGAAGAACGTACAAGCGTTGCGACTGTCGTAGAACCAAGCAGTATCGACGTACCTATCGAGCCGATTACTGAACCTGTTCCAGAACAAGCTCATGCTGTTCCATTAGCAACAGAAGTTGCTACCGACGAGTCACCTGCCGAAGAACTTCCTTTGGTAGAGTTTGAACCCGCCAATGATTTTGACGATGAGAATGACGAGCTTCCAACAGTTTCGGCTATTGTTCACAACGAAGAAAAGCATTTGGCCGAGCCTTCAGACAGAGATGATGAAGAAGCAGAGTTGCCAACGTTGTCGGCTATTTTACAGCAAGACTTTATGGAGACAACTACCCTCGAATATGAAACAACGCATGAAGAGGCTGAAGCAGAGGAGTCGTCTAAAGAGGAAACCTCAACGATTCAAGACAATACCGAAAGTCTGATAAAAGAGGCTAAGTCCACAAAACGTCCTAAAAAATTGACAGATGGCAAAGACTTAGGCTTGCCAACGGTTTCGTCGGTAATGGAGGAATTTAAAAAAGACAATCCTGGTAGTATCAATAATGGGGGAGGTTCTTTTTTTGATTCGTTCTAATAACTGAGCGAATGAATAATAGAAATTTAACAGCCAATCAAGTTGATTTTGTAAAATTTACTATTGTCTAAGCCCCATAAAGTATTGCCTTGATACCCAAACAATATGTATAGTTTTGTGTCAGGTAGGAAACTACCTGACTTTTTTTTGTACTTTTAAAAAGATAATTTCAATGGGAACAATTTCATTAGAAGGTTTAGAGTTTTTTGCCTATCATGGTTTTTATGAAGAGGAAAGGAAAATGGGAAATAGATACCAAATCGATATTCAGATTACCACCGACTTTAGTGAAGCTGCCGAAAAAGACCAACTAAAAGCTACCGTAAACTATGTAGACCTTTATAATATTATAGCAGAAGTTATGAAAATAAAGGCAAAACTTCTTGAACACATCGGACAACTGATTATCGAAAAGGTTAGAGAGGTGTATCCTAATATCGACGAAGTTCAGGTAACTGTATCCAAGTTTAACCCACCAATAGGAGGGGTTTGTACTCGTGCAAAAGTTACGCTTCAAGGATAGAATCATACATAATCTTGTTTATATTTGTTTATTTATTGGTATCATTTTATACACAAATTTTCAATGGCTCATCAAGTCACAATTAAAGATATAGCAAGGCAATTAAATATTTCTGTTGCAACGGTTTCCAGAGCTCTTCGAGATATGCCAGATATCAAGCCTGAAACCAGACAGGCCGTGCTTGACTTGGCAAAGGAGTGGGACTACCAGCCCAACGTGTTAGCTACGAGTTTGGTAAAAAGTAGAACCAAAACATTAGGTGTTATTGTACCTGACTTAGGCTACCATTTCTTTTCGGCGGTAGTAAAAGGTATAGAAGCAGAAGCCTTTCATCGTGGGTATAGCCTATTACTTACCCAAACTGGTGAATCTTACGAACGAGAATTAATCAACCTCCAAACATTATCACGAGGGCAGGTAGAAGGGTTTATTATTTCGCTGTCGCAAGAAACTTCTAATTACGAACACCTCAAGCGTTTACAAAGAAAAGGTATTCCAATGGTATTTTTCGACAGAGATGCTGTTGAAATAGATGTATCCAAAGTGATGGTTGATAATGTTGGAGCTGCCTACGAAGCCGTACAACATTTACTAGATAATGGGTGTAAAAAAATTGCGATTTTGGCAGGGCCTAAAAATGTAACGGTAAGTAACCAACGATTAGAAGGGTACAAAAAAGCACTAAAAGATGCAGGTATTCAAGTAGATGAAGCATTGATTGTTCATGGTGAGTATAATTTAGAAAAAGCCATAGCTCTAACTACGCAGTTGGCCGAACTCAATGAAATCCCCGATGGACTTGTTGTAGTAAGCGACCGCCTAGCAGTAGGTTCAATCATGGCACTAAAAGCAAAAGGTATTAGAATTCCAGAAGATGTCGCTGTCGTAAGTTTCAACGACGAACCTATCTGCTCACTAATCACACCAACCCTGAGTAGCGTGGCTCAGCCCACAGCCGAAATAGGTAGAATGGCTACTTCACTATTAATAAACCAAATAGAAGATGGCGAAGAGTTTTATAAACCACAAGTAAGGGTTTTGAAAACAGAACTCAAAATCAGAGAATCGTCTAAAAGATATAGCTAAGCTAGTAGGCTTACATAGTATAACAGTAGCAATGTGACCCGATTTATCGGGTCACATTTTCTTTTATAAACACATTTGATTTTTGTTTGATAATGAGCCTTTAGCTATTATTTTCACTTGAATAATTACCAATAGTAATAATCAACAAATCGAAATGAGATAATTACCTCATTCCTAAAAACCAATTCATCAATGAAGAAACCCCTGTACGCCGCAGTGTTCCTGCTGGCATCGTTATCTGCGTATGCCCAACAGCCTCAAAGCTTGCCTCCCAATGCCAAGAAAAAATTAACTCATGATGTGTATGATGGATGGAAAGAAATTCCTGATAAACAAATTTCGCCCGACGGCAATCATATTGTTTATGCCTTGAACCCCCAAGAAGGTGATGGTCGTGTTGTAATTTATACTACCAAAACAGCCAAAGAGGATTCTGTAAGACGAGGTGCCGATATAACGCTTACCGACGATTCGCAATTTGCTGTTTTTAAGATAAAACCTCAACTAGCTTTGCTGAAAGACTTGAAACGCAAAAAGAAAAAAAAGGAGGATATGCCCAAAGACTCTTTGGCTATTTATGCTTTAAAGACGGGAGTCCTTACCAAAATCCCAAATATTGTTTCGGTTAAATTACCAGAAAAACAAGCTTCATGGGTGGCTTACCAAACAGAATCTATTGTTGGAAAAAATGCTACTCCTAAAGGTAAAGCTAAGAAGGAATCGGAAACCAATGGTTATAAATTAGTTGTACAAAAACTTACTGGACAAACCAAAGTTGAGTTTGGCTTTGTAACAGAATATGATTTTTCTAAGTTTGGTCAAAAAATAGTTTTTAGCACCACTGGCAATGATTCTACTTTACTATCGGGCGTTTATGTTTATGATGTAGCCACAGGAAATCTCCAAAGTGTTTTTCAGGAAAAAGGAAAATTCAAAAAGCTAAGTCTTTCCCAAGATGCCAATCAGGTAGCGTTTATTGCCGACCTTGATACCAATGCCAAGACACTCGTTAGGTTACCAAAGCTCTTTTATTGGAAAAGTGGTATGACTACCGCTCAAAAGGTTGTCGATGAGTCTCAGAGCTTTGCACCAGCTGGATGGCTACTTAGCGAGAATTATCAGCCTAAGTTTTCTAAAAATGGACAAAGGCTGTTTTTTGGAACAAATCCTCGTCCTATAGTACAAGACACGAGTTTGTTGGCCGAAGAGATTGTCAATGTAGAAGTTTGGCATTGGCAAGATAAAAAACTCCAAACCCAACAAAAGGTTACTTTGGAGGAAGATAAAAAACGCTCATATTTGGCATATCTCAATTTGATAGATATGAAGGTGACTCAGATTGGAACAAAAGATATTCCACAGGTAAGTTTAGATAAAGAGATTGCTAATGATATATTATTGATGACCACCGATGTACCTTATTCACAAGAACATTGGGATTGGAATACCAAAAGAGATGTGTATCTCTTTAATTTGAATGATGGGTCTAAAAAACAAATTGCAAAGGCATTACAAGGAATGCCAAGTTTGTCTCCAAACGCAAATTTTGTCACTTGGTGGTCACTTTCTGATACAGCTTGGTTTAGTTACTCTGTTAAGATGGATAAATTAGTAAAACTAACTGATAATAAGGCGATTAAGTGGTACGAAGAGGACGACGACCACCCCGACCTACCACCGTCGTATGGTATGGCAGGATGGCTAAATGACCAAGAAAAGCCCCTTTTAGCCCTTTATGAACGCTTTGACATTTGGTTATTTGACCCTTTTCTAGCATCTAAACCCGTACAAGCGACTCTCGGGCGGTTGTCGAAGACTAGAATGAGAGCCGTAAATCTGGATACCGATAGCAAATTCGTCGACCTACGATTAGTTACTACTTTTAATGAAACTACCAAGTCGGAGGGATACGCCAAACTTGGAGTAAATGCTAAAGGTGTCTGGGAAACTAAAAAATTAGTTGAAGAGGCTTGTATGTTTTCAAACCCAATCAAAGCTAAGCAGTCGGATAAGATAATCTTTACGAAACAAAACTTCCAACAATTCCCTAATATCTATTTATCGGATCTATCGTACAAAACCGTACAAAAGGTTTCAGAAGCTAACCCTCAACAAGCAGAATATTTATGGGGGACAGTTGAGTTGGTAAATTGGCAGTCTATCGACAACAAGCCATTGCAAGGATTATTGTATAAGCCCGAAAATTTTGATGCAAATAAAAAGTATCCAATGATTGTGTATTATTACGAACGCAATTCTGATAACCTTCACAATCATATTGTTCCTGCTCCAATTCGGTCGTATATCAACTATTCTTATTTTACATCAAATGGCTATATTGTATTTGTGCCTGATATAATTTATACAGTAGGAGAGCCTGGCAAAAATGCTTATAATTGTATTATTCCGGGAGTCGAAAAATTGACTAGTCAAGGATTTGTCAACAAAGACCGTATCGGAATTTCGGGGCATAGCTGGGGAGGCTATCAAACAGCCTACCTTGTAACACAAACAAATATCTTCAGAGCTGCCGAAGCTGGTGCTCCCGTTTCAAATATGACAAGTGCTTATGGTGGTATTCGTTGGGACTCAGGACTTTTACGCCAAGCTCAGTACGAAAGAACACAGTCGAGAATAGGAGGGACACTTTGGGAAAAGTTTGATAAATATGTAGAAAACTCACCACTGTTTTTTGCACCTAAAGTACAAACCCCATTATTGATGATGCATAACGACGATGACGGTGCTGTGCCATGGTATCAAGGTATTGAATATTATGCAGCCCTGAAGCGATTGAATAAACCTGTTTGGATGTTGAACTACAATGGCGAAAAGCATGGATTAACCCTTCGGAAAAATAGGAAGGATTTTGCCAAGCGGATGTATCAGTTCTTTGACCATTATTTGAAAGATGCACCTGCACCACTTTGGATGACAGAAGGTTTACCAATGATAGAAAAAGGAATAAATCAAAAATTAGAATTAAATAAATAGTAAACATGAGTTATCCCGAATTTTGGAACTAAGATTATTCTCCAACTATTTATCAAAAAAAGCGGTCGAAAATTTTTTTTCGACCGCTTTTTTTGATATTATTTTAGGCACACAATATTACGTATCTAAGATAAGGTAATCACCCATTCACTCAATTAGGAATGACACATGTTTATGCTTCATCTTCGTAAGTAATACCAATTGTTTCTAAATCATCTACCCCCAGCTCTGAAGGTTCAATCAATATCTTAATAGATTTAAGGTCATCATCTCGTCGCCATTCTTCGGCTGCATCATCCAGTATTGTCAAGATAATTTCACGTAACTCATCATTCTCTTCTGATAAGAACTCATCATAATTTCTAAAAACCAAGAAAATATTTTTCTCGCTGAGCCATTCTAAGTCATTAATCATTTCGTCGAAAGCATCTAAGTTAGCCCCAAATTCTTCAGGAAATTTTAAGCTTGCTGCGATATTAGTATAAAACTCTTTAACAGTTGTGTTTAATTCGCCATCCACCATTACAACTAAAGTTTTGTGGTCTGATATTTTTGTACACAAGTCACTGAGAATTTTGAAATTAGCCATAGTATTTTTAGTGTTGTAACTGTTTTGCAGGAATTAATTGGAAAGTACGGTAGTGGTCAGATGTATAATAGGCTTTTCCATCTGAGCCTGTTACCATTCTTTCAGCACCACGATTTTTCCCTTGTATTTTGGGGTTTACGTCCCATTCTTGATATACGATTTTTTGACCTTTTTCGTCTTCTGTTGGAAGTAATTTTTCGTAATTACTAAACTTTCTGCCACCCACATAACCTTCTTTGGCGCGGCCATTTTCTTTAACATATCGTAAAATATCAAAAGCTTTTTGAGGAATATCTCCAGTAGATTGGATACGTTGATTTTGAGCGTTTTGACGACTTTTATAGTCATATAGCTCTTTATCGTGTTTGGCTCTATGTTTTTTCTTTTTACTTTGAAAGTCATACTGATGCTCTTGGACAGAAGCCGAGGTAACAAAAGAAGAGCTTCCTAGTAAAAAAATGACAAGCAAGAAAAGGCCTTTTATATATTTGAGAATTGACATGAAATAGAATGGTTATATATTTTCGGTAAAGCTACAAAATTATCTAAACGAGATAACGTTATAGAGGTAATAAACCCCAAAAAAACAGTAATTACTTTAAAATGAGATACTCAATAACGCCCCAAATATGTCAATTGTTGTACCAATAATTAGATTCCTATTAAAATGCTATAACAGGTAGGATACATTCTTCTCTGAGATTTGCAAACCCCCAAAAAATTCACGAAATTTGTATAAATAGGCTAATTTTTGGTATTTAGTCCATTGATATGGAAGCGTAAATTTCCGTAATATTTACCTTGATTGAAAGGATGTGTAGGCATTTTTATGCGTGAACAGATGTACTTTCAGGCCAGTGTCTAAATGTCCCAAATTCGTAATCAAATAATATGTCAGAACAATTTAGTAACATTATCCCCATCAACATTGAAGACGAAATGCGGGGAGCGTACATTGACTATTCAATGTCCGTAATCGTTTCCCGTGCCCTACCTGATGTCCGCGACGGATTAAAACCTGTTCATCGAAGAGTACTCTATGGTATGGACGAATTGGGCGTTAATTATAATAAGTCCTATAAGAAATCAGCCCGTATCGTTGGTGAAGTTTTAGGTAAATATCACCCTCATGGCGACTCATCTGTGTACGATACCATGGTTCGTATGGCTCAAGAGTGGTCTTTGCGTTATCCATTAGTGGATGGACAAGGAAACTTTGGTTCTATCGATGGTGATTTCCCGGCAGCAATGCGTTATACGGAAGCTCGCTTGAAAAGAATTGCGGAAGAATTACTGGGCGATATTAACAAAGAAACAGTTGATTTTCAACCCAACTTTGATGATTCCTTAGAAGAACCTACCGTACTTCCTGCCAAAATCCCCAACTTGCTATTGAATGGTACATCGGGTATTGCTGTAGGTATGGCTACCAATATGGCTCCTCATAATTTGAGCGAAGTTGTAGACGGTATCGAGGCTTATATCAATAACCGTGATATTACTATTCTTGAATTGATGGAGTATGTAAAAGCTCCCGATTTTCCAACAGGCGGTACTATTTATGGTGTTCAGGGTATCAAAAATGCTTTTGAAACAGGCCGTGGACGTATTGTGGTAAGAGGTAACGCTACTTTTGAAACCTCAAAAACAGGGAAAGAGCAAATTATCGTTTCCGAAATTCCATATATGGTCAATAAGGCTTCCTTGATTAAGCAATGTGCCGACCTCGTAAACGATAAAAAAATTGAAGGTATTTCCGAAATTCGTGATGAGTCGGATCGTCAAGGTATGCGTGTGGTATTTGACCTCAAGCGCGATGCCGTTCCAAACGTAGTACTCAATAACTTGTATAAGTATTCGGCTTTACAATCTTCTTTCAGTGTCAATAATGTTGCCTTGGTGAAAGGTCGCCCAATGACATTGAATTTGAAAGACTTGATTCACTATTTTGTGGAACACCGCAACGAAGTAATCGTTCGTCGTACACAGTATGATTTGAGAGAAGCTCAAAAAAGAGCTCATATCTTAGAAGGTTTTATTATTGCCCTCGACAACCTCGATGCAGTGATAAAATTGATTCGTGAGTCAAGAGATCCAAATGCTGCTCAACAAGGTTTAACTTCTACCTTTGGTTTGTCGGATATTCAAGCAAAAGCAATTCTTGAAATGCGTCTCCAACGCTTAACTGGCATGGAACGTGACAAGATTATTGCTGAATACGAAGAAATCCAACGACAAATCAAGGATTTAGAGGATATTTTGGCAAGACCAGAGCGTCAGCTAGAAATTATCAAAGCTGAATTGAAGGAAATCAAAGAACGTTATGGTGACGAGCGTCGTACTCAAATCAACATGACCGACGATGAATTCTCGGTAGAAGATATGATTGCTGATGACGAAATGCTGATTACTGTTTCGGCTCAAGGCTATATCAAACGAACCCCTCTTTCAGAGTACAAAGCACAAGGACGTGGTGGTGTAGGCTCACGTGCAGTAGCTACTAAAGACGACGATTATACCGAACACTTATTTACAGCAACCATGCACAACTGGTTGTTGTTCTTTACAGAAAGAGGTAAGTGTTTCTGGCTCAGAGTATATGCTGTGCCTGAAGGTTCAAAAAATGCTAAAGGTCGACCTATCCAAAACTTGATGAATATTGAAAGCGGCGATTCTATTCGCTCAGTAATCAATGTAAAATCAATTACTGATGCCGACTATATCAATAATAATTTTATTGTGATGTGTACAGAAGACGGTACTATCAAGAAAACTTCACTTGAAGCGTACTCTCGTCCTCGTCAAAATGGTATCATTGCAGTAACAATTCGTGAAGGCGACAGACTATTGGATGTAGCCTTAACCAATGGTAACAACCATATTATTATTGCTACCAACTCAGGAAGAGCTGTACACTTTGAAGAAAGCCGTGTTCGTCCGATGGGGCGTTCGGCAGCTGGTGTAAAAGGTATCTGGCTCGACGAAGAAATACCAACAGAAAAAGTAATTGGTATGGTATGTATCGAAAATCCAGAAACTCAACAGCTTTTGGTAGTATCTGAAAAAGGTTTTGGTAAACGCTCAGATGTTGAAGATTATCGCCTAACCAACCGTGGTGGTAAAGGGGTAAAAGCCTTAAATATTACCGATAAAACAGGTAACTTGGTAGCTATCAAGGAAGTAAACGATAATAACGACCTGATGATTATTACTAAAGCAGGTATTTTGATTCGTATTGCAGTAGCTGATTTGCGTGTAATGGGCCGTAATACTCAGGGTGTTAAGTTAATTCGTTTGAAAAATGAGTCAGATGAAATTTCTTCTGTAACTAAAATTGTAAAAGATCCAGAAGAAGAAGTTACTGAAACAGACCCAGAAGTTATCGTAAAGCCTGAAAACACAGAGAATACAGAAGGAAATTCTGAAGCGTAGTCATGAGTAATTTAGGCAGAATAGGGGATAAGCCTTTTTCTGCCTAAATTTTTATAAATTTTTTGTCTTTTTATAGTACAACTAGAGGCAAATTTGCCAAAATAGCATTTTCTTTGATATGCTATTTTACTTTTTTAAAACCAAACCATTTACCAAACAATGAGAAAACTAACATTTGCTCTTTTTACAGTTGTGATGACAGGAGGAGCAACTTATGCACAAACAGACAAGTTGCTTTTGGAAGCTCAACGTAAAACGATTTTAGAAGCTAGAAAAAAAGCAGACGAGGCCATTACTAAAAAAGATTCAGTAAAAGCAAAAACATGGTTGACAAGAGCCGAAGCTTATTTAGATTTAGCTAACTCACAAGATGCCGAGTTGACCAATCAAGTACCTGATGCAGCGTTTACGGCTGTTGCTTCTTTGAAAAAAGCTATTTCATTAGATGTTAAAGATGGCAAAGAGGGTTCTGTAGCTGCTGCTGCTAAAAAATTCTTAGATGTTACTTATTCTAAAGAAGGTAAAGCAGAAGGAGATGGGCTGAAACTCTACGGTGCATTTATGAATGCAGGTATTGCTAAATACCAAGCCAAAGATTATGTTGGAGCATTGAAAGACTTACAAATGGCTTCTCAAGTAAGTTCAAAAGATACTACTGCTGCCATGTATACAGGTATTATTGGACAAATGGCCAAAGATGAAAGTGCTGCAAAAACTGGTTTTGAGAAATTCATCGCTTTAGGAGGTAAAGACCCAGGTATTTTCTACAGTTTGACTCAAATCTATAAAGATGAGAAAAACGAAGAAAAAGCATTAGCCACATTAGAAAAAGGTATCCAATTGCACCCTGAAAACAAGGATTTGAAAAACGAGAAAATCAACTTGTACTTGGCGTTCAAAAAAATCGACCTTGCTATTGCAGATTTACAATCGGTTGTTAATAAAGACCCATCTAATGTTCAGACTGTACTTAACTTGGCAATTCTTTTTGACAATAAAGCTGAACAATACAATGCTGAGATTCGTGAAATCAAAGATAAGTTAGCTGAGAATGACACAGAAGGAGTGAAGAAGAAAATCGCTGCTCAAAAAGATAAAGTAGACGCTTTTGAATCAGAAATCAAAAGATTAACTGATAAAATCAAAAAAGACCCTAAATCGGCTGTAGCAACAAAAAAACAAATTGCTGAAATTACTAAGCAAAGAGATGCTGAAAAAGCTGAATTAGAAAATTTGAATGCTGAATTGGCTAAGAAAGCTTCTGCATCGGGTAATGTAGCTGAATTGACTGCTAAATTGAACGAATTGCAAGAAAAACAAAAAGCAGCCAAAGCTCAGGCTTTAGTAAACTACGACAAAGCTTTGAAAGCTGATCCAAATAACTACGATGTAAACTACAACTTAGGTGTTATTGCTTTTAACGAAGCTGTTGTATTGAACAAGAAAGTAGGCGACATGGCAATGGATGAGTATAAGAAAGATGGTAAAGCCGCTGAAGCAACAAGAGATGCGAAATTTAAAGAGGCTTTAAATTTCTTTGAAAAAGCTTACTCAATCAAAAAAGAAGATGAAGTAAAAGAAAACTTGAAGCAATTGTACCGAGTTTTGAAAATGGAAGATAAATTGAAGGAATTAGGAGAATAGTCTGTTCTGACAAATTATTAATTAAAAAATCCGTAAGCGTTACGCTTACGGATTTTTTTTGTACATAAAAGTATTCTTTCAATCAAGGATTTACAGGAGAGTCTTATTTTTTCAAAGTTATATTTAACATAATATAAATTATAAAACATTTATATTTTTATAGAAATGACCTTATTTACAGTACTTTACGGAGTAGTAGCTTGCATTAGTACTCTTCTTAATAACATTAAGTACTCTGCAAGTATCTCTACTTGAATCCACTTAATAGTTATTGTATTTCATATAATTATATCAAAAATAGCCCAGAAATAGTAAAATTTTGAATCGCCTGAGAATCGCGTATTTAAAATTATCAGTACTATTATCCAGAATATTCATTTCTGAGGAATGATGAATTTTGTCTAAAAAATCAAAAAAGCGTCCATGAATCAGTTCATGAACGCCCGGAGTTACTGGAGAATCGCTTCAAGATTCGCTGGTGAATAATTGACCGATTTTAGGATTTTATTATCGGCTCTACGGTATACCAAGTACTTGTCGCCATCCTCTTGAATATAAGCTTCTGTACCATCTTTATCAAAATAGAATTTTATAGTCTGCTCGGCTTCTTCCAGAGTACTACAAGCCTTGCTCATATTAGAGCGTTGTACTTCGTTAAATAGTGCCACAAATTTATCGCCCAAGCCAAACTCTAATACTGCCCCCGAAAGTACATATTGAATATCGCACAAAGCATCTGCAATTTCGACAATATCATTATTCTTAATACCTTCTTCTAGTTCTTTTAATTCTTCAGCAATAAGACTTACCCTAAGGCTTGTTCTCTCTGCAGCAGGTATTTGTGGGGTCGCTAATATAGGAGCTTTAAATGTTTTATGAAATAATGCAACCTGATTAAGTGAATCCAATTTTTCCATGTATCTCAGTAATGAATGTTGTTTATCTAAAATAACTGCAAGTTAGCCTATTCTGAGCTATTGATAATTACCAAACAAGAATATTTCCCAATAAAATATTAAATCAATGTTTTTGTTATATTTATCACGGATATTTGTCGTTTAAATATATAATTTACCCAATATGTAACTAGTTGATATTCAGGTGTTTATATATCCACGTGGAACAGTTTACTGAATTGCTGTTTTTCACGATAAAAAAGAAGAATTTTGAGTGTAGTTATTAGTTAATAAAATAGGTTAAGTGCCTTATAGTCAGATTGTTGTATTGTTATGAGGGCGCTAAATAAGTATAAAGTGGTATGAGAGAGCTTAAAATAATATATAGCTCTATGATGATATGGGTAGGTAGGGCTTATAGATAAAGACCTAATTATTGGAAAGGGATAGAAGGTAAGCAAACTGGGAAAGAGATAAATGATAATGATAAAAAATATAAAATTAAATAATTATAATTTTATACTCCCCTATTATTATTCTTTTTTCCTCCTTCCCTAACCTCTTATTTATTTATACAATTTTAGTTTTAAGCCTTTATTTATTTGTGGTTAAACGCTAGCATTGATTTGTGGTTTTTTGCACCTCTCCTGCCCTTAAAATGACTAATACACCTCCTATTTGAGGGTATGCTTACTGGTAATAATTGGGATAATACTAAAGAGATAATCCCATAAGTATCAAAAGACATTGGAGTATAAGAGAGCAAATATGTAAACATAACCTCATTTATTTATCGTAAATAACTACTAACTATGGATATTATAAGTTTAAAAAGGCTTAGATAACTAGTTTTAGTAGGATAAAAAGTAATCTTAAATTACAATATTTGAGGTTTCTGGATAGATTTTGGTACCAGAAAGCACTTATTAATACTTTTAAAAGAGCTAGAAATTTAGCTTAGGAGTCAGTAAAATTTACCTATTAGCTAGTGAATAGATTCGCCAATACCGAATGCTTTATCCATTCAAATTATCAATGCTACATTGTCTATTTATAAGCTAGCTAGGGATTTTTGGCATATAGCAAGGCCATTATTCTGTTGAAAATAATAATTGATATAAGCCTTAAATCTGTTGAATTAACCCTAATACTAGCAATGATTTCTTTCTTGACACTGGATAAAATAATACTATAAAATAGAGTATAATAAATATTGGCCTTATGAGAAAAATACAATTTGCAAAAGCCATTTGATTAATGAGTATACCCTTGTAAAATAGGTATAATAAGACAATGCCATTTATTCCTTTTATACAAATTGGAATAAATGGCATTGTTACCAAAATATGATATTATCTTGATTGTATTATAATACCGTTGATTTTAACCGATTGGTTTACTTTCCATAAAAGTTCCGTCAGTATAGAATATCACAATACGTTCTATCTGTTTTCCAGAAGGCTCTGGAGAATTTGATGGAGGAACCACGGGCCTTTCTATCTTTCTTCTTAAAGGATTCTGAGTAGGACGTTCATCAAGCTGCTGAGTTTTAAACGATTCTCGCGGTGTTGTATCTTGAGGTATATTGCTCGTAACTCTCTGATTATAAATTGATTGTGGCGAGTTTTGAGGCTGTTGGAAATTAGGTGTTTCAGTGTCAAAAAGTAGCCAATCTCTATTAATATCAGGGAAAATCTTCAATATTTTCTGGATAATATCCAAACTTGGCTTATTTCTCCCAGAAAGTATATGAGAAATACTACTTCTTTGAACTCCGATAGCATCTGCAAAGAAACTAGGAGACATCCCTTTATCTACAATAATCTGTTCTATTTTTTTATTCAAGTCCATCTATTTACATTTGTTTCAATGTTGAATGCTTTTACAGTTGTAATTTATTTGTAACAATTATATATCACAAATGTATTTACAATAAAGATTAAATACAAATGTAATTCACGAAATAGTAGTTTACACCTGTATCCTTTATGAGAAATGATAGTTTACAAAAGTGAAATACCCTCTTCTGTGATTTCAATAAGCTTTTCCTTTAACAATCCCCCAATAGCTTTCTTAAAATCTTTCTTTGACATTTCTAAATTATCATAAATGATACTTGCATCTGTCTTGTCATTGAATGGAAGTGTATTTTGATTTAGTTTAAGTTTGTTAATTATCGTTTGTTTACAAATGTGTATTCTGTCGTAACCCTGAATTTCCAATGTTAAATCAATTTTACTGTCTTCTCTAAGCTTTTTTACATATGCTTTGGTTGGAGTACCCAGTTCAATCTTTTTAAAGACTTCTGATTTATAGATAACACCTATATATTTTTCGTTTATCAAAGCCTTAATTCCTAAATCTGTATATTCGTAAGGAATAATGTTTACTTCTTGTCCCACTTGTAAGTCAACCTCTTTGGCCAAGAATCTATCTATCTTCGCTGAAGCCACGATTCTTTCAGTTTGCTCATCTACATATATCTTTACTAAATACTTTCGTCCTACGGCCATTTTATGAGTTTGTTCACCAAACGGAAGTAATAAATCCTTTACCAAACCCCAGTTAAGGAATACCCCAAGTTTGGTTACGTCTTTTACTTCTAAATAAGCGAAATCACCTACCTGAGCAAAAGGTTTCCAAGTGGTAGCAATAAGGCGGTCTTCAGAATCTCTATAAATAAATACATCTAGGAAATCTCCTATTTTAGTTCCTTCTGGTACATACGAACGAGGTATGAGGATTTCGTCTTCAAAGCCATCTAAATATAAGCCAAAATCAAGTTCTTTAATAACTTCTAATCTGTTGTATTTGCCCAGTTGGACACGTTGTGTTTGTTCTTCCATAAGTTGTTAATTTATTTGAAATCGTATTTCTAAATACAAAAATGCAAGAAGAATATCACAAAGCCTAAAATAGCTTTAATTACCGAGCATCATACTTGTATTAGAAACAAAGTTAGATTGCTGATACTATCTAATTAGTTGCCTTACCTCCCTCCAGTCAAAACACTATTTAGAGCCTATTATATACTACTATCTTGTATATACATGATTTTTTCATAATGATACATCCTGTATATACAAGATGTATCTGGTTAATTATCAAGCATATAATCGTAGTAATATCTAGTATCATCTTGCTTGTTGAAGTTTTGTGCTTAGAATGGATAAAGTATGTGTTGGGAGCTGAACAAAACTATTTATAGGCTATAATTAGCATGAAATAGTAAGAATGGTACCAATACTCATACCAGTAATAGATCGTTGCTAAAAACAAAGATTTGGCATATTATTTAGCTAAGGTATCCCCTATTGTATCATGCCCTGAAAGCCCGAGATATAATGATACTAGCTAACTAAATACTGAAGCCTGTAAAAATGACCTAAAATATATTGTTGTATAGAATGAGAGAGATTTAAGTACAAAGATTAGCACTGACTAGTATGGTTATAGTGATATTGGGAGTAAAGAAATCAATTAAACTCAATTGGAATTAAGTAAGGATTAGATTTTGAAAAAATTAGTGAGGTATTCGTTCACTCTGTAATGCTAGAAAGTCAATTAAAAAAGGGATTCGCCGAGTTATTAGCGAATCCCTTTTAGATTGTGGTATAAAGATAGCTTAGATAGCTACGTTGTTTTCTCTTAAAGCTTGATTTAAAGATGTTTTTAAATCAGTACTTTCTTTTCTTTTACCAATAATCAAAGCACATGGAACATTGTATTCGCCTGCGGGGAATTTTTTAGTATATCCTCCAGGAATTACAACACAATTTTCAGGTACATAACCAATGTATTCTACAGGTTCTGGACCAGTAACATCAATGATTTTTGAACTACCAGTAATAGTCACACCAGCACCAAGAACGGCCCTCTTGCCTACCCTAGCACCTTCAACAACAATACATCTTGAGCCAATGAAGGCTCCATCTTCAATAATTACTGGAGCTGCCTGTGGTGGCTCTAGTACTCCTCCAATACCAACGCCGCCACTCAAGTGAACATCTTTACCGATTTGAGCACAGCTACCAACTGTAGCCCATGTATCGACCATAGTACCAGAATCTACATAAGCACCAATGTTGACATAAGAAGGCATCATAATAACACCTTTCGCAAGATATGCTCCATAACGGGCAACTGCTGGAGGAACAACTCTTACTCCAAGGCCTGCATAATTTGTTTTGAGTTTCATTTTATCATGAAATTCAAATATACCTACCTCTTGTACTTCCATTTGACGAATTGGGAAATACATTACAATGGCTTTCTTCACCCAGTCATTTACTGTCCAAGAACCATCTTCATTGGGTTGAGCTGTTCTTAGAAGACCTTTATCAACTTGGTCTACTACCAATTCAATAGCTTCTTTAGTTTCGGCATTAGAGCGGAGGCTGGTATCATCCCAAGCCTTTTCAATAATTTCTCTTAAATTTTCCATTAGATAATGTTAACACTTATTTTTTATTTGACTGCAAAGTAAGCATATTTCGAGGGTATATTTTACATTTTGTAGTGGTAAAATCAGAGTACAACCAGATATAAAGTGGAGGCTAAAGAAGCTTTTGTGACTAAAAAATGAAGATTTTCTGAAAAATAAGATATTAAATACATCTTAAAATATAACTTGAGGAGGATATATTTATGAGTTTGATTTTGAGAGAGTTATAGATTCTTAATTCCAGAGGGGATTGGGTATTCAAAATAAAATTTTGAATACGTTTTATGGAAATACCATTTGAAATGGTACTAGAAAAAAGGCATGAAAAAATACGAAGATATACAGATTAAGTGAAGCAAGGATATGCGGTGAATAAGGATTTATTCTTAAACAAAGTAAAGGATAAAAAATGAAAAATCCTAGTTTTTTCTAGCTTATTTGTGCAGTAATAAGAGGTTTTTATTCAATTATTTTGTTTAAAGAATGTTTTTTATGTCTAGGTTATCCATGTATTTCCTTATAAATGGCCTGTTTTTGGGCCAACACGAGCTTATTTTGGGTGTCGATGACCTCCTATTTGCTTTTTTGAATTAGCTCTTCTTAGGTTGAATATATTCCTGTTTTGCCATCTATGTATTACTAGATTCATTTCAGCTTTTAATACTCCTTTATATTGTCTAACTCTTTACTATTTTATAATAGTGTATGTTTTTATTTTCTAGGTTAATCGTGCTGTTTGGTTTTATATATCGTTTCGTACGATAGTATTGCATAGCATATACACTATTATTTTTAGTAATTTCACCTTATTTACTAAATTTATTAGCTATTTATTTTAGCATAATACTAATGATTGTAATGTATCTGCTAATTTAATTGACATATTCTACTAAATTTCATTTATCTATTTTTACGGGTATTACGGGTACTCAAATGGAATTTTTCTTTCTTTCTTCCTCTCAACTTCTTTGCTATATCCTTGCAAATAGCCTCAATATCCACTACTTTTGTAGAGTGTTTAAACTATTATCCCTTATAAAAAAATGGCTAAAATTAAAGTTGCAATTAATGGCTTTGGTCGTATCGGTCGCTTAGCTTACCGTCAAATCTACAACATGCCAGGTATTGATGTTGTCGCAATTAACGATTTAACAAGTCCTTCTACCCTAGCACATCTTTTAAAATACGATAGTGCACAAGGTAGATTCAATCAAGAAGTTACCTCTACTGATAATAGCATTATTGTAAACGGAGAAGAAGTTAAGATTTACGCTCAACGTAACCCTACAGATATTCCTTGGGGAGCTCATGAAGTAGATGTTGTATTGGAATGTACAGGTTTCTTCACAGACAAAGACAAAGCAGCTTCACATATTACTGCTGGAGCGAAAAAAGTAATTATCTCTGCTCCTGCTACTGGTGACTTGAAAACAATTGTATTCAACGTAAACCACGAAATCCTAGACGGTTCTGAAGATGTTATTAGCTGTGCAAGTTGTACAACTAACTGTCTTGCTCCAATGGCAAAAGTATTGAACGATAACTTTGGTATTGCTATCGGAACAATGACTACCGTTCACGCTTATACTAACGACCAAAATACACTAGATGCTCCACATCCAAAAGGAGATTTGCGTCGTGCTAGAGCTGCTGCTGCTAACATCATCCCTAACAGTACTGGTGCTGCAAAAGCAATCGGTTTAGTTTTGCCAGAATTAAAAGGTAAATTAGATGGTGGTGCTCAACGTGTACCTACTATCACTGGTAGCTTAACTGAATTGGTTACTGTATTGAACAAAACTGTAACTGTTGACGAAATTAATGCCGCTGCTAAAGCTGCTTCAACTGAAAGTTTTGGTTATACAGAAGATGAAATTGTTTCTAGCGATATTATAGGTATTAGCTACGGTAGCTTATTTGATGCTACTCAAACTAAAGTTATCACTGTTGGTGACAAACAATTAGTTAAAACTGTAAGCTGGTATGACAACGAAATGAGCTACGTAAGCCAGTTGGTTAGAACTGTAAAATACTTTGCAGAACTTATTAGCAAATAGTCATTTATTAATGATATAGTAATAAAAAAAGGGGATATTGTATCCCCTTTTTTTATGCTTTTTTGACAATTGTACAACCTATTCAATACAAGAAAAGGCTTTGAGAATCTCACAAAAAAAATTATCCAATAATCATATCTGTTTAATCAATTCTGAGTGGCAAATGCTGTTGCCAAATAGTTAATCTTAAACCCTTTTGCCGTAAAAATCTCTTCAAACCTCGTTTTAATCCCATGATGACGATCATTATATTCAGAGTTGTAGAGGTCTTTAGTACTAATAAAATTCTTTACACCCATTTGCTTGAGAGACTCTACAGAATAATCAAAAAATGGCTCGCTGTCTGTCTTTAGATGTAACGTTCCTCCTTCAATTAATACATTTCTATACATTGCTAAAAATCGAGGGTTAGTAAGCCTTCTTTTGATACCTCCCTCCAATGGTTGTGGGTCGGGAAAGGTAATCCATATTTCTGAAACCTCATTGGCTCCAAAAAAATCTTCGAGGTTATGAATCTTTGTTCGCAGAAATGCTACATTAGTAAGACCCTCATCTGTTGCGGTCTTTGCCCCTACCGCAATTCTATCGCCTTTTATATCTATTCCGATAAAATTAAAATCGGGAAATATTCTAGCCAAGCCAACAGTATATTCTCCCTTACCACACCCTAACTCTAATACTAACGGATTTGGTTTCTTAAATACTAATTCATTCCATTTCCCCTTGATAATATCATAAAGAGGCTTTTTCTCCTCTAAAACATTGTCTAATACTTGATTTAATACAAATCTCTTCTCTTTTTTTCTTGCCACTGCTTAATTTTTTTTGGTAAAAAATGGTATTTAAAATTCTGATTATCAAGGCTCAAAACGTTCTTTTAATATATATGAGTCGTCTGAGAATCGATTATTTGTTTTTACTGGTACATATTACCTGCTTATTCTATTGAAAAAGCCTTTATTTCGTCCATTAAAGCTCGTCGAGGTCGGCTACAACGAAAGTACTTCCTCCAATATATACTAAGTCTGACGTTTTACAATTTTGTCGAACAAAATTTAAAGCATCATTCACATCAGTAATGACTTGCCCTTTCAAACCAAACTCATTCGCCAAGTCGGAAAGTGCCTGAGCTTGAAAGGCTCTAGGTACTTTGGCTTGACAAAAAATAAAATTGGCTTCTTTGGGAAGTAATTGCAAAATACCTGTAATATCTTTGTCACTTACAAAGCCTAGTATCATCCATAATTGTCGATATTCCATCTTACGAAGGGTTTCGACAATTTCGCTTATTCCTGCTATATTGTGACCCGTATCACAGATAGTCGTGGGTGATTCGCTTAGTTTTTGCCAACGACCCTTCAAACCGGTATTGGTGACCACTCTTTGAATCCCTCTTGATAGGGCTTCATCTGAAATGGCATAGCCTTGCTCACGAAGCGTATCCACAGCTCTTAATACTCCGATTATATTATGAAACTGGTAATGACCTACTAGCTCCGACTTATATGGCGTTATTTGCCCACTTTCTTTGTTTTTAATGTCAATAGTAAGACACTTACCATCAAATGAATAGTCATTCATTTGATATTTATCTGTAGCATAGGCAATTATAGTATTTTCTTGTTGAGCTTTATTATTAAAGACTTGTGAGGTAATAGGATGTTTTTCTGAGATTACCACAGGTATATTGGGCTTAATAATACCTGCTTTTTCTGCGGCAATAAGCTCTAGGGTATCGCCAAGGATATCTGTATGGTCTAAACTAATATTGGTTATTAAACTTAATTCGGGTGTAATAACATTGGTAGAATCTAAACGTCCTCCTAAACCTACCTCTATTACTGCAATATCGACACGCTGTTGAGCGAAATACTGGAAAGCCAACCCAACAGTGCATTCAAAAAAAGAAGGTCTTAAATCTAAAATAAAGGGATTATTTTGTTCGACAAAGTTAATCACTTCCTGCTCTGGAATAGCATTCCCATTGATTCTGATACGTTCTGTAAATGATTTAAGGTGTGGCGAGGTATACAAACCTGTTTTGTAGCCTGATTCTTGTAATATAGAAGATAGAAAATGAGAGGTACTCCCTTTTCCATTTGTACCAGCTATATGAATGCTTTTGAATTGCTGTTGTGGATTTCCTAAATGCTCACAAATCTTAATGGTATTGGTCAAATTGGCTTTAAATGCCTTTTTTCCTTCTCGATGAAATACTGGAAGGAGTTGATACAGGTAATCGATGGTTTCTTGGTACGTCATAATAAACAAAAAAATAAAGTAGTATGTTGCCACACTACTTTGAGTTAATTCTAAATGTTATTGTTCCTACTGATAAGTCTGGGCGTTCTCCGCTAGATGTTGGCCTAAAGGTAAGTCGCTGTACTGACTTTTTGTAACGCTGTGCTACACTAGGACTTACCGTACTTTCTATTAATTCTACAACTTGTACTATACCATCGGAATCCACTTTTATTCTAAATCTGATAACACCTGTTTCGTCTGAGTCATCATCTACTTGTGGTTTGCTATTCCATGTCCAGCCTGAAAGGCTAAAAGAAGACCCTCCACCTGAACCTCCATTGCCTGATCCACCTGTACCTGGTGGGCGACGTTCGTAAGTACCTCCTTCCACAACATTTCCATTGGATTGTCCTTGATTGCCAGTGCCTTTTCCTGTTCCATCAGAACCACCTCCTGGACGACTGTTGGTACCTGTTGTGCCATTTGAGCTTGTATTTCCTCGTCTTGACGGAAGGGTTGAACCTTCTATAATTTGTGGTTCTACAGGCTTTGCTGGTGCAGGTGTTGTTTTCGTTTCAACAGGTGGACGCTTTGTCGGCTCTACTTTTGTATTAGGTTGTTCTTTTACTTTTACAGGACTTGGCCTGTTACTCGTAACTACTGGAGCCTCTGGCGTTGGTTTGGGTTTGGTAGGCTTTGCTTTTTCAACGACTGGAGCTTCTACAGGCTTTTTGATAACTTTTTTGACTGCTTCAGGTTCTACTGAGGGCTTTGAGTCTATTTCTTCTTTTAACTTACTACCTCTATTTTTGGTATAAACCGAACCACTACCTGTTTTGTCTGTTCCAAAATTGACAATAAAACCACTCCCTCCAATTTGTTCTACTTTTCTGTTTTCTTCAACATTCCATATTGTTACATACCAAAATAAAAAAAGCATTATTGCATTGAATACGGAGGTAACCATGAATGCAATTTGCCGATTTTGGCTTTCTTCTTTCTCTAAATTAAAACTAGCCATTCTTTTTTCTTTTTAAATAGATTTAATTAAAGCTCTTGTAAATCCATGCAGATGATTTAAGCTTTGTTTTTATTTCGCTGGCCTTACTGTATGCCTGCGATTCGTAAGGGCATCCTGTGGCTGATACTTTGATAAGCTTGTTGGATGTATTGGGTTCGATTATACTTGCTTCTGTAAAACCTTGTTGCTTTAATGCTTTTAACAATTTGTTGGCATTTTTTTTACTACCAAAACTCCCTACAATAACGTAATACTGATTTTCTTTAGTATGACTATCTTGGGTTTCTTCTGGTTGTATTACTACCGATGCTGTATCTATATTGGTAGGTTGAATTTCCTCCTTTTCTGCTGTAGGCGTTGCTGGTGCACTAACGGTATTTGATTGCTTCTCTAAATTGGCAAAGGGGTTTAGGGTACTAAGGCTGCTGTGAGTATGTTCATAAAAAAACATGGCAAATCCAAGCAACAATGCCGTACCTATACCCGCAACAGTAGGTAATACCTTTTTACGACGTTTTTGAATGACTCCTCCTGATAATACTTCTGCCTGGGTTTCTCTATCAACGATACTCAATGGTCTATTACTTTGCGAAACAACTATACTTAGCTCTTGATCATTGACAAGTGGATAGATATTCAAGGAATCTAAACCAAAACTATCAGTAAAAAAGTTTTGCATTGTATCTGGCGTAAATACTACTTTTTGCTCTTCGTTTAAGCTAAAAAAACCTAGGTGCTCAAAATGAACCCTTGGCTTCATTTTTAAGTCTTTTTTTAAGTCATCAACAAATATTTTTACTTTCTGAACAGCTTCTTCTCTTGAAATATGCTCGATTTTGGCAATATAATTCACCAATAGACCGTCGTCGGATTTTAATAATCCGTTAAAGGCAAACCACTTGGTTGATGGGGTAATATAATGTAATGACTTTTCAATACTTGAACTCTTAAAATTGGCAATAAACCCTCCAAATTCAGGAATGACTACACAATCTTGTTCAAAAAGCAATTCATGAATATAATTCTGTACTGTTGCCATGGTTGAAAGTCTGGTTGAGTCTAAGACATAAAAAAATCGTGTAATTATCTTAAAATCAATAACTTATATTATTGAAATGAAAAATTACACGATTCTAAGAAAATAGTATCACAATTTAAAAAGAAAATGACAATCCTGCAAGGAAGTTTACTCCTTGAACAGGATAATATGCATATCTTTCGTATTTTTTGTTCAAAATATTATTAACAGAAATAAAGGCATCAAATCTATCGCTGATGAAATAAGTAAACTTGAGGTTTAAATCTACGATAGGGTCAAGTTTGATTTCTTTGTTGCTTTGGTAGTTCATGGCTTTTAATCCTGTCATAAAATAAAAGTCTGAGGTTACTAAAAGTTTTTCACGAATAGTAAAGCTATTTGACCACGTGGCTTTGAACGTTGGACGATTCCAAGCATGAACCAAATTACCTAAATTGCTGTAAATCATGGCATCGGCTGTTAATTGTGAACGCCACATTTGTGGAATTTCATACATCAATTGTCCTGAAAAACTGGTTACTCGTACCTTAGTGGTATCGTTTGAATAGGTAACATCAAATCTTGTAGAGTCATTTTGGGCATTGTTGATGACATAGAAGTTTTTGTAATTAGCATAACTTGCTTTTAACTCTGCCGTAAATCCATTGTCTAAATTTGCCTTTGCTCCTACATAAATATCAGAAATCTTTCGGGTAGGTCTTAGTTCAATAAATCGCCCTAACCATTGGTTTTCTTGTAATAAGTGGGTAAGGTTATTGGCAGAGATATCGCCTTCAAAGCCTGCAAATATTTTCAAGCCTTCCATTAATTGATAGTCTGCTTTAAGCACTGGAAATACGTAACTATCGTTTTGAGAACTTTTCTCTTTGCTATTCACCAACAATAAGCCCAATGAAACGCTAAAATTATCGCCTCTATACTTAAAACTAGGGGTCAATTTATACAAATTACGATAAGTCGTAAGCGAATCTTGTGTTTGAGCCACAATCATATTTCCATCAAAATTAGCCGATAACTGGTCGGTTAAGGGGAAAGAGGCATTTAGGCCACTATTCCATACCAATTCGTTGGCTTTGAGGTGCGTAAATAAATACGAAAGATTTGATTTGAATGAATAGTCTACCTTTGAGTTTTTACTGGCATTGGCTATGATTCCTTCAAAGTTAAACTTGTTCCAAGAATTGTATATGGTTTCTTTATCGAAATCATATACGGGTGGTTGAAACCCATAAAAGTAAAATCCTCGTCGCTGCCAGCCCAAAGCTCCTTCTAATCGAACAGTATTTAATAGTGTTCGGCTATGTACTTTAATTTGGTTGTCGGACTGCCCCGAGTAGTTTGACCCTACTGGCCCTAAGCGAAAGGCATTGTGTTTTACATAAACCCCATGGTAGTTTTCCTCGCCTACTGATATGCCCGCGTGGCCTTCCAGATAGGTATGACCATAATTACCAATTCCTGCCCGTACAACATTGTTGTATTTACCTAATTTGTCATTTTCTACATTGGTATTGGACGGCATGGTTACTTGTGGACTAAACTCTGGGGCTTGTACACCCATCCGAATTTCGGAGTAGTTGTAGTTGAGGGGTGGCCGTGTATTGGTATTAGGTGCTACAAAGACTTTCTCGAAAATACGGTTGGCACCTGATATATCAATTTTTTTCTGTTTTACAATATCTATTTCTTCAGGAGTAAGTACCCCTTCTTTTTTTCCTTGGGCAAAACCTTCTTGTGCCGCCAATAACATTTGAACGAATACAAGCGATGCTGCTGAATATCTTAAAATATGATTTTTCATTAATTATCTTGCTTAAATAGATTATTTATCCTTTACTAAACTACGCTGTTTATCGTTTGCCTAACGTCGTTCGATTGAACGGAGTTTCAAACGAGCTTGTTCTACGCTTTGTTCGTCTGGCAAATTATTGATAATAGAATTAAGGGTAGTTCGTGCTTGGACAATATTGTCCATAGCAATAAAGTTGTCGGCTAGTAACAAATAGGCTTTGCCAATTACGGGGTCTGACACCGCCGCAAAGTCGGTTCTGAATTTGTTCATAATCATGTCGCTCGATTCTTTATATTTCTTTTCATTGTAAAGCATTTTGGCTAACATGATTTGAGCTTCTCCTCCTAAGTCGTCTTTAGCAATAGCAATGGTTTGATTAAAGGCTTCGGTGGCACGGACAAGATCTCCTTGTTGCATATAAATACGACCAATGTAAAGATTGGCTTTACTTTTTGCCCCTAAAATAACATCGCCATTATTGATAATCTGACGAGCAAAATATAAGGTAGAATCTGACTTAGGAGTATTATAATACGATTCCATTAAGCCAATCAACGAGGTTTGAACATCTTTTTTGTCGATAGCCAATGACAATAGGGTTTTATAATTGGTAATGGCTCTTACATAATTCGTTCCTTCAAATTCTATTTGAGCGGCCTTTGCTACGGCTTTATTAACATTTTTAAATTTGTTTTCAGCAATAACAATATAATAGTAACGTAAGGCTTCCTGTTTGTTGTTGAGCTTGATATATGCCTCCGCTATCAGATAATTGGCTTCATACACATCGTTGGCATTTGGGTATTTACGTACATATTCTTTCAAAGCAGGAATCGCTTTGTCGAAGGCATCTTTATAAAACAAGTTTTTCGCTAATTCGTACTCACGGCTAATCACTGAGGTATCGAGTGGGTTAGCTTTTTGATAATCGGCCAATATAACGCCAAACTCTTCTGGTCTATCAAGGGTTGTTAGGGCTTCTTGTAATCCATTCAAAGCATCTTTGCTTTCTGGCTCGGTTGGATAATATTTCAGGATGTACTTATAATCCAAAACGGCATTCTCTAATTTATTCAAACTTACGAAGGCACTTGCTCGTTTGATAAGAGCCAGTGGTACAAGCGAGCTCTTGGGTCTTTCCATAATCAGGCGTGAATACGCTGATATAGCCTGAGAATAGCGTTGGTTTTGTAATTCGTTTTCGGCTGTTTGGAACAACGACTTATCCAAGTAAATAGACTCTGGAAATTGCTTAGTAACGTCATCTAGGGTTTTCTTTCCGCCAGCTTCGTCTTTCAACAAAATCTGTATCATCCCTTTTTGGTAGAGGGCATAGTCACGATCAGATTTATTGCTTCGATATGCCAAATCATAGTATTTTAAGGCTTGTTCATAATTACGTTTAGCATAATACGTATCTGCCAAACGAACGATAGCATCTTGATACGTTTGTGAATCTTTGGTTGCTTGGCGGTCAGTAAATTCTTTAAAGTAAATATTGGCTTTGTCGTAATCCTTGAGGTTATAATACGCATAGGCTACTGAGTAGCGACTTTTTTGCTGTAGTTCGGCCAGATTTACGGTACGAACATCGTTGGTATTAATCAAACTCTGGTAATAGTTGACAGCTTCCTGAAAACGCTTTTCAGCCGAAAGTGCCTCCGCTTTCCAGAAAGTAGCCGAATATCTTAATTCTGGATTTTCGGGCATACGCAACGATTTGTCAAAAAAAGTAATGGATTCGAGATACGCCTCCTCGTTGTATCTTTTTACGCCTTGATTATACGCAATACGTTGATAAGCTAGGTTGGTTCTGGTGGTTCTTTTCTTCAAACCTTCGATATAAGCCAATGCTGCCAAATAATTATTGGAAGCCAAATAGGCTTCACTAATAAGTTCGTTAGCTTCGTCTTCAAGTCTTGAACCAGGGTATTGTGCCAAAAATGTTTCAAAGGCTTTTACGCTCTCGCCTCCTCTACCCAAATCCAAAAGCACTTTAGCATAATTAAAAGTAGCTTCTTCCTTTACAGTTTTATTAAAGGTTAGTTTGCTGGCTTGGTCAAAAGCTCCTAGTGCGTAATTAAGATTGTTGGATTTTTGATAGCAAATTCCCAACACAAAGGCTGAATACTGACCTAGGGTGTCTTTTACTGCAGCTACATTACGAAGCTGTTCGGTCGCAGGCACAAATTGATTGGTTTTATACAAACTATAACCATAACGATATGCCACAGCAGGAAGCATACCTTGCGACTTGTAGTTTTTATAAACACCATAATAATAAGAGGCTTTTTCAAAATTGCCTTGTTGAAAATACACTTCTGCCGTAAGTAATGCTACGTCTTCTAGCTTTCGACCTGAATTCTTTTCTCGAAGAATTGGCTCGGTATAAGCTAACATTTCGGTAAGCTTGCCTTGGCGATAATACGCATTGGCAATCCATGAAGGCATTTCGCTGCGATACATCGACGACTGTTCGGCTCTTTTAAAATCGGGGATAGCCTCCTCGTAATGTTTGGCACGAAATTGAATAACACCTGCATAATAAGCAGCCGATGGGCCAAACTCTGGATTTGAACTTTCTTTCAGTCGATTAAAGATACTTAGAGCATTTGAATAGTTTTGTAAGGTAAAGTGAGCAATACCTAAGCGATACTGAGCAGCTTCATCCGACTTGGAGCTTTTCGACAAATAATCGATGGCTCGGGCATAATCGCCATTATCAAAAAAGTAATTGCCTATTTCACGAAACAAGGTAGACGATACCGTATGCTCGGGGTGTTCTCGAACAAAGCGGTCGGCCAAAAGTTCTGTTTCGGCTCGATTCATATACAAACTACACATAATGATGTAGTACTGAGCCCATGCGGTATTAGGATCGTTTTTGTCCAAAAAATTTCTATCGCTAGACAAATACAGCTGAAACTCTGCTCGGGCAGCCTCATAACTCTTAGATTCAAAGTATTCTTGCCCATTCCGAAAATGTATGTTCACTTCAGAATAATTCAGTGTACTTTGAGCATACAACTGGCTATTGGAAATACTACAAGATGCGGCTAAAGACAAAAATACAATCGAAGGTAATTTTTTCATTAGAAATATTTTTTGGGATATTGTCAACTTATAAGATATGCGTTATAAGCCGAAATTTTATTTGTTTAACAAGTGAGGCTTTACTACTTTCACGTTTTAAAAACGCAAAATGTAAACGTTAAATTATGAAAAAAATCTCATTTTTCGCTATTTGCTTACTGCTTAGCTTCATTTCATCAGCACAAACTAACAAACAACAACCCAAGATTGAGTATTTCTTATCGATGGAAAAACCTCAGTCTCATTACTTTGATGTAGTGGTACAAGTTTCAAACATCGATGCAAAAACTAAACAACAGGGTTTTGTCGATTTTAAGATGGCCGTATGGACACCGGGTTCGTACTTGGTGCGTGAATATGCCAAAAACGTAGAATCGGTGTCTGCCTCTAGTGGTAATTTACCAGTAAATGCCGAAAAAATCAACAAAAATACTTGGCGTGTCAAAATTCAATCTTCTACTCAAGAATTGCGACTAAAATACAAAGTTTATGCTTATGAACTGTCCGTTCGTACCTCGTTTTTGGACGATTCTCATGGTTATTTAAACCCTGCGAGTGTTTTTGTTTATGTTAATGATTGGAAAAACCTTCCTTCTACCTTAAAAATCAACCCTTACCAAGGATGGAACACGATTTCAACAGGGTTGAAAAGCCTTGGTAATAATACCTTCCAAGCTGAAAACCTCGATATTCTTATTGACTCTCCTATAGAGATTGGTACACAAAAAGTTCTTTCTTTCGACTTAAATGGTATTCCTCACAAAATAGCCATGTATGGCGAGGCCAAATACGATGCTGCCAAAGTAACCGATGATATTAAAAAGGTGTGTGCTTCGGCTACTTCGGTGGTTGGCGAACACCCTTGCAAAGATTATACTTTCTTGATTCATAATTTGGCCGCTGGTGGTGGTGGTTTAGAACACCTTAATTCTACAACTTGCCAAACGTCGAGAACTAGTTACGAAAATGAAAAAGCTTATAAAGGCTTTCTTAGCTTGATTGCTCATGAATATTTTCACCTTTGGAATGTAAAAAGAATCAGACCTAAAGCTCTTGGGCCTTTCGATTATGAAAACGAAAATTACACACATATGCTTTGGTTTTCGGAAGGTTGTACAAGTTTTTACCAAAACTATATTTTAAGAAGAGCTTCGGTTTTCTCGCCAGAAGAATACATCAATTCGTATGTCGGTGAAATCAACGTTATCGAAAACCAACCAGGCAATGCCGTTCAGTCGGTAGCTGAGTCTAGCTGGGATGCGTGGATTAAGTATTACCGTCCAAACGAAAACTCAAGAAATAGCACAGTTTCGTATTATGACAAAGGTGCTGTCTTAGGGGGTATTCTAAATCTCGAAATACTGGCTTCTACAAAAGGTGCTAAAAACCTCGACGATGTTATGAGATACCTTTACCAAACCTATTACAAAAAATTAGGTCGTGGCTTTACTGACGAAGAGTTCAAGGCTGCTGTTAATTTGGTTTCGGGTAAAGACCTAAAAGATTTCTTCCAGAAATATATTTTTGGTACTGAAGAAATTCCTTATAATGATTACTTAAAAGCAGTAGGTATGCAATTGATAGATGCCAATGCCAATAATAACAGTGCTTTTTTAGGTGCAGACGTTCGTGCGGGTTCGCCTCGTATTACAGCGGTAAGAAAAGATTCTCCAGCCTATAACGATGGTCTAAATGTTGGTGACGAAATCCTCTCAATCGATGACAATAAAGTTGACGATTTGAATAAGTTTGTAGCAACCAAAAAAATTGGTGATGTTATTCAGGTAAAAGTAAAAAGAGATGGTTTAGAAAAAACCTATTCGGTTACTTTAAGCAAAAGCCCTATTAAAAACTATAAGATTGAGGCTCTTCCTAATAGCACCGAAAGCCAACAGGCTCTTTACAAAAAATGGTTGTTTATTTAACAATCGTATTTTTTTAACAAAAATCCCGAGAAACTTATTCCTCGGGATTTTTTTGTTAAAAAGGATTCAATGCTTCATTGAGGTCGTCGTACATAGCATGGAAACGGGCTATCACACGCTCCACAAACTCGTCGGTAATCAAACTTCTCACTTCGTCTTCTCCTCCTACTTCTGTTTCTGCAATTTTGAAGGTCTGTTCTAAATCAGGCGTTTCAAACTTTACAAAGAACTTCCCATTCCATTTATACAAAGAGACTTTACATTTTGGATTCGGAATATCGCCAATAAAATACATATCTGATTGTATTAAGCTTGTTCGTCTTCAATAATAGTAACGCTGATAATCTTATCACCTTGTCTGATTTGGTCAATTACATCTAAGCCATCAATCACTCTGCCAAAACAAGTATGGTTACGGTCTAGGTGGGCGGTATTGCGACGGCTGTGACAAATAAAGAATTGTGAGCCTCCTGTATTTCTACCACGGTGAGCCATTGACAATACGCCACGGTCGTGGTACTGGTTATTGCCTGTCAATTCGCAGGGAATCGTATAACCTGGGCCACCAGCTCCTGTGCCTGTTGGGTCGCCACCTTGAATCATAAAATCTGGAATAACTCGGTGAAAAGTAACGCCATCATAAAATCCTTTTTTCGATAAATCAACGAAATTTTTTACGTGGATTGGTGCATCCTCCTCATAAAAAGTTATGGTCATTAGACCTTTATCGGTCAACATTTCAGCTTTTAACATACTTATTTAATATTAAAGATTGTTATACAATTGGGTTGCAAAGTTAAAACATCTCGTTTACTTTTCATGATATTCTGGCTATATCTTTACCTTTCCTCGAATAATGTCAAAAAACATCAGAAAGTCACTAGCCAGGCTATACAAGGGGTATTGAAAAGTAGCAGGGCGATTCTTTTCAAAAAAGAAATGACCCACCCAAGCAAACCCATAACCCACCACAGGTATCGCCCAAAGCAATTGCCAAGCACCCAACAAACAAATTCCTAAGAGAAACAGTATTACTAAGGCTGTTCCAATAAAATGCAGTAATTTTGAGATAGGGTTTTGATGCTCGCTCAAATAAAAAACATAAAACTCTTTCAATCGTTTATATCTTATTATACCATCAACTTTATTTTCCATTTTATTACTTTTTAAAGATGAAACATAATATTACCAGCAATTTAGCTAAAATTATCATTATATTCCCTCTTTTATTGTTGTTAGGGTGTGGTACCGACAAAAAAGAAGAAGCTATCAAATTTTTTAAAAGAGGAAACTACAAACTAAAAGACCGAGAGTACGAAGAAGCGATTCATTGGTATGGAGAAGCTATTATCAAAAACCCAGATTTTGCCGATATTTATAACAATCGTGGGTTAGCTTATCAGAAAAGTGACAAACTTGAAAAGGCATTAGAAGATTATAACAAAGCACTGGAGGTTGATGCAAAATTTTGGGAAGCCTATTACAATCGTGCAGAATTGTTTTTTGCCTTAGGCAATTTTAAAGCCAGTCTTCAGGACTTAACCAAAATTGCTAAAGTTTATAAAGACTCTAGTTTTTATTTCGTAAGCTTGGGTAATACCAAAACCCAACTCAACGACCTGTCGGGTGCTACAGCCGACTACGAGCGAGCCATATTACTCAACCCCAAAAATGCCGACGCTTATACCAATCATGGCTATTTGTATTTTCAACAAAACAATTATCCTTTGGCTCAAATCGACTTTGAAAAAGCTTTGGCTATCAACCCAAAACAAGATTTTGCGCTCAATAACCTAGCTTTTATTTTAGGTGAAAAAGGTCAATATAAAGAAGCACTGGTTTTGGTAGACAAAGCTATTTTCTTAAAACCTGCTCAGCCTTATTATCTCAACAACAAAGGTTATATCCTTTTACAACTTGGGCAGCTAGAGCCAGCCAAGGAGGCTATTGAACACTCGCTCAGAATTGAAGGTAACAATGCTTTTGCTTTACGCAACCTAGGATTATATTATACAAAAAAAGGGGATACTCAAAAAGCTCAAGAATTGTTAACCAAAGCAAAAGCAATTAATCCAGCGATTAGTTTTGGGCAAAAATAGACTATTATTTGTAGACAAATGCAGTTTGGTTGAGGCGTATTGAACACAAAATGTAATATCTCAAAATAATACAACAAAACACAAGTGTTTTCTCGGCAATTATCGATACATGACTTAGAATAATTATATTTTCCAATAAAAAAAGGAACTGATTTTTCAGTTCCTTTTTTTATTGGAATAGCCTATTAATCATTTTTGGAGGGTTATTTTTCTCGAATTTCACCTTAAAAATGCTTTTCCGAACCGCCTGAGAATCGTGTATTTGAAGGTATTCTAGGTATTTGTACAGAATATTCGATTCTCAGAAAACTGTATTTTAGGCATATTTACCTCGCAGGCATCACAAACGAACGTTTATATTGCTTAAACATTTCGGCATTAACTTTGGCATCGGTTTGTACCTCAAGCAACTGGGGCGAATCAGTAATCTGCATGATTCTGCTAACGGCTTCGGTAAGTTGACCAAAATTAGTAGCCAGAAAATAATCAAGTCCCGACTCCTTAGCAGTAAGTTCTGCGGTAAAATTTTGTTGGGTTTCAAAGTAACCCTCTAGCTCAGGCTGCTTACTTGGCCCATCAATCATTCTAAAAATAACACCTCCATGATTATTCATCAAAATAATTTTGAGATTGGCGGGCAGGTAAATATTCCAAAGAGCATTTCGGTCGTAGAAAAAAGCAACATCCCCCACCAACAAATATACGGGTTGGTCTGTAGCAAGGGCTGCCCCTACCGCAGTACTTACACAGCCATCTATACCACTTGTACCCCTGTTAGCAAACACTTCAATATTTTTATGGGTATCTATTCCAATATGATTGGTATAGCGTACTGCCATAGAGTTGGCAACGTGTAATTGACAGTTATGAGGTAAACTATCAATGATTTGCTTATAAGCATATAACTCGTGCCAAGTACCTATATCAGTCAAAAACTGTTCGCAATGTTGTTGAGCTTTCCATTGGTATTTTTGCCAAGCAGCCAAATACGACCCATCTCGTTCGTCGGAATCACCATTTTTAAAGGCTTCAAAATCTAAATCCTCCAATAGCCTATCAAAAAACACTTCTGGCTTCAGTGGAATACTATGTGTCAAAGATTGAAAAGTATCAATCAAATGCTCGTCGAGTTGCAAATGCCAATGCTCAACAGGTTTATTATTTCTAATAAACCCTTTAAAAGCTTTTGATATAAACGATTTACCAAATGTAATCAGAAGTTCGGGGGCAAGCTCGTCGAGTTCATTATTGATAAACAAATCTTGCTTTGTGATAAAATCGCCCTGTAGGTTAGTAATCACATCGCCCAAGACTACTACATTAAATTCTTCTTGAAGCTTCTGTAAGGTTTTTGATAAAGCTTCGTTAGGTTTATCTTGTCCACCAGCTATCAGAATTTTGTCATATTGCTGAAAACGCTCTAACAGCTCAAACCAAACCGATTTAGGTAATTGAGTTTCAGTAGCAAATCGTTCAATAATTCGCTGAGGCTCAAACCTAATTGTTTCATCGGCAGTAGGGTAAAAAGGCTCTCGTAAGGGTACATTAATATGTACAGGCCCTTTAGGGAAAGCATTAGCCAAATTAACGGCCTCATTCACGACTCGTTGGATATGCCACTGAGCATCGGGGTGAGTATAATCGGTGCCGAGGCTCCATGAGGCCTTCACATGTTTGCCAAAGATAGTATCCTGAAAAATTGTTTGGCCATCATGCTGATGAATCCATTCTGCGGGGCGATCGGCAGTAAGAATGATAAGAGGAATTTCCTGAAAAAAAGCTTCAGCTACCGCTGGGGCATAATTGTATGCCGCCGAGCCAGAGGTACAGCAAATAGCCACGGGCCGCTCAGACACCTGAGCCATACCCATAGCGATAAAAGCAGCCGATCGTTCATCCGAAATTGAGCGAGTCCGAATTTTGGGATGCCTAACTAGTGCAATTGTAAGAGGGGCATTTCTTGAACCAGGTGAAATAACCGCTTCGGTTACGCCTTTCTGAGCAAGTATTTCGGCAATATTGATAATGGGTTGTAAAATCGCCATGATGATATATGCTAAAGATGGGTAAGTCTTATCATAAAAAAAGCCTCTAAAAGAGGCTCAAAAATGCAATCTATAAAGCATCTTATCCTAAATAGGTTTTGAGTGCTTTACTACGTGAAGTATGTCTTAAACGACGAATCGCTTTTTCTTTGATTTGACGAACACGTTCGCGAGTCAAGTTAAATTTCTCACCGATTTCTTCCAGAGTCATGGCATGCTCACCATTCAATCCGAAATACAAAGTTACGACATCAGCCTCACGCTGAGTAAGGGTAGATAAAGCACGTTGTACCTCACGACGAAGCGAGTCATTAATTAAGCCGCTGTCAGGTTTGTCTTCACCGTCATTTTCCAAAACGTCCAAAAGAGAGTTTTCTTCACCTTGTACAAATGGGGCATCCATAGATACATGACGGCCAGAGATTTTTAGGGTATCTACAACTTCGCCAGTTGTGATTTCTAATACTTCGGCCAATTCTTCTGGCGTAGGCTCACGTTCAAACTTTTGTTCAAGTTCAGAAAACGTTTTAGAAATTTTATTCAATGAACCAACCCTGTTCAATGGCAAACGAACAATACGAGACTGCTCGGCCAAAGCCTGAAGGATTGATTGACGAATCCACCATACTGCGTAAGATATAAATTTAAAACCACGAGTCTCATCGAAACGTTGTGCAGCCTTAATCAAACCTAAATTACCTTCATTGATAAGGTCACCTAAGCTTAGACCTTGGTTTTGATATTGTTTAGCAACGGACACTACAAAACGAAGGTTGGCCTTCGTTAGTCTTTCCAAAGAAAGTTGGTCTCCTTCACGAATCTTCTGAGCTAAAATAACCTCCTCCTCTGGCGTTAGCAAATCTACCTTGCCAATTTCTTGCAAATACTTGTCGAGCGACTGACTTTCTCGGTTGGTAATCTGCTTACTAATTTTTAGCTGTCTCATATTAGTTACTACCTCTTGATGTTCTTAGTAGGTTAACAATTATATTAATATTACGAAATTGAGGAGTAAAAGATTGTTGTTAACCACGACAATGTTTTAATTCCCAAAAACAGTTTCCTGAAAAACCAGATACCAAACAGTTATATAAAGATGTATTTTATCAAAATATAACTGTTTGGTAAGAAACAATTTTTATAATATGGTTTAATCTGTCTTCAGGATAACGTTAATATCTTTAACTTTGTTCTATTTCTTTTCTGGTTTTGGCAACAAAGCTTTTCTTGACAAACGATACTTACCTGTTTTCTTATCTACTTCAATCAATTTCACTTTTACTTCCTCTCCAATTTGAAGTACACCGTCCATTGTTTCGAGGCGTTCCCATTTAATTTCAGAAATATGCAATAAACCATCTTTTCCTGGCAAGAACTCAACAAATGCACCGAAAGGCATAATTGATTTTACAACACCATCATAAATTTCGCCTTCTTCAGGAATTGTTACGATTCCTTTTACCATTTTCACAGCAATATCCATTGATGTTTTGTTGGCCGAGAAAATCGAAACATAACCACCATCTTCTTTTTCTTCGATAGTAACCGTTGCACCAGATTGTTTTTGAATATCTTGTACAATTTTACCACCTGGCCCAATTACAGAACCAATTTGGTCTTTGAAGATTTTGATAACTGTAGCACGAGGAGTTTGTGGTTTGTAATCTTGTCTTGGTTCAGCGATAGCCTCCTTCATTTTTCCTAAGATATGAAGACGACCTCTTTTAGCTTGTTCTAAGGCTTCTACCAATACATCGTACGACAAACCATCCACTTTAATATCCATCTGACAAGCTGTGATACCATTTTCAGTACCTGTAACTTTGAAGTCCATATCACCAAGGTGGTCTTCATCGCCCAAGATGTCCGATAAAACGGCATATTTACCTGTTTTCGGGTCACTAATCAAACCCATAGCAATACCCGACACAGGAGCTTTGATAGGTACACCGGCATCCATCAACGCCAAAGTTCCAGCACAAACTGTCGCCATAGACGAAGAACCATTTGACTCTAAGATGTCAGAAACAACACGGATTGTATAAGGATTGTCAGCATCGGGAGGAAGCACTTTTTTCAAAGCACGCATCGCCAAGTTACCATGACCAATTTCACGGCGACCAGGAGCACGGTTTGGTTTTACTTCGCCCGTAGAATAACCTGGGAAATTATAGTGCAACAAAAATCTGTTATAACCAGAAACCATTGCTTGGTCTACAATTTGTTCATCTAATTTTGTACCTAAAGTAACCGTTGTCAAAGATTGAGTTTCGCCACGAGTAAATACAGCCGAACCGTGTGGTGTTGGCAAATAATCTACTTCGCAAGTAATTTGACGAATTTCATCTAACTGACGGCCGTCAAGTCTGAAACGCTCGTTCAATACTAATTGACGGGCAGCTTCCTTTTCAATATCGTGGAAATACCACTTTGCCAAACTTTTGTTGACAGTAGTATCTTCTGGTAAAGAAGCAAAATATTCTTCTTCAATCGCTTTAAAAGATTCTTTTCTTCCGTTTTTGCTAGGGTTAGCCAATTTAGCTACTTCATAATAACGTTGGAAATAAGTATCCCAAAGGAAAGTTCTTAATTCTTCATCGTGTGTTTCGTGGCTATATACACGTTTTTCTGTTTTACCAGTCGCTGCTTCTAGTTCTTTCAAGCCAGCACATTGCACTTGGATAGCTTCATGAGCCAAACGCAAAGCTTGCAACATATCGCTTTCCGAAACCTCGTTAGCTTCACCTTCTACCATCAAGATGTCGTTTGTATTAGCCGCTACGATAAGCTCTAATTCAGCACCTTTTAATTCAGAAGTAGTTGGATTGACAATGTATTCGCCATTGATTTTGGCAACACGAACCTCCGAAATAGGGCCGTTGAAAGGAATATCTGAAACAGCTAAAGCAGCAGCAGCAGCCAAACCTACATAAGCATCTGGCAAAATCTCGGTATCAGCAGAAATCAAGTTAATCATTACTTGAGTATCTGCATGGAAGTCTGAAGGGAAAGTTGGACGCAAAGCACGGTCAACAAGACGGCTTACTAATACTTCATAATCAGACAACTTTGATTCTCTTCTAAGGAATCCACCAGGGATTTTTCCTGCAGAAGCAAATTTTTCTTGGTAATCAACAGAAAGAGGTAAGAAATCTACTCCTTCCTTAGGTGTTTGGTTGGCAACCACTGTTGCCAAAAGCATCATGTTTCCGCTTCTCACTACCACAGACCCATCTGCCTGCTTTGCGAGTTTGCCTGTTTCAATGGTAATTTCCTTACCATCGGGCATTGTGATTTTTTTCGTAATTACGTTAAACGACATAAATAGTTTGCTTAGTACCTTTTACTTATATATTTACAAAACGTTTTGTAAAAGGATTTTGTTGGATTTGCAGTCATCAATAGTTAATCGTCAATTGCCAATAGTGTAGTTTGATTGTTCAGGCGTCTTCACGATTAACAAAACCATCAACTATTAACGAAGACCCAAGGGAAAGAAGAGAAGACGATTTTCGTCTTATGGCAACAGGGAATCCTAAACCAATAGAATTCCCTGTCGTTGAAAGTATATTACTTTCTGATACCAAGTTCAGCAATGATAGCTCTGTAACGAGTAATATCTTTTTTGATAAGATAATCCAATAAGCTTCTACGCTTACCTACCAATTTCAAAAGACCCAAACGAGTTGAGTGGTCTTTTTTGTTCTTTTTCAAGTGTTCAGTCAAGTGATTGATTCTGTAAGTGAAAAGTGCAATTTGCGACTCAGCAGAACCAGTATCGATTTTAGACTTCGCGTTTCCTCGAGATTCGAAAATCTCATGCTTTTTTTCTGAAGTTAAGTACATCTTCAACCAGTTTAAATGTGATAATTTTTGTAAACACGCAAAAATAGCTTTTTCTTTAGTTATTTGCAAATTTAAAGCCTAGTTTACGCAATATTTTTTCAATGAGTGTAGACTTTGACAAACGTTCTTTTATCTTAGCTATAGCCATTGTATATACGTCTGACTCGAATAACCTTGAATCATTACGAGCTTTGGTAAAGAAATATACACCTATGCTAAACAATATCACATTCGATATCCATGCCCCTAACTGTACTATCAACTTACCTTCTTTGGCTAGTTTATCGCCCTGCTGGGTCATTACATACATCAAAATAAAAAAGGATATTGCTACAACTACAGGCATACCAAAACCTCCTTTTTTGATGATAGCCCCCAATGGTGCCCCTATCAGAAACATGACAAAAATGGCAAAGGCATTCGTAAACTTATGATGCCATTCTAAATTAGTTTTTTGAAGGTCTTCTAGTTTAGAACTTACCGTATAAGCATTGCTCTCAGCAAAAGAAATCATATTTTTCGACTGTGATATAGCAAAATCCAGATGTTGATACGGATTTGGCTTGATTTGAGTCTTGATTTTTTTTCCAACCCAATCGCCTTCGTTTGCCATAACTTTCTTTTGTTCTGGCAATAACGGCGTCGGCAATGTCTTTAAACTATATAAGTAATATGATTTGGCAGCCTCGTAAAAGTTTTTGCGATAATCTTGTGTAAGTGTTTTCAAAGAATCGGCATCTTGGCTCAACTCCACTACATTTCGCATAATCTGGTGGTGCTTAAACTGGTCTTCTTCGGTTTTGTGCATATCAAATGCAGCCAGACTCATCACAATTTTACTTTTGGTAAACCCATGCGATGCGTGGTCGGTAGCATCCGAGCTTGATGTACGGTCGGCATCTTCTACGTAGTCATGGCCATTGTATAGTTCAAAAACCAAATATTGCTTGTCCATCATCGTGTACATCAAAGCCGAATCAGCCAAGGTTACGTGTTTGTTGCCATCGTTTTTAGAATGGTCATAAATAATCACGCCCTTGAGCGTTTTGTTATCGGGATATTTCTTCATAACCTTGATACTATAGCCAGGTAAGTCATTATAAAAAATCCCTTCTTTGATATTAAGCGTCGTTTTGGTGGTTTTGATATCATAAAGCAGGCGGTATCCTTTCAAATTAGCCCAAGGCAATGCTACGTTGTTGAACCAAAAAGCAAAAACAGTGATTAAAGATGCTACCACAAAAATAGGTCGCATGGCTCGCCCAATAGAAATACCGGCACTTTTGATGGCTGTCAATTCAAAAAACTCACCCAATTTACCAAATGTCATCAAGGTAGAAAGCAACATGGCCAATGGCAAGGCAATCGGAATAGTAATTAAACCAAAGTAGAAGAATAATTCAAAGTAAAGGTCTATGCCAAGGTCTTTGCCAAATAGGTCGACAAAATACACCAGTATTAAACGCATTAAGAAAATAAATATAACAACAGCAAGGGTTAAGAAGAATGGCCCCCAAAAGGCATTGAGTACTAATTTATCTATTTTTTTCATATAGTAACTTTACAAATTCGCTACAAAGTTATCACTATTGTATGACTAATAAAGTTAAAGTTATTTAAAAGCAAGATTTTCGTGAAGCCTCGTGAATAGAAATTCCTGATGTCTATCTGATTAGATAGGCATACAAATGTGTAGCATAAAAATGCCATGTACACTCCATCCCTCAATGGAGTGACATAAAAACGCTAGTTGGCAGATATTTGACTCAGTACCCATCAACTAGCTTGTGAAACTTAATTACCTACGATTTCTTTCAATTTGTAAATTAAATCTTCCCACAGTTCTGTCAACTCCTCCTCATCCGAATTACCTGAATAATCTATTATTTTTAAATAGGTAGACCCAGTCAAATCACTCACATCCATTTTAAACTCGATGTAGTTATGGTCACGGTCATCGGAGTTAGTCGGAATAAAATCAAACTTTGCGGACTTATTTAATCGTAATTGAGACAATTTGGCAATATGGCTCTCGCCATCCCAAACGAAATCAAATGTAGAGCTATCTTTCAGGGTAACTTTCTCCGCAAACCACTGTTGCAAGCCAGAGGCTGAACTGATATACGGGAATAACACCTTTGGCGATGCTCTTAATTCAAACTCAACAACAAATTTGTGCTTACTCATACGCAAGAATTTAAAATTACCTTTTTGGCAAAGGTATAATTCTCTGATTAATATGCAAGTTTTTATATCATCTTTCCGAAAATAATATGCAAAACAACTTCCAAATGTCTACATATCAGATACTTATACCTAAACACCACATATTTAACAATATTCTAAAAATATATTTTTTTTAGATGTCATAATTAATTGACAACCAACTAGTAATCCTATACGTTACAAATTATTTTCATAATTTTCCATCAAAGCACTTGCCTCCCATATATTAATTGCCTAATTTTGCATCACAAAAAAATAAGGCGGGGTAGCTCAGATGGTTAGAGCGTAGGATTCATAACCCTAAGGTCGGCAGTTCGATCCTGCTCCCCGCTACTATAATCACTCTTTGATTAGTCTTTATTTTTTTATTTTTCGCATGGCGGGGTAGCTCAGATGGTTAGAGCGTAGGATTCATAACCCTAAGGTCGGCAGTTCGATCCTGCTCCCCGCTACTATAAAAGCCTTTCAGCAATGAAAGGCTTTTTTTATACGCATCAAGTCCCTTATTTAAGTTGTATTCCTTTCTAGAATCCTTTAATTTAGTACTATTCTCAAGATTAAACATATTTGATTAATATGGCAAGACCAGCATTTGAAGATATTTATATGGAATTGGCAATCAACCTTTCCAAGCGCTCGCACTGTATCAAGGCTCATGTGGGTGCAGTACTAACAAAAGATACAAGAATTATTTCGATTGGTTATAATGGTCCTCCTTCTGGTACTCATAACTGTGACGAGGAATTTCCAGAACATGGCTGCGAGCGTGACTCAAAGGGTAGCTGTTCGTTGGCTTTGCATGCCGAACAAAACGCTATCTTGTTTGCAGTAAAAAATGGGTCGGAAGTAGAAGGTGCTACTTTATATGTTACGCTGTCGCCATGTATTGCCTGTGCCAGAATTATTTATTCTATGAAAATTAGTAAAGTTATATTCCTTGACTCTTATGCCCAATACAAAGGTTTGCCCAAAGATGAAGGCGTTGAATTTCTGAGAAAATTTGGGGTTGAGGTTGTACAATACGACAAAACGAAATTACAAAAAACAGTATAACAAATATAAGTCATCCCAATGTGAGTGAATGAGTAATTATTTTTGACTATAATTTTCACCAGTAGTGATGCAATGCTTTGATGTTGAACATAAAAAAGGCGTTCGAAATTAGTTTTCCGAACGCCTTTTTTATGTTAAATATCAATTATTAATGATGTACACCACCATCGCCATGAACATGACCATGTTCTAATTCAGACACAGTAGCTTCTCTTACTTTCAAGATAGTTCCTTTAAAGAACATCTCTTTGTCGGCTAATGGGTGGTTAAAATCCATACGAACAATTTCGTCTGTTACTTCCAAAATTTTACCCTGTAGTCTATTACCTCGGTCATCGGTCATAGGCAAGAAATTGCCCACTTCAAGCATTTCGTCTACCACTTCGCCATCTACTTTGAAAATTTCCTTTGGCAATGCTACTACTGCATCATGGTCGTATTCGCCATAACCTTCTTCTGCGGGTACAGCAAATTCAAAGCTATCTCCTTCTTGAAGACCAGCGATATTATCTTCAAAAGCTTCAGGCAAACCACTCATTCCGTGGATAAAGACCATCGGCTCATCTTGTTCTACCGTTTCTACTAACTCTTTTTCACCATTTTTATCAGTCACTGTCAACTCATAAGTCAATGACACAACTTTTGCATTTGAAATTTGCATTATCTTAAATATGTTTTATCTGTCGACAACTTGACACAAAACAGGATAACCTACCCAGAGAAGTTGTCGACTATAACTCTAAGTAACTTCAAACAGACATCTCTCATATAGTTTGTCCATTTTTTTACAAACGTAAGGTTTTTTCCTTAACTTTATGGAGAGACAACATCAAATTTCTATAAAAAGTTGAATTACTTATCACATATTTACTTGTCGGGTCAAGATGAAGACATTATCATTGGCAACTTCCTAGGCGATTATGTCAAAGGGCATTTGAGTAAACTCGAAAAAAGTCCTTATAACAAAAGAGTCTTGACTGGTATTGCTCTGCACCGACAAATCGACTCCTATACCGACGCTCATCCGACTGTACGCAAAAGTACCGAAAGGCTCAAATCCAAATACCATAAGTTTTCGGGCATTATTGTGGATATGTACTACGACCATATTTTGGCCAAAAACTTTCATCAATTTTCAGATATTCCTCTTACACAATTTAGTCAGCAATTCTATGAGCTTTTGGCTCGACGCAGCGATGATATTCCAGCGGCACTCGACCGCATGGTGGTATCTATGACTACTCGTGACTGGCTGAGTAATTACGCTACCTTGGAAGGCTTATCGTGGGCATTGCGGGGTATTGCTTCTCGCCTCAAGTTTGTTTCGGGTATAGAAAATGCTACCGACGATTTGGTGGCCGACTATCATCGTTTTGAAGAAGACTTTATGGCTTTCTTTCCTGAAGTACAAGCACATAGCGTCCGCTTTTTAGAACAGCCTTCTTTTTGAGTTCTTAAAAAACAAGCCTGATTCGCTTTTCTGTCAATAATCATGCTTAATTTTAGGTTGTTTTATCAAAGAATACCTTTAACAGATTCCGATAATGCCCAAATTAGTACAAGACGTTTTAAAAGAATTAAAAAAAAAACATTTCGCACCGCTTTACCTTCTTCATGGCGATGAACCTTTCTTTATTGATAAAGTTACTGACTTTATTGAAGAAAACGCTTTGCCTGTAGCCGACCGCAGTTTTAATCAATATATATTATATGGTAAGGATTTGACCGTACCAAGCTTGCTTTCGTATGCCAAACGCTTTCCGATGATGTCAGAACGACAATTGATTTTGGTAAAAGAAGCTCAAGGAATACAGGGTATAGAACAAAAAGAGATGCAAGCAGCCCTAGAAGCTTATGCCAAAAACCCTCTTCCTTCTACTGTATTGGTGCTTGCCTTTAAAGATAGCGTTGACGAACGACGCACTTGGGTGAAAGCTTTTGACCAACAGGGTATTTTGATGAGTTCCAAAAAAATGTACGACAATAAGATTCCAGACTGGATTATCGACTATTGTCATGAGTCGGGCGTAAAGATTAGCCCAAAGGCTGTACAAATGATTTTGGAAAACGTAGGAAACGATTTAAAACGTATTGCTTCTGAAATCGATAAGATTATTATTAATCTTAAAGTCAACGAAGAAATCAATGCCAGTGTTGTCGAACGATTTGTGGGTATTAGCAAAGAATATAATTATTTTGAATTTCAAAAATCCCTAATCCAGAAAGATGTATTGAAGGCTAATCAGATTGTCAATTTTTTTGCCTCTAATCCCAAAGACAACCCTTTAGCTCCTATTATTCTGCTGCTATTCAACTTTTTTAGCAAAGTCCTATTAGCCTATACCACTAGCGACAAATCCGAAAAAAATCTGGCTGCGGTTTTGGGTGTTAATCCCTTTTTTGTCAAAGACTACATCCAAACGCTTCGTCATTATAGTTTACCCAAAGTGGTACAAATCATTCATGAAATCAAGGAAATAGAATTACAAGCCAAAGGTATCGACTCCGTTTCGAGCCCCGATAGCGAAAAACTAAAAGAGCTTACTTTCAAAATCTTGCATTAAAATACCTAGATCTTGTATCCTCCGACAGTTTCGTCAGAATAGCCATCTTTCATAAGGTGGTTTTTTTTTGCCATCGCCTCTCAATTTCAATGATATAGTCTGATTTATCTAACAGCATTAACTTTTGCCCAGCAATATTCTATTATTTTACTGATACTTATCTATCATTTAAACTATTTTTATAATACAAGTTTAAGTAAGACCTTTGTATCAGTTAAAACAAACTATATGAATATGTTATTTGAATCTTTTCAACTAGAACATAACTATCTAAAAAATAAAATAGTTATGCCACCCATGACCCGCTCAAGAGCGGCAAAGGGAGAAGTACCAACTGCGTTAATGGCAGAATACTATGCACAAAGGGCTTCGGCTGGTCTTATTATTACAGAAGGCACACCCATTAGTACTCAGGGAAGAGGCTATGCTTGGACACCCGGAATTTATACACAAGCACAAATTGAAGGCTGGAAAAAAGTAACTCAGGCTGTACATGCCAAAGGAGGAAAAATATTTGTACAACTTTGGCATGTGGGTAGAGTTTCACATACTTCTTTACAAGAAAACGGAAATAGCCCTGTTGCCCCATCAGCTATTCTGGCAGAAGGCGTAAAGGTATTTTTGGCCAAAAACGGGCAAGAAGCTAGTAGTGGGCAAGGCGAAATGGTACAACATTCGATGCCTCGCTCTCTCTCAATTCCAGAAATTCATCAAATTATTCAGGATTTTGTACAGGCTGCTCGCAATGCCATAGAAGCAGGCTTTGATGGCGTAGAACTCCACGGAGCCAATGGTTATCTGATAGAGCAATTTATAGATTCACAAACCAATAAGCGTACCGACGAATACGGTGGCTCGTTGGAAGGACGTTTACGATTTCTGAAAGAAGTTACTACTGCCGTTGCAGATGCCATCGGAGCCAACAAAGTAGGCGTACGTCAAGCTCCACTTACTACATTAATGGGTGCAATCGACGACACGCCTGAAGAAACCTATATTGCCGCCGCCAAAATACTCAACGAAATTGGTGTTGCTTATATCCATATTGCCGAAGCCGATTGGGACAATGCCCCCGAAATGGCCGTCGACTTTAAGGCAGCCTATCGCAAGACTTTTAAGGGAGCATTGATTTACTCTGGAAAATATACCGTACAACGAGCTGAAGAAGCTCTACAAAGTGGCTGGGCAGATTTAATCGGGTTTGGTCGTCCATTTATAGCCAACCCCGATTTGCCTTACCGCCTTCAATATGGCTTGCCACTCAACGAACCCATCCGTGAAAAATTCTTTGGGGGAGGTGCCGAAGGCTATACCGATTATCCTTTTGCTGAAAACAAACAACTTTAATCATCAACATTATCATGAAAAGACCCTTAGGTACAAGTCCTATCCATGTTTCACCACTTACCCTTGGCACATTTGCTATTGGCGGATTGATGTGGGGAGGCAACCAACAACAAGATTCTATCGAAGCAATACAAACAGCCATCGAAAATGGTATTACCTCTATAGATACCGCTCCATTTTATGGTTTTGGATTAAGCGAAAAAATGGTGGGGAAAGCCATCAAAAAATATGACCGCTCGAAAGTAGAGATTTTGACCAAATTTGGCTTGGTTTGGGAAGACGACGTTAAAGGAACACCAGCCTTCGAGATTCAGTCGGACGGAAAAAATATTCCTATTTATAAAAATGGTAAAAAAGAAAATGTTGTCAGAGAAGTAGAGAATAGCCTACAACGACTTCAAACAGATTATATCGACCTTATTCAGTTACATTGGCCAGATGCTGGTACGCCTATTGCTGAAACAATAGAAGCAATGCTGTTACTTCAAGAACAAGGAAAAATAAGAGCCTTCGGAGTATCTAATTACAGCACAGAACAAGTACAGGAAGCTCTACAAACAACCCAAATACACTCTAATCAGGTTTGGTACAGCATGTTACACCGAGCTATCGAGCAGGATTTAGTCCCATTCTCGGTACAAAATAACATTGGTATTATTGCTTATAGCCCACTAGAACGTGGCTTACTTACAGGCAAATACCTCAACAATCCACAAGGGTTGAGCAGCCAAGACCACCGTAATGGGTATTTCCAACAGTTTGATATACCTCAACTTACCTTACTTCTAACAGTATTACAAGATTTGGCCTCTGCCAAAAATTGTAGCGTCGCTCAATTGGTGTTAGCATGGACAATCTCCCAACCCGGTATTACCACCGTATTGGGAGGAGCAAGAAACGGTCAACAGGCTGCTCATAATGCAGAAGCTTTACAAATAACACTTACCCAAGACGACATCAAGCTCATAGCTCAATACATTTAATCAACCATCATTATGGCTATCAATATGTTTGAACCTGCTAACTGGGGTTCTTTTTCTATCAAAAATCGTATTGCTATGGCTCCCATGACAAGAGCCCGCAATGCCAACGGTATCCCAAACGCCAGTAATGCCTTATATTATGCTCAACGCACTGGAGCAGGCCTGATTATTACAGAGGGTACAGCTATTTCTGAGACATCGAAAGGAGTACTCCATATTCCTGGCTTATACCAACAAGCACAAGTAGAGGGCTGGGCCAAAGTAACCAATGCCGTACACCAACAAGGAACACGCATATTTACCCAACTTTGGCATGTAGGGAGGGTTTCTCATATTTCTATTCAACCCAACCAACAACCTCCCGTTGGGGCTTCAGATATTCAGGCGGCAAACTCTACTGCTTGGGGGTATGACGAAAATGGGAAAGAAGGTTTTGTTACTTGCTCAAAACCCCGTGCTTTGACAACAAAAGAAGTAAAAGCTGTTAGCCTAGATTTTGCGAATGCGGCCCAAAATGCCATAAAGGCTGGTTTTGATGGCATAGAATTACACGGAGCCAATGGTTATTTAATCGAACAGTTTTTAAACCCGTATATCAATAATAGGTCAGATGAATATGGAGGAACACTCGAAAATCGTTGCCGATTTTTATTAGAAACGATTGATGCTTGTATTGATGCCATTGGAGCTGATAAAGTTGCCATTCGCTTAACACCCTATGGTGGATTGCACGAACTGCCTCATTATGACGAAATCGAGAAGACTTATCAATATTTGGCGAAAAATCTTTCGGAAAGAAAAATTGCCTATATTCACCTTATGGACCAAAAATCACGAGGCAGTTTTGCTTTACCCGACGGCTTTTTAGAGCGTTTTCGTAGTTGGTACAATGGCATTATTATTCTTGCTGGTGGTATGACCAGAGAAAAATCCGAAAGCCTCATCAACCAAGGGCTTATTGATATTGCTGCTTTTGGAGAAGATTTTATTGCTAATCCTGATTTGGTTGAACGCCTACAAAACCGTTGGCCGTTTACGCCGCCCAAAAGGGAACTCCATTATGGCCTCACTATGGAAGGCTATATTGATTGGAAAACCTACAGCGAAGCACAAGTTGAAAGTGTAAACTTGTAATATCATACTCTTAATGAATCGCTATTGGATTGTTCTTCTATAAAATTTAGATTTTTTCAACAAATACCAAACGAGTACAACATTCAGCAACATTGATAAAATAGTATAATGATAGACAAACGAGTATTACCATTAGCAATAGGTGGTTTAGGAATAGGCACTACCGAGTTTTCAATCATGGGACTTTTACCCGACATTGCTCGCTCTATGAACGTCACTATTCCAGAAGCAGGACATTTTATTTCGGCCTATGCTTTGGGCGTAGTAGTTGGGGCTCCTTTACTTATTGGCTATTCGGTCAAATATCCCCCCAAAAAAGTATTATTGGCATTAATGATACTTTTCACCCTGTTTAATGGGCTTTCAGCTATTACATCCAACTATACCAATATGATGATAGCAAGGTTTTTGTCGGGGTTACCTCATGGAGCTTTTTTTGGAGTCGGAACAGTCGTAGCCTCGCAGCTAGCAGGAAAAGGGAAAGAGGCAAGGTATATTTCATTGATGTTTTCGGGACTAACCATAGCTAATTTGGCTATGGTTCCTTTAGTAACCTTTGTTGGACATACATTTGGCTGGCGGTGGTATTTTATTATCGTAACATTGATAGGATTAATTACTTTGTTATCGCTATATTGGTGGCTACCCAATATCAAAAGTCAGCAAAAAGCTAGTATCCAAGAAGAACTACGGTTTCTTAAAAATGGGCAATTCTGGTATGTATTCTTATTAGCCTCTATTGGCTTTGGCGGACTATTTGCGTGGTTCAGCTATATCACACCATTGATGACCATCGTAGCAGGGTTCTCACCTCAAACAATGGCCTATATCATGGTATTGGCGGGTAGTGGTATGGTAGTTGGTAATCTCATAGGAGGTTTTCTTGCCGATAATATGGGTGCAACCAAAACAACAGCTTGGCTATTATTTGCAATGATGATTGCTTTAACCTGTGTATTCTTGTTCTCCTCCTATAAAATCCCTGCATTATTTCTCACATTTGTCTGTGGAGGGTTGTCAATGTCAACGGCCGCCCCTGTCAATATTATGATGATGAAAGCCTCTCCTGGTTCTGAAATGATGGGAGCTGCATTTATGCAAGCAGCTTTTAACATAGCTAATTCGGCGGGAGCTTTTTTGGGAGGAATTCCTTTAGAATATGGATACTCCTATAATTATCCTTCGCTTGTTGGTGTAGGAATGACTCTGATAGGATTAGCCATTTGTACAAGTTTCTTTCTGAAATATAATTCTCCCAAACTGATCAAAACATAACGCTCTATAAGGTTAATGTCTTTTTTATTAGCAGCCGAATCTACTAATCCGTCTGCTAATAAAACCCTTCAGGTTACCAGTTTTTTTAGATTAATAGATTTTCAAGGTTATTGAGAATATGTAATAGCTTCCACTATGTCGTATTTTCTTATTAGTTGGCAAATATAAAAACAACTTTCCGTGTAATTATTGTAGGATATATAAAAGCAAAAGGCATCAAAATCATTGATTTTGATGCCTTTTATTTTGTGATCCCGCTGGGATTCGAACCCAGGACCCATACATTAAAAGTGTATTGCTCTACCAGCTGAGCTACGGAATCGTGTGATTAGGCATATTGCCTTTTCACTATATATAAAGTGGTTCACGCTGGAACCGAAGGGAAAATTTGCCACTGGCAATCTTCGTGATCCCGCTGGGATTCGAACCCAGGACCCATACATTAAAAGTGTATTGCTCTACCAGCTGAGCTACGGAATCTTAACCTACTCTAATAATCTTGTATCTCACAAAAATAACGCCTTATTTCTGCTACTGTTTGTCAACCCTAAAGTCGATAACCTTTTTTTGTGATCCCGCTGGGATTCGAACCCAGGACCCATACATTAAAAGTGTATTGCTCTACCAGCTGAGCTACGGAATCTTAACCTACTCTAATAATCTTGTATCCCACAAAAATAACGCCTTATTTCTGCTACTATTTATCAACCCTAAAAGTCGACAACCTTTTTTGTGATCCCGCTGGGATTCGAACCCAGGACCCATACATTAAAAGTGTATTGCTCTACCAGCTGAGCTACGGAATCTTAACCTACTCTAATAATCTTATATCCCACAAAAATAACGCCTTATTTCTGCTACTGTTTATCAACCCTAAAGCCGACAACCTTTTTTGTGATCCCGCTGGGATTCGAACCCAGGACCCATACATTAAAAGTGTATTGCTCTACCAGCTGAGCTACGGAATCTTAACCTATGCTATTATTTTCTTTGCGATTGGAATTATGAAGACAAATGAACCTAAACTCTTTTATCACTTTCGCTATTCTAATCTATTTGTATCGTTAGATACTTTTGTGATCCCGCTGGGATTCGAACCCAGGACCCATACATTAAAAGTGTATTGCTCTACCAGCTGAGCTACGGAATCGTTGCGTTTAAGGCTGCGTTTTACTATTTTTGTATTCCCGCTTTGTTTTCCTTAATTGCGGTGCAAAACTACTATTTATAGAAACATAATGCAAGCACTCCATCTAAAAAAAGTTATATTTTTTTTCGTTTTTTTGTTTTGTTTACCGCAACTTTCTAAGTGTCTGAGTGATACCTACTCACTTAAAAAGGCGGATTCACTTTACAAAATTCAAAATTTTTCTGCTTCAGAAGTCATTTTTGAGCGAGAATTACCCAAAATAGAAAAACCGTCTCACATAATTTTTTTAAAATTAGCCAACATTAATGAGAAAAAAGGAGACTATTTACGCTCTCTTTATTACCTCAATAAGGCTTATGAAATAAAACCCAATGAGAAAATTTTGGCAAAACTCAGTGATATTGCTCAAAAATATGAACTGAAAGGTTACGAAATGAACGACTTCAACTTCCTGATTTTACTCTATAAGCAGTACTCAGGCTTTCTGATTGGGTTGATGTTGGTTATTGCTATTTATATTTTCGTTGTACTTTTTATTAAAAAATATAAAAATCAATATACACCATTCTCTCAAAAAGTCATTTTGGCTATTTACCTTATTGGGATAGCAACGCTCTTAAATCTTCCCGACAAGTACCACCAAGGCATTATCAATTCGGATGGAGTTTTGTTACGTACCGAGCCTTCAGCTGCCTCTGGCGTAGAGGTGTCTATCAACAAAGGGCATCGACTCAATATTATTGGCGGAGAAGATATTTGGAGAAGAGTATTCTGGAATGATAAACTTTTGTATGTAAAACAAAGTGACATTTGGATGGTAGAATAAATCCATAAGTTGTATAAATAAAAAAGAGGTTATCTTACAAAGACAACCTCTTTTTTTATTTTTTCTTCAAAGGCGAATCCTTCTCTTTGGCCAATGTATTATATACCAACTTGTCGGTAAGGCTAGGAAGCCATTTATTCAAAAATACAGTTAATTTGCCTTGCGAAGTCATAATAAGTTCTCTTTTTCTTGTTTTTACTGCTTTGAGAATACGTTGAGCTACCTCTTCGGCCAACATCATACCCGATTCATCACGCATGGTTTCTCCTTTGGTATTGCCATCGCCACCCAAAGAGGCTACCCTGATATTGGAAGCCGTAAATCCTGGGCAAGCTGTAAGTACATGAACACCCTCGTGCAGGAGTTCTGTTCGTAATGATTCTAAAAAGCCATTCATAGCAAATTTTGAAGCCGAATAACCAATTCTTACTGGTAGCCCTCGATAGCCCGCAATCGACGAAATACCAACAATCGACCCTTTGCTTGCTTTGATATAAGGCAAAGCATATTTGGTAGCGTACACCGTACCATAAAAATTAATATCCATTACCTTCTTAATAACATCGGTATCGCACGATTCAAACATCGATCTCATACTAATTCCTGCATTATTAATCAAAACATCTATTTTGCCAAAATGAGCAACCGTTTTTTCAACCACCTTTTTATTATCTTCCTCCACACTAACATCAGCAACCAAGGCTAGGTTATCAATACCCGCTGCACTTAGCTCTTGACTGGCCTGCTCCAAAGCATCCGCTTTTCGTCCTGTAATAACAATTTTTCCACCTTCTTGTCCAAATGCAAAGGCCATTGCTTTGCCAATTCCAGAAGAAGCACCTGTAATGATAATAACTTTATCCTTCATAAGTTTTACTTCTATATAATATCTATATTTTAAGTTTCCCAAAATTATGGATAAATTCAGAAAATAACGAATTCGTACCGACTTTGTACAATATACAACTCACTTGATTTTACCTATCACCGAGATTCTATCATAATCGTAGTATCCATGTTGTCAAATCTTGGCCTAACTCTTGACTTCGGGTTTAACATTCTAGGTTTATTTCTAAGAATGCCCAACTATGTCGAGCCAAAAGGTAGTACGTGTTAAGCTTTTTTGTAATTTTGCATCCTTATGAAAAAGAAGAATAAAGAAAATATCATTTTTGAAAATGTACTTGTCGAGGATTTTGCCTCAGAAGCTAAGTGTATTAGCCGAATAGACGATAAAGTAATATTTATAGACGGTCCTGTAGCTCCCGGCGACACTGCCGATTTGAGAGTAACCAAATCAAAGAAAAGCTTTTATGAAGCTACGGCCTTTAATATAAAGCCTAATTCTACTTTTAGAACTAATACTATTTGCTCGCACTTTGGTACTTGTGGTGGCTGTAAGTGGCAACATATTGATTATGCAACCCAATTGGCCTTTAAAACCAAACAGGTTACTGATTCACTCGAAAGAATTGCCAAGGTAGACTTACCTCCTATTTTGCCAATTCTTGGCTCTAGCGAAACATTTTATTATCGTAACAAATTAGAATTTACTTTTTCGCAAAACCGTTGGTTAACGATTGAAGAAATTAATTCTGGCAAGGAGTTTTCGAGAAACGCACTTGGCTTTCACGTACCCAAAAGATATGATAAGATTTTACAGGTAGACCACTGTTATTTACAGCCAGACCCTTCTAACAAAATTAGAACGGCCTTGCACGAGCTAGCTCAAAAACACAATATTGACTACTACGAGCAAGTAAAACAAGAAAAAGGAGCTTTAAGAAACCTCATTATTAGAAATGCTTCTTCGGGCGACTTGATGGTTATTGTGCAGTTTGCCTATTGTACCGAAGAACAAATCGACTTGGTCATGAATTTCTTGGCCGAAAATTTCCCAGAAATCACTTCTCTCAATTATATTATCAATACCAAAGGAAACGATACATTTTTTGATTTGGAGGTGGTTAATTTTAAGGGGCTTCCTTATATTACCGAAGAAATGGAGGGCTTAAAGTTTAGGGTTGGGCCAAAATCTTTTTACCAAACCAACTCTAAGCAGGCTTTTGAATTATACAAAATTACGCGTGAATATGCTGGCCTAACTGGCGAAGAATTTGTGTATGACTTGTACACAGGTACTGGTACCATTGCCAACTTTGTAGCTCGACAAGCCAAAAAAGTAATTGGTTTAGAGTATGTAGAAATGGCCGTCGAAGATGCCAAAGTCAATTCCCAAATTAATGGCATTAGCAATACAGAATTTTATGCAGGCGATATGCGTAAGTTGCTCGACAACGAATTTATTAACCAGAAAGGTCGCCCTGATGTAGTAATCACCGACCCTCCTCGTGCAGGTATGGACGAGCCTGTGGTTCAAACGCTACTCAATGCCGAGCCTCATACGATTGTATATGTAAGCTGCAATCCAGCAACTCAAGCTCGTGACTTGGCTTTACTCGACCTCAAATACCAAGTTACAGCGGTACAACCTGTAGATATGTTCCCACAAACCCACCATGTTGAGAATGTGGTAAAATTGGTAAAACGAAACAATTAAGGTTTCTTGATATACCAACATAAGTCATCCCTAATTTAGTGAATGGTGATTATTTTGAATATGATTTTCACCCGTAGAGATGCAATGCTTTGAAATTTAACATGCAAAAGGCGTTCGAAATTAGTTTTTCGAACGCCTTTTGCGTGAATAGCTTCTCAATCCCTATCATTTGAGCAATTGATAAGCCTCTTCAATGTTCACTTGGCTACCTGATGAATATCAACAAACACAAAGAGATAATCTAATCTCTTTTAATATTACCCAAAATTCGGGATGACTCATGTTTATAGCATATATATCTAAAATGGGACATCCTGATTAGGAGGTGTTGCACCAAATGGCATATTGCCATTCGACGGAAGGTTATTCATTTTACTACCTACAGTTCTGGCACCACCTTCAAACGCCGCCAATGAATCGTTGACAGCAGCAAACGATTGTAAATTATCGCTTCCAGCAAAGCCCGAGTAGTCTGTAGCGTCGAGGTCGCAGTATTTGGTATACTTACCGATAAAGCGAAGCTGAACGGTATCTAATGACCCCGCACGGTTTTTAGCAATAATTAATTCCCCTACCCCAGCAATCGAATTTCCATTTTCGTCTTGAGTTATACCGTAATATTCTGGACGATAAATAAACATTACCATATCGGCATCTTGCTCAATAGACCCCGACTCCCTCAAATCGGAAAGTTGTGGTTTTTTGTCTCCTCCACGGGTTTCTACGGCACGGCTCAACTGCGATAGGGCAATCACAGGTACATCTAATTCTTTGGCAAGTTGTTTTAATGAACGTGAAATATTGGCAATTTCTTGTTCACGGTTTCCTCCCCCTTTTCCGCCCGACTCGCCTGACATCAATTGGAGGTAATCAATCACGATCATTTGAATATCGTGCTGAGCCTTCAAACGACGAGCCTTGGCACGAAGTTCCAAGATAGAAAGGGCTGGCGTATCGTCAATAAATATAGGGGCGTTGGTAAGTTTACCAATTTTGGCATGAAGCTGAGCCCATTCGTGAGGGGCAAGATTACCTTTTCTAAGCTTTTCAGATTCGAGTTCGGCCTCAGACGAAATAAGACGATTTACTAACTGTACCGACGACATCTCTAGCGAGAAAATAGCCACAGCTTGTCCAAAATCGACAGCAGCATTACGACAAGCCGACAAAATGAGGGCTGTTTTACCCATACCCGGACGAGCTGCAATAATCACAAGTTCGGTTTTTTGAAAACCCGACGTAATTCTATCTAAAGCACTAAAACCAGTAGGTACACCTGTAAGGCCGTCTTTCTGATTTTTTTTCATTTCTAATTCCAACAACGCCGTTCGCATAATTTGCGACATATCAGCATAGTTTTTACGGATATTAGCCTCCGAAATTCTAAAAAGTTCTTGCTCAACCTTGTCCAACAACTGGAATACATCGGTGGTATCTTCGTAGGCCATTTTCTGGATTTCTGAAGAAACCGTAATCAATTGTCTTTTCAACGAATGTTCCACTACAATCCTAGCATGAAACTCGATATTGGCTGCCGAGTTGACCCTTTGGGTTAATTCGGCCAAATACGACACCCCACCAGCCATTTCCAATTCGCCATTCATTCTTAGCTGATTGGTAACTGTCAATAAGTCGATAGGTTCTGATGCTGCAAATAATTGTGTGATAGCACCATATATTCTTTGGTGAGCCTCTTTATAAAATGAATCTGTTTTTAAAATATCAACAACTGCAGTCAGTGCATCCTTTTCTATCATCAAAGCACCCAGCACCGCCTCCTCCAAGTCGAGGGCCTGAGGAGGGATTTTTCCTAATCCTGTATCCAGCCAACGATTGGTTGCAGAGATTCTTCCCCCAGCAAAATTTGAGGGCTTTTTGAAGGTATTATTTCTATTAGACTGTTCCATTAGTACAATTTTACAAATATTTTCTCAGATTTCCGAAAACAAAAAACGCCTACACCTCCTAATGATTTGATTTACAGCCATTAAAAAAAACTTAGTATTTATGTTGTAAGAATAGAACACAAACTACCGTTATTTTTGTTAGTTTAGTATTCAATATTTTTTATTTCCTAAAAAACCTTTATTCATTCTTAGATTTGACAGAAAAAGTAATCACCTTAGAAGACGTTGAGTTAGTAGGATTTCTCGGCGTGGAGAACAGCAACATCAAAGAAGTTGCTAAAGCCTTTCCTCAAAGTAAAATTATTTCGAGGGGAAACGAAATAACTATTCGTGGGTCAATTCCTGAGATAGTTAAAATTAACGAAATTTTAGATGCTCTTGTTGTTCACTATCAAAAGTATGGTAAAATTACTACCGAACAGGTAAAAACATACGTTACTCTTGATAAAAATCCAACAGAAGAACCCCAAGTTCATTTAAAAGAAGAAGAGGATGTGTTATTGTACGGTACAAAAGGGGTTGTGATTCGGGTAAAATCGCCAAACCAGAAAAAACTGGTAGAAGCCGCCAACAATAACGATATTGTTTTTGCGATTGGCCCCGCTGGTACTGGTAAAACCTACACTGCCGTAGCTTTGGCTGTAAAAGCCCTCAAAAATAAAGAAGTCAAAAAAATCATTATTACTCGCCCAGCCGTAGAAGCAGGTGAAAACTTAGGTTTTTTGCCCGGGGATTTGAAAGAAAAAATTGACCCTTATCTTCGCCCTATTTACGATGCTCTCGACGATATGATTCAGCCCGAAAAGCTTAAATTCTTTATCGAAAACCGTGTCATAGAAATCGCTCCGCTGGCCTATATGCGTGGCCGTACCCTCAACAACGCCTTTATTTTGCTTGACGAAGCCCAAAACACTACGCCAATGCAAATGAAAATGTTTTTGACTCGTATGGGTATCAACTCGAAAGTAATTATCACGGGCGATAAGTCACAAATAGATTTACCAACAAAAGTAAAGTCGGGGTTGGTAGAAGCCAGCAAAATTTTGCAGGGTATCAAAGGTATTTCGTTTATCGAACTCGACGGTAAAGATGTTGTTCGTCACCGCTTGGTACGTGATATTATTATGGCTTACGACAAGGCTGATGCCGAAAAAGCAGAACACAAAACAACAAGCTCTTTTAATCACAGATGAGATTTATCACTTTAACATTCATCTTTTTGGTTACATACACCACATTTGCTCAAAACAAATGTGGTGTTGTTTTATACGATTCTTTGCAAGCTACCAAAATTGCTAATTGGCAAAGCCGTAAATCACAGTTTGAAAGCCAAATAAAGCAATTTTCCCAAACCACCAGCCAACTGAGAATAATGGCTTTTTCTACCATTCGGATTCCTGTTGTGGTGCATATTGTTCATAACAATAGCTCTGGAACTATTGGGGGCAGCAACAATAATAATATTTCGGACGAACAAATTGCGTCTCAAATCGAAGCTCTAAATGACGACTATCGCCGCAAATCGGGTACTGCTGGTTATAATACCAATCCAGTAGGTGCCGATATGCAACTGGAGTTTTACTTGGCCGATTCACTAGCCCAAGGCCAGACAACCAAAGGTATTACTCGCCACTATGTCAACCATCAGAGCTTCGATTTTATTGCAGAGAATACCACTTTGGCTCAAATATCCACTTGGAATCCGCTCAAATACCTAAATATCTATGTAACTCGTTCCAATGGTCGAGCCATTGGCTATTCGGGCTTTCCGTATGATAGCTTCTTGGAAGGGCTCAATCCTAATGCCTCCGACTTGTCTACTCAGCAAATTTTTGATGGGGTTATTATCGACTATCGGTATTTTGGGCGTTGTTGTGGTAATATTTCGCAAGTTTATAACCTTGGCCGAACTACCACACACGAAATAGGCCACTGGCTAGGCTTACTACACCCCAATGGCGATACAAGTTGTGGCAACGATTATTGTGATGATACCCCTACTATCGAAAAGCTCAATTTAGAAACCAATTGTAATCCTCTTACGTCTACCTGCAATGGTATTACGGTAAGCAACCAAATTCAAAATTATATGGACTATTCACCCGATGCCTGTATGAATCTGTTTACCAACGACCAAAAAAATAGAACTCGTGCAGCCTTAGAACTTAGCTACCGACGAAAAAGCCTAATCAACAATGCTATTCACTTACCCGAAAGCAATACCCTTCAGGTAAGTATAGAACCCAACCCTGTTCAAAACAATGCCAATATAAAGGTATTGCTAGAAGGTAGCCAAAATATTACGGTACAAATTTATAATCTGGCGGGGGTACTTGTTTGGGAAGAAACACACAACAACCAAAGTTCAACCTACTTTGTTATCAAAACAACCTATTGGTCCAATGGCCTGTATTTTGTGAAGGTATCAACACCCCAACAAACCGCCACTCAAAAAATGTTGATTAGCCGCTAAAACAGCAGCTAAACCACAGACAATCAGCCAGATTATTGGTTATTCTAGGGTTTGCCTATTACCTTTACCGTTGGTTAATAATTAAATATTTATGTCGTTTTCTCAAAAAAACAGCATTCAGTAAAACATTGTTTTTTTACAATGTGTTATCTGATTAAACAACATAATTTTATGGAAAAAGCAGATAAAATAAAGCAGGCTTATATGGAATACTTTTTGGAAAATGGGACACAGCCTCAATCAGTGTATTCGTTTACCAAAAAACTCAAAATAAAAGAATCTGAATTCTACGATTATTATAATTCTTTTGAATTACTAGAAAGTAGTATTTGGTTGGATTTCTTTAAAGAAACTATTCAAAAAATAGAAGCAGAGCCTGTTTATGCCACTTATAGTGTAAGAGAAAAACTTTTGGCATTTTATTATACATGGATTGAGGTACTAAAACAAAACCGAAGTTATGCTTCTCAAACATGGCGTTTAATCGACAAACGTAAACTCAAAACACCTACGTTTTTGGTTGACCTCAAAAATGCTTTCAAAGAGTATTCACGTGATTTGGTCATGGAAGGCAAAGAAAGCCGTGAAGTACAACCTCGCAAATACTTGGACGAACGTTATCCCGATGCTTTTTGGCTTCAGTTATTGATGGTACTCGACTTTTGGGTAAAAGACAAATCTAAAGGCTTTGAACAAACCGATGCCATGATTGAAAAGGCCGTAAATACCTCATTCGACCTCATGGCCAGTTCTGCTCTTGATTCGGTCCTTGATTTTGCCAAATTTTTATATCAAAATCGCTAAAAATAGTTCGTTGTTTTGCAACGAATATGCTATAATATGAAAGAACAAAATTCGATTCCCACCTCAAAAGTGGCACGAGCTACACAGTTTGTCAAAACAGGTGTTAAAATTGGAGGCAATTATTTGAAACATAATGTTAAAAAAATGATTGACCCAAGTACCACCAAAGAGCAGCTACACCAAGAGAACGCTGAAGATATTTATTCATCGTTGAGCGAATTAAAAGGTTCGGCCTTGAAGGTTACGCAAATGCTCAGTATGGACAAAGGCTTATTGCCTAGGGCTTACCGCGAAAAATTTGCGATGTCTCAATATTCAGCCCCTCCACTTTCTGGGCCATTGGTTATCAAAACTTTCAAAAAAAACTTGGGCAAATCTCCTTCCGAGATTTTTGATAACTTTGAAATGAATGCTAGCAATGCGGCCTCTATTGGACAAGTACACAAAGCAAGCCTCAATGGCAAAAAGCTAGCCGTCAAGATTCAATACCCTGGTGTTTCGGATAGTATTAGTGCCGACCTCAAAATGGTAAAACCTATTGCTATTGCGATGTTTGGCTTAAATGACAAAGACGTTGAACGGTACATGGGCGAGGTACAAGAACGCCTTTTGGAAGAAACTAATTACCGTTTAGAACTTCAACGCTCGGTAGAAATCTCGGAGGCTTGTGCTCATATCAAAGACATCTTTTTCCCGTCGTATTATCCCGAATTTTCATCCGATAAAATCTTAACGATGGACTGGCTCGACGGCTTGCACATGAAGGAGTTTTTGGAAACAAACCCTAGCCAAGAGGTAAGAAACCGTATCGGACAAGCCCTTTGGGATTTTTATGATTACCAAATACATACCCTCAAGCAAGTACACGCCGACCCACACCCAGGCAACTTTTTGTTACAACAAGACGGTACATTAGGTATTATCGACTTTGGTTGTATTAAAGTGATTCCTGAGGTTTTTTACGAAAATTATTTTGCTCTTATTAATTTTGATACGCTCGAAGATAATGACAAAATCAGCAAAATCTTTAATACCTTAGAGTTTATTGTACCGCAAGATTCGGCCGAAGAAGCTAAATTCTTTACAGAATTGTTCAAAGAAATGATTTTTTTATTAGGAAAACCTTTTGGTGAAGAACTGTTTGATTTCTCGGACGACGCTTATTTTGAGCAAGTATATGTTTTTGCCGAAAAACTTCAACATTTAGAAGAACTCCGAAACTCGAAAGTAGCCAGAGGTTCGCAACACGGTTTGTATATCAACCGAACCTATTTTGGGCTTTATTCTTTATTGAATGAGCTTCGAGCCAAAATTACAGTAACTAAACCCGAATGGTTACGTTCTAAAAAGCTACAAGATGTATAAACATGAGTTATCCCAAATTTAGTGAATAAGTGATTATTTTTGAAGATACTTTGTAGCTAAAGATGTGTCATACTGACATTTAACATGCAAAAGGCGGTCGAAAAACTAATTTCGACCGCCTTTTTGATTTAAAAATTTGGAATGACTCATTGTTTATAATACCACCTGTCTTTAGAAAGGTAAGTCCTGGTCATCTTCACTAAATGATGGCAACGATGCCGTAGATGGCCCAGCAGCAGGACGTACCGCCGATGGTGCAGCAGGAGCTTGATACGAAGCCGCTCCGCCTTCCGAAGCCAATTCAATACGATATGCACGCAAATCTGTGTACCAACGTTCGTTGTATTCACGAGACTCTACACTAAAAGTTAATTTTAATTTATCTCCTAAAGCAAATTGTTTTAAATCATTTGCACGGTCGCCCCAAGCTGAAAAACAAGCTTTTTTTGGATATTGCTCTTGCGTTTCAATCACGAAATCTTGTTTTACCCATTGACCATTCTTACTGCTTCCTGTCTGTTCTGGTAATACTTTAATCAAAGTACCTTCTAATTCTAATGCCATTTAAAAAAAGTTTATAATTGTAATGCGAAGTTAATTTCTGATTTTCAAATACTTAAAAAAAATGTTGATTTTTTATTTCCGAAAGGTATAAAAAGTATTTTGCAATTCCATTTTATCTTAATACTTTTGCACCACCTAAAAGGGCGATGTGGTGGAATTGGTAGACACGCTACTTTGAGGTGGTAGTGGGAGTAATCCTGTAGGAGTTCGAGTCTCCTCATCGTCACAAGGCGTTTTGAATGTATTTTCAAAACGCCTTTTTGTTGTTGGTGGCTACATCCAAAAAAGCCAGTATTTTCATTTTTTCACTCCTAAATCTTGATATAGCCAATGCTCTCATTTGTTGAATTACCTTATCATCTTTATTGTCGAGGGCTATCACTTTATCGTCAGAAATAGCCCGTAGATTATGTTGAATACGAAAATAATTAAGCTCAGAGTTCGGCAATAGGTTTTTTACATAATACTCCGAGGCTTGCATATTAGATTCTACTAACAAATCGGGCAAGTATTTTATCCATTGGTAATTTCCCCAATCGCCATCACCCAATTTTTCTTTGTGAAACTTATTCATGTTGGATGTACCTGTACCTAACGACAAAATCTTGATGCTGTCGATGTCCCAGCCTAATCCTTTCCGAATACCATTTTCTATCGATTTATTGACAGCAAGAGCTAATGCCGAAATAGCAGGATGGTTAATAGCAACCCCTCCGTCGATATAAGCTCCTGGCAGATTCTCTGATATATAAATAGGGAAGTACGTAGGCCCTGCCGAAGTAGCACAACCTATATCGTACAAATAATATGCGGTATCCAATGGATTTATTGAACTGAAAACCTTTGGGCGGTAATTGAGGTCGACAGTAGCTACGTCAAAGTTTTCGGGGGCTAAATCAAATGACGGAACCATCAAAGCAAAATCTTTGGCTTGTGACTTTGCCCATTGGTCTATATCGCCTAATGTTGCGTTTTTAAATAGCTTTTTTAAAATCTTCTTGAGATTATTTTGCGAATAATCTGCTCCAAAAGTCTTTCCAAAGTCTTTAAAATTATCGATATTGTTATCTGCAAAAATAGCTTTAGATTTTTTAAGGTAAAGTTCTTCAATGTCTTTCGCTGCAATACCCATAGCTAATCCTATGGCAATAATGCCACCTGTGGATGTTCCAGCAATGAGGTCAAACTGTTCTCGGATCGGTATTCCTGTATGTTCTTCTATAGCACTTAAGATTGTTGCAGGAATGATACCTCTTGTACCACCACCATCAATAGTAAGAATCTTTTTCATCGTTTGAAATTTTAGAAAATATAAAATTGCAGTTATTTAATTGCCTGAGAAGTATTGTTTTTCCTCAAATACCTCATAAACATAGCACAAACAACTCTTGCCTTGACTACTACGACTGTCCCAGTATGTTCCATGTACCCTAATACTATAAAGAAAAAGAAAATCTATTAGCCTGTCTGTTTTTACTGGATTTGCTTCATAATTGAAATTAATGGGCCTATTACTCGATAAGCCCATTCCAAACTGAGCCTCTCCTACTTGGGCATCTGTTCTGAAATTGGTAGCAAGGGCATCTACAATAGAATAAATATTGACCCATAAGATTATGTTACCTAAGTCTATCTTACGTTCTTTATAAAAATCGGGATAATATGACTGTATAAACTCAAAAGGTGTACCTATTGTAATTAATGCTTCGATATGATTTTTGGCATTATTTGAGTGATTAGCCCCAAATGGAAAAATATAATCTAAAGCAAGAATACTTCCAAAGCTATAGGTATGAAAATGGATAGAAGGATTATCCTCGTTTTCTGAAATATAATCTACCAGCTTTTCAAGATTACCTTGGATTTCTTGGCGTTGTAAACCAAACTCTAAATAATTGTTGGCACACACAAATTCAGTAGCCAAGGTAGTTACTAAAGTATTGGCATTGGGAATTACTAATACAATCAAAGAGGTAATAATGCCACAAGTAGTCATAGTCTTCTTTAGTCCCAAGACGCTAATAAAGGGTATGTCGTAGCTCTGAAGACTGAAGAGGTTCTTGAATGTTATAATACCTTGCTGAAAGGTGTTATCATTTTGGAGGGATACTATCAGATTGGGAATCATAAAAACCGTAGCGAGGGCTATAATTCCGAAAATACCAAATATGTACAGGGTTTGTCCCGGACGATTATAATAGTTTTTGATAAATACTCGCTCTACCAAAATAGGTACTTTAGTGATCACCAGCACTAAAAGATAAAAGCTTTTTAGCAACAAAGCATAGCTAATAAACTTCTCTGTAAGGATTTCGTGGTAATTGAAGCTGTATAATTTATAAATTACTTGGGGGTTTTGCTGTTCTTTTAGAATACTCACAACAGTACAAAACCTATCTTTTCGATAAGAAATCTTTTCAGACTTAATACTATACTTCATTCTGTTAGTATTGTATTCCATCTCATTGACCAAACGAGCCGCATATTTTTCTACCGATTCATTTTCAAACGATTGTCCAAGTCCTGATATGTAAATCCCGATTTTCATGATAAAGAGTCTCATAAATACTGTTTACAAGAATCAGAAGAATACATAACAAAACCTATTTTTTATATTACAAATCAGGCTTTTTTTTATTATACGTAATATCATTCCATAAAAAAATCCCATTGAGTTGTTCAATGGGATTTTTTACTAAATAAAAGTAGTTTAGCTTATTTTTGTTCTGGAAGATAGCCCTGTATAAGCACCCCTTAATCGTCTGAACGATTCTTTTTGGTGTTCTAAATTGGTATAATAATCCAAATTTTGCTGTTTCCAGTTATAAATAGTAGAAATGGGAATTCCCTTTTCTTTTGATACTGAGTTCATGCTTTTCCCTGTAATCATCAGATTAAGCACCTCGATAATCATGTCTTGTGTATATTTAACTTTCATTATTAGTGGGTATTTTGGTTGACAATGCAAATATCATATCCTTTCTTAAAAAAATCTGTAACCAAAAAGATAATTACCTGTCAAAATAGATATTCAGGCTCAATTTATACTTAGTCTTAACAAAAGAAAAATAAGTATAAACACTCAAATACAACGATTAATGAATACAAAATACCAACCCATTGAGCTTTTATACCGATATGATAGTCAAATCTAGTCGAACGTGATTATCCTTTTTTGGCCCGATATATTACTTATCTCAACCGACTTTGTGCCATAAGGCAACCATACAGTATTACTCGATTGCGACAAGTAGGTATTGCCAATACTTACTTCTTCTTTGAGTTTTTTGCCATTTTTTAGCATTACTGTCATTGATATATCGGTAGGAATTAGGCTAATTATTGGAGCAGAATTATGCCATTGGTAGATTTTTAGTCCTGCTCTATTTTGTGAATTAACAAGGAGCAACTCATTTGACTTACCTCGTACTTTTACTAGAGCCTTGCTGTCGCCATCGAAACATATACCAGAACGAGCCAAAGGCATTTCTTGAAATTTGCCTTTACCATTTCCTAAAAATAATACACCTTTTGAAGCATCTAGCCTACCAATACTAATTTCATTGCCATAATCATTGCCAGAAATTAGTACATCAAGGTTGCCATCCTGATTAAAATCTTGGATAAGTATAGCCAAAGTAGTTGAAAACTGAGCCGATAAAGGCAATGCCTTTATTTCAAAAACACCATTTCCTTTATTTTCTATATAACTGGTATTCATCCAATTAGCTTTTAGCACACGTGCTTGACTAAGCTCGTCGGGCAAAAGAATATCCTGAATACTTGCTTTAGCATATTGGGCATATTTAACAAATCGCTTTCGGGTTTGGATAAACTGCTTCACCATGTCATCTCTTGTATTATAGGGAAATTCTGTGCGTTGCCCTAGCGAATCTTTTAAATACACCGTTGGAATAGCCTCGAAACTGCCATCGCTATTAAAATCGCCATAATATATTCTTGCGGGAGTAGTATCACTGGCACGATGTAGGGTGTTTTGTCCTAAATTTCCTGCTATATAATCGGTATCGCCATCGTTGTCAAAATCGCCTGCGGCAAGGCTATTCCACCAGCCTATTTGCGATGCTAAACCAGTTGTTGAGAGTAGCTGAAATTTTCCATGAACATTTTTGAAAATGGTAATAGGCATCCATTCGCCAGCAACGATAAGGTCTTGCCAGCCATCATTGTCAAAGTCGCTCCATAGGGCATCGCATATTAAGCCTATTTCTTTGAGCTTGGGAGCTAGCGAGGCCGTAACATTGGTAAACTTCAACATGGGGGCTTCGTTGCGGAGCAAATAACCACTAACGGGTTTTGGATATGCCGATGGCTCTATACGTGAGCCAATAAACAAATCTAAATCCCCGTCGTGGTCAAAATCTGTGGCTTTTACACATGAGCCACTTTTCAAAAAATTGGGTATAATATCGGGGTTCTCCTTAAAATTTCCTTTTCCATCATTCATATAGATATGGTCTTGGTATGCTTGGTCACCTATAGGGGCTTCATTGCTACCGCTAACAATATATAAATCTAAGTCACCGTCATTTTCTATATCAAATAAAAGTGTTCCTATGTCTTCAGTCCTTTTGTCGGGGCCATCTTTGCCCGAAAGCAAATCTTTGACCACAAATTTACCAGCAGTATTTTGTATCAAAAATCTACCTTTTTTTCTATAACACCCACCTACAAAAATATCGTCGAGGCCATCGCCATTGACATCGCCAACGGCCAAACTTGGCCCTTGTTGCGAAAACTTATGTGGTAATAATTTTTGAATATTAAAATCAATAAAATCCTCCTCCTCGTACAATTGTGGGATATTGAGTTGCTGAGAAATATCGGTAAACAGTGGGGTTTCGATAGGGCTATCAGTTGGGATGATTGTTTTGGCTTGATTTTCGTCAAGTACTAAAACCCGATTAGCTGGAATATTCCGCAAAACTTGAATTTTGCCCGAAGGCCAAACCACCTTCACTTGCTCTACACCGGTACAAGAGCCTAAGCCAAAATGAGCAATAGCTTCTACAGAAGACAAATACCCTCGATAAGGTGTATATTCATATACCTGCTTTTGCCCTTTATAATTTATTTCAATCCATGCTCCTAGCCCTGCCACATTAGGTGTATTTCCTTTAAGTTTTATTCTTAGATAATGGCTTTTTTCGGGTATTTGTTGAATGGCATTATTTCTGTATACCGAAGCCGAATCGTTGATATTATTAACAACATAGTCCAAATCGCCATCGTTATCCAAATCGGCATAAGCCGCCCCATTTGAAAAACTGGCTTGTGTAATACCCCAATCGGCCGTAACATTTTCAAAATTTATTTTCCCTGTATTTTTAAACGCATAATTTTTGATTTTTACCGACGGAATATAGTCGAGCAACAAAATTGGTGCGGCGTAATTGCCCACCTGCGAGCGGTATACCATAAAATCTTGGTCGGTAATATCTTGGGGAAAACCATTGGTAACTATAACGTCTCGGAATCCGTCATTGTCAAAATCTGTAACCATGGGAGTCCAACTCCAATCGGTTTCGGCAATACCAGCCAACAAACCTACTTCGCTAAACGTTGGCCGATGAGTAGTAGGGTCTACGCCACGGTTCAGTTGTAGGGTATTGCGAGGGTATTGATAATCATAACCAAATTTATCATTGTTTTGATATGCCTGATAATTATTGGCTAAGGTCATCATTTTTTTACGATAATTATCGGCTGGCATCATATCTACGGCTATAATATCTACCAATCCATCGTTGTTGATGTCGGCAATATCGTTGCCCATTGCCGAATGAGACGTATGCTTGAAATAATCATGAGCTTGGTCAATAAATCCAATATGTTTGCCATTGCTATGTTGATTGATATACAGCAAATCGTTGGTCAGATAATCGTTGGTAATATAAATATCTTTCCAGCCGTCTTGGTTGATGTCGGTGATATTAATACCCAATCCATACCCCTCCAGTAAAATTCCTTCTTGTTGGGATACGTCTGTAAAATAAGGATGTTTTTTTTGAGCATCCCAATCGTTTCGATATAGCCTATCGGTTAGGTGTGACGAACCATCTTTGATTTTGGGATGATACATATTCGGAAACCGAGTGTCCGACATTTCATTTACCAAGATATATAAATCTAAATCGCCATCGTTATCGTAATCAAAAAAAGCGGCATTGGTAGTATGAGTTGTATCGGCAATACCGTACTCTTGAGCCATTTCCTTGAAGGTAGGAATACCATTTGAATCAATTCCCTGATTAACATATAACAAATTAGCCCTTTGAGAAGCCGTTTTTTTGGCCGTAGCACACACATATATATCTAATAGGTTATCGTGGTTAATATCAACCACAGCCACGCCCGAACACCAACGCCCTTTTCCTTCTACATGAGCCTGTTGGGTAATATCCTGAAATTTGAGTTGATTTGAGCTAGTATCTTTTCGGTTTAAGTAAAGGCGATTACCAACTTGGTTTCCTGTAAAATAAATATCGGTAAGGTTGTCATTATTAAAATCACCCAAGGCAATGCCGCCTCCATTGTTGATATACTCAAAAGTAAGAATATTCATAGTATCATTTTCGGTAATTCTGTTTGAAAACCGAATACCTGTTTCTTCAGCTCCTAAGCTGGTAAAAAGTGTTTGGGACGATTTGTTTTTGCAAGATACTCCTCCCAAAAGGCATAAGGGTAAAAAGTAAATTGGCCAATAAGCCCCCCCCATTTGTCTTATTACATTTTTAACTAACATCAGTTGACGTTGAATCAACTGATGAAAAAATGTCACAAAACCAAAAATAGTATGTAAGGTGAAAAAAGTAAAGCTTTTTTGCATAGTTAAGGCTGTTATTGAATTGCTTACAAAAACAGAGATGGCAGAATATACCATCTCTGTAAAGTAAACCATTTTTCAGTTATCAATCCAATCTATTTATAAGCTGGGTCTTGTGTTAATGTAGGTTTTCCATCTTTCTCTGAGCGGTCGATAGCCTCTTGAGGGATAGGGAAAAACTCGTGCTTGCCTTTTACAAATACACCGCCTTTTTTGTACACCCTTTTGGTACTTTCAACAGTATTGTATTTATTCAATGTTTCTGCTGCAATACCCCATCTCACTAAGTCAAAGAATCGGTGACCTTCCATAGCAAACTCAAGGCGAGTTTCAAAACGAACGGCTTTTCGGGCTACGTTGGCATCTGTCCAAGCACTCGAATAAGGCTTGATCACATAGTTACCCGCAGGAACAGGATTACCCTTCGAGTCAAATACCAAAGTATAGGCATCACGTGTAGCACCTTGTGTAGCTTTTTGTACAAATCCACTCGGATTAGCAGCACGGTTTCTGATTTGATTAACCAAATCTCGGGCTCTTTCCAAATTGCCTAATTCAACTTCGCATTCAGCCAGCCAAAGCAAAATCATGCTATAACGCATAATACGGTAGTTGTTGCTAGTTAAGTTTGCCCAACCGTTTACACCAGTAAAGGCTTTTGAAGGAATGTGCTTTTTAGGAGAATATGGCCCAGCATAAGTTTGGTCACGAATAAAATCACGGTTATGAATTTTATAGTCAATGAACAAAATACCACGACGACCTACAGTGTGATCCAAACGAGGGTCAAGTGTACCATCATAAGGTGTATAAGGGTCATCAAAACCAACACCTTGGTCATTTTTCACGTCTGAATCGTTGAAAGTATCCATCAATGGTAATCCATTAGCATCTGTTTTGTAAGCATTTACCAAGTTTTGAGAAGGCTGATAAAAACCACAGCATCCCCAAGGCGAAGCATACGGGTGAGCCAAACCAACACCTGCGTTAGCGGCATCGCCACTGGCACTCGACGAAGCGTACTGAATCTCGAAAATCGATTCCGCATTGTTACGAGTACTTGCATCGTGGTTATCTCTGAAATTTTCTACTAGCTTAAATCTACCACTGGCTACAATCTGGTCTAATAATGCTTTTGCAGCCTGTAATTTTGCTACATTGGCAGCACCAGTACTAATATTCCAGCCCTGAAACATATAGGCTTTGGCCAAAAATGCCATAGCTGCCCATTTGGTAGGACGCCCCACCTGAGCTTGTGTATTGGGTAATACCTCCATAGCAGCTTTAAAATCAGCCTCGATTAGTGGCCAAGCATCTTTGTCGTTAGGCACTTTGGTACTTTCCAAATCGTCCAACTTATAGGTATTATCATCGATATATGGAATATTCTTCCACATTTTCTTAGCTTCAAAATGGAACAAGCCTCTCAAGAAACGAGCCTCCGCAACAATCTGCTTTCTTCTATCATCGCTAATGTCTTTTACATTTTTCAAGGTATTAATAGCATCATTGGTACGAGCTACCCCTTTGAAAAGGCCTCTCCATTTGTTTTTGATATGGCCGTTGGTAGGTTGAAAGTCCCACTTTTCGATAAACGATTGCTCGGGCTGGTCACCTGCATCAGTACCTTTGTAAGCATCGTCAGAGGCAATTCCGCCAAAAACCCAGCTCTGAATATCGTTATTCCAAGCATCCTGGCCATCCAAGCCTTGCCCATCAATCATGGCATAAGCACCTAATAAAATTCCTTCTACCCCTTTGGCCGTTTGGAGTGCCGATGGGCTATACTGTGCTTGTGGCTCACGAGTAAGGAATTCGTCGCTACATGCAGTAGCTATACCAAATACCAAACATGCCGACAAGCCTATTTTTATGATATTATTACGTTTCATATTTTCTATGTTTTTTTAAAAAACAAACTATTTTAATTCATAGATTTTGTCTAGAAGCATGGCTATTGACTAAAATCCAAGGTTAACCCCTAAAATGAAAGTTCTAGAAACTGGCATATATCCACCATCAAAGCCCAAAGTATTGTCTGTACCTGTCTGAATTTCAGGGTTCAAGCCCGTATACTTGGTAAATGTTGCCAAGTTTTGAGCTTGTACATAAATTTGAGCATTGTCCAAACCTACTCTACTTGCAATTGTTCTAGGTAAGTTGTAAGTTAACTGAACGTTTTTGATACGGAAATATGAACCATCTTCAATAAAATAGCTTGAAGGTCGGCTACTGATTTGGTCGTTGGCATCCATAATTGGCACAGTACCCGACTTATTGGTTGGCTGCCAAGCATCATACAAAGCACGTTTTGAACGGTTTCCTTGGAAAGTGTTGAAGTCTGAGAAATAACGAGTATAGTTAAATACATCGTTGCCCTGTGTACCATTACAGAAAATCGTTAAATCGAAAGCTTTGTAGCCAAAGTTTAGGTTCAGACCATACGTAAAGTCGGGGTGTGGACTACCAATAATTGTACGGTCGTCGTCGGTAATTTTACCATCGCCATTAATATCTGCAATTTTAAATTTACCTGCTTTGTTATAATCACCATACGCTGGCCATGCTTTAGCTTCTTCATCAGACTGGAAAATACCCACAACTTTATAGCCATAGAACGATGACACTGGCAGTCCAGCTTGTGTCAATGTAACCGCAGGTACCCGTGAACCATAACCAAAATAACGTGTATTGGGACTAGCGTCTAGTTTGTCTACCATGTTACGATAAGTAGAGAAGTTTGCCCCTAAGCTGTAACGGAAGCCCCCAACGCTATTTTTGTAGTTAACGCCAATATCTATCCCGTGGTTGGTCATTTGTCCTACGTTAAAAGCAGGAGCTGTGGCATCACCAGCCGTAAAGGTAATTGGCGTTGTAAACAACATATCAGAAGTTTTTCTGTTCCAAACATCTAGTTCAATACTTAATTTACTATTGAACAAAGAAGCATCCAAACCAACGTTGGTCGATGTAGTTGATTCCCATTTAGCATTTGGGTTACCAAAAGCACTAGCATCATAACCGATAGTCGGCGTTGTTTGGTTGCCATCAATTGGATAGCCTGCATGGAAAATGTCCGAACGGTATGTTGTATACGCATTATATTTACCAATTTTCTGATTACCAGTTTTACCCCATCCAAAACGAAGTTTCAAATCACTAAAGAAAGGAAGTTGGTCTTTAATAAACTTCTCTTCCGACAAACGCCATCCTAAACTGGCAGCAGGGAAAAACGCATTACGAGAAGCCGATAAAAAACGAGACGAAGCATCATTTCTAACAATCAACTGTACCAAATATTTGCTATTATAAGCATAGTTAACTTTTCCGAACTGAGATGATAGGGTATAGTCATTTTCAACTGTTCCATAGTTGGATACTTTTGTAGGGTCGCCAAGGTCAAGATAGCTAATAATTGGATTTACCTCAAAAGCGTATCCATTTCTGCTTGCACCAAACTTTTCACCAAATTGTTTGATTGACTCTAAACCAATATAGGCATCAAATTTGTGAACATCATTGAAGGTTTTGTTGTAAGACAAAGTATTTTGCCAAACCCACTGAAAATCGTAGTTGGTTCTTGAAGTAGAGCTATTGTTGAAGCTACCTTCAATATATTCAGGGTTTGCACGGCCAATTTCTTTTTGGTTTTCTGTAGTAATATCCACCCCAAAGCTAGTTTTAGCTGTTAAGTTTGGAAGAATGTCGAACTCGGCATAAATATTACCAAAACCTCTCATTCTATACAAACGGTTGTCTTTTTGACGATACAAAGTGGCATAAGGGTTTGAGTTGTTACCCAAGTTGGCACCACGGCTACCAGCAAAGTTTCCTGCTATATCATAAATAGGCAATAGTGGGTGGTGCTTATAAGAACCCGAAACAGCATTTTGCTCTTCGTTGTTTGAATATCCACCTTTACGGTTATCTACCGAAACGGTAAAGTTTTCACCAACTCTTAATCTTTTTTTCACTGCCGAAAACTCGGTATTGGTACGAAGTGTAAAGCGGTCATAACCAATGAATTTCACAACACCGTCTTGGCTAAAATAGCCCAATGACAAGGCATATCTACTGTTATCTGTACCTCCCGAAGCCGAAAGTTGATAGTTTTGAATAGGAGCCGTTTGTGTCAACTCGCCCCACCAATACGTATCTGCCGATTTGGTAATAGCATAGATATTGTCGGGAGTTAATGAATATAATTTAGGATCAACGGCTGCAGTACCTGCTTTTCCTGCACTTGGATATACATAGTCGGGAATAGTAACTTCACCATTTGAACCAAATGTGTACTGGCCATGCGACGGTGTTTTACCTGCATATTTATCAGCCAAATACAAATACTGCCCTAACTCTTTGGCATTCAGCGATTCAACATTGTTTGATACCTTCTGAGAACCATAATACGCCGAAAAAGTAATTTTAGGAGCACCTGTTTTACCTTTTTTGGTAGTGATAATTACAACCCCATTTGCAGCTCTTGAACCGTAAATAGAAGCAGAAGAAGCATCTTTCAAGATTTGAATCGTTTCAATATCATTAGGGTTTAAGTTACCTTGGTTTTCGGTAGGTACACCATCAATAATGAATAGAGGGTCGTTGTTACCAATAGTACCAAATCCACGAATACGTACAGTAGCGTTACCACCAGGTGTAGCATCGTTTACAATACTCAAACCCGAAGCACGACCTTGTAGCTGTTGGGCAAAGGTAGTGGCTGGTACAGATTGTAAATCCTTGGCATTTACGGTAGTTACAGCACCCGTAATATCTCTTTTAGACTGCGTGCCATAACCTGTTACTACTACTTCTGTCAGATTTGAAATATCTTCGCTCAAGCTTACATTAATAACTGATTGGTTTCCAACTTTTACTTCTCGTGGCTGAAACCCTACCGATGAAAACATCAGGGCATCGTTACCACTTTTTACTACTATTGTATACTCACCATTTGCACCAGTTGCAATACCCGTTTTAGTACCTTTTATAATCACAGAAGCCCCTGGCAAGCCTTGTCCATCAGCCCCAGAGGTTACTTTTCCTGTAATTTTTCGTTCTTGTGCCTGTACAAAATAGCTCATGGATAAAAGAGCCAGCACGGTCAATGCACTGGTGACGCTTTTTAGTAATTTGTTTTTCATAGAAATTAGTTTTGGGAAAAATGTGAAATAAATTATCGTAGTTAATTGGGTCTAAAAATAAATACCTCCTTTCTTTTGATACATTAATTAATCGTTTAAGTTATTATTAAAAAAATATAAATTTTCAAAGTAAATATTAATCGGAAATATATTACGTTAATATTCACTCCATTTTATTGTATCAATATAATACAATATTATATACCTATAATTAAATATCAGCTCATAAAACTCTATATTATTTTTTTAAATAACAAGCATTTTTTATATTTTTTGTTATATTTTTTTGTATTTATCAAAGTTAACCAACAAACATGATAGTACAGGACAGTTACAGAAAGCTAATAAATAGTTTTGCCATTTTTAAAAAATGGAGTTTTTACAACATTGCACTTTTCTAACAAAAAAACAATTATCACAATATTCTAGTCTTTTTTGCGTTTGAATGACCACAAAAAAGCCCCAACCATAAATTATGGTTGGGGCTTGGGAAAATTCATTATACACTACAATTATTTTCTAGCATTATTACAAGCTTCAAGATATGCTTGTTTTAATCGTTTGAATTTGGCTTTGCTTTGTGCTTCTTTAGGTAAGTCGTATCCATTTTTTTTCTTCCAAGCATGAATATACGATGAAGAGTTTCTCAACTTGTCTGCCAATTCTGCAAAATCATAATTAGTTAAATCAGAAGGGTCTTGATGGTTTTTCACAGGTTCAAAAGGAGTCGTTTGCATTTTGAGTCTAAGTTTAGTTACTATTAATTTTTAAAGGTAATACTTGTTAGTTGCTGGCTATCACAGTCATTATATGCTATAAATTTATATCGACGGCTTCTCTTATATTTTTTCAGACAATTTATTCATAAAATTAGTTCGTGTAAAGATACGCTATATTTTATAGAAACGAAAATATCCCTCCTGCCCTATCATGGTAAGAAAACAAATGATTTTTGTCATTATTGGTAGATTTATTTTGAATAATAAACACAAATGACGTATGTTTGCGACATACTTTATTGAATACCTACTATGACATACGCAAAAACCAATTTATTCCAAGCCGACCAACAAGAAATTGCCCTTATTGCTAAGGCTCTTTCTCATCCTGCTAGGGTAGCAATTATTCAGTTTTTAGCTGAAAAAAATGTATGTATTTCAGGCGATATTACCAACGAGTTACCTTTGAGTAGAACCACCGTTTCGCAACATTTACAAGAACTAAAAGAGTTAGGCATTATTCAAGGAGAAGTTAGCGGCCAAAATGTATGTTATTGCCTTAATATAGAGGTAGTTGATCGTATTAAATCTCTATTCGACACCCTGTTCAATCAACTCCTCGAAAAAAAGGCGAGCTGTTGCCAATAGGCTATTTGTACTTACACATAAATCAATCATAACTTTTAATAACAGACATACAAAGACGTATGTTTACAACATAAGATTATATTTAACCTTAAAATCAATCATATCATGAAAAGCGAAGAACAAACCTTAAAAGAAATTGTAAAGCAGAAATACACTGAAATTGCTTTGCAAGACAAATCTACGAACCTTAGCTCGTGCTGTGGTGCTGGTGGCTGTTCTACAGAAGTGTACAATATCATGGCCGATGACTATCAAAACCTCGAAGGCTATAACCCTGATGCAGATTTGGGTTTGGGATGTGGGCTTCCTACTCAATTTGCCAAAATTAAAAAAGGAAATACTGTTATCGACCTTGGCTCGGGTGCTGGCAACGACTGTTTTGTTGCAAGAGCAGAAACAGGCGAAACAGGGAAGGTTATTGGCATAGACTTTACCGAAACGATGATTAATAAAGCTCGAATCAATACCGAAATACGGGGTTTTAATAATGTAGAATTTAGGCTTGGCGACATCGAAAATATGCCTGTTTCTGATGCTATTGCTGATGTTGTTGTGAGCAATTGCGTTTTGAATTTAGTACCCAATAAACAAGCTGTATTTGCTGATATAAAAAGGGTTCTCAAAAATGGAGGTCATTTTAGTATTTCTGATATTGTCTTGGTGGGAGAACTGCCCGAAAAAATTAAATCTGCAGCCGAAATGTATGCTGGTTGTGTGGCGGGGGCTATCCAAATGGATGATTACCTAACACTTATTGCCAATACAGGCTTCAGTAATATTTCGATACAAAAGCAAAAGCCCATTATCGTTCCTGATGATATATTGATTAACTACTTGTCAGAAACTGATATTGCTGATTTTAAAGCTAGTGGTACAGGGATTTTTAGTATTACGGTTTATGCAGAAAAAGCCCATCCAACAAAGCCAAAAGTTAGTATTGCCGAGTTGGCAAGTGGAAGCTGTACTCCTAATAGTGGTTGTTGCTAGTGGATGTATATAACAAAAGCACAAAGTATTTTCCTATACAAAAAAGATACTTTGTGCCTTTGGTGTGTTACTTTTCGTACAACAATGCTTTATCTACTTCACAAATAACAAAATCAAAATGCTCTTGATTATTAACATAATCTAAATCATTTACATCAATCACCAACAATTTGCCATCTTTATAATTATCAACAAACTCATCATAATGGGTATTTAAGTCGGCCAAGTACTTTTCTGACATATTGGCTTCAAAATCCCGTCCTCTTTTCTGAATCTGTCCTACTAATTTGGGCAAATCGGCTTTCAGATAAATCGTTAAATCTGGGGCTTTTACGGTTCTCATCATCAAGTCAAAAATACCTCTGTAGGTGGCATAGTCGTTTTCGCTCATAACCCCCGACTTATATAGGTTCATGGCAAAAATATAAGCATCTTCATAAATGGTTCTGTCTTGAATAATTCTTTTATTCGACCGTTGTATTTGCATAACTTGCTCGTATCGGCTCTTTAAAAAGTACATTTGCAAATGAAAAGCCCAACGATTCATATCCGAATAAAATTCGGCTAAATAAGGATTTCCTTCTACGGCTTCGTACAGCACTTCCCATCCAAAATGTTCTGCTAATTTAGTTGCTAATGTAGTCTTTCCTGCTCCAATATTGCCTGTAACTGCTATGTGCATTGCTCTTGATTATGATTTTATGGTAAAAATTAGCAAAAAACAAGGTATATAATCTTGTACAAAAATTGCCAAAATGGTCACAAAGTTCGTGTATTTACATTCAAAATCCAAGTTCATCAGAAAAGAAAGAAATAGCAAAAAAATCCAAATTTGCCCAATTTGAGCATCTTTTGTATCTTTGCCAAAATTTAATCAATCATTAATCTGTAACTCATGTTGAAGATGAAGCCATACAGAGTACTTTTATATTACAACTATACGCCCATTCCAAACCCAGAGGCGTATCGAGAAATACACCATTTGTACTGTCTCGAAAACAATTTATTAGGCCGCATTATTGTTGCCCCTGAAGGGCTAAACGGTACAGTTTCGGGGCTTGCCGAAGACTGTGAACGCTATATGCAATGGCTTGAAAATGACCCTATTTTTGTAGGAAGCAATTTTGACTTTAAAGTAGAGGCTCATGAAAAACATGCTTTTGCCAAACTTCATGTAAGGGTAAAAGAAGAAATTGTAAATTCAGATTTACCTGTAAATCCACGTGTCAAAACGGGCAAACACCTTGAACCAGCAGCTTTTAAAGAAATGCTCAAAAATGACCCCGATGTGGTGTTGGTAGATATGCGTTCTAATTATGAACACGCTGTGGGCAAATTTAAAGGAGCTATTACTTTCGATATGGAAACGCTTCGTGAGCTGCCAGAGCATGTGCAGGAAATAGAACATTTGAAAGACAAAAAAATTATTACTTATTGTACTGGTGGTATCAAATGTGAAAAGGCTTCGGCTTATTTACTAGAACGTGGTTTTGAAAATGTGTATCAACTTCACGGTGGTATAATCAAATACGGCTTGGAAGAAGGTGGAGAAGATTTTGAAGGAAAATGCTATGTATTTGACAACCGTGTTACTACCGAAGTCAACCAAATAAATCCTAAGGTTATTTCAAAGTGTTATATCTGTGACACCGACTGCGACAAGATGGTAAACTGTGCCAACCCTACTTGCAATGAACACGTACCTATTTGTGCCGATTGCTTAGTAAAGATGGAAGGAGCTTGTTCGGAAGAATGTAAAAGTCACCCACGCAAGCGACCATACAACCCCGATGGGTATTATAGCAAACAATCCGATAATTATACGCCAGAGTTTGGCTTTAAGAGTCGCCAAAAAACAGAAGTAGACTATAGTAACTTTCGTTTAGAAGTATAATAATATTGCACTCCGTAAGGGTTAAAATCCTTACGGAGTTTTTTATTATGCTTGTTCTATTACCTTGTGCATTACAAAATCGTTCATCCAATAGCCATTACCAATATTAATATCAACTTCATCGACAATCTGAAATCCATTTTTCTGATAAAATCCTATGGCTTTATTATTGCGGTTTACGTTTAATTCTATAATAGACAAGCCTTTTTCCTGGGTTATTTTCACAACTTCCTCTATCAAAGCTTTACCCAAACCTTTACCTTGGGTTTGGGGCAACAAGTAAATTTTGTGTAGTTTCATAACTTGCCCGTTTTTAGGTTCAAAACCCGCATACCCAAGCCATTGGGTATCGTCACCAATAAGAATAAAGCTATTGGTTTCAAATTGTTTGGTCAATGATGCAGTTGAATACATCATATCGAGCATAAAAAGCGTTTGTTCTTCTGTCAGAATTTCGCCGTAGGTTGGTCGCCAAGTTTGTTCTGCAATAGCCTGAATCGTAGGAATATCGGCAATCGTAGCTTGTTTTATTTTAGTCAAATTTTGCATCTTTCAACGAAAAGTAAGCGGGGTGTTTGGGAGTAATAGACAAATATTGTTTTTGAATTTTCACTAAATCTTCTTCGTAATTACCCGTCGGATAAAATACATCTAGGAATCCAGCTTCTTTTTTACCAAAATCCAAAAAACCTAAAATAATAGGTACTCCAGCCCCTACTGCAATATGATAAAATCCTGACTTCCATTCTTTTGTATACGAGCGTGTCCCTTCGGCAGGAACAAGCAGATGAATTTCGTCGGCATTTTTGATATTGTCGACCATCAGTTGTACCAAATTATTTTTTTGGCTTCTGTTTACTGGTATACCTCCTAGCCCCTTAATAATGATACCTAACGGAAACTTAAATAAAGAATCCTTGGCTAGGTAGTTTATCTTACTACCTACAGCCTTGAGGGTGGCCATCGCAAACAGATAATCCCAGTTTGACGTATGTGGGGCAGCAATCATTACTGCTTTTTTGTACTGATTAACGCCCAATGGGGTTTTATCGACTATTTTCCAGCCAAAAAGTGTCAAAATAACCTTCCCTATAATTTTTAGCATTTTTTTATTCTGTTGAAAAATATACTTATCCTTCAAAGCCTATTATCTTTGAACTCCGATTCAAATGTAAGCAATTTTTGAGTTTAGTTTTTATCAAAAAAGATAATACTTCCTAATTTATTTTACTTGATAACTCAATTAAATAGACTCTTTTCACAAGAAATAAAATCTGTATAAAACACGCATCAACATGCAAAAACCCTTAATACTGATTTCAAATGATGATTCGATCGAATCAAAAGGTATCAAAATATTAACAGAAATAATGACCCAACTTGGCGAAGTGGTAGTGGTAGCCCCTGACACACACCAATCGGGAATGGGACACGCTATTACACTCGACCGACCACTTAGGGTACAAGAAGTACCTGATTTTGTGCCTAATGTAAAAGCCTACAAATGCAGTGGCACACCAGCCGACTGTGTAAAATTTGGCAAACATTTTGTTTGTAAAGGTCGTAAAATAGACCTTGTTGTAAGTGGTATCAATCACGGCTCTAATTCATCAATTGCTGTTATTTATAGCGGAACGATGTCGGCTGCTATTGAAGCAGCCATTGAGAGTATCCCAGCCATTGGTTTTTCGCTTTGTGATTTTGGCCGCGATGCCGATTTTTCACATACTACCGAATTTATTACCAAAATTGCCTCCGCTATTTTGGCCAATGGGTTGCCTCATGGTGTTGCCCTCAACGTAAACTTCCCTGCCAAATCGGAAGAACCCCTGAAAGGAATTAAAGTATGCCGCCAAACCGATGCCCTTTTCCGTGAAACTTTTGAAGAAAGAAAAGACCCTTATGGCCGTTCTTACTATTGGATGGACGGATTCTTACAAAATGAGGATAACGGAGGCAATACCGACGAAGATGCCCTCAAAGAAAACTATGTGGCAGTTGTACCAGTCAAATTTGACTTAACCGATTATAAAGCCATTGAAATACTCAAAGAAGTGTTGGTTTAGTAATTCTGAGTACTGATTGAAAATACCAACCAGCCATATTCAATAAGCTGTAGGGTATACTTCCCCCCTTTATTTTTCAAATTAATTTTAATAATATTATGACCATAGTTGGAAGTCTTTTGAAAAGAGGTATTGGATTAACGGCTGTTATCCAAAGGCCCAAAAATAATTTAGCTAAATTACAAAAAAAGACCCTGATTAAGTTACTCAATAAAGCCCGTTTCACACAATTTGGTGAAAAATATCACTTTGAGGAAATAATGAATTCGGCGTTGTTTTCAAAAGACAAAGAATTTTATACCAAATACAAAAACAATGTGCCTGTTTATGATTACAACAAAATGTATCATGAATGGTGGCACAAAACGCATGCTGGCGAAAAAAATGTTTCTTGGCCAGGAAAAGTGAAATACTTTGCCCTCAGCTCAGGCACATCAGAGGCAGCCTCCAAGCATATTCCTGTTACTAAAGACATGGTAAAGGCGATTCACAGAACCTCTATTCGTCAGATTTTGTCGCTGAGTGCCTACAAAAACTTACCTGCTCAATTATACGAAAAAGGATATTTGATGCTAGGTGGTAGTACCAAACTCCAAGATATGGGCAGTTATTTTGAAGGCGATTTGAGCGGCATTACAGCAGGAAAAATCCCTTTTTGGTTTGAGCGATTCTATAAACCTGGCAAAAAAATTGCTGAAACACGTGACTGGAGCGAAAAACTCGATAAAATTACCCAAAAGGCCAAAGATTGGGACATTGGTTTTATTGTAGGTGTACCTGCATGGATTCAGGTTTTGATGGAAAAAATTATCAAGGAATATGGTGTAAAAAATATCCATGAAGTATGGCCAAACCTCGAAATATTTTGTCACGGAGGGGTTAGTTTCGAGCCCTACAAACAAGGTTTTGAAAAACTGCTCGGTCGTCCGATTACCTATATCGAAACTTATTTAGCATCGGAGGGTTTTCTTGCTTATCAGACACACCCCGACAGCGATATGCGTTTGGTACTCAATAATGGTATATTCTTTGAATTTGTGCCTTTCAACGACGACAACTTTGATGCCGACGGTGTGATGGCTAATAAACCCGAAACTTTGATGATTGATGAGGTAGAGGAAGGCAAAGAATATGCCCTACTGATTTCGACAGTTTCAGGAGCGTGGCGTTATTTGATTGGCGATACTATCAAATTTACCAACAAGAAAAATGCCGAAATCATCATCACTGGTCGTACAAAGCATTTCTTGAGTTTGTGTGGCGAACACCTTTCTGTCGACAATATGAACAAAGCTATAGAATTGGCTTCTAAACATTTTGGTATTGATATTCGAGAATTTACTGTTGTCGGCAAAAAAGTAGCCAATACTTTTGCTCACCACTGGTACGTTGGTACAGACGATACTGTTGATGCTCAGGCATTGACACTATTTATTGACCAAACACTATCTGAAATCAACGACGATTACCCTGTCGAAAGAAAACACGCCTTAAAAGAAATGGCTGTCAATGTTTTTCCAGCAAGTACATTTTATGATTTTATGGAAGCCAAAGGCAAAACAGGTGGACAACATAAATTCCCTAGAGTACTAAAAAAACAAGACCAAATTACAGAATGGGAAAGTTTTTTGGCAAAAAGAAAAGCTTATTAAAGAAGTAAAAAATATGCTTAAAAGCTAATTTATGATATGTGAAGCTTAGCTTTCTCTAGCAGTTATGAATCATCTAGCGAATAAATTCGCTAGATAATTCATAAAACACCATATATTTAGGATCTGCCATAATAGATATTCACAGCTGATAGAAGCCTCATGTTATACTGACTGCCCACCATCAATAAGAAAATTTGAACCTGTAATAAATGAAGCACTATCGCTTGACAAATAAGTTATCAAGTCTGCTACTTCGTCTGGTTTGCCCAATCTTGACAACGGAATACCATCCATAAGTTGTTTTTCAAGGGTATTATCTAGCCCAATTTTATTCATAATCTCTGTGGCAATAGGGCCAGGGCTAACAGCATTCACACGAATACTACGAGGAGCCAATTCGAGTGCTGCAATTTTCACCACGGCATTAATGGCAGCCTTACTAGCTGCATATACAGATGCACCTTGTGGCGAAATAGTAGCAGATGTTGACGATAAAAAAACAACTGATGCGTTCTCATTCAGAATGGGAATAAATTTACTTAGCGTAAAATAAGCCCCTCTAAAATTCACATTCATGATTTCGTCAAATACACTTTCTGTTGTTAATGCTATAAGTGCAAACTTGGTAACTCCTGCATTAATAAGCAGAATATCTACTTTACCATATTGGTTTTTTACTTCCAATACCAACCTTTCGATGTCGGATAATTGGGATTGGTCGGCCAACAAACTACTTACGTTTAGTTCTGATGCGGCCTTCTCTACAGCTTCTTTTCTTCTGCCTGTAATAATAACTCTTGCATTGTTTTCACTAAGTACTTTTGCTGTGGCATAACCTATACCACTGTTGCCACCCGTAATAACGGCCACTTTATCTTTTAGATTTTTCATTTCAGTGTTTTTATAGTATCTAGAAGATATTGAATGTTATACCTGTCATTTCCTCGCTCAATGTCCATAAGCGTTTGGCATTGTCTTTATCCAATGAGTAATGTTTTACGCCATTTGACACTGCAGAATCAGGGGCCAATTCAGCCACATCTACATCTTCACAATACACACCTCCAATAGTATTCAGCAAAGGACTGGTGGCACACCAAACGCTTGTGGCTGCACCTTGTGGGATTGTTTTTAATGAGGCGGCTACTTCGGGCAATAAATTACCTTCAGCATCACAAAATCCCATTTTCTGAAATAATTCCAATGAAGCGTCTCGGCCTAGTTCGGTTCCAGCAATAGAACCTGGGTGCAACGAATAAGCCCTTACATTAAATGCTTTTGCACGATGGTCGAGCTCAAGAGCAAACAAATTACTGGCCGTTTTGGATTGCCCGTACGCTTGTAGTGTTTCATATTCTCTATGAAGAAAATTGGGGTCGTCAAAATTGAAAGGTGCAAATTGATGCCCCTGCGACGATACATTAATTACTCGTGCACCATTGGCTTTTTGGAGGGCAGGCCAAAGGCGGGCTGTCAATTGAAACTGTGCTAAATAATTAGTCGCTAACTGTGATTCAATACCTCGGCTATCCTTACGCAACGGTACCCACATGATACCTGCATTGTTGATAAGCAAATGAAGTGGTCGACCTGAAGCCAAAAACTTTTCAGCAAAGGCATCTATAGACTCTGGGCTCATCAAATCCATTGCTTCTAATTCTACATTGGCTATACCTGTTAAATTTCTTTTTGCTTTTTCGGTATCCCTTGCTGGCACAATTACAGTTGCACCTGCTGCTGCAAGCGTTTTGGTAGTTTCCAAACCAATGCCTGTATTGCCACCTGTTACGACAGCAATTTTTCCTGTAAGGTCTATTCCTTTAATGACATCACTTGTTGTGGATGTTGCGTTGAAGCCAGAACCTGTTAGTTTTTGTAATGCTCCTTGATAATTACTTTGTTCCATTTTTTTAAATTTTATATGTTTTTGATGGAACAAATTTAGAGCAGAAATTTGGGGGCGACTTTGTTTAAACGTCCGAATACACTTTGTTTAAACGTTCTGTATTTTTGATGTGTTCAGATAAGCTTGTTATACCAATTTGTCAAACCAGATAACTTGATTGATGTTTTTATCATATAAATGCCTATGACATATTTAATCTATACACCATTCTGACACCCATCCCTCATTTAGCGTGAGTTAAACAAGGGATAGGTTAATGTTTTTGTTCACTATATACTAGCCACAACGATTTTTGTAATGTATCAATATAGCTAGTGCTAGTATAAATTATAATATCCAGTTGTCAATTTTCAATTTATTCATTAGCAATAACATCGTCGAAATTCTGTACTTGTTTGTGTTGGATATTTGCCTCGTGTTCTTTTTCGTTTCAATCACAATTGTAGCGTTATCTTTCCACCATGCCTTCACATCGGAGCTACAGCCTTATGTTTCTCAAAGTGTTTGGCTCAGTAAAAACTCTCACTGTTACCTCCTCACAGCTGTCATCCTTTCTGGTGTCAATTTGTATCAGTTTTAGTTTATTAAGTAGAGCTATGGAAAGGGTTCATTGTTTTTGTTCAGTTATACTTGCCCTTTATAGTTTGGGTCAAAATCTACCATCCATTCAATACCATACTTATCTCTAAACATACCAAAATAAGAACCCCAAGGGCTGTCAGCAATTGGCATTTCAATTTGTCCACCAGCAGAAAGCCCATTGAATAGTTTATCGGCTTCTTCTTTGCTTTCTGCACTTATTGCAATTTTACTTCTGTTCTCATTCTCGTTTGTTTTTCCCAAAATTTCTGGAACATCATTGCCCATCAATACATTACTTTTGCCAATAGGCAAAGCAATATGCATAATGTTATTTGCTTCTTTTTCTGACACTGGAAATTCAGGACTAGCAAGGTCTTTGAAACGAATAACCTTTGCGAAATCTCCGCCAAATACTGATTTGTAAAAATTGAATGCTTCTTCGGCATTTCCGTTGAAGTTGATGTGAGGATTGATAAGTGCCATAGTGTATATTTTTGGGGTTGTTTATAGTTCTTTACTAATATCCTAAAAAGGATGTCGTATTACAACGACACCTAACAATTCACAGCTCAACAATGTGGCACATTTTAGTACAAAACTATGCTATTGGTTCATTCAGCCGTGTCGTCGGCTCGATCCAAACCCTTGTGAATGGCAGGTATGTTTATTTTCCTTTTGCTAGTTTATAGGTAAATACTGTCTTTTTGTTGGTCAAGTCCCAAGTTGAGATTTCGTCAAGCACCTTATCGGTATGTTTTTTGCCGATGTCACGAAGTGCGTTACCAACTGATTTTCGTAAGTATTCACTGTTGTCTGATTTATGGTTGCTAATAAGTTGTATTGCGGTTGTTGGATTTTCTTTAAAATAAGGTCGGCTTGTCCAAATACGAAGACCTTCAATAACGGCTCTTTTTACATTCGGATTTGTGTCTGCAAGCCATTTTTCAATCGTGGTCAAACTCTTTTCATAGCCAATTGTATTGCAATAATAGTCAAAGGCTTTTGCCAACATTTCTTGTACATGCCAATCTTTGTCGTCTGCAACCTTTGTTTCAAGAAGTATGAGGGCTTCAGGATTATCCGTTGAAATTTGACCTAAAAGATAAGTTGCCAGCATTCTGACTTGATAAGTGTTGTCAGAAAGAAATGTTATTGCAAGGTCAAAATGATTTTGTGTTTTATCAGCCAGCATACTGTTGCCAGCTTCAACAATAGGCTTAAATCCATGTTCAATTTTCTTGATGTCGTCAATTAGTTTTTTCATTGTTGGTGCGTGTACTAAAAATTTCGGTTGATCATATAATTTTTTAGTACAAAAGATTAGAACGCTGAACCCTATCCCTAAGCCTAATCAAAGCTTTTTAGCCCCATGTTTGGCAATACCTTGTTGAGTATAGTTTGTCTTTTGGTGGGTGCTTTATTTTACGAAAAACATTTAAAACAACCTCAATTGCTAAAACACGAATCATTATCTGTTCGGGATTAACAATTGGGAGCCTCAGAAGTAATATTATTTTCCTAAACTTTTAGCCATAAGGGTGTTTCATCTGTCGGTTGATTAACTCTAACCAAATGGCCATCTGGGTCATTAAATTCAATTGTCATCATACCCAAATGTGATTTTTTAGGCCCACAAAAGGCGACTCCACTGGCAGAAAGTCTGTCAATAACATTTTGTAAATTGTCTGTCAAAAAGCTTGTTACCATCATTTTAGGTGGTAAATGTGTCGAAACATTAAAGTCTACTCCTGCAACTCCTGAATCAAACACTTTTAACCCTTCTTGGTCAACCGAAGTTTCTAGACCTAAAATAGAATTATAGAATAACTTGCTTTTGCTTGAGTCACTTATGCCTAATTCAATCTCTTGAAGTCTAATTTTCATTTTTATACAATTTATCTATCCCAAATAATTAATATTCTATTGCCTGTAGAAACTTCGTATCTAGTTTATTGCATAACTCAAATATATGAGAATAAATATATATATCAGCTTGTGAAGGCTCTTTATTTTATCTTGAATAATTACCTATATACGTTTTACAACATCAAAAAATAGCCTCGTTTAAATGACATTAAACGAGGCTAGGAAAGACAATTAATGAACGTTGGGTTTTATTTTTTAAAACTGTTTATAAGTTCTGGATACCAATCATCTATTTTCTTATTTTGATTTTTGTCATAAACGTTGAAGAGGTTTTCTGTAAAAATTTCCATTTTTATAAATCCTCTGTCTGTCATTAAATCTCTTATTTCCTGACTAGCCTTTTTTGTAACATTGCTATCAAAATTATCTTTACAGTACATTAAAAACACACCATAAGTCATATACTCATCAAACACCCTTTCAGGATTAGGATAATATTCTGTACCATATTTTGATGTATCTACCCATTCTTCTCTATTTTTAAATACAGATTCGATCTGTTCCCTATTTTTCATTGTTGGGTTTCCCACATAGTTATGGTCTATTTCGGTGAACATACCTCTCGTATTAAAAATAACATTATCTATTTGAGATAGCTTGGGGTTTTCTGTAACTGGCGGTAATACCATCATTATTTGTTTAAAATTTTGATCGGTATAGGAAGTTGTATAATTTAATCCGTTTATTAATGGAGAACACATAATGGTATAGTTGTTTACTTGAGTATTAAACTTTTTTTCCAACCAATCCCATTGTTTTTGGAGATTTGCGAGTTTATTATAATCCGAAATTACTTTGTTGTAATATTCTTTATGTGATTTATAGAATTTCCTAAATCCAGATTTCTCTGCAAAATTTTCAATTTCTTCTTTATATGTTGTAATAGGATTTATGGTTATTTTGGTGTGTGAGGACACATTTTGAGCTGGGAAAAGATATGTTTTATCTTTTATTAATTTTTTACCTTTAAAATTATAGCTCAATGCGTTTCCTGTAAGAAAAATGTAGTAAAGTGGATTTGACTTCATAAGAGAATCAAATTTTGCAATTATTTTCTCGTTTTTAAATGTCTGAAAAGTTTGGATAACATCTTTATAATAATCGCCAGACTGTTCTATCATATCGTCGTTTTCCAATCCAACCTCTGTAATGGCAATCATTATATGCAGTAATTCCTTGGTTTCGTGGATTTCGATTTTTACTTTCCCTTGATTTTCCTTTTTGAATTTTTCATTAAAATTTACTTTTTCTTGTGCCAATAAACTAAGAGACCATAAAATTAACAGAACAGAAAATAGACTTTTTATCATTTTTATTTATACTTTTTTAGTTGTTGAAATTAAAGACAATGCTTTGATCTTATAAAAGTGGGGAATTTACAAGACTAACGCTCAAATTTAGTACAAAGTCTTTGAGAATCACAAATATTCTGCCGCTTTGGGCAAGCAGATATGCTATTGGCACAACTCGAAAATACAAGAAATAAGTCCAGATAACTTCTATAAAAACTCAATAAGGCCTCCTTTAAATTGGATTAAAAGAGGCTTGGAAGGATATTCTATAAGAGTATTGTTAGAAAAAATAAGTTGTGCAACAGCTACATCCGATACTCAAATGCTGGTCGGCCTTCTGTTTTAATTGTTTGTGGAGGGAATTGTAGTTTATCAACAAAGGTATCCAGAAATCGAACGGGATTATCGCAAGCAATAGCATCTTCGAGAGAAGAAAAGTGAAATTGAAAACGGCCTTTTTTAGAAGCTACGGGCATCTGGTGAAGAAGATTTATTAGACTTAAAAATACTATTTTTTTAGCATATCTCAAAGATTTCAGAGAGTTAGCTTTTTCACAGCCTGACGGTTTTCGGCTTGGCGATGTGGCGGATTTTTAGCACAAAAGTTCAATAGAATTCCTGCCGTTGAACCTTGTACCAATGTTCATTAGAAATCCGTCAGCCGTCATATTGCCAAACCGATGTTGTGCGTTCGGCTTTCTTGTCTCAGTTCAGCCGTTCTGCCCATTTTAATTCTGTTGGTAATCCTTGATTTGAAAATTCAATGTGTATTACTCGTCTTTTTTTATTATTCGTTGTCCTGCTTGAACTATGTAAAATTAAAGGTTTCATTATCATAATTCCACCTTTACTCACTTTACAAGTCATTTCAGTTTCTGTCGTCCAGTCAATTGTTTCAGGTCGATAAATTTTCTTTGAATGTGATTTTGGAATTACTCTTAATGCACCATTATTTTCATCTGTGTCGTCAAGGTGAATTCTAATTGTATAAATATTTTCTAATATGTCAATTGGTGGTTGAACAGCAAATTGATTTTGCTTTGTCGTCCAAGGTCCAAAGTTTTCAAGTTCTACTTTTTTGTCAACTGAAATTGTCAAATCTTGGTGGTAAGAAACGTACCAATTTGAAGTTGCTGGTTTGTCAAAATAAATGCTCTTAACCACGAAGTAATTGTCTCCAAAAAGTTGTCTAACTACGCTTTTTAGGTTTTCATTAAAAACCAAATTCTTAATCTCGGGAATTTCTTTTAGAAACTGTCTAATTGCAAAAAGGTCAGCCGATTTTCTGAATGTTTCTTTGTCTTTGTCGGCTTGGTCAACAGTCAACAAAATTTGTTCTATTTCCTTATCAGAATAAATACTGTCAACAGTCGTAAAACCATTTTCTGTAAGGTCAATTTTATATCTTTCGGTTACTGTCATTTTTTATCTGTTTCGTCTTTTAAGTTTAAGCTGACGCACAACGATAGGGCTTGGCATTGGGGCAGAAATCGAAGTACAAAAGCTGGTTTTATTACTAAAGCTTAATTGAAAAACTACCGTTGAATTTTGCATTTCAGCTCGCCTGATGCAAAACTCGTGTATTGTATATAGTTTTCTATCATTGCGTTAACTCAGATGATTCCCAAATTTGCCCATGTCATTGTGAATATAGGATTTCAAAAGAATTCGAAAATCTGCGTTGATGTCAAGACTAAGTTGGTCTTTTGATAAATCGGGGCTAATTGCCCATATCCAACAGTATATTTCCTCTTTAAGTGGCGGTTCATTGTCTGGAATGAATTCGATAATGTCTTCTGAAACTCCTATCGGAGTTTCAACTAAAGTGTCAACTGCTGAAAGTCTTTCGTCAAAATTATCGAAATCAATTATATCTGTATGATTAACAGTCGTTGGATATGATTCTAATATTTTCTTTAGTTCTGTCTCCATGTAATGATGCCTAACGAATAGGTCTTTGTGCAGGTAGGGAATTAGAATTCCGTAAGCTCAAATTTAGTACAAAAGGTTAATAGAATTACTACTGCTCAGTTACTTCCATCAGTCCCACTTACACAAAACCGATGTTGTGTGCAGTTCTTTTTATTTTGTCACGGCTGGTAAAATATATTTTGATAGCATTTCTGTAACCTGTGAATGTGCATAATATTGTCCGTATGCACTTGCTGTAATTACAATAACTAATGGCTCATTTTTGAAAATCAAAATGTAGTTCCCACCGTTACCTGCACAATAATAAGCTTCGTAATCTTTATCATTGGCCTTAAAAGTCTTATTCCAAAATAAATAACCATAATACTCATTATCTCTGCCTAGTATCTGTTTTTGCTTATTTAAGGATTGCTCGACCCAAGTTTTACTTAGAATTTGTTGGCTATTCCAAATTCCACCATTTTTATAAAGTTGCCCATATTTTGCAAAGTCAAGGGCATTCATTTGAATGCCACCTGCCGTATTGGGAACGTTTTGTGGAGTGTATTGCCATTTGTAGTTTGAAATCCCCAATGGCTTAAACAATTTTTCGTCAGCATATTTTTCTAAGCCTTTTGGAACAGTTTTGTTTAAAATGTCGCCTAATAAAACTACCCCTGCTGTAAAATAATGCCATTTTTCTTTGAGACTGTCTTGATAGGGTAAATCCAGCGTAAATTTCACCCAATCCTCTGTCGTATACATATTTTCTTCGTTACCAACCGAATTATCAACTTCATCGTTGCCGTCAAAGCCCGAACTCATAGTTAATAAATCTTTGATAGTCGCATTTCCTTTGGATTGAGTAAAATTTTGAAATTGAGTAAGCTGATAGAAACCACTAATGGTTTGGGAATCACTTTTGATAAACCCTTCGTTAATTGCAATTCCTGTCATCGTAGAAGCAAAGGATTTCCCTACCGAACGTGGGTCGTGAAGCGAATATCTATTTTCGCCATTAAAGTACTCTTCAATCAGAAGGTTACCATTCTTTATAACAACAATGCTATTAATTTTTTTGAAAACTCCTTCGTCTATTGCTCCTTTCAAATATTTAATTTTCTTCTTGTCGAATGATGAATTTGAAATTTCTAATCCATTGTAAGGAGTTAACTGGTTTAATTTAATTTTTCTAATATTAATTTTCGGTTTTCTGAGTACATCAAGTATTAATTCTCCTGATGCAATAATATTTCCTGTTATAATAGTGTCTGTTTGTACATACGGGCGAATCTCCATTTTTAATAAATGATTTCCATCTGTGAGGGTTTTGTCGCCTCCATTACGCATAAATCTATTCCAAAAAGATTCGCTCCAAGTTCCTTGACCGTTGATATTATCAATAAATGGACGATTTAAATAGGTGTCTTTGTCTTGATTCTTTGATTGTGGAGCACCAGGAAGAAGATTACTCTGATAAGTTAACTTGCTATCAATGTATATAGAAAATTGATAATTACCGATTTTAAAAAGTGTGTCGCCTGAATACTCAGGTAATATTTGGTGTTTGTAGTTGGTTAGCGAATTGTTGAAATAGGCAACAAAGAATAGATTGCTTTTATTTGTTAGTTTATAAGTTTTTAAAAAACTTCCCTCATTAATACTTTCGTATGAAAGGCGTTGCTCTGTAAAAAAGATTTTACCAATGTTAGATTGATGCAATTCTGTCTTTATCAGTTCAGGTTCTACAATGTTTTTGACTTGTCCAAAACACAAGTTTGAAAAAAGTAGTGTAACATATGTAAGAAGGTAAGTTAGTCTCATTTTAAATTTGTCAAAATGTTAAGCTCTGTTTTTGTTAGAATTGCACACAACGTAAAAGCATTTATGAAGGCACGGAATTCAGGGCTTGTCCGCCCAAAAACTGCACAACTGCTAAATTATTAAATAGCCATACAGCCGAGTTCCGTCTGCTGTACTTTAACAAATGGAATGTTGTGGGCAGGTTCATTTACTATAAATTTAAATTGTTCCGTAACCAATTGTCCAAGTCTGCTATCTGTGTCGCCCCAGTATTAACAGCATATTGACTAGGACTTAGAGAATAGAAGCTAAATTCAATTCCACGTTCTTCACATATTGAAATTATTTCACGAACATACTGTTTGAAACCGATTGGGTCTCCATTTAATTCAACGGGTTTAATGTTATTAAAACTTTCAATTCGTGAACCCATTGTATGAATTACTTTTCTTATCGATTGGGATTCTCTTAGCAATTCAAGAATTGAGTTGTTGTAACTTCTTTTTAGATTAATAGTTTCGCCTGACCTGTTTGTCGAAGTTGTCCAAATGGTCTGGTCAGCAAATTCCCCAAATATTTTTCTATTGAGATAGTCCGTAAGTATTTCTTCGTTGTAACATTCAAAATCAATACTGTCAATTACGTCTAGGCAACAGAATCTTGCTGTCATTACTTCAATTTTTCGATTCAACCCATGTTGTTGGTTGAAGAAGTAAAGCTCTGGTTGTCCAATGATTCGTGCAATTGATTTCCAAAATTGATTGGTAGTCCGACCATAATAATAGTCCAATCCTGCTTGTCCGTTAGGATTAAAAGGATTGAACGAACCCAAAACTAAGGAGGTTGGATTATTCAAATCGTTTGCTGTCAACCAATCTAATGCTAATGCTTGATGTTGTACTATCATGTCGTAATTGTCTGTTAAGCTTGCAACTAACGGTTTTCGGCTTGGCGATGTGGCGGATTTTTAGCACAAAAGCTCAATAGAATTACTGCTTTTGAACCTTGCACAAATGTTTCAAATAAGCACTTCAGCCGCCATATTGCCAAACCGATGTTATGGGCTGGGCTTCTTGTTTCAGTCATCATTTTTAGTCTTCCCATTCAGCTTTATCGGCATACATTTTTGAATATTTAAAATCGTCAAAGTCTGAATAAAAAGTCGTGTTAGGATAACCTTCTTTCTCTTTTTTGCTTGTCCAAGTTAAATGAACCAAAGCAAACTGTTTATCTAATCCTTGTTTCTTCACTTCAAATAGTACATCGTCATTTCTTTGGTCGTGGCAAAATGCAGAAAATTCACTGTCAAACAGAATGTGTTTCTGTGGTTTACTGAGAATGTCAAAGAAAGATTTCTCATTAATACCTAATTCCTTTGTTAGCTCGTCTTCAAAAGCAAATTTCTGTTCGATTTGTAATTCGTTCCAAGGTTCTTCAACAAAAGGTCTTGGAGGGTTTGTTTGTAAAAAGTCTTGAAGAATTTTACTGTTCACTCCAACTATGTCAATACGTTTAGGTTCGTTTGGTAGTTCTTTAATGTCGTCAATTGTGTATCCTCCTTGTGGAAATAAAAAAAGTCCATTTTCTAATTGCACATTTAGTCGCAAAGAATACCATTTCTTATAGTCGGGCTTGTTTGTCTGCCAAAACTCCCAAACCGATTTTTGTACTTTGTCAAAATAGTATTCTGTTGGAACAAAGTTTCCATAAATTCCGCCCATACTTTCGTCACCAACTTGTAATTCAGTTGTTCCGATTAGTTGTCTATGTGAGAATACTTTTGCTTTCACTTTGTCTGTCTTTTAGCCTTGCCCATAACGAACTAGGCTTGGCGATGTGGCGGATTTTTAGTACAAAAGTTGATATTATTACTAAAGTTTAATTGAAAAACTTCCGTTGAGTTTTGTACTTCAGCCCGCCTGACGCAAAACCCTTGTTGGCGGTTCGTTGTTGTTTGTTTTTAGGTTCTTTAATGTTGCTTGGTGTCATTAAACTGCCAAAGTACATTGACAATTTTCCAATTTCCATTTAGTTTTACAATGTGCATATAGTCAATCCATTCGTCAGCAACTAATTTCACAGAAGCTGTTCGCTCCGAAACGTCAAGTAATATTACTTCTTTCTTAGGCGATGAAGGAAACTTATCACCGTTCTTATTATAGCTTTCAGCAAGCAAAATCATAGATTCAGTAGTTGTCTCACGAACATAATCTTTGCCTGTTGCCTTGTCTTTCCAAAATGTTCTCTTTACCATTCTTGGGTGCAAGGCACGTTCCATTTGTAAAGGGTTTGGTTTGTGTTGTGATTCAATATAATCGAGGGCTGCCTGTCTTATTTGTAAGCTGTCTTGCTTAGTTTGCCCAAAAACAGTGTTGCCTGTCAGAAATAATACGAGTCCCAATAAGGGAAGTTTTATATTCATCATGCTTATAATTATTAGATTCAAATTTTCCTTCTCAATATTCGTTATTACTCGTTTTACAATGACCGCCAACGAGCAGGGCTTGCTGCTGTGCTGGCTTTCTAACGTCCAGCCCGGAACTGAAGCCCAATTAAATTACTGATGATGAAGTTAAGACAAAAGCTCAATAGAATTACGTCTGCCGAAACCGCTGCTGATAGCGAACAAAAAGATGAGGATTTATTCGTCTGCCAGCATAGCAGCAAACCCAATGTTGTGCGTTCGTGCTTTTTAGTATACTTTCTTTCAAATCACTTGTGTCGTCTATTTTTGCTAATCTGACCAAGGTCCATTTTGTTTTACTTGATAAAAACGTTTTCCATCAAATCGATAGAGTCCTTGCCCAGTACCCCACCACATTCTTCCCGATATATCTCGAAACATACTTTGAACGCAACAAGTAAAACCGTCTGCAGATGTAAACACTGTAAACGCATTTGGATTTGGTAAGGGAATTGAAGGGTCAAATCTTGTGGTACTGCCTTTGGCTGTAACCCAAATTATACCCGACTTTTCGATAATTATGCCCCAAAATTCAGTTCCACCTAAGCCGTCTTTGGCTGTGTATTCTGTTAAAGTTTTACCATCATATTTGCAAATACCGTTTTTCATAGTAAACCACATATTGCCAGCGTTATCTTGTGCTATACCCCCTGCATAGTTTTCACTTAATTCTTCCTTTTCTGCAATATTGATAACTGTTTTGCCATCATAGCGAAAAGCACCTTTGTTAGAGGAAGCAAACCAAATGTTGCCACTTTTGTCTTCCATGATGCCAGCAATATTGATAGGAGGAAGTTGTTGAAATAATGAAAAACTTTGACCGCCTTTGCTATCAGCAGACGGGTCATATCGGTAAACGCCACCATGTGTACCTACCCAAATAGTACCAGATTTGTCAACAAGGATGCCTTTTCGACTTATATCAATATGCTTCAGTCCATCTTTTTGATTATAATTCCTAAATGTTTTTCCATCATATCTATAAACGCCCTGATCAGTCCCAAACCAAAGATTACCATTTTTATCTTCATTAATAGCATAGACAGTGTTGTTATTAAAACCATCAGGATTGGAAAAGTAGGTCAACGTTTTTACATCATACCTCACTACGCCTTCGCCTAAGGTACCAAACCATAAATTCCCTTTCGAATCCTGAAAAATACTTCTGATAAATTGGCTGACCAGGGTAGTGTCAAAATCAGGAGCCAAACCTATTGCCTTAAAGTTTCTTATCACTTTGGGACTTGATTTGGAAGTATTTGGTTCTTTACCTGTGTTTGCTTTTTCTTGTCTGTTGCAAGAGGTAAGAATTGTCAAAAAACTAAAAAGTAATATTTTGTTCAATGTCATAATTAAAGTCTTTTACAGTTGGTGAGGTCTCTCTTAGCATGACGCACAACGTTGCGGGGCTTTGCGTTCGGGCGGGAAATCGAAGCACAAAAGCCGATATTACTAAATTTCAATTGAAAAACTGCCGCCCTAATTTTGCACTTCAGCCCGCCTGACGCAAAACCCGTGTTATGTGAGGTTTTTATTACCACTTCCATATTTGAGATTCATTTTTCCAAATTAATAGTCTGAATTCTCCATAATGATTTCCATTTCCTATTGTATGCTTGTCCCTGTGTCCTTTTCCTAATATTAGTTTATGCAAAATGCCACTTGAAGAACCTACCCACAAACTTTGTTCGTCATCAGAAATCGTCATTCCACTTATAGTTGAACCTAAAAAATGTCTCCAAATTTCCTTCCCGTTTTTATCTATTGCTTTAATGTTGCCATATGCATCTCCAAGTATATAATAATTTCTTGTAGCCAAACCAACATAAACTCTCATTTCTTCATCAATTATTTTATAATCGTCACTTTCTGTATATGCTTCAATTTTAACTCCAATAAATCTGTCAGAATTAATTCCAATAGTCACACCGTTGTAGAAATGGCAAGAATTGGATATTAGCTGACTATCATCTTTTGAGAATAAACAAAAATGAGGATAGGATGATTGTGGTCCAATACTACCTAAAGTGTTACCATCGGAGTCTAAAATTCTATGGTCGTAACATTGGTCACCAACAACTATGTATTTATTGTCATTGGATAATGTTGCATTTTCCATATCTATATTTGAGGACCAATCTTCTTCGTTTTCTTCATTTAACGGATGAATAAGTTTTTCTTCATTTTTAGACACCAAGTAAATTCCTTCAGATGTTACTGTAAGGAGTTTATGTCCGTCATTGAATGGAATGAGTTCCGTAATTCCAAGATTAGCAGTTTCATGTAGTGTAAATTCATTAATAAGTTCTCCCTCCCAGCCTTTAAAAGTGGATATTTTGCTTTCAGTGGCTATAGCAAAAATGTTATTCTGCATAGATTTTCCAATAGCATTAATATTCTTATCAAGTTCTAATGTCTGGTCATTACTTAGTAGGTATGCTTGTCTTTTTTGATATGCAGTACCTGTTAGGAAAACTATTTTTTGGTCATTAATAAAGTGAAGTTGTTCAATACTTTGGGACTGTTTTTCCAAGAAGGAAATAATTGGTGAGTGTGATGGAGGAAAATCATTTCTAAAACGTTCAACTCTTTTTTCGACATTGGCTTGTTTTAATTGACGAATTACTTCTTCAGCTAAATGGTCTCTTTTATCTTCGGGTTCTTTTCCTTTCCAATTTTCCCAGCCATTTTTTTCGCCAAATTCAACCATTTCGTTGATTTCTTTAGCATAATGCTCTCCTTTTGAATTCCATTCTTCTAGAATGTTAGATTTATTTTTTTTGAAAATATTTATCATTTGATGTAGTTGGTTTTTAAAATCTCACATAACGGTTCTCGGCTTGGCGATGTGGCGGATTTTAGCACAAAAGTTCAATAGAATTACTAATGTTGAACCCAGCACAAATGTTTCATAGAAGCACTTCAGCCGCCATATTGCCAAACCGATATTAGCGGTAGTTTTTATTCAATTCTATTTGTGTTATATTTCTCTTTAAAGTCTCTAATTGTTTTTTTCTTGTCTTCATTGCTAAAGTTCAAATTGTCTTTATTAAAAAACTTCTCTTTCAACTCGTTAAGTTCTTTTGTCTTTTCATACTCAAACTCTTTGTCGTAGATTTTGTCTGTCCCAAAATAAAGTCTGTCTTCGTGAAAATAAAAAAGTCCCCAATTTAGCGTCTCATCAAATATTATTAAGTCGTCAGCAAAGAAAAGTCCTTCCCAATATTTAATTACCATCTTCCAAGTTAACGTTACAGATTGTCCACTTCTTTCACTGTCAATAAAAACATATTTGTCAAACGGAATAGATTTTGAGTAAAGCCATTTTTTAATTTCGTTTTCACAATTTTCTGTTACTTCAAATTCTTCGACAGTCTTAAAATATCTTTCATTAAATGGTTTCCATAACGGACCTGTAACCATTTTTGAACTGTCAATATAATTTCTTACAAACTTGCTTGCTTCATCATTTAGAAAAAAGATTTGGTCTTTATGTTCCTGAGGAATTTCACTTGCTTCTTCTGGCGACCACAAAAAACTACAAGTCTTTGGAAAGTCAGTTGAGTAAGTTTTTATGTTGTCAAAATTTATCATTCTTGTTTTGCAGTGTCGTTTCCTAAAATTGCCACCAACGTTTCGGGGCTTTGCGTTCGGGCGGGAAATCGAAGCACAAAAGCCGATATTATTACTAAAGTTCAATTGAAAAACTGCCGTTGGATTTTGTACTTCAGCCCGCCTGACGCAAAACCCTTGTTAGTGGCAGTAATAATTATTCTTCTATTATGTAATCAAAATTTCCGCTTGTAGGAATTTGAAGTATTTTCGCTTTATGCATTTCGTTGGTTGTTTGAGTGTAAATAAAATGATACCACCAGATAAAAAATTCTTCAAAAGAAATTTCTTTATCGTAGCCCAGTTTTTTATACATTTTTTTACAGTAAGGCTTTTCTTTTTCGAGAATATTCAACAAGTCAGGAAGAAAGTTTTCCGCCACTTTTTTGAAAATTTCATTGTCCTCTTTGGATACAATATTTTGGGAAGAAGTAGCTTTTAAATTCAATCTGTTGTTACCATAGATATTGATATACTTGTTGTCGCCAACTTGTTGCGACTGATTTCCATATATTCCGAACGATTCAATTTCGGAATTTGTATTTTCATCAATTTTATAGTAGTAATGTTTTCCGTTTCTCAACGGTCTGTCTTCCTGTTTAAGAAAATGTTTTTCAACATTATCAATCTGCCACGAGTCCAACAGAACGTCACTTAAAATAAGGAAAGACCAATGAAGAAAATCTTTCTTTTGAGAGAGTTCAGTCTTTTGAAATTCAGATTTGATTACCGGCAATCGTTTGTTTATGGCTTTGACAATCTTTGATGAAAGAGGTTTTGCGTAATGGTACAACAATTTTCCATCGTTTGCATCTGCAATAAATACAGTAGGTTTGTATTCATCGTTAATTTTGTGAAGCCAATTCTTGTTTTGTAAAAGAGATATTAAATTCGATATTTTGCCGCTACTAAAATTTGTATATTTTTGAAAATCTGTAACGGAATATCCTTTATGAAGGGCAAAAAGAAATTTGTCGAGACTATCTTTTTTTACCCGAAAATCGGGGAAATTATCTCCTCTGGAAATTAGCGATTGTTCAATCTTAAGTTTGAAAATATAATCAATTCGATTCTTTTCTTGCCCCCATATTTTTCCTGTGAAGAAAACAAATACAAACAGGATAATTTTTAATTTCATTTGCTTGGTTTTTAGATTATTGCCACTAACGTTTCGCAGCTTGACGAAGTGGCGGATTTAGAAGCACTTACTTTCAATTTAGCACTATAGTTTATTAGAATTCCGAATGTTCAATTTAGCACTGAACCCGTCATTTTGCCAAACTGCTGTTAGCTGTAGTAATTTTTTAAGATACAGATATTTTAAACTCAAATTTTTCATTTTCGTCATCGATTTTCCCTAAACTTTCAAACATAAAATCATATTCTTCAATATTTGAATATGGAAATGTCATTCCTATTAACGGTTGATTCTTATGGTCTGTTGCAACTTGATTGTTTTCTTCATCAACAAAGTTTAACGTTGCAGTTTTTGTTTTATGGTTTGCTATTACAATTGCTTTTCTTGACATATTTTTTTATTTTACAATTCTATTTCTTTTTCTTTAGAGTATTTCTTGAGTGCTTCACAAGTTTCATAATCTTCTTTTTCAATCGCTATCTTGTTTATTCTCTTTAGTGTATCAATTGTTGGTTGGTCTTTCATATTTTTTAGAAATTCAACTATTTTCTCACTGTCATTTATACTTCTAATCAGAGTAGAAATTCCATTAGCTAATATGTTTTGAGTTTCGTTGTAAAGTTTGTCCATTTCTTCTTGTAAATTCATATTTATAGTTTTTTATTCTTCGTTTATGTTATAAGGATGGAAATCTTGAATACTTCCGTTTGGTTCAATTACAAGTCGATAATAGTGTCCGTCTATATAAACCGCTCTTTTACCTATCCGTCTAAATGGCAATTCTGGATTTTGTTCAAAATGACTTTGAATTTCATCGCTAACTGTTTCAACAACCATTTTCAACAAATATTTAATATCGTCAAATTTATATTGAAAAACAGTCTTTTCTCCTGAAAATCTTTCTCCGATTTGAGTTTCAGCAACGTGTCTTGCGTAGATATGAACAAATCTCTCGAAAGAAAGATAAATTGGAATTTTACCAAACCCAATTATATCTTCTTCGAATGAATAACAACATTTTCTTAATTCCTCAATTTGAGTTTTAAAATTTTCAGTTACTAAATTAATGTTATCTCCAGATTTCTTAATTTCATTATCGACTATGTCTTTCTTATAAAATATATTCTCGACTTTTAGTTTGGCAAATTCTTGAATTTGTTCTTCTTCGATACTTAATTCTTGAAACTTACAGTCTAATTCTACAAGTCTAACTTTTTTCAAAAATTCTGCATCTCGGTTCTTAATATTTGAAAAGTCTTCTAAATCTAATCCTAATCCAAGATGGGTTCTTAAACCCCAATATTCTATCTCTTGATTAGGAGTGAAAGGTTTTTTAGATTTATAAATAGAATTTAAAAAACCAAACCTTAATCTATTTAATTCTTGCCAACCATCAATTTTCGGTGCTTGGATTGTAATTTGGTTTGGAATTTCTTTTGTTCCTTTTTCTGCAAATCTATTTTTTCTTGGTCCATTAAAAGAAGATATTACATTTATTGTACTTGCTTGAATTCCATATCTGTCAAGTAGTTCAATGTTTTCAGCATTTAATTTTTCGATTGATGAAGGACTAAATTTTATTTTTGTATCGGTTCTTGGGATTTGTTCGCTTTCTAAGATTTCTTCATATTGCTTTCTCTCTTCAAGAGTGTATAAAAACACTCCCATTAGTCTATTTCCGAAACGATTATATTCATCTGAATTATATTGAAATTCAAGTGTTACAAAAGTGTCGTATTGTCCATACATTGAGTATATTTCTTCTGCTGAAAAGTTCATTTCGGTGTCAGTTTTGTATTATTACTGCTAACGAACAGGGCTTGTGGTCAGGTGGGGGATTTGGAACTCGTCTGCCCGACCTTCTGCCGATATAAATTACTGATGTTGAGTCATTTACAAAAGTTAAATAGGTTTCCGTCAGCCGAAACAAAAGTACAATAAAATTCCTAATGTTAAATTACTTTCGTCAGCCCCACTTGACACAAACCCATGTTGGTGGCTGCCGCTTTTTGTTTGTCAAACGATGTATCTAAAGACGATAAAGGTTGGTTCTGAAAATTTTAAGACTTTTCTATATCGTTTTTTATCTTTTTCAATTTATTTGTTTTTAGCCAATCATATAAGTTGTCTATTTTGAGTGCTTCTTCCATGTTTTTACCTGAAAATATTTGAAATATTAAATTGAGTATCCAAATAGCTGGTGCAAGTAATAAAAAAGTCCAAGGTTCTATTTCGTTCCAACTATTCAAGTTCTTTAAAAACAATAATACAAAAGCCACTAATGGTATTATAATTATTGTTCTTACAATATTGGTGATTATGTTTGCATGGGAACTTGCCCACCCTTCTATAATAGAAATAATTTGTAAGTCTTTCTTATTTTCGATTTCGAATACTTCATTTTTGAATACTGATGTTCCAACCGTTACAGCACTTTTAGAAATATTTTCATACTCGTACTCAGTATTAACTTGTAAGTTGTGTATTAATTCTTTGTCATCATAAGTTCTATGTTTTAATTTTTTTATCTTAAAGTAAAATAAACTTGAATTATTGAGAAAAAAAGAAAGAGTATAAACATCAATTAAATAATCTTTTTGGAAGCCTGTTACATCAAAAATACTCTGTTTTGTTATTATTTGTTTCAATTCATTTTCTAAGTTTTTATATAAAACTGCCCTGTAAACAAATTTAAAGTCTAAAAGTGATGCATATTTTCGTTGATGATGTTCTGGAATCTCAATTTTCTTCAAACTTTTATCCTTTGATGAAAAATATTCTCCTCGTGATAGATTTCTAATTTGAGAAATTATTTCTCCTTTAACGTCATCAAGATATTTTTCAGCATCTTCTCTTTTGCCATTATCTTCAAATATACCAATGAAATATATTTCTCGTTCTAATTTAAAATTCGTCTTACAATGAAGGATTGCATTAATATAAACGTCAGGCGAATTGGAAGTTACAAATACGTATAAATTATTCTTGTCCATTTATTTAGAAAATTTTATTTGATTCTTACCATATAATTTTGCAATACTTAGTTCATAAATTGCAGTTTTTATATCATCACCAACTCCACCACTTATAGTTAATCCCGTTTTCCCAAAAAATATTTCACCTATTGAATTAAGAACCTCAATAAACTTATCATCATCATGCAGCTTTACTAAAATATCATCCCCCCCCGCAATTAAAACTTCACCTTTATCTTCTAAAAATTGTTTTATTTCATTTATAGCTTTATTAATATTTTCAGAAAGATTTTTAGCATCCAAAACTTTATTTTCCAAAAGTAATATTTCGATAGTACTACCAACATTATCACCATCAAAAAAAGCAAATTTGTATTTCATTATTAGTAATTTGTTATTAAGAATTTATCAAAAAGAGAAAATATATTGAGTAAAAGTCCGTAAAGCGTGATTTTTGCGGTAGCCACCAACGGTTTGCAGCTTGGCGAAGTGGCGGAAATCGAAGCACAAATGTACAAAATTTGCACAATGTTCAATAGAATTCCAAATGTTCAATTTAGCACTGAACCCGCCATTTTGCCAAACTGCTGTTAGGTGCAGTTTTTTTTTCATTTTTGCATTTATTTTTGCGTATTTGAATTATTATTCTCATATTTGCAAAATAAAATAAATTCAAGTTATGTCTGAATGGAATAATAAAGTCAAACGAATACTCAAATCAGAGTTAGTAAAACGTGGTTTGTCCACCGAAGATTTAACCAATTTGTTAAACGAAAACGGTTGTACTGAAACGAAATCAAGCGTTGATAGTAAAATTAGTCGTGGTACTTTTAGTGCTTCTTTTTTTATGCAATGTCTGTATGTCATAGGTTGTACAAAAATTGAAATTGAAGAATACCGCTCTACTTTTATGATTTCGGAACCGTCTGTTTTGATGGTTGCTGAACCTAATGATGAATATAAAACTGTGAAAGATGACAACTAAATTAAAATTTATAGATTTATTCGCTGGTCTTGGAGGTATTCGTCTTGGTTTTGAACAAGCTTGTCAAGATAGAGGAATTGAAACAGAATGTGTTTTAACTTCTGAAATTAAACCTTATGCGATACAAACGTTAAAACATAATCATCATCACGAAAATTTTGTAGGCGATATTTTTCAAGTTAAAAATGAGGATATTCCGCCATTTGATTTTTTGTTCGGTGGTTTTCCTTGTCAGCCGTTTAGTGCAAGTGGAAAACGCAATGGTTTTGCCGATACAAGAGGAACTTTGTTTTTTGAAATAGAACGAATTATTAAACACCACCAACCAAAAGGATTTATCCTTGAAAATGTTGAAGGTTTGGTAAAACACGATTTAGAAAACAAACACGATGAAATAGGCAGAACCTTAAAAACTATTTTGCATAAACTTGAAAATGAGTTAGATTATCAAGTGTCTTGGAAAGTTTTAGATAGCGTTAATTTTGGCGTTCCACAGTCAAGAAAAAGAGTTTTTATAGTCGGTACAAAAACTGAAAAAGTGTCATTAGATAATTTTGAGCCAACTTATAAAGTTTTGAAAGATATTTTAGAAAGTGGTAAACCAACAATGAATACTGATTTTACTAAAAAATTACTTTCACATTTTACGGTTGAGGAACTTTATGGAAAGTCAATAAAGGACAAACGTGGAGGCGAAAATAATATTCATAGTTGGGATATTGGTATAAAAGGCGAATGTTCAAAAGACCAAATAAATTTACTAAATAGGCTTTTTAAAGAACGTAGGAAAAAGCAATGGGCAAGTGAAATTGGTATTGATTGGATGGATGGAATGCCTTTAACTTTAAGTCAAATTCAGTCATTTTTTCCTGCGAATAATTTGTTTGAAAATGTTGATGTAAAATCACTTTTAGATGATTTGGTTGAAAAAGGTTATATAAAATTCGAACATCCAAAAAAATTAGTCTCTGAAAATACAGAGAACGGTGTAATTACTTCTCGTGTATATGATGAAACAAAACCAAAAGGCTACAATATTGTAACTGGAAAATTGAGTTTTGAAATAAATAAAATCTTAAATCCTTTTGAAATAGCACCGACATTGGTTGCAACTGATATGGTTAAAATTGTTGTTCCCGATGGCAAAGGAATAAGAAAACTAACCATAAGAGAAGGTTTAAGAATTTTTGGTTATCCCGAAAATTACGAGATTCCTGTCAAAGAAAGTTTAGCATTTGATTTGTTGGGAAATACTGTTGTCGTTCCTGTTATCAAAGCAGTTGCAGAAAGAATTTTAGATGCTTTGGAAGTTTCAGAATATGAAATGTTAGAAACTGAAAACGCAGGAATTAGAGTTTAATTCCTGTGTTTTCAAAATATTTTTTCTTTACGTTTTCTAACCAATTTTCGCTGTAACTTCCTGTGCTGTGTGAATATTTTTCAAGTGTTTCGGCAATTGCATTTAAAAAAGTTACTTTGTCTGCAAAAGGTTTATTTTTAGCAGTTTTAGCATACCATTTTATTGGTCTTAAATTGTAAGGTTGACCATTTTTGGTTTGCATATTTACAGGATTTGCTCCCGAATTACCTGCCATTTCCCAGACTTTCATAAGCCATAAATTGTCCACACTCAAAACAGAATCAACCATTTTATAACCAAAAATCAAATAATCAGCATCAAGTCTTTCAGGTTTGATAAGCAAAGATTTGTTATAAGAATCGAAGTTTGCAATATCAAAAGCAGGTGTGGCACTTGCGTTGAAAGTTTTAATCTCTAAATATCCACTTTTGTTGTCTTCTGCAAGTAAAAAATCTGGAAATTCTTGTGTGTTTGGATGTTGTCTAAAATAGAAATTCTTTTGCTTTAACCATTGTCCGAGCCACTCTTGTAATAAGTCGCCAATTGCGTCTTTGCCGTTGTATTTTGCAGAAATTCCGCCAAGTATGATTTCAACGCTTCCAATTTGTTCTTTTATTTTAAATTCGTTAAGTAACAAATCATAAATTTCATTTGCTGTAACCTTTTTCTTTTCTGCCATTCTTCTGTCTTGATTATATTTTAAAATTGTCGCAAATGTACAAATTTTTCGTTGATGTTTATTGTCGGTCTGCGGTTCGGTAAAATTGCACCTAACGTTCGGCAGCTTGGCGAAGGCACGACTTTGGAAAACGTCTGTTCAAATTTAGTACAAAATTTCATTAGAATTCCCAAAGCTGAATTTAGCACTTCTGCCGTGCTTTTGCCAAACTGCTTGTTAGCTGCTGCATTTATTGTCATTGTAGTTTGCCATCTTTGAAAATTTCTCTCGCCGTTAAATATCCGTCTCGTTTTAAGATAAATAAGTCTTCAACATAGTTACCATAAACCGCAATAGCCTTGTCACCAATTGTCTTAAAATATTTTTTAGGGTAACTGACTGTAATAACTTGACTGTCTGACCTAATTATTTTTGTTGGATATGAAACTTCCTTTTCAAAATCTATGATTATAGGTTTTACGCTTGTCTTTTTGTTGTTATCGTGTTCGTAATCTTGTTGTACATAACAGCCTGCCCATCTACCGTCTTTTGTTAAATATACGTCGTTATACATATATTTTTGATGAAAGTATGTCCCACTGTCTGAGGATACAAATAATAAGACGTTGTCAAACTTTGAGAATGGCGGAACTCCATAGTGGTCATATGCCACAAATTCAATTGTGTCAAGTGAAAAGTTGCCAAATACTTCTTGAAGTATTTTATATTTTGCTTTAAAACCACCGTCCATTGAACCATCTCTGTGTGGCAAAACGTCAACTGAAATTTTTTGTCCTACAAATGCAAAGAGCTTATTATTTTCTCCATTGTAGTTTTTTACAAAGTCAATTGGGTTATTCTTCTTGTATGTTGTCTTGGTCTCAGTTGATGTGTCTTGTCCATCTAATTTTGATTTTTTAGGAGTTGTCTGTCCGTTGCAACTAAAAAATAAAGTTGTCAAAACTAAAGGTAATATGTGAAATGTGGTCTTCATAATGTTGCAGCTAACGTACACATATTGGCGAGGGTACGGGGTTTGAAATACTGATATTCATTTACTTATACGTGCTAAATAGTATTCTAAAAGTTGAATTACTTCCGTTTGCCGTACTCTTGCCAAAATGATGTTGGCAGCCGTATTTTGTTCTTTCTACCAAATTTTCCACCAAGGTTTATTTGTTTCTATATTTTGTTTTGTATTACTATTTAGTCTCGATTTAATTTCTGAAATTGAGTTATCCAACCACAACTCGTACCAATCTAAAAAGCTTATTTTTGCTTTTTCTCCAAGTTGAATTGTTGGGTAAATTCCTCCATCATTTCCTCTATCATCTGTCCAAATGTTACCATATTCTTGTCCATTTACTACTAAATTTAATGTTATGCCACAGCCATAATTACAAATTGCAAGAACTCCATTTGTATGTTCGCTATCAAAGTACAAGTCCGTAAATTTTTCATATTGTCTGTCGTACTCTTCTTCATTTTCGTCTTCACTTACCGTTGGCTCAAATTCCATATTCCAAGCGTCCGTATGTAAAAAAGGTTTACTGGGATTTAACAAACCGTCCTCACGTTTAAAGTCTAAGTCGTCAAAAATAGCATTTTCAAAAGGTTCAAGTCCGTAAAAAGGTCCTGCTCCGCCATTTCCAAGAGTTGTAAAAAATGAGACATATTCTCTTGGTAAAGTAATTTTATGTTTTGCTTCAAACTGTTTTACTATGTCTGTCGGCACAGTTGGGTTAAGAATGTACTTGTGTTTTTCAGAACCAAAAACCTCCAAATTAATGTCCAATTGTCGTAACAATTCAAGTTTGTTCTTTATGTTGTCTAACTGGTTGTCCATCGTTTTTGGTGTCTTCTTAATATGGCTGCCAACGTTTCGGGGCTTTGCGAAGGCTGGGATTAGAAGTACGAATGTTCAAATTTAGTACAATGTTCATTAAAATTCCAAATGTTCAATTTAGCACTGAAGCCCAGCTTTTGCAAAACCCCTGTTATGTGCAGGCTATCTTCGTTCTTCAATATTGTATTTTCCAAGTCTAAAAAGCACAGCAAGTAATAATAGCATTTTGTCAGGATGGTATTCGTTTTCGCTATAAAAACTATGAGCAATATTGTTTCTTAGATTTAACCCACCTTCATTTGAAAAAACGTAGTCAAATAAAAGAATATCTTCTTCGTTGAAATACTTTCTTATTGTTTCGTTGTTCATTATGTCGTGAGCCAAAGCTTCTTGAACTCCATTTCTTTTCCCTTTGCTTGTTGATACATTAAGTCGTTCACTAAAGTTTCTAAATAGACCTTCTATCTTTAAAGTTAAACTGTCAATGCACAAGATAAAATTTGGTGAATAATATTTACTTTCTCCCCAAGCTAAAACTTGTGTAAAAAACTCATTAATTGAAGGTGCAATTTGAAAAATCCAATTACTTGTTTCTAATTTTCCTCCCAAGTCAATTTTAGTATGTGGTTTGCCAATCCACGTATAATTAATAAAGTAGTTCAAAAGAGTTTTTGTTGTTAGGTGTCCTGACTTAATCCCATAAACAAAAAAATAATGCATAAATGGAAGAAATGTTTCTTTAATTCTCATTCCATAGGTTTCTAATAATTTGCTTTTTTCTTCATCTTTAGCAAATTTTCTAGAAATATTTTTATTGTTGTCGAATTGAAGAGTAACTGCAAAATCGAGAAAATCTGCCTTGTTTTCTTTTGATGCTTTTCGCACATCCTCAATTTTGGGATAGTATTTTCCATTAGCAAAGTTTACAAAAATTATTTCTGGAGGAACTTTCAATAATGATAAAGCGAACTCTTTAATTTCATTTTGACTTTCTTTAAGTTTTTTGATTGTTTCTTCATCAAAATCAATTCGAAATGTGTCAAGTTTAACATTGGGTTTTAATTCAAAATATGATTGCTCGATTTGTTCCTTTCTCGCTTTGTTTCCACTTATTCTATATGCATCAATTGCTGCTCTATAATAATCTAATTTTATCCAATTCCTATTGTCTTCAGTTTCTTGTTCTGCAAGTCGCAAATTTGCTTTTCCAACTTCTTCATACCAAATCTTAATGTCAGTTTTGGTTTTTTCCGCTACTTTAATTGCAGTTGGTAAATGGTAATTTATAAGGCTAAAATCGTCTAATTTATTTGTTGAAATTTTTATCCGCTCATTAAATATTGGAATTGCAAGAGTAAAGTCTTGGGCTTTAAACAATTTTGGATATTTCAACATATCATCAATAATTCCGTGTTTAGCCCAAAAGTTTAAAGTATCAGATTTTAGCAATGTTTCGATTAATAATTTTGATTCAGAAATGTTTTGCTTGCTTTCAGACACAATAGAAAGTAGATTCTCCACTATTCTTCCAATTAAATATGAGTAGTCTTCTTCATTTTTCGTTTTGATAAGACATTCATTTATTGCCTCAATATAGTTTTCGCTTGCATTCTTGGCATAAACGTTAGTCTTTTTGACAATGCTATGCCAAAGTAAGAAATTATATTTTGCTCTTAAATATGCAGATTGTGAAGACATAGCCCTATTTGCAAGGAAGTTAAAAGCAACTTTTTGATATTCATTTAAGTCGGGATATTCTTGTATTTCTCCAATTGTATTTCCATTACTTGACGAAAAGGAAAAAAGTCTACTTCCTCGAAATTCAAATAATGAGGCTTCTATTTCCCATTGTAGTTTTTGAATAACTTCTTCGTCTGTCGATTTCTTTTTAAATTGTAATAGTGGCTCTAAAAGGTCATAACTTTTTTTGAGTTCTATTGCTTTTTTATCATACTCTTTATAAAAGTCTTCTAATGTTTCAATGCTGCCGAGACTAAATTCTGTTTTGCTCATCTTTGTTGAGTGTTGGTATTAGCTTGCACATAACGAGCGTATAACCGCCATACGCTTCGTTTTTTATAGTTTATGGCGGTTATATGCCATGTATCTGAACCTGTTTTTGATTTTTGTTTGGTGCAGATTTATTTCTAAAACTACGTGTTTTTTTCTAAATGTCCAATTTATCTAAAGGACTTTTTATCTGCTCAAAACCTTTGGTAGTAATGTGGGTATAAATCTCTGTGGTCTTTGAACTGGAATGCCCTAAAAGACTTTGTATATACCGTATATCAGTCCCATTTTCAAGTAAATGCGTTGCAAAACTATGTCGTAACGTATGTACACTTACGTCTTTGATAATGCCTGCCTTTTGTACGGAGGCATGAAAAATATTTTGAATACTCCTTGTAGAATATTGTTCTCCGAGTTTTAGACCCTCAAAAAGCCAAATCTGCGGACGATATTCTTTGAAATAGGATCGTAAAACTTGAAGGTTTTTCTCAGATAAAAGGGTGTATCTATCTCTTTTACCCTTTGCTTGTTCAATTCTAATTTGCATTCTTTCAGAATCTATATCTTTGATTTTTAGACTTATAGCTTCGCTAATTCGTAATCCTGCTGAATAAATGGTCATTAAAATGGCTTTGTGTTTGATATTTTCGGTGGCATTCAAAATAGCTTTTACCTCTTCAGTACTCAAGACCGATGGCAATGCTTTTTCTTTTTTGGGACGGTCGATGAAATAGAACTTTCGTTGTCCACCCAGTACCTTTTCGTAGTAGAACTTAATGGCATTAATGGACTGATTTTGATAGGTAATGGATATTTTTCGTTCGGTTACCAAGTATCTCAAAAACTTGATAATCATGGGTTCATCAATCGTTTTTATGTCGAAAGTGGGGTAATAATTGATAAACTCCTCAAATAAACCTGTATATAATTTAATCGTTTTTTCACTGTAACGTAATTCCGTTAACTTCATAGAATATTCTTCTGGACAATAGCGGTAATTGGCTAATTCATAAGGGTTTATTCGACTTACCTTATCGTTTTGTGGTTCTTGTTCTTCATAGCGAAGTGTCAAATTAAGTAATTTAATTTGTCGCTTAATTTCTTCCAAAAACTGTTCGGTATATGGAACTGTCCACCATTTATTTTTAACGTCCCATACGTGATAAGGTATTGATTTTAAAGATTTTGACAATTCGGGAATATAGCCAAAAATAACCTTTAAGCGTTTGGTATTGGTTTTAAAAATTAATACTTCGTTTTTAGAAAATGTTACATTCTCTTTACTATTTGGAATTGGGTTTTCTATCTCTTCATGTACTTTTAGGTCATGGAGTCGATTCCCGAAGTAATTAACTATCATTTCGAGATTTCCCGGGTAGTTGGGGATGCTCCAAAAACACTGTTCTTTTTCCCATTTACTATATCGTAGCGTCAAGATAAACTTTACATCAATGTCGTTTTTTGGCATTTTAACCAAGATTTTTCTACCGATGACTTCCACATAAATTTTTGTCTTATCTAAAGTGGACATAGCAGTTTGACTTTGTTCAAGCTGTTTATTTTCAGGGACTTTCAGAATTTTACCCTCCACCATTTTAGTGTCTGAATTAGGTAGTTTCTGCTCTTGTTCAAAGCTGATTTCAGGGAAAAGGGCTTTTAGCTTATAAAAACTATTTTTTTCATCAGGAATATGCCAAGCTTTTAGGTTTTGACTCCAGCGAGCATCCTTGATTTGCTTGATAATGGCGGTAAAATGTTGATTGTAAGGGAAATCAACTTTAATACGAGATTGACCTTTATGAATTATCTTAGAAATCTTCATTTTTGGCAGTTATACAATGATATAGTTGGATAGACGCAATAAAATCAAGTAATAAAGCCCTTAATGGGCTTCGTTACTTACTTTATCAAGCATCAAAAAACTCTCAGCAATTATTTCTGTAAAATAGCGTTTCTGTCCGTCTTTGTCTTGGTAAGTTCTGGTTTTGAGCTTACCCTCCAAATAAACTAAACTGCCTTTTTGTAGATACTTTTCGGCTAGCTCTGCCAAGCCTCGCCATAAAACAACGTTGTGCCAGTCGGTAATATGTTGGTTTTGTCCGTTAGAATCTTTAAAGGACTCTGAGGTGGCAATAGAGCATTTGGCAACTTTTATATTGCCTTCAAGTATTTGTATTTCGGGGTCTTTACCTATATTCCCGATTAGTGTAACTTTATTTAGTCCTTTCATTTGCGTTATTGGTCTGTGTAGACTTTGAAGATAATCATTATTTTAAGAAAATAAAAAAATACTAGACAATTAAGAAATCTCGCTCCTTGATTTTCGAAGTACCGAATGATAGATCTTGTATTTGAGTTTTTTAAAAAGTAAGCTTTTATTGTTCTGAATAAAAGATACACTATAGTATATATACGTTAACACAACAGGGTTTGACCTGTATTGGTCAAACCCTGTTATTATATCGTCAAGCATCTAGTTTTACTCCAATGTCATATTGACTCAAAGCACCTAGGAGTACTTTTTTTGATGAATGGAGGATTTATTATTTCCCTAGTTACTTTCATTATTTCAAGTTCCGATTAGCCTGTTGGATATGTCGTTCGTTGTGAATAATCAAAAAATGTAAAGCATCGCCTAAGTTCAATTTCAGAAATTTGGCGATTGAAATTGGGATTTTGATTTTTCCGAGGTCTTTGTGTTGGGCTTTGCGTACTATCAGTAGCAGGCGTTCTTGTTGATTAATAAATTCGGATACCACCTTTGGGGCATCCAAAGCTTGTGGAGGAATATGTCCTTTCTGGGCTTTAAATTTCTTCTTGCCTGTAGCAGGGTTCATCGACCGAATGGCCAAATTACCCAATAACGAACTTGTAAAGGTTGGCACCGAGCTATCCTGATGCTCGGCAATACCTTTTTCAAACAATGGCAAATAATACACACCATAAGAATTCAGGTGGTCGAGGCACTGGGCTATGCTCCAACCGCCACTAGATGAAGGTTGAAGTAGTATTTCTTCCGACAAATTCTGAAAGGTTTGAATAGCTTCTTGCAAATGACGCTCTATATAGTTTTCTAATTGCGACAACAATTCTGTTTTATTGATAGCTTCCATATTTTGAGTAATATTATTTGAAACGAGTTTTGGGCTGCTACAAAGTTGGGCTATCTATTCTTAAAAAATATTGGTATTTACCAACATTAAATCTACCATAAACTGTTAGTAGCCTTTGCTATATTTTGATACTATTCAATAATTTGCTGAAATTACTGGCATCTATTCCGATATAGTTGGCCAAGTATTTATGAGGAACAATCTGTAAAATATGAGGACTACGCTTTAACAATTGTCGAAATTTTTCTTCCGAAGAAAAACATTGCAATTCTACTAATCTTTCCAAAATTCCTGAAAAAGCTCCAGTAAGACCTTTTCTTAATAAAATCTCGATATCGGGGTAGGTATTGATGAGTAATTCTATTTGCGAAAAACTAGCTCGTAACAATATTGAGGGCGTTAGGGTTTCGTAATAGTATCGCGATGGCTGTTGGCTCATCATTGAGTCGAGGACTCCGCCAAAATTAGAAGAATACGTAAACAACAAGGTGGCCTCACGCTGTTGTTCATCCAGATAATACATTCGTTGTAACCCCTCCACAACAAAATACAGGTGTTTTTCGACCTCCCCCGCTACAGTCAATAGCTGTTTTCTTTTGGCAGAATAGGGCTTAAATGTGGCAAAAAAAGCCTCAAAAGTTGGCTCATCTAAGGGGTAAATAGCCTGTATGGTTTGGTATAACAATTGCTTTTCTGGAAACATAAATAATAAAAATCATGCGTTTAGGACAACTCGTCTAGCAGTCGATAACAACGTTGGGGCATCTACCCAACAAACAAATATATACGATTAGAGGTATTTGACAAATCTATCGAAATAATAATTGAGTCTAGCAAAATTTAATTTCGTTCTAATCTCAATCCGTTCAATAAAGTAATCTAGCTTGTATATATTTGTTGTTTAACCTAAAAGAAAATGGAAAAGAAGAGAATTTTGATTGTCGAGGATGAACAAAAAGTAGCCAATTTTATCAAAAAAGGCCTTGAAACTCAGGCTTTTGAGGCCGATATTGCCAACGACGGACAAACGGGAGTTGATTTGTTTTCAAAAGAAAAATTTGATTTGGTTATTCTTGACTTAAATCTTCCAGATATGAGTGGCTTGGATGTCTGCTCAAAAATACGTACCCAAAATACCCAAGTACCTGTTTTGATGCTAACAGCCTTGGGGGGTATGGCCGACAAACTTTCGGGCTTTGAGGTTGGTACAGACGATTATATGGTAAAGCCTTTTGATTTTATGGAGCTATTGGTACGTATCAAGGCTCTTTTAAAACGTGCTGCCCCTACCGAAGAACTCAACGAAACACTCAAAGTGGCCGACCTAGAACTGGATTTAGCCCAAAAACTGGCTTTTAGAGACGGAAAGGTTATTGAACTTACCGCCAAGGAATACAGCCTATTGGAGTACCTCATGCGCAATAGGGGGCGTGTTATCTCGAAAGTAGATATTGCCGAAAATGTCTGGGATATTAATTTCGACACAGGCACCAACTTTATAGAGGTATATATCAATTATTTAAGAAATAAAATCGATAAGGGTTTTCATACCAAATTGATTCATACAGTTGTAGGCATGGGCTATGTTTTAAAGGCTAAATAAATGACAATCAGAACCAAACTTACTGTATTATTTACGAGCATTGTATTTACATTGCTCTTGCTTTTTTGTACTTTTTTGTACCTAGAAGAAGAATATCATCGCAAAGAGGTTTTTCATAATCGCCTCAAACAGGAGGGTTTAACTTCGGCCGAAGCCTTGTTTGGCACTGAAAAAATTAGCCCTAAGTTGTTGAAGCTTTTAGACAAAAACCAGATGACGGTATTGGACAAAGAGGAAATTGTTATTTTCAGCCTCAATCATCAAATTATTTATGAAAGTGGCTCTGATTTTGTCGATATTTCGCCCGATAAAATTACGGCTGTTCAGAAAAACAAGGAGCTATATTGGCGAATGGATAACCGTGAAATCGTTGGTTTTTTGTATGATAAAGGCAAAGAACCGCTCTTGGTTTTTTCGTCGGCTATTGATAAATATGGTTTTAGCAAACAGCAAAATCTAGCGTTGATGCTTATTTCGGGCTGTTTTATTACCTTGCTGGTAGTATTGCTTGCGGGTTGGTTTTTTGCAGGAAGAGCCTTAAAGCCTATTACCAATATTATCAAACAAATAGATAATATCAATGCCTCTCAAATGGATTTGCGAGTAAGTGAGGGCAATCGCACCGACGAAATTGCTCAGCTAGCTCAACGATTCAACCAAATGTTGGAAAGATTACAAAAGGCTTTTAGGATTCAAAAGTCATTTGTGGCACATGCTTCTCACGAACTACGTACGCCTCTTACGGCCATTACAGGACAGATTCAGGTATCGCTACTTGCCAACGATTCGCCCGAAGAATTAAAACAAATGATTCAGTCGGTTTTGGAAGATGTTCAGCAACTCAATAAGTTGGCCAATGGTCTGCTAGATATTGCGAGCATGGATACCAACCAAACACCTCTGAAATACACTTTAGTAAATATTACTGAGCTGGTGTGGCAAGTACGGATGGAGCTACTTGAGAAAAAACCACAGTACCAAATCCTCGTAATGCTTGAGCAAGAACGAGACTTTATGCCTGAGGTATATGCTCACGAACCTTTGCTATATACGGCATTGATAAATCTTATTGAAAATGGGGCAAAGTTTTCATCCAATCATACGGTTTCGGTAAAAATAGCCTGTGAGCCGTCGGCTATTAAGCTGTTGATCCATAATGAAGGCAAACCGATTCCTCCCAACGAAATCCAAGAAATATTTGACCCTTTCAAAAGAGGCTCGAATGCCCGAAATACAGCTGGGCATGGCGTTGGGCTTTCGTTGACCAAGCGTATCGTCGACCTTCATAAGGGCGATTTAACCGTAGTATCGTCAGAAAAAGAAGGTACTTTATTTACTTTATCGCTTAGTAATAAGCCTATTTTACCCAAAAACTAAAATCTAATGTTGTTCTAAGGTGAGTCTGAAGTTGTCCTAATGTTGAGGTTGCATCTTTGTATTGTAAACAAAACGAAACAACCATAAAACAATCATATCATGAAAACTTTAGCATCAGTATTCGGACTTATTCTTTTCGCTCAAACAATCACAATGGCACAACACGCTTGGTCTGGCGACCCAGGATACAATGCCAATAACTATAAACACCCAAACAAAGCGGCTGTTGCTAGCAAAAGCGAAAAGTCGCCTCAATCTTCTTCAGCGCTGGCTTTGATGGGCAAATCTAACAGAGATTACAAAAAAGTTAATGATTCGGCTATTGAAAAACAAATCAGACTTGATTACAACAAAACACAAGCTGAAATTACTCAAGTACGAAATCATAAAATGCCATATACGCCATTTCAGAGTTCGGTAGCCGACAAAGAGTTGGCGATAAAATCGGACACTGGCGATAAAAACTAATTATTGTTTAGAAGGTTTAAAGGCTTGTCGATGCTTTACAAAAGTATTTCGACAAGTCTTTTTTGTTTCTTCAAAACAACCTGTCTGAAAAAGACATAAAATAGCTGAGTTGATAAGAATAACTTTGCGATGTATTCAAATACCTGACTATCAAACAATACATTTTATTCATTAAGCTTATTTATCATTTGTGAAAGTACCTCAACCATTTTCCTAAACTTTGGCCTTTATTATACAACAAAGCGGCTGTAGAAGCTAGTGCCTCGGACAATAATACAGGTTTATCTAAAATAGAAGTAGCATAAATTACCGATGGCAACTGTATAATAGTATCCAAATCTTGGAGTGTTCCAGCTACCAAAATCATAGGCTTTTGCCAATATTGAGCTTTTTGCCACACCACCGAAAGAACTTTCCCTTGCCAAGATTGCGAGTCGATACGTCCTTCACCCGTAATAATCAAATCTGTTTGCTGAATCGCTTCGTCGAGCTGTAGGGTGTCAAAAATCCAAGTAGCTGCCGAACAAATCTGAGCATTCAAAAAGCAAATAGCCCCTGCTCCTATTCCTCCTCCAGCCCCACTACCTTCTATATCCTGAACATCCTTATAAAAAGTATTGGCCATTAGCTTGGCCACCGAAGCCAAACCTTGGTCGAGCAATGCTACAGCACTTGGGTCTGCCCCTTTTTGTGGAGCATATACGTATGCGGCTCCATTAATACCATACAAAGGGTTTTTTACATCGGTTGCCACCCAAAAATCAACAGACTGCAAATTCGGATGCACCGATGCAGTGCCTACAGATGTTATTTCGACCAAATTTTGTCCTTTAGGAATTATACTTTGCCCATTTTTACCATAAAAAGTATATCCCAAAGCCAAGGCCATTCCAAGGCCTACATCATTGGTAGCACTGCCGCCAGCAGTTAGTACGATTTTTTTAGCTCCTTTGCCCAAAGCATCAGCAATTAATTCGCCTGTACCAAAGGTTGTTGTTTGTAAACAGTCTCTTTCGTCTACTTTTAGGAGTTCTAACCCAGAAGCTCGTGCCATTTCTACAATAGCCAATTGCTGAGATGCTACCCACAAGTACGATGCCTCAATAGCTCGCATAAGTGGGTCATGACACCGAACCGTTACCCATTCGCCCCCCAATACATCGGCCAAAATTGCTAGTGTACCTTCGCCACCATCGGCCAAAGGGAACACACGACAATGAGCTTCTGGAAAGGTAGACTCAATGCCTGAAGCAAGCGAATCACATACCTCAAACGCAGGAAGAGCGTCTTTAAACGAGTCGGTAGCAATTAGTATATTCATAAGATTATCAACACTTTATGGATAGTCAACAACATTCTAACAAACTGTTTTTTCAAAGTACAAACGGCTGGAAAAGGCTGTTTTTGTAGAGAAAAACAAACTTATTATCAATACAAAATACTTGGTAAAATGGTTAGTATTTTTAGACTAAAGCTTCATCGAAGCACAGAAACAAAAGCAGTTCCGCTAGTATTAATCAATACCGTGTTAATCATTTTATTTATTTTTGAGGTTCGCTCATTTCGTCGGTATCAGCATAGTTGAACTCTAGTTTACTTTGAGTTATTATCTCACCTAAAATATTTTTGAAATACCCCAATTTTATACTGTCGGTAAAGCGTTCGTTAAGCGTAGGAATATTTATTACTTCTTCTATACAGCTCATGTACCTGTCAACAATTGCTGTAACCAAATAAGTCTTACTTGCATTTTCTTTAATCTTGGTTAAAAGTCTATCCGTTGGCACATCTAACTTAATAACAAAGGTGATGGGAAACTTTTGAATTTTGTCAATGTCTAGAAAGTATTTTTTGAAGTCTAATGTTTCTGTTACCTGAAAAAAACGCCCCAATGGCCGCATTACAAAATCAATTCCACCATCATTGGCATTTGTTCTTCCTGTTTTGAAAAGTTGTAGGTTTTCTTTTTTTAACTTATCAGCTTGATAACCCCAGTAAATATGCTGGTCGTGATAGTAATATTTGAGAATAGCATAGCTGACGATTTCAAAAATTCTTGCATCTACATTAGGAGCAAGTAAATTATAGATAAACGCTATTACTTTTTCTGGTTTTGATTTTTCAATTTCCTGAAGTTCCTTAAGAGTTTTGATAAAACGCTGAAAAGCGTCTTGTTTTGTCTTGATGTATTCGTCTATAATTTCAACAATTACATTTGCTAAGTTGTATTTAGCCTAGCTTTGGGCATAGGATTTGGGTAAAATGAATGAAATATACTTAAAAACATCTAATTAATCTGACATCAAAATACTAAATTATTTTTACAGTCATTTGTACAGTTCAGTAAACACCCCCTCCTTTTTACGCAAACTGCTTATACAAAATCAGTAATGCCGAAATAATAAATACCATTCCTGCTAACTGATTAATACGCCGAATTACTTTTTCGGTTAATACTTTTTTCATTTTATTGGCATAAAAAGAAATCAATGATTCGGCTAGCATTGTGGCAACTAGGCTAAACGAGAAAAAAACAACGATTTCGTTAAGACTAAACTGCTGAGCTCCTTTTAGGTAGGTAGATGTACCAAAAACAGCAATATAATTGGATGGGTTTAATAAATTTAACAATAATCCCGAAGTGAAGTAATATAAAAAAGTACCAAACTTGGTTTGGGGATACACCAACTGTGTTTGTTGCTTGAAGAGGCTAATACAGCCCAAAGCTATCAAAAGTGTAGATCCACCGATAGACAAATATTCGTCAAAATGCTCAATTTGAGGTAATAGAGCTGTTCCAAAAACAGCAAAAAACATCAAAATAGCATCTGCTACAGTTACACCCAAGGCTATCAAAACACCACTTTTGTAGCCATTATCAATACTTGTTTGTACTAATCTAAAAAATGCTGGCCCAAATGTAAAACATAAGATAAAGCCATATAAAAAACCAAATACTATCGCAGAAATCATAATCTCCTTTTTAAATACCTTTCAATCGGGCTACTTTGAGTAACGCCGCAATACTTAATGAATCTGTAATTTCAGCATTCATTACCATTTCTACCGCTTGCGATAGGCTTACTTTTTTGATTACTAATATTTCGGTATCGTCTGGCTCTGATTCGCCAAAACTAAGTTGCTCGGCCATATACATATAGCCAACTTCGTCAGTTACCGAATTGGAGGTATGAATCCGTCCTAGCTCTGTCCAGCTACGGGCTTCAATACCTGTTTCTTCCTTGAGTTCTCTTTTGGCCGAATCTAAGCTATCTTCGTTCATAGGGCCACCTCCCATAGGAATTTCCCACGAATATTCTTCCAAAGGATAACGATATTGGCCTACTAGCCAAGTATTATTATGCTCGTCGAGGGGTACTATGGCTATTGCCTTATTTTTGAAGTGTGCAACGCCATAAATACCGGGGTCGCCATTGGGTTTTATTACTTCTTCGTGCCTAACAGTTACCCACGGATTATCATAAACTTGGGTTGAGGCTATTTTCTGCCAAGGATTTTTGTGTGTTGTCATACCACAAAGGTAGACGAAGAACTTGACAATTGAAAAACTCTTATTAAGGTTATTGAGAACTAATATGTGAAATTATACGTATTTGTAAAATAACAAACATACATCACTTTTGTCGGTGACATCCGTGTGTTTTGCCGTACCTTTGTGAAAATTTCCACTACATGAATACCAAATATAAAATCATATTATCATCGTTTGTTATTAGTACGTTTTTGATGATTATCAAATTTATGGCCTACTATATGACCTATTCTAGTGCCATTTTAACCGATGCCCTCGAATCTATCATCAATGTTGTAGCTAGTGGATTTGCGTTTTATGCCATTTATCTGGCGTCTCAGCCCAAAGATATGAATCACCCTTATGGTCATGGCAAAATAGAGTTTTTTTCGGCGGGTCTTGAAGGTGTCCTTATTGTTTTAGCTAGTATCTTTATCATATTTCATTCAGTTCAAAACTTCTTCAATCCTCAACCTCTTAGCGACTTAAAACTTGGTTTGGGTATTATTATTTTGGGTGCTGTGGTCAATTGGTTTTTGGGGCATTATATTGAAAAAGAAGGTATTAAGTTTCAATCGCCAACGCTTATTGCCGATGGCAAACACCTCAAACTTGATGCTCAAAGTGGTATTATTCTTATTATTGCCGTAGCTATAGTGGTTGTTAGCAAATCGGCATGGATAGATGGTGTTGCCTCGGTTAGTTTTGCTATATTTATGGGCTGGAGTGGTGTCAAGATTATTCGTAAGTCTATTGGTGGACTCATGGACGAAACCGACCAAGAAACGCTCGGAAAAGTAGTGGAGATTTTGAAAAATCATAAAAAAGAAGAATGGATAGACATTCATAACCTCCGTATTCAGCATTATGGTGCCGATTTGCATATCGATTGCCATATTACACTGCCCAAATATTACAATCTCGAAAAAGTACATGCCAATGTACATGAGTTTGAGGAAATTCTTGGAAAAGAATTTGAAGGAAATGTAGAGATTTTCATTCATGCCGACCCGTGTTTGCCTGAATGTTGCCATTATTGTAAGGTACACGACTGCCCTATGCGTTCGTTCCCAACCCTCAAAACTATTGAATGGAATCATGTTAATCTATCACTCAATCAAAAGCATTTTATTGAAAGCATCTAAATTCCTGATTGTGCTTGTGGTATTCATTCCGATTATATTGATTGGGTGTATGCAAAATTTTAAGATGAGCCCCAAAGAGGTAGAGCTATATTATCTAGTTCACCCACCCAAGCCTTTGTTTCAATATTTTACTAGTCAACACAAAACTATCCATTATGCTTGCTCGGCCAATAATTCACATAGGATTCTCTTACTGATTCATGGGGCACCTGGGGCATGGTTTGGTTATAAAGAATACATTTCTGACCCTGTTTTGTTAAAGTATTTTAAAATTATTGTTCCCGATAGGCTGGGGTATCATAAGTCTGACCCCCAAACCAGTAGTATTGACCAGCAAGCCAAGGCACTAAAAAGCTTACTGGCACAGTTTCCTACTGCCGAAATCACGGTATTGGGGCGTTCTTACGGAGCACCTATAGCAGCAAGATTGGCAATGAATTACCCCAACTTGATAAAGCACCTGATTTTGGTAGCTCCTGCTTGTGCTCCAGCTTTAGAAAAATTCTGGTGGTTTTCTAAGCCTGTTAATACGGGTTTGGTACGCTTTTTTTTACCTAGGTTTATTAATACTGCTAGCGACGAAAAGTTTCGCCATCAGCAAGAACTCAAAGAGATAGAACCAGATTGGGGCAAAATAACTTGTTCTGTAACAATTCTTCAGGGTGGAAAAGATTGGATTATCGATACAAAAAATGGAAAATATGTAGATTCAGCACTTACAAACGCCCCTAAGAAGTTTATTTATTTACCCGAAAATAGCCATTTATTGACTTATGAAAGAAAAGAATTGATGGAGGAATTGATTTTGGAAACCTTACAAAGATAATACTATTGCTTTTATGGTTGTAAAACATTACAGATGTTCAAACCACGTCAAAGTTCCAAGAGCCTTATCTGAACGATAAGGCTCTTGGGATATAAAGGATAAATACTGTATTATTTCATTTCTTTCATTTGCTGAATACCCATAAGCTGTTTCATTGTTTTTTCCATACCTTCTGTTGAACCATCCAAAAAAATCACATTGCCTTGCCCTTGTTCAGCAAAGTGCTTAACGGCCTCTGTCCACATCGAAAACAAAATCAAAGAAGCATCCAACTGGTTGTCTTTCATCACCTTAGCCGACTCGGCCATACCTTTTGCTACCTCCTCACGGAACAACGCAACCCCTTGTCCACGCAACTGAGCGGCTACTTTTTCGGCCTCTGCTGCAATTCTAATCGCATTGCCGTCGGCTTCAGCACCTTTGGTTTTGGTAATTAGCAAAGCCTGTCCTTCGTTTTCGGCAGCAGCTTTAAGGTTATTGGACGCTACAATCTGAGCCATAGAACGCATAATAGCCTCGTCAAAAGCAATATCATTCAATTGTAAATCTATCAAATGATAGCCCCACGTTTCGAGGGTATTATCGATATGTTCTTTTACCTGTACTACAATTTCGCTTCTTAGACCCAATACTTCAGCCTGTTTTTTGGTAGCTACCAAAGCCCTGATCGTGCCTTCGATTGTTCTAATAAGGGCTTGCATAAAAGAACGCTCATCCATAAATTTGAAAGCTACATTCTTGATAGTTTCCTCTTCTTGATTCATTACAGCATATACCAGCATAGCCTTAAAATTAACATTAGCTTGGTCGGCTGTAATGGCCTGAAACTCTAGTTCTATCGACCTACTTTGGATAGAAATTCGCCTAAAAATAAACTCAACGAAAGGGATTTTAAAATTTAAACCAGGGGTCATAACTCTTTGATATTTACCAAAAACTGTTACAACTGCCACTGTTCCCTGATTAACAATCACCAATGACAAAGCACCAGTAATAAGCAACAACAAAACAATAATTACTAAAAAAGCCATAGTTATAGAAGTTAAAATTACAAAAACAGCATCAAGGGTTGTTCCCTGATGCTACTCCAATGATACTAAAAATTACTAAACTATACTATCACTTTATATAATAAATTCTACACTCCCTTAATACTTCCCATGCCGCCATCTACCCCTATTACTTGGCCAGTAATCCATGAAGAAGCATCACTTATTAAAAAAGTACTAATTTCGGCAATGTCTGCTGGCAAACCAACACGCCCTAATGGATGACGTTTGTTTGATGCCTCTTTTTTCTCTGGAGTCGACAATAAGTTTTGTGCTAAAGGGGTGTCTGTCAACGATGGGGCAATACAATTTACTCTAATCTTGGCAGGCGACAATTCGGCAGCCAACGAAATCGTTAGCCCTTCTAAAGCCCCTTTTGAAGCAGCCACCGAAGCATGAAAACCCATACCAATTTTGGCTGCAACTGTGCTATATAATACAATAGATGCCCCTTCGGCTTTTTTGAGCCTAGGCAATACTGCCTGAATTACCGACACAGCTCCGACAACATTGATTTGAAAATCTTGTCGGAAATCATCCAAAGTAAGTCGATTGATGGGCTTTAAATTAATCGTACCTGGACAGTACACTACACCCGCTAATGCCACAGGCAAATTAGCAAAAACGTTGGCATCTGGATTGGTGGCATCCCAAGTAAGGTGTTCGACACCTTCTATATTCGGATTATTTCTGGAGGCAGAAATAACAGAATAGCCTTTTTCTAATAAATTTTGGGCAATCGCATACCCTATTCCTGAGCTTGCTCCTACTACTAAAATATTTTTTGACATATCATTACTATCATTTTCAATATAGACTTTTTTCTTTATCTTAAAATTTTTGTGTATTTTTTATTAAAAAACATTAAACAAAAAAGCATCTAAGGTATAAACCCTAGATGCTCATAAATGTTTTATTTTTGATAGCTTCTTTAAGAAATATACTTCAAAAATTCGCTGCGTACAGCTTCATCTTGGAATTTGCCACCATAAAAACTTGTCACAGTAGAAGAAGTTTCATCTTTTACCCCACGCGATGCTACACAAAGGTGTTTGGCATCAATCAACACTGCTACATTTTCGGTACCTAGCACTTGTTGTAATTCGCGAGCAATCTGCATAGTCAAACGCTCTTGTACCTGAGGGCGTTTGGCAAAATACTGTACAATTCTATTAAGTTTTGACAACCCAACTACTTTACCTTCGGCAATATAAGCTACATGAGCTCTACCAAAAATTGGCACAAAGTGGTGTTCACAATTAGAATAGAATGAAATGTTTTTTTCGACCAACATTTCGTTGTACTGATACTTGTTGTCAAAAAGAGCCACCGAAGGTTTATTTTTAGGGTCTAAACCACTAAAAATCTCTTTCACATACATTTTAGCCACTCTTTTAGGCGTTCCTTTCAAAGAATCGTCGGTCAAATCTAGCCCAAGGGTTTCCATGATTTGCTTGAAATGATATTCAATCTGAGCCATTTTTTCATCATCCGACATCTCAAAAGCATCCGCTTTCAAAGGAGTTTCCACAGACGTACTAAAATGTTCATCACCAATTTCTTCGTCTGAAAGCAATAATTTATCGTTATCAACCAATAGGGTATTCAACAAAGTTTCGTTCTGTTTCATATAATCTAATTTTAATGTCCAAGTTGGGGTTTAGCTTGTTTCGAAGCAAATCATAAATTACAATAGCAATATTTTCGGCAGAAGGGTTCAAATCTTTAAATTCCTCCGTATCCAAATTTAGGTTTCGGTGGTCAAATCTATCGAGAACCTCTGTTTTGATTAAATCACTCAAAATTTTCATATCAATTACATAACCTGTATCGGGGTCAAGCTCTCCTATCACCTGTACAATCAATTCATAGTTATGCCCATGATAATTGGGGTTGTTACATTTACCATACACACGCTCGTTTCGCTCGTCCGACCAATTCGGATTGTGAAGGCGATGTGCGGCATTAAAATGTTCTTTCCTGAACACAGCCACTCGCTTTGTACTCATTTTATCAATTGGGTTGTTGAAAAATAGATTCTAAAGACGGTTGTTTTGGCCAGCTTCTTGAATGTCTTTCCATTCAATTCCTAAAATAAGGCTGGACTAATGCAATCCGTGTGTGAAACAAACTGTAAATAATCGGGGATTTAGTCTCAAAGTTTAAAAGTCGTCTGAAAGGTTGTCAGCAACACTCTTAAACTAAATCGGCGAGTCGTTATTTCAATTATACTAACTATGTTGGGGTTAAAAAGGTTTTGATTTTGTTTAATTTTTAATTCAAAACAATAAACAAAATAACATTAGCTAGCTTAATCTCAATATTTTCTTTAATCATCTAATTGGTACAACAAATACATTTTTTAATACGTTCAAAAGCTTCCAAAAAACATTGGGGGCATGTTGGCTACGCAAAGATAATAACTCTCATTATCAATTGTTTACTCTGCCAAACAAAAAGCATATTGGGTGGTGTTACTTTTGATTTTTCTTTTTCTTGAAAAAGAATCTTCATCTTACATAGTTTTTATTGTACTTTAGTCAAAAAATAAAAACTATTCCTAAATTTGCGGTAATATATTACTTCAAAAAATTGGACAACGAAAACCACAGGGTTTTCAGAAATGCTACCATTCATCGTACTTTATTTATATGGCGAAATTATTAATTATGGCGGGCGGGATGTCTTCTCGCATGAAGAAAACAGACGGCATTGCCAACCTTGACGAAAAACTGGTTGAACAGGCAAACACCTTACCTAAAGGAATGATTGGCGTAGGCAAAGATGGTCGGCCATTTATGGATTATTTGCTTTACAATGCTCATCGTGCAGGATACAACGAAGTTTTGATTCTTAAAAACCCTAAAGATACCGTTACTCAACCCTATTATGATAAATTAGTAGCCGATAACAAAGCGTGGGGATTTACCTTCAAATTTGCCACACAACTTATCGCTCCCGACCGTGAAAAGCCCGCTGGCACTGCCGATGCCATTCAACAGGCTTTAGAGCAAACACCCGAATGGAAAGGCCAACGCTTTACGGTTTGTAACTCAGACAACCTTTATTCGGTAGATGTTCTTTCGTTGTTGAAAGATGCCGCAATTCCGAATGCTGTGGTATCTTACAATGCCGATGCTTTGGGTGTTGAGCCTGAACGTGTAAAAGCTTTTGCTATTATCAAAACTGATGCAGAAGGCTTTTTGCAGGAAATTTTAGAAAAACCCAACGACGAACAAATTGCCGAGGCGAAGCGTATTGCAGGACAAATTGGGGTAAATATGAACGTATTCCATTTTAAGTACGATGATATTTTGAAATATGTTCAATCTGAACCCTTCAATCCTATTCGCAACGAACGTGAGCTACCAAGTGCTGTTACTCGTATGGCCAAAGAAAACCCAAGAACCGTAACCACTGTACCTGTAGCCGAATCTGTTCCTGACTTAACATCGAAAGGTGATATTTCTACCGTACAAAAATACCTTATCGACGAATTTGGAGATTTCTAAGAGAATATCTCCTCTTTTTGTAACCATCTTACCCCGACTCTAGTTATAGAATCAGTCGGGGTATTTTATTGTCAATCTATTTATATCCCCTAAATTTGCGGAAGCAAAAACTCATTTTTAACCTGTCCTTCAAAAATGTCATCGCTAAAAGGATTATACCCAATAGTTAAAAAAGAGTGAATTATCTTTCATATAAAACGATTCGTATCCAGCATATCATGTCGAATAACTCTCAAATAGTGAACCTCATTGAAAAAGGCACACAATACTGTGACTCCCTTACGGCTTATTCACGACGTAAAACCGTTCAAGTTAATATAGGCGATTTATGGATGGGCTCAGACTTCCCTATTCGTGTACAGTCGATGACCACCGTAGATACCATGGATACAATTGGGTCGGTTGAACAAACTATCAGAATGATTGAGTCGGGCTGCGAATTGGTTCGTATCACTGCTCCATCTGTAAAAGAAGCCCAAAACCTTGACAATATCAGAAAAGAACTCCGCAAACGAGGATATAATGTTCCCTTGGCAGCCGATATTCACTTTACGCCTAATGCAGCCGAATTGGCAGCTCGTTTGGTCGAAAAAGTAAGAATTAATCCAGGTAATTATGCCGATAAAAAAAGATTTGAATCAATTGATTATACCGAGGCATCGTACCAAGCTGAATTAGACCGTATCAGAGATAAGTTTTTGCCCCTTATCAAAATCTGTAAGGAATACGGAACGGCAATGCGTATTGGTACTAATCACGGTTCGTTGAGCGACCGTATTTTGAGCCGCTATGGCGATACCCCACTAGGAATGGTCGAGTCGGCCTTGGAGTTTTTACGCATCTGCGAAGACGAAAATTACTTCAATATTGTACTATCTATGAAGGCTTCCAATACTCAAGTTATGGTAGAAGCCTACCGCTTACTCTGTAAAAAGCTCAACGAAGAAGGACTCAAACCATACCCTCTTCACTTGGGTGTTACCGAAGCTGGTGAAGGCGAAGACGGCCGTATCAAATCGGCAGTAGGAATTGGTACACTATTGGAAGATGGCCTTGGCGATACCGTGCGTGTGTCGCTTACAGAAGACCCCGAGTTTGAAGCTCCAGTAGCCAAAAGTTTGATCGACCGCTATACTCAACGAGCTGAAAAATCGGCTACCATCTCGGCTTGGACTTCCCCCCAAGGTGCGGCTTTTGATTCGCCAATCAACCCCTTCCAACATAGCCGAAGAAGTACTAAAGAGGTACATGTTTTTGGAGGACACAACGTGCCGAGAGTGATTGCTGACTACTCGCAAATCAAGATTGAACAGCCAGAAGATTTAAAGGCTATTGGGCATTTTTACTTACCCGCTACTGACAAGTGGGCAATGAACGATTTAGGTGCAGATTTTATATATACGAAAAATTCACCTGCACCTTTCATGTTGCCTATGGGACTCAAAGAAATTGTTGACTACAAAACTTGGTCAGATTTAAAAAGCCCCGAAAATATTTTTCCGAAGCTCAATGCTGAAGATTTTTTAACAGAAAATAAAAAGCATAAGTCTTTGAATTTCATTGAAGTTAAAGCTAGTAACCTCAACGACAACTTAATAAATGCCCTAAAAGCCGACAACACCGCTGTGGTACTCTTACAAACAGATAACGACCACGCAATGCCCGAATTTAGAAGGTTTTTCTTTGAATTATTGAGTCGAGAATGCAAAGTACCAGTCATTATTTTAAGGCAATACAACGATATTCCGAGTAGTGATTTCCAGCTATTTTCGGCTACCGATATAGGTGGTTTATTGGTCGATGGCTTTGGCGATGGAGTATTACTAAAGTTGCCGATTTTGTCCCAAAAATCAGAACTTATTGAACGTATCAAAGGTTATAACGCTACAGCTTTTGGTATTCTTCAAGCAGCTCGTACACGCATGAGCAAAACCGAGTATATTTCATGCCCTTCGTGTGGAAGAACCCTTTTTGACCTACAAGAAACCACTGCATTAATCCGCAAAAGAACCGACCATTTGAAGGGTGTAAAAATCGGGATTATGGGTTGTATCGTAAATGGCCCTGGCGAAATGGCCGATGCTGATTATGGCTATGTGGGTATTGGAAAGGACAAAATTGCCTTGTATCGAGGACAAACCGTTGTGAAAAAATCGGTTCATGCCGACAATGCCGTAGATGCCCTTATCGAAATAATCAAGGAAGATGGCGTTTGGTTTGAGCCAGAGGTTTCTGAACTATTAGAAGAAAGTTTGTAGATTAACAAAACCAGATAAATTATACTAATATGAGCCGTATCAAAGACCAATTTAATATCGGAGAAGCCTTTAGTTATTTTCTAAGAGTATTCTCAAAACCAGACCCCAATAAGCCTACGAGCTTCAATCTAAAAACCATGCACTTCATCAACAAAATCTCTATTTTGATGTTCTTGGTTTGTATTATTGTTATGATTTACAGAGCTTTTACACGATAGCCGTTCATGCAATTTATCAATAAAAGATATGGATATTGAAGCATTTCGGTTATATTGTCTAGCTAAAAAAGGCGTTACAGAAGAACTACCTTTTGGCCCCGACACCTTGGTTTTTAAGGTAATGGGCAAAATATTTGCTCTGACAGGCTTAGATGAGGAAACATTTAAGGTAAACCTCAAATGTGACCCCGAACGAGCGATTTCGCTCCGAGAAGAACATAGCTTTATTGTGGCTGGCTACCACATGAACAAAAAATACTGGAATACCGTGAATTTTGAACGAGCCTCCTCGGTATTAGCACAAAACCTTATCGACCATTCGTATCAATTGGTAGTGGATGGCCTAACAAAAAAACTAAAAGCTGAGTTAGCAACCCTATAATCAACCCAATAGGCACAGAATAATATGGAATGGTTAGTTTTGTTTTTCTTTTTACCCTTTGTACTTACTTTGATGTTTTTTAACTGGCTTGAAGAAAAGTTTATCAGTTTCAAAAACAAAGAAAAACTGGAGGAAGGTGAAGCTATGCTTCATGAGAAAAAGTACGCTCAGGCGAAGGCTTTTTTTTCGGAAAAACTCAAACGTTTTCCCAAGTCGGCCAAAGCGTATTTGCTTCGTACAAAAGCCAACCTCTTTTTGGAAAATTACTATTCGGCTCTCTATGATATTGAGCAGTCGATTAGCTTTGACAATACTGTTGCCGAAGCGTATGTGCTAAAGGGAAAAATCTTGTATAAATTAGACGAATTTGACAAAGCTTTTTTAGAGTTTGACAAAGCAGATTGGCACTACAGAAGCGAAAACCCTATTGCTCTGAGATGGCGTGGTATGGCAAGGTTTCAAATCGGACAAACCGATAATGCTATCGAAGATTTTAGGCGTGCCGTAGAACTTGGCGATGAAGATGCTGAATACATTTTAAGAACTCAGTTTGAATACATCAAAAGGTAACGCTTAATACTTTATAGTATATTGAATGAGTAGGCGGAAAGGTTCGCCTACTCATTCAATATAGCAACTCAAAAGCCTATTTTAGTAATTCTCTATCCGTTTAGCCTTATTTGTATCCCTCTTCAGTATTACTTCTTATCTGTGATTTTTTACTTTTTTTGCTCCCAAAACCAATAAAAAGGAACTCCTGTAGCAATAAGTCCTAAACCCAATAGTGCCTCATAAGGCTGACTGACAATCGTAATCGCCAATAACGAAACACAAAAAAGTACAAAAAAAGCTGGAATATACGGATACCCCACAACTTTGTATTTTCTTTCTATTTCGGGGCTTTTGATTCGCAATATAATAACCCCCAAAGCTGTACTTCCATAAAAAATAAAGGACGAAAAGACCAACATATCTGTAAGCTGATCGAAACTCCCCGACCAAATAAGCATAATCGACCAAATTCCTTGAATCAAGATAGCCATATCGGGGGTCTGATACACAGGATGAACAGAAGCAGCTTTCCTAAAAAAAAGGTTGTCGCGCCCCATAGCATAAAATAATCTAGCCGACATCAGAATTGTACTGCTGGTAGCATTGAGGGTTGTTAACACAATCAAACAGGCAATAAATAACATACCTCCATTACCCCATAGCTTATTGGCTACTTCTACGGCTGCAATTTTGTTGGGTTGCTCGTTGAGTTGAATAAAGAAATCAATTGGTAGAATATAAGCAAAAACGGTATTTAATAGTACATAAATCAAAATCACCAAGCCTGTGCCTACACCCAAAGCTACGGGTAAGTTTTTCTGAGGATTTTTGATTTCTTCGCCGATGTATCCAATATGATTCCAGCCTTCATAACCCCAAAACGCCCCCAAACTTGCCAAGGCCATTGCTTTGACAATCGACCATCCTGCCAGTTTTTTGGTTGAAAATGTGGTACTTTTTTGCGTAAGATTATCCCAATTGCCTGCTGTCGAAAAAAAACCATATACAATAAAAATAGCTACTGCCACAAACATTATATAGGTGAGCCATGTACTTAGTTGTTCGGCTACCGACAAGCCTCTAAAGTTTAGGTAGCTAAGTATTACAATCAACAAAGAGGCCAAAAGTTTGATAGAAAAGTTTTCGAGAAGGTCTTTTCCCAATACCCAAAAATGAATACCAACATCGGGCAAAGGGATAAGGCTACTAAACGATTGGGCAAAAATATAAGCAAGAGCAGCAATAGAGGCTGTTTTTACAACTGTGAAATTGCCCCAACCATATAAAAAGGCAAAAAAACGCCCATATATTTTTTGGAAATAATTGTATTCTCCTCCCGAATCTGGATACATACTGGCCATTTCGGCCGTCGACAAAGCCCCTGCCAAACTAATCAGTCCTGCCAAAACCCAACATAAAATAATAAGTAAAGGCGAGCCAAGCTCGCTGGCCATTGGTGCTATCTTCTTGAATACCCCCGAGCCAACAATTACACTAACTACCAGAATAATAGCCGCCCGAAGCCCAATTTGGGGAGTGAGTTTTGTCATATTTTCATATTAGGTCAAAGCCAAAACCTGCTTTATGATTAATTTTCATTAAACCATTGTGAAGACTAAAGCCTCCTGTTACCAAATCTTCGGCTAAGTCAAAGCTACCATCCAAATCAATATACCGTGTATTTGCACAGCTATAGGCAACATGCAAGGCTGCCGTTATACTTACAATACTTTCGTCGTTACAACCCCAAAATAGCTCAATATTGGCATTTTTGGCAATAGTGGCTATTTCTAATGCTCCCAAAATACCTCCGCATTTCATCAGCTTGATATTATAAATACCGAATGGGCGGGGTTCTTGGCTAAATGCCAAGGCATATTGAGCATTTTTCATCGATTCATCGCCCACTAACATGGTTCGCTCGGCCAAGCTAAGTGCTAATAATTCTGCTTCCTTACCCACCAGCAATGGCTGTTCTATTAGCTCAATATCAAGTTTTTCTATGGCTTTCAAAAATAGTTTGAGTTCATCCAATGAATACCCTTGATTGGCATCCACCCTGATTTTCAAGGTATTCCGATACAATTCGTCTAACTTATAAATACGCTCTATATCTTCGTCTAAATTATTTCCTGTTTTTACTTTCAAAACCTTGAACCCAAGTTGTTCAAAATTGTGGGCTTCTTCAAGAGTATCGGCTACATTCATGATACCAATGGTCACCGATGTAGGAAGGGCTTCTATTTTTTGTCCATAAAAATCAACCACCGATATACCCAAAAACTTAGCAAAAGCATCGTGCAGGGCAATATCAACGGCGGCCTGTGTGCCGGGCAACCAAGCAAAATGCTGATGCACCTCAAAAATAATTTGCTGAAAATGCCGAATATCTCGTCCTACCAAATTATTGACAAAATCAGATTGTAGGTTCAAGAAAGTTTGGGACGAGGTTTCGCCTACAACCTCCTCGGCAGGGCTAGCCGAACCTATCCCCACGATACCATTGGCGAGGGTTATTTCTAAAAAAACCAACTCTACATCCGAGAAAGTATTGTAGGCAATGGTATAGGGCTTTGTAAGAGGGAGTTTTTTCAAATACGTTCTGACAGCCGATATCTTCATGATTTCAACGATTTTAGGATAGGAATAATACGCTCTACCCCCTCCTGAATTGGCAATAATACGGGTATTTGTAGGTTTTCTTCAAAGTGTTTTTGATATGCTAGATATTCCTCTTGGGTGCAGCCTTCGGTATTGAGGGCCAAAGCTATTACTTTCGAGCCTAGCTTTTCTATCAATTCTATTTCGGACACTACAGAAGGTATTTCGCCCCAATGTGGGTCGTTATCAAAATACTGGCGTTTTGGAGCGTGTACTAGCACTACGTGCCGAGCTTTACCCGAAATCAGAAATTCAAACCCACATGGCCCACTCGGATTACGTAAAGAGGATTGCCCCTCTAATAGAATAAAATGAGGATGTGTTTCTTTCCAACAACTCACAATAGCATTTTCTAATTCGCCCGAGACGAAATCATTGAGGGTAGAATCGAAAATAAAACCGTATTTACCACCTTGCAACCAACCTGTCTGTCCTGTATAAATCATTTGGGCATTTAGGTTTTGAGCCTCGCAGGCTTGTCTTATCAATCTTGCTGTAGTACGTTTGCCCAATGCACAATCCATTCCCATTACAGCAATAATAGGTACATCCACTTGCATAATTTCGCCTGTCCAAAAATGTAAATCTTTTCTGCTCTTGGGTTTTCGAATATCAATGAGTTCTACGCCATATTGCTGGGCTAGTTGCGATAATGCTGTTTTTTCGGAAAGATATTCATGCAAACCATTTACCACTGATATTTTGTGAACAATTGCCTCTTCGACAATCGCTAACATATCGGCTGGCAAAACCCCTCCGACTGTAGCTACACCAATAATAAGATAATTAATTTCAGACAATTGTGAAATTGCCAAACTCAATGAGCCAAAAATAGGAATATCACGATTTTTACCATCCAATACTTCACCTGCATCTTTGCCTTCATTAGCAGGAATGTCTATGACTCCTACTATATCGTACCGCTCAGTTCCTCTAATAAGCCCATGGGCTGTTTTGGCATCGTTGGTCACCAATAATCCATTTGTTAATACTACCGCTTTTTTCATACGCTATTACTTTGATAAGAAACTTTACTTGTTTCTATTTTCTTTTAATCAATCTTCCTGAATAAATCCCCGTTGGCTTTTGGGCCTGATATACTACTTCACCATTTACCCAAACCATTTCTATGCCCGAAGAAAGAGCCTTTCCGTTTTTAATATCGGCATTGTCAATTACTGTATCTGGATTAAAAAGTACTAAATCGGCAAAATTACCGCTGGCAATAATACCTCTGTCGTTGATTCCCAAATGCTCGGCCGAAAGTCCTGTCATTTTGTATATAGCAGTTTCTAGTGGCATTATTTGTTGTTCTCGAACATATCTGCCTAATACTCGGGTAAAAGTACCATGCCCACGAGGATGCCCACTCGACGCACCGTCGGAACAAATGTTGGTATGTGGCCAAGCCAAAAAGTTAGCAACATCGTTATCGTCCATCGACTTCCCCATAATTGCTTCTATTCCTTCATTGAAATTGGGATTTTTCTCTTCAAAATCGGCTGCTATTGCAATAAGATTCATGAGGGTTTGGGAAGGTTTTTCATTACGTAATTGGGCTATTTCCGAAACTGTTTTACCCGCATAGCTTTTGTTGGGAGCAAATCGCACCAATACCGATTTCTCGGGATCAAACAACTGATTCACAGCAAATTCGGCACTTATAGGATTGGTATAATCTCGATTAGGAAATAGTACTCGCAAGGTCGAATTCCAAAAATTATAAGGATAGCAGTCGGCTGTAATATCAACACCTTCGGCCCGAGCCTTTTGGAGTTGAGCCAATAACTGAGAAGACTTTCCCCACTGGTCTTTTTTAGCAATTTTGATATGCGAAATCTGAACAGGAATATGAGTTTGCCTACCGATTTCTATAATTTCGTCTACTGCTTCTTCCAAATGAATATCTTCACTACGAATATGACTCATGTATCGGCCACCAAATTGAGCTGTTATTTTGGCCAATGCTAAAACCTCTTCACGGTTAGAAAAAAAAGCTGATTCGTATTCTAAACCTGTATTCAAGCCCAACGACCCTTTTTCTAGCTCTTGTTGCAATAGCTTTTTCATTTGCTCTAATTCACTAGGCTTGGCTGTTCTGAAAAGACTTCTAGCCCCCAATACCTGTGTCCTAATGGTAGAATGCCCTGTAAAGGAGGCTATATTTACAGCAACGGGGGTTTTCTTGATAAAATTCTGAAGGGTATCCATTGAATAGCTTCCTCCGTCTTGTCCAATAACAATGGTAGTAACGCCCTGACTTACCGATGGAATAGCCTCTGGTGTTTTTTCTAATCCTCCAAAATGATGACTATGCGAGTCTATAAACCCTGGCGATAATACCAAGCCTTTTCCATCTATGACTTTTTCGTTGGGCAATGCCTGCAACTCGCCAATTTCCCATATCCTATCGTTCTTTAACCGAACAGATGCCCTACGAGCCACCGAGCCTGTACCATCGACAAGTTTTACTTGTGTAATCAATTGTGTTTGAGGAAGTTTTACTTTTTGCCCCGACAAGATATTATTTGTCATCGACAAAACCGTTGCACTGGTAGAGCTACTCAATACTATTACAGTAGTTTTCTGAGCAAGATTTCGTTCTATGCTATTTCTAAAACCTACCCAACTACCCGTATGCGATACAATTTTGCCATTATCCTTGATAGCCCAACCGAAGCCATAAGGGTACTTCGTGCCATCTTTTAGCTGAACTGGCTCAAAAGCCTCTTGAATAGTAGCCTGACTCACCAATTTATTGGTGTATAAAGCTTGTTCCCATTTTAGTAAATCATCGGCAGAAGCATAAACGTTGCCATCGCCCACTACTCCATCTAGCCTCATAAGGTCATTGAGCTGGTTTATGCCATTTTGCCTTTCAAAACCATAAACCCGCTGGCTGTTACTAGCCAACGGGCTTTTCATGTTAAGGTAAAAAATAAAGGTATTGGTCAGGAATAGTGGTTGGGTAATATTTCTTTTGAAAAAATCCTCGATAGGCATTCCACCTACTTTTTCAATAATTGAAGCCAACAAAACATAGCCTGTGTTGCAGTACTCCCATATTAATCCTACCTCAAAATTGAGAGCAGGATTAATATCCGTAAGGAGCTGGAGCAGTTTGTCGTTGTTGAGTGTATCTAATGTGTTATTATGACGCATAGCCAAATCAAAATACTCTGGTAATCCCGATGTATGAGTTAGCAAATGCCTAATCGTAATAGCTTCATACGGGAAGCTTGGCAAATATTTTTGTACTTTGTCGTCGTATTGCAGTTGTTTTCGCTCTTTGAGCTGCATTATCATCATGGCAATAAATTGCTTTGATACAGAAGCCAGATTGAATGACGAGCTACTCGATAAAGGTTGTTGTGTACGAATATCACTGATGCCAAAAGCTTTTTTGTAGAGCGTTTTACCGTTTTGGGCTACCAGTACAACACCATTAAAAAGAGCTTTTTCATGTAAAATTGTCAAAGCTGAGTCTAGGGTTTTGAGTCTTGACGGAGTAGGCTGTGCAAAAGATACTTCCGTTAGAAGGCAAAGGCCAATACAAGCATATATTATTCTCCAAATCGTTTTCATAGATTATACTTTTATGCTGAATTTATACCATAAATATATATTTCATTCTGAATAAGTTTATTTTTTCCTAATAAAAATATTACTTTTAAAAATATTTAAGCATAATTTGCTTTTAATAATAAAAAAGATAGACTCATTCAGAAAAATATGCTGGACAAAACCGATAGCCAAATTCTTAACTTACTACAACATAATGCCAAACTAACCATCAAAGAATTGGCAGAGGCATTACATCTGACTACTTCGCCCGTTTTTGAGCGAATCAAACGACTTGAAAAAGAGGGGGTTATTTCTGGATACGTAGCCTTGGTAAATGCTGAAAAGGCTGGACGAGGGCAAATTGTGTTTTGTAACGTATCGATGCCGATTTATACTACCGAAAACATTGATACTTTCGAGCATCTGGTAAAAGAGATGCCACAGGTATTAGAGTGCTATCATTTGGCTGGCATGGTCGACTACCAGCTAAAGGTATATGTAAAAGACATTAAGGAATACGACAACTTCCTAAAACAACTTGCTGAAATACAGATTGTTAAAGTACATAGCAGCACTGTAGTTTTGCACGATGTAAAGTACTCTACTGTCATTCCTACTTAAAAAATACTCAGCAGGCAAGCTAGTTGCTGCTGAGTATTTCCATCAATTAATTATTTAGCTTTTGCAGCCCATGTAGCGGCCTTGGCCAACGCATTTTTATCGGCAGTTCTTGCTCTTACAAAATTGCTTAGAAACAAATAGGCATTTTTGTCGGTTCTGCTATCTATCAAACTTTCCAGTACCTTAATTGCTTGGTCGGGCTTTCCTTCTCTAAACAAAGCTGTTGTTTCTTCCCTAAAAACTCTTCCAGCAATCGACTTCTTGTCGATTCCCAATTTGGTCAAATTAGCTTTTACCTGATTAATTTTTGCTACCGACGAACGGCTTCCTCGGCTAGAATACAACGAGTACATAATAATATTTTCAGCCGTTTGCTTCACCAATGCCTTGTCGTATTTAGCATTATATTCGGCCAAATGCGTCATCATATACGTAAAAATCGGGTTTTCGTCGTCCATGATTACCTTTTGTAAAACCAAAAAATTAGAATTATTGGTATATTGACTACTTGGGATTTTACTGGCATAAGCTTTCATTGCTGCAATATTGTCGGTAGTATCTTTCATGATTCTGGCCATGAAGGCATAATCAATCAAAAAATTGGGGTCTCGCACACCCGACTGAAAACTAGCTTTGTAGGCTGTGCTTCTTCTTTTGGGGTCGAGGGCCTTACCTGCTGCGTCTATTACTACTTGTGCGGTATTGGTATTTTCGCCCATTACAGCAATGTGCAATAGTTTTACCTCTTTATCAAAGAAAAGCAATGTTGGAGTTGACGGAATCCAGATTTTTTGTTTTTGCAAAAAAGCTTGAGCCTCGGTTGTGGTTACATCTAGCTTGTAGCTAATATAATTACGATTATAAAAATCACCTACCAACGGAAGTTCAAAGGTAGGTTTAAAGGCAATACACACATGGCAAGTAGGAGCATAGGCTTCTAAAAAAACAGCCTTATTTTGCATTTTTGCCAAGTCAAAAACCGTTCTGAGGTTACCCCCTGCAACAAAATTTACTCCTTTTTGAGCATTGCTAATATTAGCAATTATCATTAGCAATATTAAATTTAATACAATTTTTTTCATGAATTATCTTATTATAAGCTGGTAAAATTCAAAAAAAGCCCCTTTTCTTCACTGAAAAGGGGGCTAAACTAATTAGTATCGTTCAAGCTTAGGCTTGGGGCTGTTGTGCAGCTTTGATTTCTTCCTGAAGGTTTTTGGTCAAAACACGGCATAAATCATCAATCTGAAAAGCCATTTTTTGGTCGCCAGTTGCCTTTACCAACGATTCGGCAACACTACCCATTACCTCAATATAAAAACGTTTCATTTCTAAAACATCCATATCTTTGGTCCACAAAGGAAGTGCCAAAGTACCTTTGTGGTAGTGGTCCCAAACACCGATAAAAATAGCTTTGGTTTCCTCTACACCCTCATTAGGGTTTTCGGTGGCAGTCCAATGAATTTGTTCTGGAATACTTTGTTCGTCTAATGTTACTTGAAAATTGATTTCTGATTTTTTCATGGCACTATTTTAGTCAAGTTAGCACAAGCTTGCCTTGACCTCCTCGTTTATTTTTATTGATTACTTCCAAAAACTTTTTTGAGCAAATCGGTGACACGAGCCGCTGGATTTTCTCTGATTTTTTGCTCTTCCTGAGCTACTAATAAGAATAACCCATCTATGGCCTTTTGAGTTGCATAACCTTTCAAATCTGGGTTAACTTTTTGCCCAACGAAAGGAATTTTGTTATAAGTGGTGGCAATATCGCCATATAATTTGGTAGCCCCTGTCGAATTGATGGCCTCGTCCATAATAGGCGAAAAGGCATTGGTAAGGGCTTCGGTAGAAGTTTTTTTGAGGTACTGTGTGGCAGCGTCTTTATCGCCTTTCAATATTCCTAAGGCATCCTGAATTGTCATTTTGGTAATAGCATCCACAAAAATAGGTACTGCTTGCCCTGCTGCTTTTTCGGCACCACGGTTCAAGGCCGTAATAAATTTATCACACTGGCTTCCTAGTCCTATTTGACGTAACTTTTCTTCAACTTTGCGAGCTTCTGGCGGAAAAAGCAATTTTATTGTTTGATTACCCAAATACCCATCTAATGCCGAAGCCTGAGATGAACTATTTTTGATTCCTACAGTTAGGGCTTCTTTCAAGCCTTTGCTAATTTCTTCGGTGGTTAAGCCTCCTTTTGCACTACTCAATACATCGTTGGCTTGTTTCAATACATTTCCCCAGTTTTGCGACTGGCAACTTGATACAGAACCTAAAAAGCATACAGCAATAATAATTTTTCTCATTCTAGTGATTGTTAAAGTTGAACATCACGATATTCCTTAGGTATATTTACAGAATGTCGCCGATTTTTAAACGACAAAAGTGTTTAAAATGTGTAATTTTGGGCAAAAATAATGAATAGTTGGCAGGGCAAAGCCGAAATGCCTATTTTTATTCACATATTTGAGTCTTCACACAAAAAGCTTTTAGATAGCCCCCTTATAAAAATGATTAAAGCAGAGATTATTACCATTGGCGATGAAATTCTTTATGGACAAATTACCGATACCAACACCCAATGGATAAGTGCAGAATTAGATAAAATTGGCATAAGAACCGTTAGAAAATCGTCTGTTGGCGACACAGAAGAGTCTATTTTAAGCATTTTTGAGGAAGCAACTAAGCGTGCCAATGTAATTTTGGTAACAGGTGGCCTTGGCCCCACCAAAGACGATATTACTAAAAAAACGTTTTGTAAGTTTTTTAATACACAAATGGCGGTTCATCCGCAAGCGTTGGAAGACCTCAAAGCTTTTTTTCAGAAAAGAGGTAGAGAAGTAACAGGCTTGAACCTCGGACAAGCCGAACTGCCGCTCAATGCTGAATATATTCATAATAAATTAGGTACTGCCCCAGGTATGTGGTTCGAGCAAAACGAAACTGTTTATATTTCGATGCCAGGCGTACCTTATGAAATGAAAGGTTTGATGTCTGATTTAATTTTGCCTAAATTGCAGACATTTTTCAAGACCCCTGTTATCTTCCATAAAATCATCAGAACAGTAGGCATTGGCGAGTCGCTCTTGGCTGAAAAAATCGAAGATTGGGAAGATGCTCTGCCTTCACATATTCGATTGGCTTATTTGCCGTCGATGGGTAGTGTAAAAATGCGACTAACTGGCTTTGGTAGTGATATGGCCGTGTTAGAACAAGAAATAGATACAGAAATTCAAAAGGTTATGCCCATTATCGAGGAGTTTGTGTATGCCTTGGGTGAGGTTGAATTAGAAGAAGCCGTAGGAAAAATGCTAAAAGCCCGAAACCTAACGGTATCTACAGCCGAAAGCTGTACTGGTGGATATTTGGCTCATCAGTTTACCAAAATAGCTGGCTCGTCGGCGTATTATTATGGTAGTATTATTTCGTATGACAATTCTGTAAAAATTAACCAATTGGGGGTAAAAGAAGAAACGTTACGTGATTTTGGAGCGGTTTCGGAAGAAACAGTAATACAAATGGCTCAAAATGTACGACAACTTTTACATACCGATATTGGCTTGGCTACTAGTGGTATTGCTGGCCCCGATGGCGGAACACCCGAAAAGCCTGTTGGTACTATTTGGATTGCCCTGGCTACTGCCGAGCAAACTATTACTCAAAAACTACAATTGGGTGGTTTTAGAGAACAAAATATTCATTCAACTTCCATCAACATACTCAATTTACTACGAAAAGTTTTGAAATAGCACTGGCATATTTTCTCAAAATCCATTGACCATCTCAAAACAAAAACATTATTAATATGGCTCAAATTGAAATTATCATGCCCAAAATGGGCGAAAGTATCATGGAGGCAACGGTGCTTTCTTGGCTCAAAAAAGTAGGAGAACGCATTGAAGCCGACGACTACCTACTGGAGGTAGCTACAGACAAAATTGACACCGAAGTACCTTCGTCGCATAGTGGCGTGATTAAAGAAATTTTGGTGCAAGAAGGTGATATTGCTGTAATTGGTAGTCCTATTTGTATTATTGAAACCGAAGGAAATGCCGACGAGCCTCTTCCTACCGAAGAAGCAGCCTCTACTGCCATTGAGGCCGAAATTGAGGAAATACAAGCTCTTACGGGTATTGCCCTCGACCCCACACAAGCCAGTGCCGATAGCTCCCCTAGCCGTTTTTACTCGCCTTTGGTGCTGAGTATTAGCAAAGAAGAGGGTATTTCTATGCAAGAACTCAATGCCCTAAAAGGAAGTGGCTTGGATGGCCGTGTTACCAAAAATGATATTTTAGCTTATATAAACCAACGCAAAAAGCCTATCGCTGCTCCTGTCGCTCTACCTGCAACACCTACTTACGAAACACCTAAGGCTGTGCCTATAAGTATTTCGGGGCAAGACGAAATCGTACAAATGGATAGAATGCGTAAGATGATAGCCGAAAGAATGGTTGATTCAAAACGTATTGCACCACATGTTTCGTCGTTTGTAGAAACAGATATGACACCTGTCGTATTATGGCGTGAAGGAATTAAAAATAGCTTCAAAAAAGAATATGGCGAAAATATTACTTATACGCCTATCTTGATTGAAGCTGTGGTAAAAGCTATCAAAGATTTTCCAAAAATCAATGCTTCCGTTGATGGCGACCGTATTATTTATAAAAAGAATATCAATATTGGTATGGCAGTGGCATTGCCTAATGGCAACTTGATTGTGCCTGTTATTCATAATGCCGATAGCTATAACCTCATTGGGCTTACCAAAAAGGTAAATGATATTACTAAAAGAGCAAGAGAAAATAAGCTCAAACCTGAAGATTTGGAAGGCGGAACTTATACTATTTCTAATATTGGTACTTTTGGCAATGTGATGGGTACGCCTATTATATTACAACCACAAGTAGCAATTATGGCTTTTGGAGCAATTCAGAAAAAGCCAGCTGTCATTGAAACCCCCGAAGGCGACTTGATTGGCATCCGTCAAAAAATGTTTATTTCTCACTCTTACGACCACCGTATTGTTGATGGTTCGTTGGGTGGACAATTTGTAAAACGGGTTTCTGATTACCTAGAGGCATTTGATTTAAAAAGAAGCTTAATCTAATTCATAGAGACATGAGTCATCCCGAATTTAGTGAATTGAGATTGAGTGATTTAGTGATTATTCTTTATGTCTACCTTGCAGCAATAGAGACGTAATATTTTGTGTCTAAAAATTAGTCATTCAGTAGATTAATATCAAAAACATGAGTCATCCCGAATTTTGGGATAATTTACAAAAGAGACCTCTTGTTTGTGTTTATTGAGATTCACGAGGTAGACCATTGTGCTTTTTTCCCAATAGGGTGTTCAGTAGCACCCTATTGGAAAAAAAGCACAATGGTTAGGCATTTATTGACTATTAATCAAAAAAGGTGGCCGAAAAACGAATTTCGACCGCTTTTTTTGATTAAAAAATTCGGAAGGACTCATGTTTTTCTCTTATAATATCTTTGACAAATCAGGCTGATTTATATGGCTTTCTTTTAGTTCTCTATCTATTTCGGCAAATGCTTCTGGCTGATAAACCTTCTCTATCTTGGTATCTTTCAACCATAATATGGCATCACATACACCCCTAAGGGTATCCAAAATATGGGAAGTTATAATAACCACTTTTCCTTTTTCTTTCAACACCTTGATTATATTGGTAAGTACCCAGCTAGATTCTAAATCTAAGCCATTGTAAGGCTCATCCAAAATAATAATTTCTCTATCTAGCTTTAAAATACATAAAAGAGCTAGCTTTTTTTTCATTCCTGTCGAATACTCTTCAACAAGCGAATCCAAAGGTAAATCCATGATTTTTGCCCATTGATTTTCGTCAAAAGAAGGTATTTTCGAGGCGAAAATTGACAATATTTCTCGGCCTGTTAAGTAGCTATAAAAAAAATTATTGGTTTCCAAGATAGCTACTTGCCTTCTGTCTAAGGGCTTGTTTTGCCATAGTAATTCGCCACTTGTTGGGAACAAAAAGCCTGCAATACAATTGAGCAAAGTAGATTTCCCTGAACCATTTAGGCCAACTAAGCCATAGATATTACCGCTTTGAAATGATATTGAAATATGTTTTAAAACGGGCTCTGCCTGATAGGAAAAAGTGATATTTTTGAGTTCAAGCATTGAAGTAAAATTTGAGGTTCCTGATAGATTTTTGGTAAAATACAAAACATAATACCATTGAAATAGGAAACATGTAAGGCAAAAATATACCCACAAACAAAAAACCTCCTATTACAGTATTGGACGGCACTCCTATATTAGGCTGGTATGATTTATATTTATTAAGGATAAACACCAGATAATTAAGCACATACACTACCTGTAGTGCTATAAAAAATAATAAATTTTCGGGATAGTGAATCCCATACAATACCATCAATGGCCCTACAAATACCAAGTATTGCTTCGTTTGAAATAGAATCTTTTGATACAAAAAAGATTGGGCTGTTGTTGCTTCCAGCAAGACAATTGGAAGACTTTCGCATCTATTAAAAAAACCTAGAAAAAACATCGTAATCAGTCCAATCCCTAAATAGCCTGAAGGATACCAGGTACCTATAATCAAAACTCCTATATAAATCAACATAATTGGCCATTGATGTTGCCTCATACCAGCTATCCACTCAAAATTACCCTCCAACAAGATGCTTTTCAAAACAACGTGTTGCCTTATTTTAGGTAGTTCGACCGTACGATTGACCCAGCCGATAAGTCCAGTAAGCATAATAGCAACACCAATATAAACCACAGGAATTTGATAAGCGATTAGGGCTATATACCAAGGCATAAGCACAAGGTTATATTCCAGCCAATAATATAATGGGTAATTCTGTGAAAAAAGCATTTGGATTAGCCGCTTATCTTTTCGTTGCAAGTGAACTGTCCATGGTGCTAAAGCCGACAACATGGCTGTCCAAGGATTAAGCTGTATGGCCAGAAGTAACCTTAATACTAGTATAATACCCATAATAGCCCCTATCAATATAGCTATCCAACCTGCCTCCACAAGAAGTCTTTTGAACTGTATATACCTTAGTAACAATATATTTATCATATCAGATATTATGGTTATGAACTATTAGTCAAACAATACCCCAAAACATTACATTTAATTGCAATAAAAAAGGCTACCCTTATGAGGTAGCCTTTTTTATTGCTTTATTTCTACTTAAAACTTTGCATCAGCAGGTTTTACATTGGGTTTAATAATTCTTAACCAAGTCAAAACTTTGATTACAGGATAAGTTGGGTCAACCTCATACCACTTAGAACCGAAGTTCATGCTATTGGGCAATTTGTGGTGGTTGTTTTGGAACAACTCGCCCAACATCAAGAAATCAAAAACCAAAGAGTTTTTTGATTTATCTTGGTTGTCATAGTTTTGATAACCATACTTGTGGCCCGACCAGTTTACGATAGCACCATGAATAGGCCCCATCAAGAAGTGTACAGGCAACAAAAAGAAAAATGCCCAGTGCATATCAAAATATACATAAGCCACAATATAGAATACTGAATAAGCTACACCCCAGCCAATTCTTGAAGCCCAGTGGTCGCCCAGTTTTTCAATAAAGTTTGAATATGGGTAATTATGGTCAAAACGCTCTTCTATTTTAGTTTTGCTATTTAACAAAGCATTGTAAATATCTTTTGTTTTCCACATCATTGTGAAAACATTGCTTGAGAAGTGCGGTGAGTGAGGGTCTTTTTCTGTGTCGCTAAATGCGTGGTGCATACGGTGCAAAATAGCATAAGCACGTGGGCTTAAATATGATGAACCTTGTGATACATAAGTTAAAAAGTAAAAAAAGCGTTCCCAGAACTTGTTCATTAAGAACATTTTATGAGCCGAATAGCGGTGCAAGAAAAATGTTTGGCTAAATAATGACAAATACCAGTGAATAATAAATGCGGGTAATACCAATTGCATGTGTGTAAGTAGTTTAAAAATTATACAACAAATATACTCTTTGTTAGTCGAAAATGTTTTAACAATACGTTATTCTGACAAATGTCACTTTTTTAAAACATTTATATCTTTGTTTATATCATCTTTAACAGAATTAGTGTGTCAAAAAGGATATTGCTAAAATGAGGTGAGGGCAAATGACAACAAATTGGCACCCATCTGTAAAGCTTTCTGTCGAACACTTTCGGGGTCGTTATACACCGATTGGTCTTCCCAACCATTGCCCAAATCGCATTCGTAACTATAGAAACAAACCAAGCGTCCTTCCCAAATAAGGCCAAATCCTTGTGGAGCTTTCCCATCGTGCTCGTGTACCTTTGGTAAGCCATTTGTAAACTTAAATCGTTGGCTATAAACAGGATGATTAAAAGGCAATTCTACAAAATTCAGTTCGGGAAATACTTTTTTCATTTCTCTTCTGATAAATTTATCTAAGCCATAGTTATCGTCGATATGCAAGAAGCCACCACTGATAAGATATTTTCTTAGATTTCTGGCCTCGCTTTCCGAAAAAACGATGTTTCCGTGTCCAGTTAAGTGTACAAATGGATAGGTAAACAATTCGGGGCTACCAGCCTCAACAATATCTTCTTCGGGGAAAATATTCATTCGTAAATTACTATTACAAAACTTGATAAGATTGCCCAATGAAGTCTTGTTACAATACCAATCACCGCCACCGCCATACTTCATTTTGGCGATTTTGTAAGAAGCTTGCCCAAAAACGTTTTGATTAAAACCAAGCAAAACTACCAAAATACAAACTAAGCAAACTTGTACGTGTTTCTTCAAATACATCATTGGTTAATTAAATTTAATGTATGACAAGCTACCAATCCTGCTGTTTCGGTTCTGAGGCGGCTGTCGCCCAGACTAACAGCTCTAAATCCCTTTTGTAATGCCTGTGTGATTTCATCATTTGAGAAATCACCCTCTGGCCCAATCAACACACAAGTACTTTCACCTGCAAGTGGCACATTTTTTAGCAAATGGCGTTCGCCATCTTCCAAATGTGCTATTAAGTTATGTGTTGCAAGCAAATCTTTCTTGAGAAACTCTTTCCAAGTAATCATTTCATTGATTTTGGGCATGAAAGCTTTCAGCGATTGTTTCATTGCTCCTACTGCAATTTTCTCAATTCTTGGCAATTTAACTTCTTTTCTTTCAGAATAACGTGTTTGGACAAAAGTTATTTCATCAATTCCAATTTCAACACACTTTTCTATCATCCATTCTATTCTATCAAGGTTTTTGGTGGGGGCTATTACCAAATGAAAATAATAGTTTCTTACACCAAAGTTTGATTGATATTCGAGGATATTTAGCTCACATTTTTTATCATGTGCTTTCAAGATTGAACACTTAAAAAGCCCTCCTTTGCCATCTATTACATGAATCAGCTCTCCTTCCTGTAATCGTAACACCTTTACCGCATGCCTCGATTCTTCTTCATTCAATCGTTGCTGAGATTGTATTTCTGGTTGATAAAATAAATTCATGAAATTATTTTTCTTATATATTAAAAGCCTTACATACAAGGTTTGCTTGTCAAGGCTTTTTTTGTACTATTCAAACATTTGCTATTGCTAAGTAACTGTATCTACACACGAATCAGCTGATTATCTGTGTTTTTGGCTTAGGGTTATTCTATTTCTAAAGAGGATCTTTTATCTATAAGCCAAATACTACAGACGAAAGTTCAAATATAGCATTTCTCCCTCGATTTTGATAATATCTCCCAAATTGCCTCTGATATTGAATAATTATTGGCCCAACCTACAAAATATAGACAAACGATTGATTTTCAAGAATTTATTCTTTTGTTTACTAAAAACCTTAGGTTATCAAGTTTTTTTACCAATTGATGACAGCCTCATAATCAGGTATTTTGTGCTACTTACGCAGGTAAACAGCATTTATTCATAAAAACTTGATATTTTCTATCTTGGATAATTGGGAGAAAAGCAAAATTTAGATACTAATTGTTATAAAAAGAAGCCTATGAGAAGTGTAGTAATACTTAGGAGTAGCTTTCAAAAATAGTACAGAGCCTCGTAGATAAGACCCTGTACCAAGACCTTTATTGATTAGTCGTCATGTTCTGTTTTGAAAGAATACAAAGTTGGGTCTAAGCGAATACTACCCGACAAGAAGTCGTCTACAAACTTAATAACCACTTTTTCGGTAATTTCTTCTACATTCAAGCAAACATCCAAGCCAATACCATATTCAAAATTTTCGTCAACCTCAATGTGTTCAGCTAACTTAATTTCTTCATTTTCTTCAATTTCCTCTATAAGCTCGGTAATAAATAACTCTACTTCTTCGTCCATAGCCTCGTTAGGAGTGTATGTTTCATCACGGTTTTCCATAGGCACATACAAAGGATACGACTTAATAGCTTTTCTTTCAGCGGTTTCATAAACCACACTATTATAGTGCAATCTTAAAGTATAAAGTACGGCATCATAAATCACCTCTTGATTTTTGTATTCGCCTACGAATTGAACATGCACAAACTCTTCTACATTATCTGGTTCGTCATTTAGTTCATCTTCGAAATAGACAAATTTTTGTCCAGCCTCGATACATTCTTTTTTGAGCTGTTCAATTTCAGCGGGGTCAAAGCCTAGGTTTTTCTTTTGAGCCATAATTTTAATATTATTATTTGAATCAATGTTTTGCCAAATATAAGAAAAATGCCCTCCGCTTAAAAGTGGAGGGCACTAAAATTATCGAATCAATAACAACTCACGGTATTTTGGCAATGGCCATTCGTCATCATCAACGATTAGTTCTAGCTTATCTACGCAATATCTAATTTCTTCAAAAAAGCTTTTAATATTGGTACTATATAATTTGGCTCTTTCAAAAGTATCTTCTACATTATTGGCTTCCTTACGAGCTTCGGTCATATCGTCGCAAAGGGTTGTAATCTTAGAAGTATATTGAGAGATTTTTTTAATCATTTCGATAGTAGGAGCAAAATATTGAGGGTCGATACCAATTTCTTTTTGTCCCCGAACATTATCTACCAACTGTGTTTGGTATTTTAATGACGTAGAAACTACGTGATTAATAGCCAAGTCGCCTACAACACGTGATTCTATCTGTACTTTTTTGATATAGTTTTCTAATTCGATTTCAAAACGAGCGTGCATTTCGGTTTCGGTATAGATACCATATTTCGAGAAAAGCTCAATAGCCGCAGGGTCTAGGTATTTGGCTAAGGCTTCAGGGGCAGTTTTTAGGTTTGACAACCCACGTGACGCAGCCTCTTCAACCCAATCTTCAGAATAGCCATTGCCTTCAAACAAAATACGTTTCGTACTTTTTACATACGATTTTAGTACCTCAACGATAGCCAATTCTTTTTTAACTCCTTTTTCTAAGATAGCATCTACTTCTTCTCTAAACTTGAAAAGTTGATTAGCCATAATAGTATTTAGGATAGTCATTGGGGCAGCCGAGTTGGCCGACGAACCTACAGCACGGAACTCAAACTTATTGCCAGTAAAGGCAAACGGAGAAGTTCTATTGCGGTCGGTATTGTCCAATAATAAGGCAGGAATTTTATTAATACCCAAACGCAAATATACGTTATCGCCCTTTTCTAATTTAATATCGTTGAGTTCCGACAGGTTTTCGAGGTCGTTGAGTACTCTTGTCATTTCTGTACCAATAAAAATAGATACAATGGCAGGAGGAGCTTCATTTGCCCCCAAACGGTGTTCGTTGCCCGACGTAGCGATCGAGGCTCTAAGTAGGTCGGCATGGTCATGTACAGCCTTAATTGTATTGACAAAGAAAGTCAAAAAACGAAGATTTTCTTTAGGCTTGGTAGACGGGCTCAACAAGTTGATACCAGTGTCTGTACCTAACGACCAGTTGTTGTGCTTTCCAGAACCATTGATACCCGCAAATGGCTTTTCGTGAAACAACACTCTCAATTTGTGTTTTACAGCCACCTTATTCATCAAGTCCATCAACAAAGCATTGTGGTCACAAGCCAAGTTCACTTCTTCAAAAGTTGGAGCTACTTCAAACTGAGCAGGAGCTACTTCGTTGTGACGAGTACGTACAGGCATACCAAGCTTTAGGGCCTCCAATTCAAAGTCGACCATAAAGGCATTGATTCGAGAAGGAATCGAGCCAAAATAGTGGTCTTCTAATTGTTGTCCTTTGGCAGGTGAATGCCCGAAAACGGTACGACCAGCCATCATCAAATCGGGACGAGCATTGTATAGAGCTTCGTCGACCAAGAAATACTCTTGTTCGGCACCGAGTGTTACTGTTACTTTAGACACATCACGGTTGAAGTACTCGTTCATTACTTTGGTAGCAGCCTTGTCAATCAACTCAATTGATTTCAACAAAGGTGTTTTGTAGTCGAGTGCCTCACCAGTATACGATACAAATACAGAAGGAATACAAAGCGTAGCAGTACCAGCTACATTTTCCATAATAAATGCTGGCGACGACGGATCCCAAGCAGTATATCCACGAGCTTCAAAAGTAGAACGAATCCCACCATTTGGAAAAGACGAGGCATCGGGTTCTTGCTGAACCAAAGCACTTCCTTTAAATTTTTCAATAGCCTTTCCTGTATGCGTAATATCAAAGAAGGCATCGTGTTTTTCGGCTGTTGTACCTGTTAAGGGTTGAAACCAGTGCGTATAGTGAGTTGCTCCTTTCGACAAAGCCCAAGATTTCATGGCAGCAGCTACTTCATCAGCGGCTTCACGGTCAATTTTTTTGCCGTCTTGGATGGCATTGGTTATTTTTAGGTAAGCTTCAGGGCTCAACAACGAACGCATCACTTCGTCGTTGAAAGTATTGCTTCCATAAAAATCTGTTACCTTTTCAGTAGGTACTTTCACTGGGACATTCTGACGAGTCTGTGCCAGTTCGAGTGCCTTAAATCTTGCTATCGCCATAAATTATAAAGTTACATTTGGTTGACAAAATTGTTTGCACCTCAAAAATATACAATAGATTGTTAAAAACATATATGAATTATAAGGAATATTAGAATAATGAACAATTAGAAAAATGTATTTATTCAAAAAAGAGGCATGAATACAAATCAAGTTTTATTTTTTATTGCACTATTACATTAAAATAGCTATAATAATAGGCATTCAATTTGTTTTTTTATTGAATTTATATCAAAAGAGCTTTAAGTACAAACTATCAACTTTATTCAAAATAAATTCTTTGAAGAAAAAATTGTAATATTCCAATAAACGCATAAAATATTTTGCAATTTTCTTTTACAGCAAAATATTATCTTGTACTTTTGAATAACACAAAATATAATTCTTATTTACTAAAAGATAAGCATTTATACATGTAGTGGTATTTACCTATTTTGTTGAATCCATTAATTACAAGTTTTATTTTGAATCTTTTTTTAAATTTTTTTTGTATTTTTTCAATAAAGTGCTTTATATTTGTACCAAGATTTAAGAAATAATTAACCAATCAATAAAAACCAGTTAACTTATCATGGCAAAAGCTAAACTTGAGTATATTTGGCTGGATGGCTACAAACCAACACAGAGCCTCCGTAGCAAAACTAAAATCGAAAACAATTTTAGTGGTAAATTAGAAGATTGCGACATGTGGTCTTTCGATGGTTCTTCAACAGAACAAGCTCCAGGTGGTTCATCTGACTGTTTATTGAAACCAGTTTTCATTTGTGTTGACCCTGCTCGAAGAGATGCTTATTTGGTAATGTGCGAAGTGTTGAATGCTGATGGTACTCCACATGAGTCTAACGGTCGTGCTACTATCGAAGATGATGATAACGATTTCTGGTTCGGTTTTGAACAAGAATATTTCCTTTGGAATCTTGAAACAGACAAACCTCTTGGCTTCCCAGCTAACGGTTACCCTGCTCCTCAAGGCCCTTACTATTGCTCAGTTGGTGCTAAAAATGCTTATGGCAGAGATATCGTTGAAGAACACCTAGACATCTGTCTTGATGCTGGCTTGAACGTTGAAGGTATCAATGCTGAAGTTGCTGCTGGTCAGTGGGAATTCCAAATTTTCTCTAAAGGTGCAAAAGAAGCTGGTGACCAAATCTGGATTGCTCGCTATTTGTTGGAAAGACTTGGTGAAAAATATAACGTTGCTATCAACTGGCACTGTAAACCACTCGGAGCTACTGACTGGAACGGTTCTGGTATGCACGCTAACTTCTCTAACACAGCTCTTCGTACAGCTGGTAAGAAAGAAACTTACGACATCATTTGCGAAGCTTTCCGCCCCTACGTTGCTGAACACATTGCTGTATATGGTGCTGATAACCACTTGAGATTGACTGGTAAACACGAAACTCAGTCTATCGACCAATTCTCTTATGGTGTTTCTGACCGTGGTGCTTCTATCCGTATCCCAATCGCAGCTGTTGAAAAAGGCTGGAAAGGTTGGTTGGAAGACCGTCGTCCAAACTCAGCTGCTGACCCATACAAAGTTGCTGCTCGTATTATCAAAACTGTTAAAACTGCTAAAATCTAGTCTTAACAGTTCGCAATATTCAAAAGCCTGTTCCTTCCAGAACAGGCTTTTGTTATTTACAGCCTCTATACTTTTTTTCGTTATTAAATAAGTACCTTTGCAGAAAAATAGAGAAACCGTGTTATCAAAATTAAGCTTCCTCCTCAAATACTATTGCTTTTGGTGGGCATTTTTTGTCTTTTCCAAAATCCTTTTTCTTACCTATCATACCACCAAAACGCTGGAATTGTCTTTGGCAACGATTTTACAAACTTTTGTCGTTGGCTCAAAACTAGACTGGTCTTTTGCAGGCTATGTTTCACTTTTGCCTTTTTTAGTATATAGTTTTTCTGTTTTTCCCAAAATACAAAACAAGCTATATGTCTTTATTCAATCCTATACTATTATTGTGCTAGTACTATGCAGCCTGCTAGTAGTCATCGATATGGAACTTTACCGTACATGGGGCTTTAGGATTGACGCTACGCCACTGATGTACTTGTCTAATCCCCAAGAAATGATGGCTTCGGCTGGAGCTTCGCCCGTTTTTTTGTTGGTCGGAATCTTAGCAATATTATCGGGCTTAGGGATTTTCATATACCTCAAATACCTTTCGTTGCACACACAAAAAGTAAATACCCCTTTTTATTTTTTGCCAATTGGCTTATTTTTTACTGCCGTACTCATTATCCCAATTCGTGGAGGGCTACAGCTTGCCCCGATCAATCAAAGTGCTGTATATTTTTCTAATCAGGTATTTGCCAACCACGCAGCAATTAATCCCCTTTGGAATTTTGCCGACTCTTGGGTCAATAAAACTGCTATTAAGCAAAATCCTTATAATTATATCGAAAATGAAAGGGCTGAGAATCTCGTAGATTCTTTATTCTCGAATCCAAATGCACATACCGAATTGGTAATTGATACAAATGTGGCCAAACCGAATGTTTTAATTATTACTTGGGAAAGTTTAACAGCAAAAGTTTTCTCCAAAACAGGTGGCCTACCCAATATTTTACCCGAATTAGAACATATTGCCGATGAAGGGCTTTTATTTACTCGATGTTATGCCAGTGGCGACCGTTCAGACAAAGGGTTGGTGGCCATTTTGAGTGGATACCCCGCACAAACTACTGCCAGTATTATGACAATGCCCAAGAAAACTGCCAAATTACCTATTCTAAGCCAAGATTTTAAGAAACAAGGCTATTATACGGCTTGGTATTATGGCGGTGAACCCGAGTTTGCCAACATCAAATCTTATATGCTTGAAGGACAATTTGACCAACTTATTACCAAAGAAAGCTTTGACGCTAAAGATATGAATTCAAAATGGGGAGCACATGACCATGTTGTTTTCAAGAGAATTCTCAAGGACTTACAACATCAGACACAGCCATTTTTCATCAATTATTTTACCTTGAGTAGTCACGAACCCTTTGAAGTACCCATGAAAACGGCTTTTGAAGGCGAAGGCGAAAAAAGTTTATTTCTCAATGCTCATCATTATACCGACAAAAGTTTAGGCGAATTTATTAAAAAAGCCAAGGAACAATCTTGGTGGAAAAATACGTTAGTCATCATAGTGGCCGACCACGGTCATAGATTGCCCGAGAGTACCGACAAAGCTGAAAACTTCCATATTCCGATGGTTTGGACAGGTGGATTACTCAAAAGCAAAGGTAAGGTTATCAACACAGTATGCTCTCAGAATGACCTGATTGCCACGCTTTTGGCACAACTCAAGCTTAATCACACGGCTTATCGCTGGTCGAAAAATATACTGAGTACCCCCTACAAACCATTTGCGTATTTTGCCTTTAACAATGGCTTTGGGTTTGTCCAACAAAACAACAATTATACCTTCGACAACGAAGGCAAACAACTTATTCAATCAACAGGAAAAGTTAATTCACAAGATTTAGTTACAGGAAAAGCGTATCTCCAACAATCATTCCAAGATTTTTTGGATAAATAGCTGTAACTTTGCCTTATAGATTCCTATCAGATTTATGCAAAATATTGAAAATCATACCGATAAAAAGAAAGTAGCCTTTTATACATTAGGCTGTAAATTAAACTATTCCGAGACCTCCACTATCTCGCGAATGTTTGAAAACAAGGGTTATCAAAAGGTAGAATTTAACCAAAAGCCCGACATATTTATTATCAATACGTGTTCGGTAACCGAAAATGCCGATAAGAAATGTAAGAAAATTGTAAAGGAAGCCAACAAAATTAACCCTGACGGTTATGTTACTATTATTGGTTGTTATGCTCAGCTAAAACCTCAGGAAATTGCTGATATAGAAGGGGTTGATGCAGTTTTGGGTGCAGCCGAAAAGTTTCAGCTTATAGACCTCCTCGACGGCTTTGTTAAAGAACCAACACGACAAAAAGCAAAAGTATATAACCAAAATATTGAGGAAGCGATTGAGTACCATACCTCCTATTCACTAAACGACCGCACTCGTACTTTTCTGAAAGTACAAGATGGCTGTGACTACCCATGTTCATACTGTACTATTCCACTGGCACGAGGAGGCAGTCGCTCCGACACCGTTGCCAATGTGGTAAAAGCAGCCGAAGAAATAGCACAAAGTGGGGTTAAAGAAATTGTATTGACAGGTGTAAATATTGGTGACTTTGGCCTAAGAAATGGCAAACGAGAAGAGACATTCTTAGATTTGGTGCAGGCCTTGGACGAAGTAGAAGGTATTAGTCGTTTCAGAATCTCGTCGATAGAACCCAACTTGTTAACCGATGAAATTATAGCATTTGTAGCTCAATCAAAAAGATTTGTACCACATTTTCATATTCCTTTACAATCAGGCTCAAGCAAAGTTTTGGCTTTGATGAAAAGACGCTACAAAAAAGAATTATATATTGACCGTGTCAACAAAATCAAATCATTGATGCCAGATTGTTGTATTGGTGTTGATGTAATTGTAGGCCATCCAGGCGAAACAGACGAAGAGTTTCTGGAAACTTATAACTTCATTAACGAGCTACCTGTCAGCTATTTACATGTATTTACCTATTCGGAAAGAGAAAATACCCACGCTACAACGATCAAGCCTGTAGTACCACAAAGTAAAAGAGCCGAACGCTCAAAAATGCTACATATTCTTTCAGACAAAAAACGTCGTTTTTTCTATGAAGAACAATTAGGCAAAACATTTGAAGTATTGTTTGAAGAAGATATAGAAGATGGACAAATGCAGGGCTTTACCGAAAATTATGTACGAGTAACAGCCAAATATGACCCACTGCTTATTAACGAAACCAAGAAAGTGGCCTTAGTAGCCATCAATGAAAAAATGTTGGTAGAAGTAGAAGAAGCAGAAGTATATGAAACACATTAAAAAACAAAAAAGGCTGTTCAGAGTTGAGCAGCCTTTTCTTATAACAAAACAAAACCACAAGAAACCAAACTTGTGGTTCTGCAAAGATAAGGAATGTTTCTTAGAATAATACTACATACGAATACATTATCTAAAAAATGTTCAATTAGTTGTTACTTATAGTCTATTCTAATTCTGTTTACAGCTAACTTCCTGTATATGAATAGGATTATACGTTACGACTATCTTCTTTTATGTCTTTTCGATTGATTTGAACGATTCGATGTAAAGTTTTCTACCAATTCTTCTATGGTATTTGCCCCTAAATCTTCGGCTAATCTGAGCAAAAGTAAAGCACTCACTTCTGCGTCTTCCATAGCATTATGGTGATTAAACTGATGATTTAGCTTGTTTGTTGCCAATGTATTGAGGCCATACCCAGGCTCACCCACCCAAACTTTACGAGATAACTCCAAAGAACATAAGGTAGAAAAAGGGATTTTGGGAATTTCGTAATGGCTCATTACAGTTTGTAAAACACTGAAATCAAATTTACCATTGTGGGCTACTAGAGTGGTGTTATCAAGCATCGGTTTGATTTCGTGCCACACAACATCAAAGGTGGGTTGTTCTTCTAATAATTCGGCTGAAAGGCCATGTACCCTAAACTGATAATATCCAACTTCAAATGGAGTCGGTCGAATTAACCATTCTTTTTTTTCAACAATTACACCATTCTCGACCCTGACAGCCCCCAATGCACATGCACTACTCCTATAATTATTGGCAGTTTCAAAATCAATCGCAGTAAAATTCATTCTAAAAAAGTTCAAATGACCTATTCTATTTTAAAAAAACAGATGGGTCTAAATAACAATATCTTAACTATACTTAGTAAAACGGATTCATAGAATAATCCTAGAAAGCTATAATATGTGAAACTTCTTGTACCTTTATTATGCCTATTTAATTTCTGTATAGACTGCAAATATCGTGAAAAACCGATGAATTTCTTATTAAAATCAACAAATAAGCAAACCAACTAAGAATTATCCCTACAAACAACGATAATGATATAATTTAATATGATTCTATTTGTTGTTATATACTTTATTTTAAAGTAATTATCTATATAATTATATTTCTATCTATTCTATTGCTAACTTAAAAGAGCCTTGACACAGCCATTTTTTTCGACTCAAATACTATTTATATAACCCAATATTTTCTATGAGAAAAATTTTACTACTATTGCTTTTTAGTACAACTACTTTACAGGCTCAGGATGCCAACGTATTCAAGCCCGACTCTATCAAAAGAGTCATAGAAGCTATTGAAATTAATACTACCCTTAAAATTGATGGCTCACTCAATGATTCAGAATGGCAGAAAACCAAGCCTTCACCTAAATTTGTACAAATCGAGCCTTTTCAGGGTAACACCCCCAATCATCATACCGATGTAAGGGTTTTATACAACAAGCAGTTTTTGTACTTAGGCATTTTTGCAAAAGATTCTCTTGGCAGAAAAGCTATTCGTGCTACCGATTTCAAACGGGATTTCAACGCCATGCAACACGATTTGGTTACGCTGTCGTTTGATGGCTTCAACGACCAACGCAATGCCATGGCTTTTGCTACCAATCCTTATGGTGTTCAACGCGACTTACTTTCGTTTGATGATTTGTATTATGACGTTGATTGGGATGGCCTATGGAAAGTACGAACAACCCGCATAGATTCGGGCTGGGTTGCCGAAATAGCTATTCCTTGGCAAACTTTGCGTTACCCTAAAACCTCCGACTCGCTACAAAATTGGGGGTTTAATGTTTTTAGAAATAGGCGCTTATCAAACGAAACATCGGCTTTTGCTCCAGTGCCTCGTTCTTTTACTTCGCTACGAATGGATTATGCAGGAGTCCTCAAAAACCTACAACCACCACCACCCAAGCCTAATGTTAGAATCCAACCTTTTATTCTAACGTCGTTTGATCGCTACAAAGGGTTTGATAATAACAAGCCTAACGAAACGAGCCTTAAATTGGGGGGTGAACTCAAGTGGGCTATCAATCCGAATGCGGTATTGGACATTACAGCCAATACCGACTTTGCCCAAGCCGATGCCGACCGTCAGGTAAATAATGTGACTCGATTTTCTGTATTTTTTCCAGAAAGAAGACAGTTTTTTCTAGAAAATGCTTCATTATTTGGCATTGGTGTAAGCCGAAATCCTGATGAATCTGGTGGAAATATGCGGATACAGCCATTTTTTAGCCGAAGAATTGGCCTCGACGATACAGGTAATCCTATTCCAATAGATTTGGGAGGGCGCTTCGTATATCGTTCTTCTAAACGTAACTTCGGTGCAATTTTAATGCGACAAAGAGGCATTGAAGATTCGCCAGCAACTAATTTTTTTGTAGGAAGGTTTTCAGAAAATATCGGGAAACAAAATAGAATTGGGGGGCTAGTTACAGTAAAAAGTCGTCCAGAAAGTGCCAATGTGGTAAGTTCAATCGATGGGTTCTTCCGTTTGGGCGAGTCGCATTCACTCAGTACTATGGTTTCTCATAGTAGTACAAGCAATACCAATAAGCAAGGTATTTCGGCCTATGCACAGTATTTCTTTGTCAATAATCAATTTAAAATCTGGTGGACTCAGTCGATTGTTACGAAAGACTACGACCCTGAATTGGGCTTTGTGTCTCGCAACGACGTTGTAGGTACAACACCCGGTATATTTTGGTGGTATCGTGGCAAATATTTACCTTTCAAAAAATGGCTACGAGCCTGGGAACCAAGTATTTTCCCCGAGTTTTATCATCAAGTATCTACAGGAAAGCTTATTGAAAAAACTTGGACGATTTACCCCATTTGGCTTAATTTTCAGAATGGTGCTTATTTTGGCTATAGTGCTACTCCTACTTTTCAGGAACTCACCGAACCATTTGAGCCACTGGGTATCACAATTCGGACAGGACAATATAATTATTTTCGTCATCAGATTTATGCAAGTACCGACCCCTCAAGGGTTTTAAACTTACAGACTATCTATAACTGGGGAAGTTATTTCAATGGAAAGTTGTACTCGGGCGACTGGACGCTACAATTTGCTCCAATGCCTCATTTTTCATTGACGGCTCGTTTCAATCGTAATCATTTTGTAGAAGTTGGCGAAAACAATACCACCTCGACTGTTGATCTATATGCTTTGGAAGGAAGGTTTGCCCTTAACCCGAGGGTACAATTGATAGGTTTTTATCAGCGTAATTCTGAAAATGAATCTCAAAATTACAATATTCGACTTTCTTGGGAATATCAACCTTTATCATACATCTATGTGGTACTCAATCATCGAGACTTTCAGGATATTCAACTAAAAAATATGGCTGAAAATCATGTAATTGCCAAAGTAAGTTATCTGAAGCAGTTTTAAAGAGAGATTGTAGAGATATAGATTATTTATTCAAAGATAGGTTAGTGATAAACCCATATATATATAACAGTAAAAAGCCCTCTGACACAGTCTGAGGGCTTTTTTTCTGAAACAAAACCACAAGAACCATTACTTGTGGTCATGCTTTTATGTAATAAAATTCTAAACTTCTACTAAAGATTCGTCGTGTTGAGAAATATCCAAACCAACTCTTTCTTCTTCTTCTGTTACACGCAAAGGAACAATTTTGTCTGTGATAAACAACAAAGCATAAGAACCTAAGAATGCAAATGCAGATACAACTACCAATGCAACAATGTGTTTGATTAATAAAGCTGGGTCGCCAGTGATAAAGAAACCTTGTTCTGTATCTACAACTGCACCATTGATAGCTTTTGAAGCAAACAAACCTGTCAACAACATACCCATCATACCACCTGTACCATGGCAAGGGAATACGTCTAGTGTATCATCCAATTTTGAGTTGGCTCTCCAGTGTGCAGCAATGTTAGAAACAATAGCCGAAACTGTACCAATAAAGATTGCCGCTGTGATAGAAACAAAACCAGAAGCTGGAGTAATAGCCACCAAGCCTACAACAGCACCAATACTAAAGCCTAATGCTGAAACTTTACGACCACGTGTTACATCAAACAATACCCATGACAAACCTGCCGAAGCTGCAGCTACTTGAGTTGTAGCAAATGCTGATACCGCCAATGGACCTGCTCCTACTGCCGAACCTGCATTGAAACCAAACCAACCAAACCAAAGTAAACCAGTACCTAACAATACGTAAGGAATGTTTGCTGGAGGTAAAATATTAGCTTCTACGTGTGCTTTACGACGCTTCAAGTAAATAGCACCTGCCAAAGCAGCCCAACCCGCACTCATGTGTACTACAGTACCACCTGCAAAGTCAAGAACACCATATTTGAACAACCAACCATCTGGGTGCCATGTCCAGTGTGCCAATGGAGCATACACCGCAACACAAAACAATACCATAAATAATACAAATGCACGGAAGTTGATACGCTCAGCCAAAGCTCCTGAAATCAAGGCTGGTGTGATTACCGCAAACTTCATTTGGAAGAAAGCAAATAAAGCGAATGGAATAGTTGGTGCTAAAGACCAAGGCTTACCATCAAATACACCTTTAAACATAGCGTAGTCCAATGGGTTACCTACAAAGCCTCCAATTGAAGAACCAAATGCAAGGCTAAAACCAAATAGTACCCAAATTACAGTAATAACACCCATAGCGATGAATGACTGTAACATCGTTGAGATTACGTTTTTGTGGTTAACCATACCACCATAAAAGTAAGCCAAACCTGGGGTCATCAATAATACTAAAGCCGCAGATACTAACATCCATGCAGTGTCGCCTGCACTAATACCTTCTGTAACTGCTGGGCCAGGAGCTGGAACAAATGCTGCGGCAATGGCAACTGCCAAAAGCACTAACATTGGAATCCATGATGGTTTTTGTTGTGTCATAATAATAAGTATTTTAGGGTTTATGGATTTGTTTTCAGAGAAACATTGTACATAATGTTTGATATAAATAAATAAGGTATCAAACACCTTGAGTAATAGTCACGAATAAAGTTTTATTCGTGACTAAAACCTTATATTAGAATTTGTAAATCATTGCCCAAGTTAATGTTGTTTGTGATTTTTTATCAACATTATCGCCATCTACAAAGAAGTTTTTGTCGAATGAATCAACTCTCAATTCTGGTTTCAATAACAAGTGGCCATCGGCTACTGTAAAAGTAGGTGTGATTGTGAATGAGTTAACCTTAACACCTTCTCCGTTAGCTACCAAAGCCGTCATACCATTTTTGTTTGAGAATGACTCATAACGAGCACCCAAGCTAAATGTACTAGTAAAATCATATTTTGGATATACAGCAAAACCACCCCAAGATTCATTGCTGAATTTACCATCTCCATTTTTATCTTCAACACCAGTCGCAGCATTCAAGCCTAACAAGAATTTCTCTGTTACTTGGTAAGTTGTAGCCAAATCTATCAAGTTATAAGTACCTTTTGGCGTAAGTCCTGTTGATGGGTCTTTAGCGTTACGGTTAATAGTAATACCGTTTACATAAACGTTCCAGCCAGCTACTGGTTGTACAAACACCTGAGCAATCAACCCTGGTTTGTTGTTGTTGCTATAAAGTGCATCTACCCCACTTACAATGCCACCCATCAATGCAAATTTGTCAGAGAATGCGTATGCTGCTTTTACCCCAACATGGTAGAATGGACCGTTGTTGAATAAGTTTGACAAAGAATAGTGGTAGTTTACTGGGGCATCAATTACTTCATAACCGATGTGAGTACCAAACTGACCCGCCGTCAATGTGAATTTATCTGTTGCTTTCCAGTTGAAATACGCTTGTTTGATAATAAGTGAAGAAGAACCATCTGTTCCGAGTGGCCCGATATTGTTACCATAGTTACCCAAATCAGCGTTAGGACCAAAAGCTAAATCCAAAACCACATCCGATTTTTGAGTTGAGTATCCAATTTTAGTTTGTACCAAACCTAATGAAAAACCTGTTTTTTGGTCGAATGCTCTAGCTGTTCCTGAAGCACCACCGTTTTTCATATCTCTTGGATTATTGAAGTTTGTTAAATAGTAAGAATCAATGTAGCCAGAAAATGTAAACTTACTTTTTTCTTCTTCTTTATCTTGTGAAAAAGCCGGAACTGCCAAAAACAAAGAAAATAATGCGGTTAATGTTTTTTTCATAATATTATTTGGTTAATTGATTAATAATTAATGCTTGATTACAATGCAAATATTATAGGTAAAAATCATTAATCCAAATTTTTTAGATAATTTTTAAACCTATTTTGTGACTTTTTTCAAAAAATAATCCAAATTACCTCTTCATATAGACCAAAATATTCCAATTTCACATAAAAATAGCATATATAGGTTCAATTTATAACTTATTCTGTTTTTTCAACAATTAACCAAATATTCTTTGTTTACGATTTCAAGATTTTTTTGCACAAAACCAATAAAAAAGCCCCGATTTCTTCCGAAATCGGGGCTTTGTACGTTTTCTAACAATTGTATTATACCTTGTTCTATTCAGCGTGCAACCATGCTTTCTTAGCCAAAAGAGTTTCTTCGTCTTCTACGTTGTCAGGGTCAGGAACACAACAATCTACTGGACAAACTGCCGCACACTGTGGTTCTTCATGAAATCCCATACACTCGGTACACTTATCTGATACTATATAATAAAATTCGTCAGAAACTGGAGTCATTGGATCTTTCCCACCAATTACGGTACCGTCTTCCAATTCAACGTCTACCAACTTAGTACCACCCGACCAAGTCCACTCAACACCACCTTCATAGATTGCAGTATTTGGACATTCTGGTTCGCAAGCTCCACAGTTGATACACTCCTCGGTTATGATAATTGCCATAGCTTTAAAAAATTTAATAAAAACGTTATCGGTTAATTGCTATCGGTTAATCATGAATAATTATCGCTATAAATTCAAAATTTACTGATAATGATTTTGATACCTAAATAACTAGCACACAAATTTAATAACTAAACACTGAATAGGCTACATAGTTTGAAGACTATTGTAAAAATTTTATTTGACCAGATTTGATTACCTTTGTGAAAATATTTTTAATTATGACTTTAGAATCACGAATTAAGGCTTTTTTAGCACTCGGTCGCTTTTTAAAAGACGAAAAAAACAAAGCAGAAATTGAACTTTGGGCAGATTCGGCCGTTCATCAAAACAACTGGTTTACGCCTCAAAACACCTTGAACTCGCTTCAAGCAATTGCTGATTTGTACCTCGAAGAGGAGGCTCTCCGCCAGTGGGTTGAACTATACGATATTCCCGAAAGGCCACAGACGGTTTTCCGTATTGGTGTTATTATGGCTGGTAATATTCCTGCGGTGGGTTTTCATGATTTATTAACTATTATTATATCGGGGCATGCTTGTGCTGCTAAACTTAGCTCGCAAGATTCAGTAATTATGAAGGCTATTATCCTAAAATTACTCGAAATAGAGCCTGATTTGGATATTACCTTGGCAGAACAGCTCAAAGATGTAGATGCCTTGATTGCTACTGGTTCTGATAATTCGTCTCGTTATTTTGAATACTATTTTAGAAATAAACCGCATATTATCCGCAAAAATCGCTCTTCGGTGGCGGTATTGAATGGCCAAGAAACAGCCGAAGATTTCCTTGGCTTGGGCTACGACATTACGTCGTATTATGGCTTGGGCTGTCGTAATATTTCTAAATTATATGTTCCTGTAGGCTACGATTTCTCTGATTTTTATGATACTATCGAGCCGCTTGGCGATATTTTTTACCACAACAAATACAAAAATAATTACGACTACAATAAGTCTATTTATTTAGTCAATGGTGTTTTGCATTACGACAATGGCTTTTTGGTACTTACCGAAAGCGAAAATTTGGTATCACCTATTTCGGTCGTGTTTTTTGAAAGATACCACTCGGTAGAAGAATTACAGGAAAAATTGGTAGTTCATGCCGACAAGATTCAATGTATTGTAGCTAAAGATGCTTGGCTAGAGGGTAGTTTGCCTTTCGGACAATCGCAAAAGCCTAAGATTTGGGACTATGCCGATGGTGTTGATACAATGCGTTTTTTGCTTGAATTGTCATAAAATCAAACATGAGTCGTCCCGAATTTTGGGCTAATTTAAAATCAAAACCTCATGTTTGTATTTATTGGGATTTACGAGGTAGATCATTAACCAAAGAAGGCGGTCGAAAAACTAATTTCGACCGCCTTCTTTGGTTAATGATTATCATTTATCCCCAAATTTATTACTCTTCGGTTATTCGTGAAAAAACCACACTTTTCCCAAAAATAGGTTTACCTATATACCCTCTTACATCAAGTGTATGGTTATTTTTTAGGGTTAGTCTACAAGCATACGATTTGCCACTTTCGGGGTCATAAACTCGACCATTTGTCCAAACATTTTTAGATTCATGTACAAAATCGCTTAGTATTATTAAGCCCAAAATAGGCTTGTTACGTAAGCTTTTATTTTCGTTTTTAGCATCAAGAACAGACTTACCTTGCTGATTTTTGAGCCAAACTACTTTACCGTGGTATTTTCCTTCGGTTTCATAAATCTGTATTTTCGATAACTTGTCTTCTGTGTACCAAACACCCAGAATAGCATCTTTTTCAGATACCAATGGGGTATTCGTCCAAAATTTACCTAATAATAACAATAAGCTGATAGCAATTTTCATAGTTAATTCGCTGCTTTTCTATTTTTGAGATAATACAAATAACATTCAAAATTAATTTTGGCTACAACAAGGCCAACCAATGCCCCCGCCAAAATATCTAAAGGATAATGTACTCCTACATAAATACGGCTATAACTTACGATTATTGCCCAAGGAAAAAATAAGGCTACCCAACGGTGTTGTTGGCCAAACAAATACCATAAGCTAGCTGCCAATGTAAAACTATTGGCGGCATGCGAACTACAAAAGCCGTATTGGCCTCCGCAGCCCCCAACCAAATGCACTAGGCCATCGAGGCTCGGCTGGTGACATGGCCTTAACCTTGCTACCCAAGGCTTTAGGATTGACGAACAAATTTGATCGGAAAACAATATACAAACCAATATCATCACTAACATCGGCACAGCCTCTTTTTTATGTGTTTTTATCATTGAAGCAATGATAAGTACATACAGTGGAATCCATGTAAACTTATTGGTAATCAATGCCATTAGGGTATCGAGCCAAGGAGAATGCAAACCATTGAGCAACAAAAAAGCTTGGGTGTCGAGCTGATTCATACCAATACATTGGGGGTTAAATCTTTATTTATGCTAAAAATACAGGCACAATCAGTATTTCTTTCTAGAAAATCATCCTGTGCCTATCTATGCCTTTATTGTTTTCTAAAAACACAATACCTTTCTGACACGCTCAATAGTGGCTTTGGCAATAAGTTCTGCTTTTTGCTCACCAGCTTTTAGTTTTGCTTCTAATTCATCCAAATTGTTCATATAATAGTCAAAAAGTCTTCTTTCTTCGGCAAACTCACGTACCAATACTTCGTACAAAGCCTGTTTGGCATGGCCGTATCCAAAGCCTCCTGCCAAATATTTTTGACGCATTTCGGCTATTTCGGTGGCGGTGGCTACTAATTCATACAATTTGAATACGTTACAGGTATCAGGGTTTTTGGGTTCTTCCAACGGGGTGGTATCTGTCACAATTTTCTTTACTACTTTTAGCAATTCTTTTTCGGGCAAGAAAATATCAATATAATTGCCATACGACTTGCTCATTTTTTGGCCATCAATCCCTGGAATAGTCATGACGGTTTCGTCAATTTTGGCTTCTGGCAATACCAAAACCTCCTGATTATATTGACGATTGAAGGTAGAACCAATATCTCGGGTCATTTCTAGGTGCTGGCGTTGGTCTTTTCCTACTGGTACCAAATGGGCATCGTAAAGCATAATATCGGCTGCCTGAAGCACAGGATAGGTAAACAAGCCTGCGTTGACATTGGCGAGTTTCTCAGACTTTTCTTTGAAACTATGAGCGTTTGCCAACATCGGAAATGGCGTAAAGCAATTCAAATACCACATCAATTCGGTATGGTAGCCCGCCAACCTTGATTGTCTATAAAAAAAGTTCTTTTCTGAATCAAACCCACAAGCCAACCACGCTGCCGCAATAGCATAAGTATTTTGGCGAAGTGCCTCACCATCTTTCAAGCTAGTAAGGGTGTGCAAATCGGCAATAAATAAAAATGATTCATTGGCGGGGTCTTTGGATAAGGCTACTGCAGGACGAATAGCTCCCAAAATATTTCCCAAATGTGGTCGTCCCGATGCTTGGATTCCTGTTAAAATTCTCATTATTCAAAGTTGTTAACTGTGTTCTGTGAGTCGAGTGTTGTTTCTCTCAAAATTTGATTAAATACCTATTTCTAAAAACTATTCCAAAATTTGTTCACAATATGATTTAATCAATAAAACACAAAAATCAATAAATTCCTCCAATCCATCAAATCATGGTTGAAACATTTTGAGTAACTTCACACGAAAGAAATATACAACATCATCAAATTATCAACCCATGGCGATTTCACAAGAAACGTTTGACTACCTTAATCAGCTCAAAATCAACAACAACCGTGAGTGGTTCCATGCCAATAAAAAGCAGTATGATTCAGTAAAAGCTAGTTTTGAAGAAAATATTCAAAATCTGATTCATTCAATCGGAACTTTTGAAAACATGACGGGTGTCAAAGTAAAAGATTGTAACTATAGAATTGCCCGTGATGTTCGGTTTTCGCCCAATAAAGACCCTTACAAAACATGGCTTTCGGCAAGCTTTTCGGAAGGCGGACGCAAGTCGGGTAGAATGGACTATTATTTACATATTCAGGATGGCGAATCGTTTTTGGGTGGAGGTATGTACTCGCCTACCCCCGAGCAGCTGGCTTTGTTTCGGCAGGAAATAGATTATAATGCCGAGCATCTCAAAGGAATTATCTATAATCCTACTTTTGTAAAAACATTTGGTACACCTGTTGGCGAAAGCGTAAAAACATCGCCCAAAGGATACGACAAAAATCACCCAGAAATTGAGCTTTTACGAATGAAACAAATGTTTTTCTGGAAAAAATTCACCAATGAAGAGGTTATCTCCTCAGATTTTGAACGAATTGTTACCCAATCCTGTCTGGTATTAAAGCCTTATTTGGACTACCTCAATGCTATTTTCTTTGACCACGAAGAGCCTGTCATTCAGTTGTAGGCACATAAATATAATGTTTGGTACAAAAGCAACTCAATGATACTGTTAATAAACCTTTGAGCAAACTAAACAATCAGTAAATAAATAGGTAAAAGTGCTATTCTATTTTGAAGTTTTTCAAATTTGTACGCCAAACAAAATCATTAGGCTTTTATAAAGGTAGAGCCAGAAGCTATTGGAGTTTAACTTGCAGGTATATTGCCAAGATTTAGCCTATTGTTCTCTTCTATTATAAAAGTCATAATACTTGATTCAACACAAACAATCATGCAATTCAGTCATTTACATTGTCATACACAATATTCGCTACTCGATGGAGCGTCTAAAATCTCAGGTTTGTTTGCCAAAGCCAAAGCCGATAATATGCCCGCTGTGGCTATTACCGACCACGGTAATATGTTTGGGGCATTCCAATTTGTGGCCGAAGCTGGCAAACATGGTGGTGTAAAACCCATTGTTGGTTGCGAGTTTTATGTGGTTGACGACCGCCATAAACGGGCTTTTTCTAAAGACCAAAAGGATAAACGATACCACCAGTTGATGCTGGCCAAAAATAAAAAAGGTTACGAAAACCTCGTAAAACTTTGTTCTTTGGGCTATATCGAAGGTTTGTATGGTAAATACCCTCGTATTGACAAAGAATTAATTCTGAAATACCATGAAGGCCTTATCGCTACAACTTGCTGTATTGGTGCTTCTGTACCACAGGCAATCTTGCGTCATGGCGAAGAAGAAGCCGAAAAAGAATTCAAATGGTGGCTCGACCTTTTCGGTGAAGATTATTATATAGAAGTACAAAACCACGAAATTCCCGACCAACTAAAGGTAAATGAGGTTTTGTTGAAATTTGCCCAAAAGTACAATGTCAAAGTAATTGCTTCTAACGATTCGCATTACCTCGACCAAAAAGATGCCAACGCCCACGATATTTTGTTGTGTATCAACACGGGCGAAAAACAGGCCACTCCTACTTATAAGGACGTTGACGATGGCGAGAGTGTAAAAGGTAAACGTTTTGCCTTTTATAATGACCAGTTTTACTTTAAAAGTACAGCCGAAATGACTCAACTCTGGAACCATATTCCAGAGGCTATTGATAATACCAACGAGATCGTCGATAAATGCGACCACCTCAAACTCAAGCAAGATATTCTTTTGCCCAACTACCAAATCCCAGCGGGGTTTGTGTCGCAAGACGATTACCTCGAACACCTTACTTGGGAGGGTGCTCGCAATCGCTATGGACAGGCCTGGGAAGAACCTCATATCAAAGAGCGTTTGGCCTTTGAGCTACACGTAATTCGGACAATGGGTTTTGCGGGGTATTTCTTGATTGTTCAAGACTTTATCAATGCTGGTCGTGAATTAGGCGTATTTGTAGGCCCTGGACGTGGTTCGGCGGCGGGCTCGGCTGTAGCTTATTGTATTGGGATTACCAATATTGACCCTATCAAGTACAATTTGCTATTTGAGCGTTTCTTGAACCCCGACCGTAAGTCTATGCCCGATATTGATACCGATTTTGACGACGAAGGCCGCCAAAAGGTGATTGATTATGTGGTAGAAAAATACGGAAAACAGCAGGTAGCCCATATTGTAACCTATGGTACAATGGCCGCCAAAATGTCGATTAAAGACGTAGCTCGGGTACTCGATTTGCCGCTTAATGAGTCGAACGAATTGGCCAAACTTGTACCTGATAAACCCGGTATTTCGCTCGACCGTGTGATGAATGCCCCAATTATTGGAGAAAAGTCACTCAGTGAGAAAGAAAGCTTACAAACTGAAGATTTAGATAATGTCAAAAAACTAAGAGATATTCGTCGAGAAGGCTCGTTACGCTCGAAGGTACTCGAAGAAGCCCTTATTTTGGAGGGTTCTGTGCGTGGTACTGGTATTCATGCTGCGGGTATTATTATTGCACCAAAAGATTTGTCAGACATTCTGCCTGTATCTACTTCTAAAGATGTAAACTTATTGATTACTCAATTTGAAGGAAAAATTATTGAGGATGCCGGTGTAATCAAAATGGACTTCTTGGGGCTAAAAACCCTTTCTATTCTTAAAGAGGCTCTTCGTTTGATTAAACAAAATCATGGTATTACGATTGATTTGGATACTATTCCGCTCGACGATAAATTAACCTACGAGCTTTATCAACGTGCCGAAACCAATGGTACATTCCAGTTTGAATCTGTGGGTATGCAAAAGTACCTCCGAGAACTCAAGCCCGACCAATTTTCGGATTTGATTGCCATGAACGCACTCTATCGTCCTGGGCCATTGGAATATATTCCCAACTTTATTGCTCGTAAACATGGGCGTGAGGAAATCACCTACGACCTTCCCGAAATGGAAGAATACCTAGCCGATACTTATGGTATTACGGTGTATCAAGAACAGGTGATGCTTCTTTCTCAAAAATTGGCGGGATTCTCGAAAGGCGATGCCGATGTTTTGAGAAAAGCAATGGGTAAAAAAGACCGTGCTACACTCGATAAAATGAAAGGAAAGTTTGTAGATGGGGCCAAACAAAAAGGGCATCCAGAAGACAAGCTCAACAAAATATGGACCGACTGGGAGGCTTTTGCTCAGTATGCCTTCAACAAATCTCACTCTACTTGTTATGCTTTTGTAGCATATCAAACAGGGTATTTGAAAGCCCATTATCCTTCCGAGTATATGGCCGCGGTGATGTCTAACTCGCTTGGACAAATTGAAAAGATTACGTTTTTCATGGAAGAATGTAAACGAATGGGATTGCCAGTATTAGGCCCCGACATCAATGAATCGTATCGTTCGTTTGCGGTTAATAAAAAAGGGGAAATTCGTTTTGGACTAGGGGCTATCAAAGGCACTGGCGATGCTGCCGTAGAATCTATTATAGAAGAACGTGACAAAAACGGCTTCTATAAAGATATTTTTGATTTTGTAACAAGGGTCAACTTACGGACTGTTAATAAAAAAACCCTTGAAAGCTTGGCTTATGCAGGGGCTTTTGACTGCTATCCTGAAATTCACCGAGCTATTTATTTTGATGAAAGTGAAGGTAGTTCTTTTATCGAAAAAATCATTCGGTATGCCAACAAGTCGCTAGAAGTAGCATCGTCGGCTCAGGCTTCGCTTTTTGGAATGCTCGGCGAAGGTGGCGGAGCAGATATTGCCAAACCTAAAATTCCGACGATTGAGAAATGGTCGCAAATGGAGCGGCTAAAGTTTGAAAAAGATGTTGTAGGTATTTATATCTCGGGACACCCTCTCGATACCTATCGCCTCGAACTTGAAAGCTTTTGTAGTAGTACCCTCGACCGTGTGATGGAACCTGTTTTTAGAGGAAAAGAGGTAAGTGTAGGTGGTATTGTAACCAAAGTGGTAGAAAGGTATTCTAAAAATGGTAATCCTTTTATGCTTTTTACCCTCGAAGACTACAATGGTAGCTATGAATTTGCCTTATTTGGTGAAGATTTTGTCAACCTTTCTAAATATGTAGCTCAAGATAGATTTTTGTATATTCGGGGGCAAATCAAAAACCGTTGGGGAAGACCCGACGAGTGGGAATTTAAGCCTGTTTCGATGCAGCTTCTTTCCGAAATTCGAGATAAATACACCAAAGAACTGCGTATTATTGTAGGGCTGCAAAGTGTCAATGCCGATTTGGTACAACAACTTAATAGTATTATGAACCAGCATCAAGGCAATTGTAGCTTATCGATTATGGTAGTAGACCCCGACGATAAAGTGGAGGTAACGATGCTTTCTCGCAAAAATAAAATTTCGCCTACCAACGAATTATTGGAGGCTCTTCAACAATTGAAGGGCTTGACCTACAAACTTAATTAATCACCTTTCAGTAAAAAACACAGATGTACACAGTGAGGCTAGATACACGATGTATCTAGCCTCACTGTGTTTTTTATTTAATTTTTATCACCAATTTTCATTAAAATAGTTTTTATTTTATTTGTTCTTCACAAAAACATTCCTCATTTTCACATAAATTACCACTCCTGCCTAATTAATAGCTATAAACATACTTACCTCATCCATTCTTCTTGCATTTTAATAGCCTAGTAGGCAACAGTATGAAGGTTTCTCTTGACTATACAATAGATATCCTGTTTTTATGTATGCTTTTTCCACTATAACTAAATAATATATGCCATTTAATACGCTAAAGTTTGTGTACTTTTTTGCTTTTTTTTTCCCTATTTATTGGGCAGCCAAAAAGAACACTACTCTCCAAAATAGTATTCTGATAATAGGTAGTTTGGTATTTTATGGTTGGGACGACTACCGACTGAGTGTTTTGCTTGTAGCCATTTCTATATTTTGTTGGATAGGTGCTATTGCCATAACAAAACTTGAAAGATTCAAGGTATTTATCTATTATTTTGTAATAACAAGTCTTCTTTTTCAGCTTTTTATTTGTAAATATTACCACTGGATTCTGGGCGAGCGTCATCACAACATTACGTGGTATTCATTTACTACTACTGTGGGTATTAGTTATTATATTTTGGCAGCATATAGTTATGTTACCGATGTATATCGAGAAAAACTACGGCCTTCTTTCAGTATTATCAACCTCCTTGCTTATTTCTCATTTTTCCCACAACTTCTTTCGGGGCCAATACCTATTGCATATCGAGATTTGGCACAATATGCCGAACCTAAAAACTTGAGCCTTGAAAGTACCGAACAGGCTATTCAACGCATTATTTGGGGATTGTTCAAAAAGGTAATCGTATCAAGTACCTTGGCTACACCTGTAGATTATATTTTCTATAATCATGATGCTTTAGAAGCCCCATATTTGTGGTTGGGGGTGTTTTTATACAGTTTTCAGGTATATATGGATTTTTCGGGATATTCAGATATGGCTTGGGGCTTGGCTAGGTTGCTTGGTATCAAAATCAATCCCAATTTCAACGCTCCTTTTATTTCGAGAAGTATCGACGAGTTTTGGCGTAGGTGGCATCTTTCGTTGAGTGCTTGGCTAAAAGAATATATCTATATTCCTTTGGGTGGGCGTGGGAAGTTCAAGCTACAGTATTGTTTTAATGTTCTAGCCGTTTTTTTTATAAGTGGGCTTTGGCATGGTGCCAATAGCACTTATATTCTTTGGGGTACTGCCAATGGTCTGTTATTTGTTATTTCTATTCTGTTGGGCTTAACTCGCAATCCCAAAAACCAAAATTATACATGGAAAAACCTTTTACCCATATTGCTAGTTTTTATTTCAATTTCACTAACACGTGTGTTTTTTCGCTCTCCAAACCTAACCTCAGCTATACTATATTACCAAGAAATGTTCAAAGTCGGGCAACTAAACATCCCTGATATTGGTCATGAAGCTATGTTATTGTCGCTTGGCGTAGTTTTGGTTGAGTTTTTTCAACGAAATCAAATACATACAGCCGATATTCAGCACAAACCGCTCTATCTACGAGCAATTATTTATGCCATAATGCTTGGTAGTATTATTTATTTTTGGCCAGCCCACAATTCAACAGAGTATATATATTTCAAATTTTAACAGACAAATTAATTATTTCAAAAATTAACCAGAATGAAAAACATCCACTTACAAATCCTTATTGCAGGAACATTGCTATTTACTTCTTGCTCTGAAACCAAAACCACATCTACCCAAAGTACCGAAACCAATGCTAAAGAAGAAATTCTTGGGCAATTTCCAGAAATCCCACGAGACGAAATTGTTGCAGAATCTGATTCGCTATCACAAAAAGTGTATACCGAGCTTCAAAACCGATACAAAGCCCAACTAAGCAAGCTCAACAGCCTAACCAAGGCCAATGGGGCTCAATTAGTAATTACATTTCTTACGCCAGAAGTAGGAAACAGTCTAACCCAAATCAACAAAGAGGGTAAGGGCTTGATTGAAGGCTATTGTAAAGAACTGAATATTCCTTATTTTGATTTGACCACCAAAATTGCCGATATGGACCCTGCTGTTATTACGCAGATTCCCAAAGATGGGCACTGGTCGAAAGAAGGAGCTAAAGTAGTAGCCAACGAACTTGCCCCTATTATCAAACAATTTGGGAATGTAAAATCTAGTGCTACATTTGCCCAAAAGCCTGAAGTTTGGGGCGATTTGACACCCAATACCGACGAAATTTCGGATGGAGGAAAAGGGTTGCCTTATCGGGTAAAAAGTAATGCCCAAGGGTTTAGAATGGATACCGACTTGGCTACCACCAAAACCAAACAACGTATTTTGCTCATGGGCGATTCTGAATTTTATTTCCCTTTTCTCGACAATAAATTTACAGGTTCGGCCATTTTACAAGATATGTTTCCCGACAAAGAAATCATCAACTCAGCTATGTGGGGGTATTCTATCGACGATTATATTTCATTATACAACGAAAAAGCTAAATTTGCAGAACCTGACGTAATCATTGTAGAAGCCAACGGCAACGATATTTTAGACCTGTATTTCTCGCATAGAAATCGTTTTTCGAGAGTAAAACAACCCAAAAAACCTACCGCATTAGAAGAACAATATTACAAAGCAAAGTTTCAGAAATAATACTTTGTAGTAATCAACAATAGAAAGGGCTTATGACCCTTTTTTTCGTTTCGTAGATTTATGTCTAAATTTGCCCTTATAACAAACCATCTACTTATGAACTGGATTTTACTTATTATTGCTGGTCTTAGCGAAATAGGGTTTACTACTTGCCTAGTCAAAGCCAAAGAATCGACAGGCAATATTGCACTGTTTTGGTTATTGGGGTTTTTCTTTAGCCTTACTCTCAGTATGTATTTGCTTTATCGAGCCACGCTTACACTGCCAATGGGTACAGCCTATGCCGTATGGACGGGTATCGGGGCAGTCGGAACGGCTATTATAGGAATTGTTTTTTTTAAAGAACCTGCTGAATTTTGGCGTATTTTCTTTATTTTTACCCTCATCGCTTCTATTGTTGGACTCAAATTTGTTTCTCACTAAAAGTCAATTTAACATATCTCTTAATACCTTATTGCTCAATCAAAATTCAAGATGTTCAAAAAATCTCTATCCGTACTCAGTATCAGTATTGCCATTTTTGCTTGTTCGACAGGTAAAAAAGCCTTAGAACAAGGAAATTATGATGAAGCGGTTTATACAGCCATCAATCGCCTGCAAAAAAGCCCTACCAATTCTACTTCGCAACAAGTACTCAAAGAAGCATATCCTATGGCTCTGCGGTATCATAATAATAGAGTTGCCAATTGGGAAAAATCAACGGAGGCTTTTCACTGGGAAAAAGTAGTGGCCGAATACCAAACTATCAACCAATTGGGCGAAGCCCTCGACCAATGCCCTGCTTGTATAAGAACTATAGGCGATGCCAAAAAATATGTAGAACCGCTTCAAGCGGCTCAAAACCTTGCTGCCGAAGACCGCTATATGTCGGGCAATGCGTTGTTGAATACCGCAAGCAACAACCGGCAAGCTGCCAAACAAGCTTATTCCGATTTTTTGCGTGCCAGCGAGTTAGTACCTCATTATAAAGACACTGAGTCAAAAATTAATCAGGCCTATAACCTTGCCGTAATTAATGTAGTGGTAGAACAAGTAACTGTAACGTCGAGAACCTACAAACTTAGCAATGAGTATTTTCAAGACAAAGTGAATGAGTTTTTGAGAACCAACCCTAAACTCAATCAGTTTATCCAATTTTATGCTCCAGAAGAAGCTACCAATATCAAGCTTCAGCCACAGCATATCATCCGTTTGCAGTTTGATGAATTTGTCGTTGGCCAAACGTATGTCAATACCAATACCGAAACCCTTACCAGTAAAGACAGCGTAAAAGTAGGCGAAGCAACCGTAAACAATAAAAAAATACCTGTTTATAATAAAGTAACGGCCAAATTTAGCAAAACTCGCAAAACAGTTACCTCAAATGGCGTATTAGATATGCAAATCATTGATTTTAAAACCAATCAGGTTATTTCAAGAGAAAAAATCCCAGGGAATTTTGTTTGGGTAAACGAATGGGCAAGTTTTAATGGCGATGAAAGGGCTTTGACCAAAGACCAGCTCAATTTGACCCGTAACAAAGAGCTACTGCCTCCGCCACCACAGCAATTATTTACAGAATTTACCAAGCCTATTTATGACCAACTCACCCGCCGAATAAAGAAATTTTATGAAAAGTATTAATTATCAATACAGGTACTTTTCCGAAAAATTTGATTTAAAAGGCCAAAATCCATAAATATTAACCGCATTTTAAAAATACAAAATACTGTTAATCAACAATATACCAAAACACTCTTTCATTTTCAACAAAAAATGAACTAAGAAAGTATATCAATTTGTTTTAACTTTGAACGTGAATATTAATCTTAATTAAAAATAAAATGGGAAATTATGTTGTAGCAACTGATGCAAACTTTCAGGAGCTAATAAATTCAGACAAACCTGTATTAGTAGATTTTTGGGCAGAATGGTGTGGTCCATGTAAAATGATAGGCCCAGTTGTAGAAGAATTGGCAGGAGATGTAGAAGGCCAAGCAATTGTAGCTAAAATGGATGTAGATGCTAATTCGGTTGTACCTGCAACTTTGGGTATTCGTTCTATTCCAACTTTGATGATTTTCAAAAATGGTGAATTGAAAGAAAGATTAGTAGGCGGTAATATTCCAAAAGCTGTTTTGTCTCAAAACCTTTTGAAACACGCTTAATCAGCAGAATACAGCAAAAGGCTCTTGGTGTAGCACCAAGAGCCTTTTTTGTGCCATTACTCCAACACTCGCTTCATTTTGGCATAATCAGACGGCCGAAAACCCATTAGGTTATAAAAGGTATTACTGAAGGTAGGTATGCTACTGTAGCCAACCATAATGGCCACATCATTGACAGGCAGTTTTTCTTCTAATAGCAATTGTAAAGCCTTCAATATTCGCAAAATAGTATAAAATTGAATAAACGACATCCCTAAATCGGCCTGAAATAAACGTGATAAACTCCGCTGACTAAATCCAAATTGCTGGCATATTTCAGAGAACACAATAGGGTTATGAAGGTTATTCCTCATAAAATCTATCAGTTTTGTCAAACGTTCATCTTTGGGATAGGGCAATGCCAAGGGCAAGCTAAAAGCACTAATAGATGGCAATAATGCCTTTATGGCCAAAGCTATCGTAAAATTAGGAATGTCGCTAGGCACAATGTCGCCATGCCAACGATTGGAAAACAAAAACAATTGCATCAACAAATCATTGACAGGATAAATCGCTGTATTGGCATAAAAATCTACATCGTTTTGACTGGTAGGAAAATACAAATTCCGCATAATTATATCGGGCGAGCTAGCATGAATACTATGCTCAACACCTGCTGGAATCCATAAGTAATGCCTTGCTGGCAAAAAATACGTCTTTTCGGGTATCGAAATATGTACTACCCCTCCTTCTGTGTACAACAATTGGGCCTTTTGGTGTGTATGTGGCTGTACCAAGTTTTCGCCCATGGCATCATGATAACAATAAATCGAATCAGACAACTTATCAACTTCTGTAAGGTAGTATTTTGTAGCAATTAAGCTCATGGCCGAAATGAATAAATATTTGACTTTTTAAGATATTTCTACCACAAACCTACCAACTAAATTTGTCATATTATACTTCATCGACATATATATCCAAAATTTAGGGGCATAAAAATAATCTCAATAAACAATTAGGTGAATAGGCCAGTAGGTCATCAGCAATAACTCGATAGCATCAGCAAATGTAAGTTCCCAAAACAATCAGTTATTGCCACTTTTAGCTATTGCCTTTATCCTTAGCCCCTTTTTTTAGCTTTTTCAACCATTTGTCAATTACTATGAATCAGGAAAGAATACAACAACCCGAGCTTCTCCACAAAATTATGTCGGCCAATGAGGCTACTCGATTTTTTACAGATGGCATGGTTGTTGGCTCAAGTGGATTTACTCGTGCAGGCGACAGCAAGGCTGTTTTACAAGCCTTGGCTGAAAGAGGAAAAACCTCGCCGCTCAAAATTACGCTTATTACAGGGGCATCGCTAGGACACGACACCGACGGGCTACTGGCCGAAAACCATATTTTATCAAAAAGAATGCCTTTTCAGGCCGATGCCGTACTGAGGAAATATATCAATACAGGTGATATTCTTTTTATCGACCAGCATTTGGGCGAAACAGCCGAGTTGATTCAAAACCAACATTTACCCGCCATAGACATAGCCGTGATTGAAGCCGCTATGATTAAAGAAGATGGCAGCATTATACCTACTACGTCGGTAGGAAATTCGGCAACATTTATCGCAAAAGCTCAGAAAATCATTATTGAAATCAACCTTGCTGTACCTACAAGCGTACAAGGTATTCATGATATTTTTTATGTAGGCGATTATCCCAACCGTTCGATTATCCCGATTACGTCGGCCGATACTCGTATTGGACAAAACAGTATCCCTGTGGATACCTCCAAAATCGTCGGAATTGTATTCACCAATTTGTCGGATAGTGCTGCCAATATTGCTCCGCCCGATACAAAAACAACGGCTATTGCCGAACACCTTATTCAGTTTTTTCGAGAAGAAGTTCGTCAAGGGCATTTAGGATACTCATTATTGCCACTTCAGGCAGGTATTGGCAAAGTAGCCAACGCTATTTTGCATGGCTTTGTTCATAGCGAATTCCATGATTTAACCATGTATTCGGAGGTGCTTCAAGATAGCACCTTCGAGCTAATGGATGCAGGCAAAATGACTTTTGCGTCGGCTTCATCTATTACCGTTTCAAAAGAATGCTATCAAAGACTTTTTATGAATTTTGAGAGATACAAAGACAAAATTCTTTTGCGTCCTCAGAATATCAGTAATGCTGCCGAGGTGATCAGACGCTTAGGCATTATTGCCATCAATACGGCTATCGAATGCGATATTTATGGCAATGTCAATTCTACACACGTGTATGGCACAAATATGATGAACGGAATAGGTGGATCTGGCGATTTTGCTCGAAACTCCTATCTCAGCATTTTTGTCACACAAGCAGCCTCAAAAGAAAACCGAATTTCGCATATTGTACCGATGGTGTCGCATGTAGACCATACCGAGCACGATGTCGATATTATTGTAACAGACTACGGTTTGGCAGATTTAAGGGGGCTTGCTCCGAGGGAAAGAGCTATTAAGATTATTGAAAATTGTTCGCACCCCGACTACCGCCCATTGTTGCTAGACTATTTTGAACGTGCTTGTGAAAAAGGCGGTCAAACGCCCCATTTGCTCAATGAAGCCCTTCAATGGCACGTTCGATTGATTGAAAAAGGAAACATGACGATTGACAAATAGAGGGTTAGATTACTTGCGTTTTGGGCGTACAGATTTTGGGATGGCAAACAAAACTGTTTGGGAATCTAGTACGCTCAATCGATGAAATGTAAATGGTTCTACCTTAATTTAACAATAAACCATATACATACCGATTTCATGAATTAATAATAAAACTACTAGCTCAACAACTGGCTCATTATAGAGACTGTATTTCACTCTTTCAAAATTATATTTTATACAATTTTCGTTATGAAACCCCTCAGAATCCTCTCGGATAGGCGTATTTATTATGCCATCCTGTATACGGTATTGGTTCATCATAAAAGCCTTTATGCCCAGCATACCACAGGGCAACCTACGCATGTCCTAACAATCAATTTGACAGAGGCCCTCACTTTGGCCAAAAGCAACAACCGCAATATCCAAAAAGCAAAACTGCAATTAGGTATTAGTGAGGAACTTATCAAAGAAAAAAAGGAAATCCAACTGCCCGATATTGATTTGCATACCTCTTATTATAGAATGAGTAATTTGGTAGAATACCAACACAGCGACGTTACCAAGTTTTATAAAACCATTCCCGATATATACGACATTACGCTCAATGCCAAAATGCCTATTTATATGGGACATAAAATCAAATATGCTATTCAAAAAGCAGAAAAGGAGCATGAATTAGAAAACATCCAGCTCGAAAAAATTACAAACGATAAGCAAATAGAGGTAATCCAAACCTATTTGGGTATTTGTAAATTGATTGAGTTCAAAAAATTACTTACCGAAAACCTCCGAGAAGAAGAAGAACGGCTCAAAGTGGTAAAAGCCTTTCAGAAAAATGGAACAGTTACCAAAGAAGAGGTTTTACAGGCCGAATTACAGCGTTCAGATATTCAGTTGGCCACTATTTCAAACGATCGCAATCTTGCTGTATTATCGCACGACCTAAAAACACTTTTGCAAATTCCAGAAAATGACTCATTGACTGTTGATAGCAACAACGCCATAGCCCCACACGAAAACCTCGGCTCTATTGAGCAGTATCTGGCTTTTGCCCTCAACAAAGAAGAGTTAAGAATGGCTCAGACCCATACCGAAATCAATCTGCTTGATAGAAAATCGGTAAAAGCCAACTATTATCCAACAGTAAGTTTTTTTGGTACGTTTGGGTTCAACTACCCCAACTATATGCTTTTTCTTTTTCCACCACACCCCTATTTGTATAGCCTTGGCCGAGCCGGAATAGATATTAATTATAGCATTTCTAATCTATTCAAAAACAAAACCAAGATGAGTATTGCTACACAAAAAATACAAATTAGTCAGGTACAAAAGGATATTGTCAAAGATGAAATTTATGATAATGTTTTCAGAAAATACATGGCCTATCAAGAAGCCCAAGACAAAATAAGGGTTACCCAAAAGGCTATTAATCAGGCAGAAGAAAACTATCGAATTATCAAAAACAAGTATTTTAATCAACTCGCTTTGCATACCGACATGATGGATGCCGACAATGCTTTGCTACGAACACGATACAATCATCTTTCTATCCAAATTGAAGCTACAGCAAAATATTACGACTTGTTGTATGCTTGTGGTAAACTATAAAAGCAAAATATCATGAATACCCCAAAAATAACCGATACAAGTAGAATTTTTAACACTTTGGTAAGTGTATTTGCAGGAGGCATAACCCTTGGCGGTATTGCTATGGGTGGCTGGTTTTATGTTTTTTATAAAAATAACGAAGAAACCAACGATGCTCAGATAGAGCAATACGTAACCCCTGTTATGAGCCGAGTGTCGGGCTATATCAACAAGGTTTGGTACACCGAAAATGCCTTTGTTCATAAAGGAGATACCCTTGTTTCTATCGACAATCGTGAGTACAAAGCCAAACTTGATATGGCATACGCCGATTTTGAGAATGCCCTGAAAAATGAAAATGTTATAGAAAACAAAGCTCAAACTACCAAGGGAACAATCGCTATTCATCAGGCTCAGTTAGATGCCACCAAAGCCCATGTTTGGGAAACCGAACGAGAATATAAGCGGTATTTGAACTTGCTCAAGGAAGAAGCGGCCACCGAACAAAAAGTAGAATGGGCCAAAACCAATTATGAAGCGGCTCTTTCCAAATACAACGAGGTTGTTGAAAGTATCAAAGCTACCGAGCTACTAGCCAAAGAAGCTGCATCGGTAATACCTTACGGCAATACGATTATCAAACAGAAAAAAGCTGTACTCGATAACGCCAAATTGTTTTATTCTTACACAGTTATTACTGCTCCATACGATGGCTGGGTAGGCAAAAAAAACCTACAGGCGGGTCAGTTGGTAAAAGAAGGGCAAACTTTGGTGTCGGTAGTAAGCAAAGAAAAATGGATAACGGCCAATTTTAAGGAAACACAAGTACGTTTTTTGAAAATTGGACAAATCGTAAGTTTTACTGCCGATGCTACTGGTAACAAAAAATGGAAAGGACAAATTGAATCGTTTTCACCTGCCAGTGGGGCTCGTTTTTCGCTTTTACCTCCCGATAATGCTACTGGTAATTTTGTAAAAATAGAACAGCGGATACCTATTCGTATCAAAATAATGGAGATTGACGACCCTTTTTATCCACTTCTAAGAGCAGGAATGAACGTCGAAGTAATAGCCAAACACGAAGACAAATAGATTATTTTTTATACTGAGTACACCCCTTTTTTAACAAAACAAAATCACTCGATTGTATTAAAAACAGCGGTTGCCTTATAGCCAATCAAAGTTGTAGGGCAACCCTTATTCCAATTTTTCACCTCCTCCAAAGTTTTTATTATGTCTGCTTCTGGAAATAGTATTTTCAAAGAATGGGTTCCAAACTGGGCAATTCTGAGTATTCTGGTTTTTTGTATGCTACATTCAATGGTACTTTTGGGTTTATACACTTCAAATATTACTTATTCGGCCAGCTATCTTGACATCGAACCCGAAGATTTGCAGTTTACGATGAGCCTAACTTATGGTACTTTTTTGGCTACCATCATGATTGAAGGTAGGCTTTTCAAGTATTTCCCTACCCGCAACTACTTTGTGGTAATCTACTGTTTTTCAGCTATTTTGTTTATTGTATCGGCCTATACCAACGACTTTTACGTATTTGCTATACTTAGGGTTATCGAAGGTATTTTGATGGCCTTACCTTGGATTCCCTTGAGGATTTTGTTGCTTTCAAGATTCAAAACACAAAATGCTACAATTGTCGTTTTTTCGCTGACTTACGGAGCATTACTAATTGCTACACCTTTTATCGTAAACATTGCCGTTTGGATACTCGATTGGTCAGACTGGACTTATATGGTTTATGGCTCGGCCTTTTTCCAGATTGTGTGTGTGGGTCTTATTTCTTTGACATTCAACAACAACCATTTTCATAGAAAAGTACCTCTATATCAAGTGGATTGGACAAGCTTTGTATTGCTTTGTGCCGATATTTTGAGCGGTGCTTTTATTTTGGTTTATGGCGAAAAAAAATACTGGTTTCAGTCACCCCAAATTGTTACAGCCACAGTTATTTGCCTGATATTTAGTGCATTATTTATCATCCGACAATTGACCGTAAAAAGACCTTGTTTTGATATGACTGTATTTCGGTATGCCAATTTACGTACTGGATTATTGCTTTTTATACTTTTTTATATCTCTCGTTCTTCGCTCAATATCTGTCATGCTACCATGAGCAAGGTATGGAATTGGGAGCCTATCAGAGTAGCCAACATTCAGTATTTGAATGCCTTAGGCGATATGATTGGAATTACCTTTGCTGGTATTCTTATGGCCAAGGGTGTGGCCACTCGTTTTATTTTTGTCATAGGATTTTTGTTGATGGCTATTCATCATTTATGGTTTACGTTTCTATTTGTTCCAGATGTGGCTTTGGTCGATATTGTTGTGCCTTATATGCTTCAAGGCATAGCCGTCGGAACGCTATTTGTGCCATTGGTGTTATTTACGGTTTCATCGGTGCCATCACATTTGGCTCCATTTTCGGGAGCGGTTGGAGTTTCAGGACGTTTTTGGGGTACTAATATTGGCTTTTGCATCATGCAAAATGCTCAGGTATTTTTTCAAGCCAAACACTTTCATAAATTTCGTCAGTTTATTGCACCCGAAAGTCAGGAAACTCAACAGCGAATCGCCCAGTTACAAAATAGCTTTTTGGCAAAAGGCTACACCGCCGACAATGCTTACCAATTGGCTATGCAACAAATTGGCGTAGCAGTTCAAAAACAAGATATATTACTAAGTAATATGGAAATTTTTACGGGTATTGGGCTTGTATTGCTAGTATTGGTAGTGCTATTATTAATCAATCAACATTTGAAAGATTCATTTAACTTATTCAGAAATAAGATTTGGGTAAGTTAGATTTGTTCCAATGTTGAGATATAAAGCTGTTTAGGTTAACGGTAACGAGCGAATAAATTTGCTCGTTAATAGGAAAGAAAATATCGTTTGAGAGTAGATTTGTCTGTCAAAAATCAGGATAAAGAAAAGTCATTGGAGGGTTTTATTTACAAAGAATGAATCGATTTCTTATAAAATTTCGTAGCTTCTTTTTAGGGCTTCTTGGGATTGGTGATTGTATCAAAAAATATTTGACTATCTCTTTCAGAGGTGATTATTTGTTTTTTCTGTACTTATTGGCATTTTAGGATTACCCTAGCAACAAATCTCATAAATCGTCCCGAATTTTGGGATAATTTAAAATAGAGACCTTTTGTTTGTATTTATTGGGATTCATGTAAGTAAACCATCGTGCTTTTTGTTACAATAGGATGCGAATCAATTCGTATCCTATTAACAAATATTAGGCATTTATTGACTATTAATCAACAAGGCGGTCGAAATTAGTTTTTCGACCGCCTTGTTGATTATTCGAGATGACTTATATTTTCAATTTTGTGCTAACAAATATTTTGTTGTTGGCTAATAATTCGCCTATTGGTTAGCGTCTAAATTTATTTTTTTTCTTAGCGGGTTTCCCTTCTGTTTCGGCTATCAACTTATCGGCTGCTTGCTTTTGTGGATTTGCCAGTAATCGCTCGGCCAAATCTGGACGATTGAGTTTTTGTAATCTTTGTTTTATCCAACCTTTAAACTCAGGCTTGTACCAGAAGAAATAACGATTTTGGTTTTGTTTTTCTTCTCGTGTTTTGGCCGTGGCTACAGGTTGTAATGTATAAGGATGTACTCCCGAATAGTAAATCACCTCGGCTACAGTCATTGGTGTAGGCGTAAAATCCTGCACTTGCTCCAACTGAAAACCTAAATCTTTGGTTTCGGCTGCCAAATTGGCCATATCGGCCTCCTCACAACCAGGGTGCGATGAAATAAAGTACGGAATAAGCGGCTGTTTGAGGTTATGCTTATCTTGAATACGGTCGTATTTTTCTTTAAACTTCTTGAAATATTTAAAAGAAGGCTTACGCATTATTCTAAGTGTATTGTCGGAAGTATGTTCTGGAGCAACTTTCAAACGACCCGATACGTGACGAGTCACCAACTGTTCCATGTATTCGTCGTGATTGCCATCTTGATTGTTTTTATTGAAATCGTCAACCAATAGATCATAACGCACCCCCGAACCCACAAACGCCTTTTTGATACCTGGGTGAGAATCTACTTTGCGATAGATTTCGGTAAGAGGCTTATGCGAAGTGTCTAAATTTGAGCATATTACGGGGTGAATACAACTTGGACTCTGACAACGATTACAAATAGATTCATCTTTGCCCTTCATCCGATACATATTGGCCGATGGCCCGCCCAAATCAGAAATATAGCCCTTAAACTCTGGATGTTTTACAATTTCATCTACCTCTTTCATGATAGATTCTTGGCTACGAGATGCAATAAATTTGCCTTGGTGTGCCGAAATTGTACAAAAACTACAACCTCCAAAACACCCACGGTGCATATTTACCGAAAACTTAATCATTTCATAAGCTGGAATAGCCCCTCGCTTTTTGTATTTAGGGTGTGGCAAACGGGTATAAGGTAAATCAAATGATTTGTCCATTTCCTTCTCTTCCATTGTTTTGAAAGGAGGATTTATGACCAAGGTTTTCTTGCCAACTTTCTGAATAATACGATTGGCTTGCCATTTGTTTGATTCAACTTCTACAATTTTGAAGTTGGCCGCATATTTAATTTTATCTTTCAAGCACTCTTCATGGCTTGCCATTTCCACTGTTTCCCAATTATTAAAGTCTTGGAGCGACTCTTGGGTTTCTTGTAAAAATGCAATTTGATTCACATTCCGAATGGTATCTAAAGGAACACCTTGGCGTACCAAACGCAGAATTTCACGAAGAGGCTGTTCGCCCATACCATATACAAGCATATCTGCCCCTGAGTCGAACAAAATAGTTGGCATTAGTTTATCTTGCCAATAATCGTAGTGTGTTACTCGACGCAATGATGCCTCGATACCACCAATGAGTACTGGTACATCGGGGTATAGTTTTTTGAGAATCTGTGTGTACACTGTGGTTGCGTAATCGGGACGATAGCCCGCTTCGCCACCAGGCGTATAAGAATCGTTGGAACGAAGGCGTTTGTTGGCGGTATAATGGTTTACCATCGAATCCATACAGCCCGCAGTTACGCCAAAAAAGTATTTGGGTTTACCAAATTTTTTAAAATCTCTTAAATCATCTTTCCAGTTGGGTTGTGCTACAATAGCAATTTTAAAACCCTCACTTTCGATAATACGGCCGATTACAGCCGTCCCAAAAGCAGGATGGTCTACATAAGCATCGCCCGAAATAAGTACTACATCTACTTCATCCCAGCCTCGTTTTTCAACCTCTTTTTTGGTGAGAGGTAACCAGTCGGTAATTGGTCTTTCTAACATATTGCAAATTTACGCAAAAATATTGCGTTTGATTATCTTCATGGGTGGGTATCCTCTAACAAGTGGTTGCTATAGTTAGAAAGGACACATTTTTAAAGCAAAACAAGCAATTGGCTTGTAAAATCACTGCCGTTTTAACAAAAAAAAGACTAGAATAGTTTGCTATTTGGGTAAAATAATAGAAAAGCCGCTTGAACTTTGCTAAAAAGATACTTAAAGCGTTGAGAAACAGGATTCACTGAATTGGTTTTGAATCTATACTAGCAAGCTTATTTACCAGTTACAAAAGGCTGATGTGCTTTATTGAAAAGATGTGCTTTATTGAAAAATAGTAAAACAAAAAAAATCCTTCAAGCTTTTAGCTGCTTGAAGGACTAGATTCGGGGTTTTGAAAATAATTTTACATCCAATAGTTCAAAAATCTGCTACAAGCTATTACAAATACTTGGCAATGATAGCTCTCCAAGCTTCCAACTCAGGCTTGCCAGGTTTACGTTTCCCAAAAATCAAGGCAATTTGATTGTGGGCTTCATCAAATAGCTCGATACTAGTTACAAGGCCATCGGTAGTTGGTTTTTTCACAATCCAAGCTTGGGCAATATGGTCTTCTCGCAAATGAAGGTTAAATTGAGGGTCTAGTACATTGAACCAAGGCCCCATTTGTACCAATTTTTCAATCAAACCTGTGTGAATTTGGATACAGCCATGGCTACCCACAAATATCATTATTTCAAGAGCTGTGTTTGAGGCTTCGCCCAAAATAGCCTTTACTTGTTCTACCGAAATAGCCTGAGCATGTCCTTCTGGAGCTAAGTATAATGCTTGCTCGCGGGCTACGCCATATTTGCGTAAAAGCGGAAAAAACTCGTGGGTATCTTTCAACGCTAACCAGTCGGCCTGAAAGCCAACAATATCTATCTCTTCGTTTTTTTTCTCAGGCTCGGGTGCTGGATAGGCTTCTGTTTCGAGAAACGACGACTGAATTGGGTCGGCATAAATGTCGACTAATTGGTTATACGCTTCAATATTACTACTTTCTTGCAAAAAAATTTTGTGAACAGCCTCGCCGTTTTTGTCGAAAAACTGTAAGCTTTGATTGTTTTCTTTGACAGCAAAACCAAATTTCCAATGAGTCATAAACAAACGAAGGTCAATATCTTCGCCCAGTACTAAGCCCACGTGGTTGTTGAATGATACTTTTTCATAAACCCCTTTGCGTTCGTGAACACAACTTTCGTTGCGGGTAAGTGCCATTACATAGCCCAGCGAAGGTATTTCTTTGAGAAGCTCTCTGAAATCGCCTGTGAGTCGAATTACATTTTCACCTACCGATGTGGCAAGTAATTCGGCTTCAGATACGCCCAATTGCTTGGCCGCATCACGGATTCTCACTTTAGGATTTTCATTTTTAAATTCTTGATAACGTTCTTTTAATGAAAGTGTTGCGGTTGACATATCTCTGTTTTTTTGTTTGAAATTGGTTCTTGACAATGTACAATAAATGGACAAGCCATGTCTGGCTGATGAATAAGATTGACCGCAATATTAAAAGCCTCTAATACATTATGAGGGCTCAATACATCGACGGGCTTGCCATAGCCCAATACCTCGCCTTGTTTCAGCAGCAGTACTTGGTCGGCATATTGCAAAGCCAAGTTGAGGTCGTGGAGAATAGCAATCACACAAAAACCCTTCTGGGTGAGTTCTTTGGCTATTTGTAACAAATTATGTTGATGATACAAGTCCAGACCAGTGATGGGTTCGTCGAGCAAAAGGTATTTAGGGGCTTTAGACACATAATTTTCATCCAAAATAGCTTCATAATCTAGCAATTGAGCCATCACTTTTGCCAAAAATACCCGCTGCTGCTCGCCTCCTGAAAGAGTCATAAAAATACGTTCGGACAAATGACTTACGCCTGTTTTTTGGAGGCAATATTGTACTATTTCGTGGTCGTACACACTGGGGTTTCCCTTAAAATGTGGGTATCGTCCCATAATTACCAAATCATATACGTTGAAGTTGAAAGCCAAGGTATTTTGCTGAGCCAGTACAGCCCTAAATCTTGCAAGGCTTTCTCTTGTCCAGCAATCTAACGACCGCTGGCGGATTTGAATATTGCCCTGATGAGGAAGAAGCTCTTTGCTCAATAGCCTCAATAAAGTAGATTTGCCTGCACCGTTTGCTCCAACAATCGCTAAAAGCTCGCCTGTTTGAGCTTCGAGCGAAACACCTCTTAGCAATGTTCTACCTCGGATTGTATAATGGATATTTTGTGCTTGTATCATGCCTTTTAGCGTAATGTTAAATCACTTATTGATTTCTGTTTTTAACCAAAATCCAAATAAAAATGGGTGTTCCTAGCATAGCTGTAACAATACCTATGGGTAATTCGGCAGGTGCTACGATAGTTCTCGATACCAAATCGGCCAAGGTTAACACTATAGCCCCCAAAAGAGCCGACGCAGGTAATACCAAGCGGTGGTCGGCACCAGCAAATAGCCGAATAATATGGGGAATAATTAGCCCGACAAAGCCTATGGCCCCACACAAGGCAACCGAAACACCTACACCAAGCGTAGTAAGGATAATGATTTGGTTTTTGAGCCTGATAGGATTAATACCCAAATGTTCGGCCTGACTTTCGCCTAATGCAAAGGCATTGAGAGCTTTGCCAAGCCTTGGTACAAATAGAATAGGAATAAGGCACAAAGGCGTTGCTACCTTCAGGGCATCCCAAGAAGCACCACCCAAACTGCCTAAACCCCAAAATTGGATGGTTCTTAGCTGGGCATCGTTGGCCATGTAGGTCATCAGGCCAGTAATTGCTCCTGACAAAGCATTTACAGCAATACCAGCCAATAGCATGGTAGTTACTACGGCTTTTCCTTCTACTTTTGATAGTTGATATACCAAAACGGTAGTTAGGCAAGCTCCAAAAAATGCAACAAATGACATTCCGTATAAGCCCGCAAGTCCGTTGAGTTGTTGAATTACCTTGAGCTCTAAGACAATCATTCCTACAGCAAAAAGTGATGCTCCCGACGAAATACCTATCAGTCCGGGGTCGGCCAGAGGATTACGGAACAGCCCTTGCATAGATGCCCCCGTAATACCCAACACTGCCCCTACCAAGATTCCCATTAAAACCCTTGGCAAACGAATAACCGTTAAAATAACAGCCTGCTGTTCGGCAAAATGGGTATTTGTCCAGCCTAGTTCGTTCAGCAAGATATATCCTACCTCTTTGAAAGAAATACTTACAGCACCAACACCTACTGCCCAGATGCCTACGCCAATAAGAATAACCATCAATGAGGTTAATACAATTCCTGCTTTGGTATAGCTAAAGCCAATTGACTGAGATTTTTGCAATGCAATTATGTTCATTACTTTATTGAATGAAATAGTTGACCCATGAATAATTACCAATCATCAAACTATTACCTAATCACTCATGGGCTTACTGATGATATATGTGGTTTTGTATCAAAATTTTGTCAGAATTATGATTTTTAGGATAAGATAATTTTTCCCCTAACAATCCCCACATTCTGCCGATACGTCCTTTATCTCTTGAGTTTTTCGCTTAGCTCTAATACAGCACTGCCAACTCTTGGCGTAAAACCCGTTAGTAATACGCCATCCATTTCAATTACCTTTCGTTTTTTGCCAGCATTGGTTTGTGCAACGCCTGGTACTTTCAAAAGACCATCTATACCTCCAATACTTTCCAAGCCACTATTGAACAACAAGATATAATCTGGATTAGCCGCAATAAGTCCTTCGGGGGTGAGTGGCTTGAAGTTGTCAAAATCATTGGTAGCGTTATGTCCACCTGCTAATTCTATCAAGCTTTTTACCGACGTACCATTACCCGCAACCGACATTGCTCCTAGGCCTCTGGCATAAATAAAGAGGACTTTGGGAGCTACGGCTGGCTTTTTAACTTTTGCCAAGTTGGCATCTATTTTCTGAATCAGGCGAGCTGCTTGAGCTTTTTTACCAAAATAATTGGCGACATCGTTTATCAGCTTTTTAGTACCTTCTATACTATATTCTTGTGTAAACATCTGTACTTTTACTCCTGCCGATTTAAACTGTTCTTCAACTTCGGGTTTGAGGAAGGATTGTCCTTTCTCGTCACGAGTACCTATTACAATGGTGGGCTGTAAAGCCAGTGTTGTTTCTGCCCCGATACCTCTATTATGACCCACTTTGGGCAGTTTTTCAATCGCCGCAGGATAATTGGAGGTTACGTCGGTGCCAACAATCTGATTTTGTAAGCCTAGTTCTACCAATATTTCGGTTACAGATCCACTGATAGACACAATCCGTTGAGGCTTATTCTGGCTAAATACTTGTGTATTGATTAGCCAACATAAGACTAATAGCCAGTATTTTTTGTTATAATTTTTCATTTATCAACTATCTTATGAAGCCTTTTTTACTAATTTATATTCAATATTGGGGTATCCACGCTCGCCACCATCGGCCGAAGTAAAGTTCAAAAATTTCAATTTATAGATATTTCCTGCGGCATCTTTTACGACATAGAAGCGGTCGGTTTTTACGCCAATTGTACCTGTTGTAGCACGCCAATTCGAACCAATAACCGAACGGTTACCACTAAACGTAACAGTGCTAAGATTACTTTCGCCAAAGGTGTCATAACTTACCGTAGAGGTAAGTACCTCGGCAGCCTGTACTCCAGCCAAATGATTAATGAATACTTGGTCAGAGAAATAATAAGGGACTTCTACCGTTGCCGACAAGTTGGTTTTGTACACTGCCCCTGTCCACTCAATATCCCAACGGTCTTTGGCAGGCTCAACACTTACTGGTGTTCCTGTTGCAAAAGACACATAACTAAAGTTATAGCTTGCATCTTTGGCAATAGTCAGTGTTTTGAAGGCAGTTTCGGTCAAGCCCGCATATTGTAGGGTATATCCGCCACTAGTATTTCTCAAAACTCTTATTTTCATCAAATCTGTTTTAGCTGTAGAACCACCTGTTCCTCTGTTGATAATATATACTTTATTATCGGCATCGGTAGCCGATACCGCAGCAATAACCGTATTGGCAATATCGCCAGTAATATCATCAATCAGGGCAAAGTGAGTTGGCTCAAAGCCTAGTGTAAGGTTTTTGCCAACAGTATCGGCTGCACTTACTTGGGTAATATCGCTTTTGGTAGTAGCCAACGCCGTTGCTGCGGTGGTATTATTGATTTTCACCACAAAATTACTGCCTGTATAAAAGCCCAAATCCCAAGCTGCACGAGCAACTGCTACTTGGTTATTGTTGCTAAAATCTACAAAAACACTATTAATTGCCGACGAACCACCCGTGCCTCCATTGAGTTTGAGGTTTGTTCCTGTCGATACTATTGCTGTAAATTTTACGGTCAACTCGGCATTTGTACCTATCAAAACAGGACTGGTTACACCCGCAATTTTAAACTTTAGGGTTTCGGCTCCGCTCAAAAATATACCCGAAGTTTTAGTTATTTTGAACGATGCTTCGCTACTACCCACTGGTACAGACAAACTTACCACATTACTTACGGCTGCTGGCACAGTAGCAAATTCAGTACCATAAGTCATGCCTGTTGAGGTTACTTGTACAGTAACGGTTGTAGCAACGTCTACAGCTCTCGATAATTGTACTTTTATCGTAGCTTCGGAATTGGTAGCATCCATACCTTGCTCTGTACTTTCAAATTGTGCCAAACTGTCGGGCAAAGCGACTTCGTCTTCTTTACAGCCAAGTAAAAATAGGGTATTTATTAGGGCCAATACCAACCACACATTCAATAAACGTTTCATTTTTTTTACTAAAATTTAGATTATGAAGAAGAAAATACTAGCCATGCTCTTGTTCTTCTTACAGGCATGGTTGTTATAAATCTAATCCCTACAGCATAGAGATTTTTAATTTTTACTGGTAAGGTTATAGGTAAGCCCTACAAAATAAGAGCGGCCGTAACTCATGGGCAATGGGCCACTGGTACTATGCCCTGCTGTACCCGCAGTACCCGAATTATTGAGCCTAGTTACATTCAATAGGTTTTTTATACCTGCACTAGCCTGTAAACCAGCAGGTAATTTTTGGGTAAGGGTAAAATCAGCCCAATGATAAGCCGCCACTTCGGTCAAGCTAGCTTTTAACGCACCATTGCTATCGGTTTCGGCCTGATAAGCAGGGCGTTTGCCTGTATATTTATAAAATAAACCCAAGGTAGTTTTGCTTTGTGGCAGTGTGTACATGATATTAGCATTTACCTCGGGCGACCACAAAAATTTGGGCATTGTTAGAGTTTTATACTCTTCGTCGCTCAACAGTTGGTTATAGCGACCAATATACGAAAAGCCAACGGTAGCTCGTAGATTTTGCCATACGGCAGTATTTTCGAGTGTTGTACCCAGTGTTTTAAAACGGTCTATATTAATGGTTCGGGATACCGAAGGGTCGCTAGGGTCGGTGCCATAGCTAATCAAATTACGGAAATCGTTATAAAAACCCGTAAGTACCGACTTCCAATTAACGGTTGTGTGTTTAGGTGAAAAATAGGTAATAGAACCATTAAAACTATCTGATTCTTCAGCTTTTAAATCAGGATTCCCTTTGATTGAATGACTGGCATCAAAAAAATTAAAGTATAGTTCTCGTAAAGCTGGCGATCGAAATCCGCGAGCATAGGCCAAACGTAAATCCCAATTGGTGTTCAGCTTCATTTTGGTATTGATAGACGGAATTACTGGCGGAGCATCATATACCGAGTTTTGGATAAACCGCAAGCCCGGCCTGATTTGAATACTCGAATCAAGTGAAATCACCGACGATACAAAAAAGGCATAATCGTTGATTTTGGGCGAACCTGCAATTCTAGCCCCGCTAGCATTATCTATATTTACCTCAAAACCAGGCTGTAACGAAATAGCTTTTGTCCATCGGTATTGAAAGGTGGTTCTTACCATTTTGTTGTCAAATCGAGCTACATCTTGTTCGCCCTGTCCAAGCGACAAAGTTCTTTTTCCTGTATTCAAATCCAAAATAGATGTCTGTGTTTTGCGTTGGTAGTCGGTATAAGCTGCCAAAGCATTCATACTGAGCCTTTCCGAAATACGGAGTTCGCCCTGCAATTGGTGCATCATTCGGTCGGTTATAAACTTTTGGTCACGAGCCTGTTGCGTATTGATATTGACATTGCCAAAGCTGGTGATTGTTTCGTGTAAAAAATCATTTCGGTAATAAATACTCCCCTTTGTTTTGGTCAAGCCCAATTTTACATGTCCCAATACCTGCTCTTTGGGTAGCCATTCTTTACTACGTCCAGTAGAATTACCTTGCCAGCCACCAAAATTATTACTACTCAAGCCAGCCGATACATTAAGCGTACCATTTTGCCACATACCACCAATACTCTGATTATGAGCACCTTGCCTTACAGCATCTTGCTTCTTAGAAAGCTTATATTCGTTACTAACGGTTTCTTCCTGAGCTTTGGCAAATAGCGACCATTGGTTGTGGCTAGGCTTTTTTGTAATAATATTAATCACACCAGCCAATGCGTCAGTTCCATAATTAACAGACATTGGTCCTTCTACAATTTCGATACGTTCAATCGTATTAATATCAATTTGATTCAAACTTTCACGGGTATCGCCTCGGTCGAGCATCGGCACACCATCTAATAAAATTTTTACATTTCGCCCTGCCATACCCATCAACTGAATATCGGTAGTACCCAAGGCCATATCATTGGAAAAGCGAAAACCTAATTCGTTATTGAGTATTCCTAACAAATTGGTAGCAGCCCGTTGTTCTATTCTAGCACGGTCGATTACCCTTACCTGAAACACCGAGTTTTTGATCGACTGAGGTTCGTATTGTCCTGTCACAACAACCTCGTTGAGCGTTTGAATAGCTGGTTCTAATTTAAAATCAAGGTTTGTATTGCCTTGAAGACTTATCTTTTTTTCGACAGTACCAAAACCTACATAACTAACTTTTATTATTTCAGAGCCAGATTTAGCCACCTTTAATTGATATATTCCTTGTTTGTTGGTCAAAGCACCCTTTTTTTGAGCTACCAATACCACCGAGGCCCCTTCTACGGGCGTGCCACCCAATGCAGTTACCTTTCCTTTAATTTCTATTTGTTGGGCAATAGCATTCAACCCTATTCCTAGCCAGAATAGCACCCCCAATCCGATTCTATATTTCATGGTTGTTGATTTAATACATGTTGGCAAATTCTATTTTGGTATGTCTAAGCAATTTTAGACTATTTTTATTTAGACTTGTTATAAATAATAGAACAAAGGTATAAGAAGAATACATACGAGTCAATATTTATTTAGACTAATTTTAAATAGTATTTTCAAAAATGATATAAAAGATGAAGATGTGATAGAGTAAGAACTTTACGAAGCAAATATTAGAGCAAAAAAACATTACCGTTATTTTCCATGAAATCATTGGTTAATCCCCAAAAATCAGAAGGGTAATTCTTTCTATTGCTGTGTGTACAGTAGAAAGAATTACCCCATTTTATAGGCCAAAACCTATGTATTTATTTCCCGAATTTTCCTCCAAAAAAATCTCCCTGATTCCATGAAGGCAAATTAGAATCGTTACCAACGTAATAGCCAATCAGATAATTGACTTTTACATGAGTAGCAGCAGCATTGAAGTCGAAAGGCTGGTTCATATCGTCTTGTGGAGTATGATAAATCGTGCTTCGCCAAGCTACATCCGACTTACTTCTATCCACAGTATCTTCGGGAACAGTCATAAAACCACTTTTTATAAACAAAGCAGGAATTCCTTTTTTGATAAAACTAAAATGGTCGCTACGAATAAACACTACTTGTTCGGGGAAAGGGTCGGGACTAACTTGCAAATTCAAAGCCTTAGTAGCTTGCAAAACCTGTTTATTGAGGCTTGAGTGTTGTGCACCATACGGTACAATATCCAATATAGGATGAAAGAAAAATGGCATATCTATTGCCAAATTAGCCACAATTTTACCATTTTTCAAAGGCATATTGCTCACAAAATAGTCGGAGCCCAATAGGCCAAATTCCTCGCCAGTAACAATAGTAAAAATAATAGAGCGTTTGGGTGCTTTGGGCAAAGATTGAAAAGTATGGGCAATTTCCAACAAAATAGCAACACCCGAAGCATTGTCGTGTGCCCCATTATAAATAGAATCGCCTTTTACAGGAGCTCCTATACCAAAATGGTCGAGGTGAGCCGTATATACGACATATTCATTTTTGAGCTTTGGGTCGCTCCCCTCAATAAGTCCTACCAAATTAGAGCCTTCCACAAAAGTATACTTCGTTTTGATTTGAGCCTTGGCACTAATATTGAGTGGAAAAGCCTGTGATTTACCCGCTTTTACAGCCTCTATAACCTCTAAAAACTTTTTACCCGAATTAGCAAATAGCTTTTCAGCAAAATCAGTATTGAATGTTACTACCGCTTTTAGCTCGCCAAAAGCATCGTTGGCTACTCCTTGGGCATCGAGCCACTTAAAAGCACCCTGCTTGGTACGTCTTACGGTAGCATCCCAAGACGAACGCTTGTCGTTAGGTAAATTAAAGCTTATCAAGCCAACCGCACCACGCTTGATAGCCTCGTTGTACTTTACGGTATTAGTAGTAAAATAAGCTCTTTGATTAGACGCAAAAGCCTCAGGTGCTGCATTAATAATCACGACAACTTTGCCCTTCACATCAATATCTTTATAATCATCGTAGCCCAATTCAGGAGCCGAAACACCATAGCCTACAAATACCAAGTCGGCATTGACCCCAGTATTTTCGGAAAGCATATATGGACTACCAATAAAGTGTTTGCCAAACGCCAAAACCTCTTCTTGTCCATTGGTTGTAATACTCAAAGTAGTGGCTTGTTCATCGACAACCCCTTTTTTTAGTGGTACTTTCTGCCAATACGTATTTCCTTCGAGAGCAGGCTTTAGCCCCAAAGCTATCAATTGCGATTCTACATATTTTGAGGCAATCGAAAAGCCCTTAGTACCAGGCTGTCGCCCCTCAATCAAATCATCGGCCAAGAAAGACATCGAAGCCTTAATTGCATTCGGATTTACATTTTTAAGATTTTTGATTTCCTCTCCACCTTTTTGGGCAGAAACATCATGAGCAACACTTGCCAAAAGCAAAGCTGCAACACACCCGAGTGTTTTTGTAGTCATATTGGGTTTATCGAATAAGTTGACGAAAAAGTAATCCTTAAAGATAAACTCAAAATCGGTAAAAACGAGCAAAAAAAGGGATATTCAAAGGAAATTAGGAAAATTACAGAGATAAGATAGGTAGAAAACCATTGACAAGACATCAATATGCTAAAGCTAAATAGAAAAAAATCTCACAATAATTTGTGAGTAAAAAAGAAAAATATACCTTTGTAGAAATAATTTACTTTAACCGTAGTTTTATTTTAAATTTCCATAAAAATAGGTTTGAAAAACCGTCGTTTTCTTTTGTTCTTTTTTCAGAACATTCCAAAAAAATAAGGATTGTAAAAAGGCCCATCTCGTAACTTCTTGGCCGGACGCACGAAATGGGCTATCAATAATTTTTCACATTAAAAATGCAAAAACATGACAAATTACACAAAAAATGACTATAAGTCAAATTCTGACTTACTTATCAATCGCCCCATTTCATGTACTGGATGTCACAAATGTAACTTTCTATGCCCTGAGCTGGATGAAGATTACTTTTGTGGTATCAGTAATAGTTACTTATGAAAAGCCTAATTCATGAGTAACTATTGACCGTATAATAAGTATATGTCAAAGATAATTTTTATCACTTTTTTCTGGAAAATTTACAGTTAAATTTGAAAATATTACTTTAAGATACTTAATTATATGAGTTCTTAGATAAAATAATTTTTAGTTTGGTTTTAAAACAGGTATAAATACGCTAAAAAAAGTCATATTAATTTCTGAAAATTGACATACTAATTCTTTATAAAGCCCTATTAATACAATGCTCGACACCCTTATCAAACTAGGCTCACAACTCAGCCACAACCGTGGCGAATGGGATGATATTATTGATTATCCAAATATTCAGAAAGAAAAAGATAAAAATATCAAATTGTATGTTGCTGAATTGATTTTCGATTTAGACAAATCTGATGTTTATCTCAACCCATCTTTGAAAGAATACGATGAAGAGCAATCGTGTTTGGCATTCAAGAATATTAAAATTCAAGGTGGAAATAATAAGGCTATTTATGCTTGTGTTGAATCTGGAAAGTTAGAACAAGTTAGAAAAACGTTTTTTGGTGCAATTGATTCAAAAGGAAATATCCCTTCTTCTGGGCAATTTCAAGAAGCTATTTCAAAAGATTTTCCTCAATTTAATGATACTTTGCTTGGAAAAATTCTTCCTAAACTCTTCTCTTTGAGTAATATTTTCATTGAAAAATTTACGATTGAGAAAGAAACTAAAGGGCAAGTAGAGCGATTAATAGATGAAAAGCTGTTAACGTCTTCAGTACTACAATCACCATCCTCAAAAATCATTCTTTTTTACACAAGTGTTTTATCATCAGAAGATAGTATAAACACTTCCACTGCTATTTCTAAAATTGAGGGGTTTGAGGAATTTATGAAAGCTAAATTTCTTGAAAAAGGCAAAAAACAAACATCAATTGAAGTAAGTAAAAAGCTATGTTATGCTACAGGCACACTAAGTCCTGATGTTGACGAAGTTAATTTTTCTGATAGATATAGCTTAAATAAAATGTTCGTAAAAGAAACGAAAAATTATGCTTCATTTTTCGATAAAAACAGTTTTGTCTTAAACTATCAAGTTTCTAATAACAATCAATTGTTATTAAGTAGAGCCTCCAAATACCTTTTAGAAAACCAGAAAATCAGAATTGCAGGTATTGATCACTGTATTATTCCTCAATTTCTCCACAAAGAAAATGTCGATATTCAATACATAACCAAAGGTATTTTTCAGAAGTCGGAGCTATTATTTGATAGTAACTCTTTTGACACTTTAGTAACAAGTGCTGAATACGAAACTGATGCACCCTTTTGGATAACATTTTTGGCTTTTGAATCAGATGGAAATTTCTTCAAAACTATCAATGAAATAAAGGACGTAAGTAAATTCCACTTCTACAAAATCATTGATACTTTTAACGAAGTTAATAATTTCTTTAAAAATGATTTGCAAGATTCAGTGGATTGGCTTTCTGTCATGACAGACTACGGCAAGCAACACCATTTCAATTTGGCATCTATTTATTCGATAATTCCAATTAGAAAAGATAAGGAAAAGAAAAATGAAGTACTTTCTCTTTTCAAATTAATGTTTGAGAATAGAAAAATAGACTCGAATAAGCTCTTTAAACATTTTTGTGACCTTATTTTATGCCATAGATACAAGCGGTATGAAGCATTTAAAAATGTAAAAAAATATGAAGACAAACACTTTGATTTTGCTATTCGAGATTCAGTATTCAAATACTTTGCTGTAATTCAAGCTCTTAAACAATTAAACCTTTTACATACAATGGAAGAAATTGAAATCGTTGTACCCGAACTATCAGAAGATTCTACAAATGAATACCAACAAAAAATCAATACATTTTTCCAGCAAATGAGTTATAAAACAGACCAAAAAGCGATGTTTTATTTAGGCAGAATGCTCAGTTCCGTTGCTTATATCCAAAAAGATAAAAGTAAAAATGTATTAGAAAAAGTAAATTTTAGCGGCATGGATAAAGCCCAAATTTTACGTTTGAGAAATAGCTTAATGGAAAAAGCAAAACAATATAAAGAGGTTTCAAAAGTAATATTCGCAGACTCAGAGTTTAACAGCTACTTTGACTTTAATAATTGGAATATGAAGCCAGAAGAAGCTGTGTTCTTCATTTTATCAGGATATTCATTTGGAATAGTAAAATCATCAGATAACAAATAATTCAATACACTCGAAAAATGGAAAATAATACAATCATCCAAGAAAACTCTGACTTTCTTTTTATCTATGATGCTACACTTAGCAATCCAAATGGAGACCCCGACCAAGAAAATAAGCCCAGAATGGACTATGATACCAATACAAATTTAGTTACAGACACAAGAGTAAAGCGTAGTATTCGAGACTATCTTAAAGCGTCAGGAAATGAGATATTTGTGGATATGGAAGGAGACACAAAAGTAAGTCCTGATTCTAAACTGAAAGCTGTAATCAACAGAATATTAGCAGATGAAACTTCAGTAGATAGCTTTTTTGGAGAAAGTCCCTACAAAGAAGTATTTGTAAAAATCATCAGTGAAAAAAAAGCTACTGACCCAATTTTCAAAGCTATTCAAGATAAAAAGAACCTTGAACTTAACAGTTTTATCCTAGAGCAGTTAGTCAAGCAACAATTTATTGACATCCGAATGTTTGGTAGTGCCTTTGCTATTGGTGGTTTTTCTAAAGCTTATACAGGCCCGATTCAACTAAATTGGGGCTACTCTTTACACAAAGTGGATTTAGTTGAATCAAATACCATTGTAACTACGATGAATGATGATAGTAGTACATTTGGAAAAGATTACCGTGTACATTATTCAATGTTGGCGTTTAATGGTACTATCAATAAACACGTGGCAAAGTCCACAGGATTAACAATTGCTGATAGAACGCTTTTCCGTCAAATGATTTGGGAAAGTATTTCGGCTATGCCTACTCGTTCTAAATTGAATCAGTATGCAAAGTTATATGTAGAAATAGTTTATAATGAAGGATTCTCTAATGGTCATTTTGGAGATTTACGCAATTTAGTTTCTACAAAACCTGATGAAATCATTCGTAAGGTTGAAGATGTAAATGTTGATTTGAGCAAACTCTTAAAAATTATCCGAGAAAATCAGGGAGAAGGCAAAGCTATCAAAGAAGTAATCTTTAAAAATCAACTCACAGATGATAAAATTTAGGGTAAACTATGGAAATCATTCAACTTGATATTAGTGGTAAGTTTGCCCATTTTAGAAAGTATTATGCCAATAATACAGCGATGACTTATAGTTTACCACCTCGAACAACTATTATCGGAATATTGGCTGCAATTTTAGGAAAACCACGAGATAGCTATTACGAAGATTTTTCATCAGATAAAATCAGAATTGGCATAGCTATCAAAACGCCAATTAAAAAGAGTTTTCATCGACTAAATTTTCTATCTGTAAAAAGTTTAGGAGATTTTAGGAAATCTTTTGACTCTGACTTTAGAGGAATGGCGGGAAACCCTATTCAAACACCTTTTGAAGTAGTGACGGGGCTAAATCTACAAGAAAACGATGTTAAATATCGTATTTTCATAAGTTACTTTGATGAAGGAAACGAATTATTTCAAACATTAAAAAATGCTTTAATTTCAAAACAGCTTACTTATAATATTTCAATGGGAACAGCAAATTTTAACGCCAGTTTAGGGAATGTAAAAGTGTTTGAAAATTCACAAATCATTGAAAACACATCTAGTTCAGGTGATTTGATTGAGGTTGATTCTGCTGTAAATTCTGATATAGTTGATGAAATTATTTTTGAAAAAGATAGTGAATTAATGAATTTCATCGAAGAAGAGCTTTTACCAGCGGATTTTGTAGCAAATTATAACAGAGAATTATCTAAAATGAATAGAGTGCTTTACACAACGGCAGGGCTTCCATTGAAGATAAAGTTCTCGGGTAAATATTATGTACTTGAAGGCAAGCAAACCATTCAATTTTTAGATTAACATGTTCTATTCTCATAGTGAAACCTTGCCAGATGGTACTCGCAAAGGCATAAAATCTATTCAAAAACATAATCAAGGCGTTTCTCAAAACGCCTTGAATTCTTTCGAGTCAAATATTTCTCTCCCAGAACTCAATGCTCAACAATTAAAACTTTTAATAAGTGATATTTGTCGATACCATGACTTAGGCAAGTATTCAAAATATTTTCAAACGTACTTGTTAACCGACGAGCGTGTTGACAATTATTTAAAAGCTCATGCTCGCTTTGGAGCTTATACGATATTTCAAAAGTATAAAGACCAAAATTCTATTCTTGCTTTACTTTTGTACTATGTCGTAGTTAATCACCATCTTAACTTAGACAATTTAGCAAAAAATGAATTTTCGCAAAAATCAGAGGCTAAAAACAATGAAGGCTATTTTAACAAACAAAAAGTAACTTTCAATGAATTTTGGGATATAATCAAAACTGAAATTGGAGATGAGAAGCTTGAGCAATACGTAACTACACCTGAAGGAAAAACTACTTATAGAGCAACCAAAGAACTTACAGATACAAAACCCAACATCCAAAACTATTTCCTAATCAATTACTTATTTTCTCTTTTGATAGAAGCGGATAAGTTGGATGCTTCTGATACCGCTTTATACTCTAAAAAATTGATAGGAAAACACTTGGTAGATAAGTATCGTCCTTTAAGCATTGAGAAATTAATTGAAAAACAAGACATTAGTTTGTTCTCTCAAAATGAACTTCGTAGTTATGGGCGTTTGCGAGTAAATCAGTTTTTGGAAAGAGCTGATTGGCAAGAACATAAACTTTTTACCCTTACTGCTCCAACTGGTTTAGGGAAAACGCTGATGGCATTAGATTTTGCCATTCGACTAAGAGAAAAAATTAGAGAAACCGAACAAAGAGAAGCTCAAATAATTTATGCTTTACCTTTTATCAATATTATTGAACAATCATTAAAGGTTTACAGTGAGGTTTTGGGTGAAAACGTAAATCTATTAGCACATTACCAATATGCCGATGCTTTAGAACAAACGTCTAAGGATGAATCAAGTAATTATAATCAAAAAATGATGATGCTTGACACATGGCAATGCGATGTGGTGATTACGACATTTGTCCAATTTCTTCAAACCTTAATTGGTAATAGAAATAAGTTGTTAAAGAAATTCAATCATTTTGCTGGTTCAATTATTATTCTGGACGAAGTGCAAACAATTCGTTTGGGACAATTACCGCTTATTGGTGCTGCCTTGTTTTATCTGTCTAAATTTCTCAATGCACGAATTGTATTAATGACGGCGACAAAACCGAAAATTTATGAATTAGCCAATCAGGAGATATTGAATAATGAAGGTGAAGAAGCTAAAAGTATAGAACTATTACCTGATTATGAAAATGTATTTCGGTGTTTTAAAAGGACGAAAATTGTATCGTTGATTGATGAAAAATTAGAAAATGAACAGCAATTTATTGATACTATTTTTTTAGAAAAATGGTCTGAGGAAAAATCATGTATTATCGTTTGTAATACAGTAAAACGTTCATTGGATGTTTTTAAGCTTATTGCTCAAGAATGTAACGAAGACATAAACCCCGTTTATTACCTTTCAACTAATATTATTCCAGCCAGACGACAAAGTATTATAGACGCTATCAAAGCGGATTTAGAAGCTAATTTAAAACCAATTTTAGTTTCTACCCAGTGCGTAGAAGCTGGTGTGGATTTAGATTTTGACATGGGTTTCCGTGATTTAGGGCCAATGGATTCAATTATTCAAGTTGCAGGTAGAATCAATAGAAACAATAATTTGGCTAAACAATATTCGCCTTTGTATATCATAGATTTTGGTGATTGTGAAAAGATTTATGATAAGGTTACTCAGCACCAAGCAAGGCTTTTATTGAACAATAACCCACAAATTCTTGAAGATAATTATTTAGAAGTGATAGAATCTTATTTCTCAAATGTTGCAGGCAATGGAAACACATCTTTCTTTAAATCACGAGAAATTTATAAAGCCATGAAAGCATTAAAATACGATTCGGAAGACCCTAAAAATGACATAGCTGTTTCATCATTTCAAGTGATTGAAGAAAAGTTTCCACCTATATCTGTTTTTATAGAAATTGATGAAAAAGCAACTGAATATAAAGATAAGTTTGTCAAAATGATTCATAAGGAACTCTCCCAAGAAGATTTTTCATGTTATAAAAAAGGTTTTCACCAACATATCATTTCTGTTCCAAGTCATCTGCCAAAGGTGAAAGAAGATTTAAAACAATCGAACCGTTATTTACTTTGTGAAGGTATTTATATTATTCCAATTGATGAGTTGGAAGCCTTTTATGATTTAACCACAGGTTTTATCAGAACTAACGAAGACAAAACCCATTCAAGATTTTTCTAACCCTTTACCATGCAAACCATCCATCAAACCATCATTCGTTTTCCTGAAATACAGTTGGCTACTCGTGATGCTCATAAGTTACGGGGCTATTTTGGGAATATTTTTCAAGAATATTCGCCTTTGTTGCATAACCATTTGGAGTCGGGCGAGTCGGCGTACCGTTATCCTTTGGTGCAGTATAAAGTTATTAATAGAATTCCTACCTTGGTTGGGCTAAACGAAGGAGCAGATTTGTTGATTAATCTTTTTTTGAAAATCAAAACCCTCCAAATTGAGGATAAAACCTACCATATCAACCAAAAAAATATCGAATCAAAAACGCTTGAAATTGGGTTGTCAAACGAACTCCACTCCTATCGTTTCCAAACACTTTGGATGGCGTTGAACCAAGAAAACCATCAAAAATACCTTCATAATTCTGCTTCCGAACAGCAAAAACAGTTGAATACTTTACTCCAAAATAATATTCTGAGCTATTTCAAAGCGATGAATTATTGGGTAAATGGTCAGGTAATGGGCATGTTACAAAATGTGTATGAAAAAGAAACCAAGTTTAAAGATAAATCAATGATTGCCTTTCAAGCTGATTTTGTGAGTAATGCTGTATTGCCTTCGTTTGTGGGGATTGGGAAATCCGTTGCACGAGGTTTTGGAACGTTGGAGGCTATATAAATAGGTGATTTTATCAAAACAGAAATAACAACTATGACTATTCAAACGATTGAAACCGAAGAAGAATATGAGTTGATGCTGGCTTGGATTGATAAACAGTTTGACCAATCCACAACTCCAGATAGTCCAGAGGATGAACAGTTAAAGCTGGCTTTATCTTTCGTAAAAGCTTATGAAGATATTCATTATCCGATACCATCTATTTAATCATAAACTATGCAAGTATATCTGAATACTTTTGGAACATATCTACATATCAAGGATGATATGTTTGAGGTGAAGATTCCTGTAAAAGATGGAGAGTCAAAGAAAATACCTTTGGCTGCCCACAAAGTTAGTTCGTTTGTGCTGGCTACTTCGGCTTCTTTGAGTACCGAGGCGGTTCGATTGGCGTTGTTCAATAATATTGATATTATTTTTGCACGATCAGACGGTTATCCCTTGGGAAGAGTTTGGCATTCAAAACTGGGAAGTACGACCAAAATCCGTAAACAACAACTGCAAGCCAGTATCAACGAAGAAGGTGTAAAGGCTACCAAAAATTGGATTTCGGAGAAAATGACGCATCAGTTAGAGTTTATCAAAGACTTGAAAAAACATCGTCCACAAATGGCGGAATATCTGGACGATAAAATTGAGCGAATCCAAAACCTCGTTATTTCAGTTGGTAAATTGGAAGGCAATACTGTACAAGATTTTGCCGAAACCATCCGAGGATTAGAAGGCACAGCAGGACGCTTGTATTTTGAAACCATCAATTATGTATTGCCTTCATCTTATCAATTTAACGGAAGAAGTAGCAGACCAGCCAAAGATTCATTTAATGCTTTTCTGAATTATGCTTACGGTATTCTTTATACGAGAATAGAAAAAGCCTTAATTTTAGCAGGCTTAGACCCTTACGTAGGATATTTGCACCGAGACGATTATAACCAGAAATCCATGGTTTTTGATTTTATAGAGCCATTCCGAATATTTGTAGAAGTACCTGTTTTTAGATTGTTTACGGCAAAAAAAGTCAATAAAGCTCATATCGACGAAATAACGAACGGTGTTACGCTGAATAAAGAAGGCAAAGAGTTGTTAATTAAGGCATTGAACGACTACTTGGAAGAAGACAGCATTCGTTACAAAAACCGCAATCAGACAAGGGCAAATATCATTCAGCAAGAGGCTCATTCTTATGCTAATCAATTGATTGAAAAAACCAAAGACACCAGCGAAACGCTGTATTTATAAAAAGGCATTCATTCAAAAAAGCATAGAAAATGATTGCATGGGTATTGTATGATATAAAAAACGACAAGGCACGTACCAAAGTTGCCAAAATCTGTAAGCAATCTGGCTTATTCAGAGTTCAATTTTCTGTATTTCTGGGTACAATAGACCGCAATATGAAAGACAGCCTTCAATTACAAATCGAAGATTTGATTGATGAAGCAACCGATTCCGTTTATATTTTCCCGATGTCAAAAAACGAATTACAAGAAACCGTTTTATTGGGGCAAGCCTTTGATAAGAAATTAGTTTCAGATGAAATAATGGCACTTTTTCTTTAAGAATTATAAAAATTTCAAATTTATGATCAGTATTGAAATGTAGCGGCAATTCTTGCAATTGCCGTTTCAAGTGTGGCAATTGTAAGAGTTGCCGCTACAAGATTTTAAGGATTAATGAAATTCTTGGTACAATACTAATTTCGGATATTATCCAATTTCCGAAATCATAAATCCCAAATCCGCAATAGCACTATAACTCATCATTCATACAATGACACTTACACCATCGCATATCATAGAATTTTTGTATTGCCCAAGATTTACTTATTTTGAGTATGTTATCTCAATTCCCCAATATGAGGATAGGCATTATAAAGTACAAAAAGGCCGAGAAATTCATAACCAAAAATTAGAGCAAAACAAAGAATACCTACGCAGACGTATAGGGGCAGTAGAACGATACAACGACCAGTATTTAACCAACGAGTTATTAAGAGGACGTATCGACGAAGTACTCAAATTAGAAGACGGCACAATGACACCCCTAGACTATAAATTTGCGGCTTATGACGACAAAGTTTTTGAGACTTACAAAACCCAATTGTATTGTTATGCTTGGTTGATAGAAGAGAATTTTCACTGCAAAGTCAACAAAGGTTATTTGGTATATACACGCAGCAGTAATAAATTGGTAGAAGTAGAAATAAAAGACAGCGACAAACATTTAGTTAAAGAAGCAAGTCGAGAAATTTATCAGATTATAGAGAATAATTATTACCCAAAAGCTACCAAATCTAAAATGCGATGCGTAACTTGCACTTATAGAAATATTTGCACGAAGTAATCAATTTCCGAGTAGCAATTTATTTTCAAAAGCAAAAAACAAAGCATTAAAATATTAAAAATCAACTAGTTATGTTTACGGAAAATTTCAAAAAACAAACTAAAAAACGTCCATTGACCTACTGTTTAGAACATAAAAGGGAAATAAAAAATAACATACAAGTATTTATGTTACAAGGAATTAGCCATTCTGACGACTTCCAGAGTAACTTCCATTAGAATAAGGATTGAAACACGACTAATTTTGCGCTGCGTGACAGTGCTACGGGGGTCTTCCAGAGTAACTTCCATTAGAATAAGGATTGAAACAGCATTTTACGAACCATTCCGCAACACTCGGATACCCCTTCCAGAGTAACTTCCATTAGAATAAGGATTGAAACAAATACAATATTTCAGCCCAATGAGGTGGATAATGATCAGCTTCCAGAGTAACTTCCATTAGAATAAGGATTGAAACAATATTCACAATGATATTAGATTTGCAGTAACATCTGGTCTTCCAGAGTAACTTCCATTAGAATAAGGATTGAAACGACTCTTCGCAAATCTTCTAGGGTAAGTTCGTACCACCTTCCAGAGTAACTTCCATTAGAATAAGGATTGAAACTCTCGTTGTTGAAAACGGGGGTGAAAATGAAACAGGCTTCCAGAGTAACTTCCATTAGAATAAGGATTGAAACTTTTGTAAATTACAATTACATAATTATTACGTATATACTTCCAGAGTAACTTCCATTAGAATAAGGATTGAAACTTATTCAAGCGTAAGTTCTGACCATTTAAGCGGAAAACTTCCAGAGTAACTTCCATTAGAATAAGGATTGAAACAGTGTTGCCAATCAATCAAAACTACGGCTACCAGCTCAGCTTCCAGAGTAACTTCCATTAGAATAAGGATTGAAACTTTTTCAAGGTGCTTATTATCGCCCCTGACAAAGTACTTCCAGAGTAACTTCCATTAGAATAAGGATTGAAACCAAAAACTATTTCGTCTCTATTTTCAACAGTAGACGCTTCCAGAGTAACTTCCATTAGAATAAGGATTGAAACTTAATCGGCTTAACTCTATTGAGTCTTTTCGGGATATGCTTCCAGAGTAACTTCCATTAGAATAAGGATTGAAACTCTGTTCAATAGGGATGTTGAACATTTTCGACGCTGTCTTCCAGAGTAACTTCCATTAGAATAAGGATTGAAACATCTTGGTTACAAATTCGGCAATTAATTACCGTCTCCTTCCAGAGTAACTTCCATTAGAATAAGGATTGAAACTACCCTCGAAACGCTTCAAGTTTCGGGATTCTTAACACCTTCCAGAGTAACTTCCATTAGAATAAGGATTGAAACAAACGCCCTTAACTGGAATCAATTCAACCCCATTGTAATCTTCCAGAGTAACTTCCATTAGAATAAGGATTGAAACCTGTCGCAGGGGCGTTGCTATCACCTAACACCCCCGAACTTCCAGAGTAACTTCCATTAGAATAAGGATTGAAACATCCACCACCCTACGCGAACAGATGAATTATATTTACTTCCAGAGTAACTTCCATTAGAATAAGGATTGAAACCCAGTAATACATAAGGGTTAGCGTTGGCTACCAAATCTTCCAGAGTAACTTCCATTAGAATAAGGATTGAAACGATTATTCTAATACAAAAAATTCAATACGAAGGCTTTTTCTTCCAGAGTAACTTCCATTAGAATAAGGATTGAAACTCCACAAAGAACCAATTGTAGAAGGTTCAACCGAATCTTCCAGAGTAACTTCCATTAGAATAAGGATTGAAACTGATATTTTTGTATTATTGTATTGTTATGTTTTGATCTTCCAGAGTAACTTCCATTAGAATAAGGATTGAAACTCCCAAAAACGGTAAGGAAGGGCGTTTTCAATTAGTCTTCCAGAGTAACTTCCATTAGAATAAGGATTGAAACGGGCATCGCTACCGCCCGTACATAGGATAATCTCACCTTCCAGAGTAACTTCCATTAGAATAAGGATTGAAACGTTTTTGGTTTCGTCCGTCTAGCTGGACTTTGGATAGTCTTCCAGAGTAACTTCCATTAGAATAAGGATTGAAACGCCACGGGTGGCATTGCCAACGACGGCGGCAGCTATCTTCCAGAGTAACTTCCATTAGAATAAGGATTGAAACTGTACCACAATCTTATCCGCCTATTTGAATCTATCAACTTCCAGAGTAACTTCCATTAGAATAAGGATTGAAACAATACAACGTCATTTATTTGGCTTCCGGGTGTTCTTCTTCCAGAGTAACTTCCATTAGAATAAGGATTGAAACATAGAGCGTTTGGATTGATAATATTTTCTCTACATCAGCTTCCAGAGTAACTTCCATTAGAATAAGGATTGAAACACATTGTAGATGCCTCAGAGACATATACAAGGTTAATCTTCCAGAGTAACTTCCATTAGAATAAGGATTGAAACGATTAATTAAGCAGCGTTTTCGTAAACCCAATCGTACTTCCAGAGTAACTTCCATTAGAATAAGGATTGAAACAATCCGAGGCAAATCAAACAAAAATCAAACAGTCTCCTTCCAGAGTAACTTCCATTAGAATAAGGATTGAAACGGCGAATACCCATCTCCGTGTATAGTCACCGCGAAACTTCCAGAGTAACTTCCATTAGAATAAGGATTGAAACGCTCCACTAACCTTCTGAAGGTAGGAGCAAGAAAGCCTTCCAGAGTAACTTCCATTAGAATAAGGATTGAAACGAAATGTTATTAATATTTTTTAGCAGCCGCACGAGAACTTCCAGAGTAACTTCCATTAGAATAAGGATTGAAACATAAAATACTTTTCTTGTGTATCAAATAATCTAAATCTTCCAGAGTAACTTCCATTAGAATAAGGATTGAAACTCATGCACTCCAAACTCAATGATATTTTTCATTCTCATCTTCCAGAGTAACTTCCATTAGAATAAGGATTGAAACGAGTACTGGTAGTTATGGCGGGGGTGGCTGTAGTGGCTATCTTCCAGAGTAACTTCCATTAGAATAAGGATTGAAACTAAAAAAACCATGCGTCTAGGATTTCTCCTGTTTCTCTTCCAGAGTAACTTCCATTAGAATAAGGATTGAAACTACATTTTGCCCTTTTGTAGTGGCTTCAAGTAGCTGCTTCCAGAGTAACTTCCATTAGAATAAGGATTGAAACTCCGCTATTTCTATGGCTTTGGCGTAATACGTGCCTCTTCCAGAGTAACTTCCATTAGAATAAGGATTGAAACATTGCTGTTTTGCCGTCGTACATTTTGCCAGTAAATACTTCCAGAGTAACTTCCATTAGAATAAGGATTGAAACGTAAGTAATTCATTTCAAACGGTCAATTAATATGCACTTCCAGAGTAACTTCCATTAGAATAAGGATTGAAACTAAGCGTAGGATAGTGTATTTAAGCGACAAATGTAAGTCTTCCAGAGTAACTTCCATTAGAATAAGGATTGAAACCTAGTTTTTCGGTGTCTAGGAAATTCAAAAAGCGTTTCTTCCAGAGTAACTTCCATTAGAATAAGGATTGAAACCCAAACTTATTCTTCTATTTCTGTTTCAGGTTCTACTCTTCCAGAGTAACTTCCATTAGAATAAGGATTGAAACGATGTAGCCGCCTTGCTCGAAGGTTGGCGGTTTTTGGGCTTCCAGAGTAACTTCCATTAGAATAAGGATTGAAACCGCTTTCAAAAACCCCACTAACGATTCTAATGAGACAACTTCCAGAGTAACTTCCATTAGAATAAGGATTGAAACCGTCTACAAACTCAATCACCCCCTCGGCACGATTTTCTTCCAGAGTAACTTCCATTAGAATAAGGATTGAAACAAGTGAAGCGCTCAAATAGGTTTTTTGAGTGCGATATCTTCCAGAGTAACTTCCATTAGAATAAGGATTGAAACTCAGAAAGACCAATACGGAATTAATTGTAGCACAATCTTCCAGAGTAACTTCCATTAGAATAAGGATTGAAACAATGAAATACCATAAATATAGTCTGGCTTTGACAATACTTCCAGAGTAACTTCCATTAGAATAAGGATTGAAACTGACCGAGCCTCAACCTATTAAGCGAACAATTTTCTTCTTCCAGAGTAACTTCCATTAGAATAAGGATTGAAACTGTCAGAGTGTCGGCATTGGCGGCGGACGGTTTCTATCTTCCAGAGTAACTTCCATTAGAATAAGGATTGAAACATTTGGTGGCTCGGGTTCGATTCCCGCCGGAGCCTCATACTTCCAGAGTAACTTCCATTAGAATAAGGATTGAAACTGAAGAATTTTGTATTTTGTATAGCGCTTTTGTTTTTCTTCCAGAGTAACTTCCATTAGAATAAGGATTGAAACATAAGATGAACGATGGACGCCTCGCCCAGGGTTGTAGTCTTCCAGAGTAACTTCCATTAGAATAAGGATTGAAACTTGTTGCTGTCTTTTGTGATTACATACTCACGAGAAACTTCCAGAGTAACTTCCATTAGAATAAGGATTGAAACCATCTCGTCTTCAGTACAAAGAATGGCGACTGAATAACTTCCAGAGTAACTTCCATTAGAATAAGGATTGAAACATGCTTTTCAAATGCCACAAACTGCCCAACAAGTAGCTTCCAGAGTAACTTCCATTAGAATAAGGATTGAAACTCCAACGCCAGTTGAGGTGATTATTCAAATGTTAGACTTCCAGAGTAACTTCCATTAGAATAAGGATTGAAACTGGCCCGAAATGCTTAGAGCAATTCGAGAGCTTGCCCTTCCAGAGTAACTTCCATTAGAATAAGGATTGAAACTTGCGGACGTACCAAGCGGAGTAGACACGCTCAAATTACTTCCAGAGTAACTTCCATTAGAATAAGGATTGAAACATAATGAATTGCTCAAACGGGTAAGTAGTCATATCTACTTCCAGAGTAACTTCCATTAGAATAAGGATTGAAACCAAAGAGCTACAACGCATAGCCGAAGTAGTGTACAACTTCCAGAGTAACTTCCATTAGAATAAGGATTGAAACAGGTAGCTACGTCGTCTTTTGGCGTAAAACCGTTGTACTTCCAGAGTAACTTCCATTAGAATAAGGATTGAAACTTGTAATGTATAATATAACCAAGCCAAAATTTGATGACTTCCAGAGTAACTTCCATTAGAATAAGGATTGAAACATTCGAAGGAAGATTAACATAAGGGTTTCCCCCTGTAATCTTCCAGAGTAACTTCCATTAGAATAAGGATTGAAACGTACGGTTTGGATACGAGCGCCCGCCGTGGAGTTGCGGCTTCCAGAGTAACTTCCATTAGAATAAGGATTGAAACAACTTCCCGTCCTTATCGGGGAGTATGTTTTGTTCTACTTCCAGAGTAACTTCCATTAGAATAAGGATTGAAACTACAAAGTGATAATTTCAAGAAAATCCCCCAAATACACTTCCAGAGTAACTTCCATTAGAATAAGGATTGAAACTGAAGAATTTTGTATTTTGTATAGCACTTTTGTTTTTCTTCCAGAGTAACTTCCATTAGAATAAGGATTGAAACTTACTTCATCCTCAATCCTTGTGACAGAGTTGTCGCCAACTTCCAGAGTAACTTCCATTAGAATAAGGATTGAAACGTTGCAATTGTCCCGACTGTGAAGGTAAAGAATTTACACTTCCAGAGTAACTTCCATTAGAATAAGGATTGAAACTGCAAAAGCCTATATCGAGTCAGAGCGAACAATGTCACTTCCAGAGTAACTTCCATTAGAATAAGGATTGAAACAAAAACTTAGCTGGTATCCGCATGTCAACCATCTGTCTTCCAGAGTAACTTCCATTAGAATAAGGATTGAAACGTATCAACTCCTGTGAATAGGACAGCATTTTTATAGACTTCCAGAGTAACTTCCATTAGAATAAGGATTGAAACCGACTACTCTTTTCCGCTTAATTTTGGCCTCATTTTCTTCCAGAGTAACTTCCATTAGAATAAGGATTGAAACCTCCTAGACAGCATCTTGGAGCGACAAACCCCAAACTTTCTTCCAGAGTAACTTCCATTAGAATAAGGATTGAAACCGATAGATGGCCCACTACTTACCGCCGACGAACAAGCCGCTTCCAGAGTAACTTCCATTAGAATAAGGATTGAAACGTACGATTAGCATTTTTTTCTATGCTCGATACTTCATCTTCCAGAGTAACTTCCATTAGAATAAGGATTGAAACTATGTAATTCCATATATTATATCAGGTTTCAATACACTTCCAGAGTAACTTCCATTAGAATAAGGATTGAAACGAATATCATCCTAATGAAATGGCTGCAAGAATGGACTTCCAGAGTAACTTCCATTAGAATAAGGATTGAAACTTGCCACCGACAGGGCATTTGTACCGCTACGCTTGGCTTCCAGAGTAACTTCCATTAGAATAAGGATTGAAACGCAAGGTTTCAACCTTATTCCCATCTGCCCGCCAAATGTCTTCCAGAGTAACTTCCATTAGAATAAGGATTGAAACTATATCTTTTTCTATAAGAATCGTCTCCACCTCCAATCACTTCCAGAGTAACTTCCATTAGAATAAGGATTGAAACTACAGTGCTGAAATTAAAAAAAGGATTTTCAGGATTTCTTCCAGAGTAACTTCCATTAGAATAAGGATTGAAACTAGCAAAAAAACAGCCCCAAAATTGAGGCTGTTCTTCTTCCAGAGTAACTTCCATTAGAATAAGGATTGAAACTTCCACGGGGCCGTTTCCCAACTGTTTTTCTTGCCACTTCCAGAGTAACTTCCATTAGAATAAGGATTGAAACTTGAATGGTGATTTTTTGGGTTTTGTTACCGGCTGGTCTTCCAGAGTAACTTCCATTAGAATAAGGATTGAAACCAATTGTTACTCAAATGTAATGTTTACTTTTGTTCCTCTTCCAGAGTAACTTCCATTAGAATAAGGATTGAAACCTTCTTCGGTGGTACTGCCTGTAGATTTTTCAATGTCGGCTTCCAGAGTAACTTCCATTAGAATAAGGATTGAAACCTACGCATGACATAGTTTCATCTCCTGTAATATTATTCTTCCAGAGTAACTTCCATTAGAATAAGGATTGAAACTTCTTGAATATCGGTACTCGTGTAATGCTATCAACAAAACTTCCAGAGTAACTTCCATTAGAATAAGGATTGAAACGGCGAACTCCCTCGCTATCCTATTATTGTTCAAAAACTTCCAGAGTAACTTCCATTAGAATAAGGATTGAAACTCCATAATGTTCTAGGGCTTCCCAGAGGGGTGTCGCAACTTCCAGAGTAACTTCCATTAGAATAAGGATTGAAACTGACTATGCCATCTTCATGGACAATGATAAAGTTTGGCCACTTCCAGAGTAACTTCCATTAGAATAAGGATTGAAACGCTCGGACGATAGTATTCTTTTGCGGGCGGTTAGCTCTTCCAGAGTAACTTCCATTAGAATAAGGATTGAAACAGGTACTTAACCCCACTACCGACAAAGTCTACAAATTCTTCCAGAGTAACTTCCATTAGAATAAGGATTGAAACTCTTAATCTCATTAAATATTTTTTTTGAAAAATTAAACTTCCAGAGTAACTTCCATTAGAATAAGGATTGAAACAAGCCACCCGAATGCACTTGCAGCTATTTCGCCAATCTTCCAGAGTAACTTCCATTAGAATAAGGATTGAAACATACTATTGATGTATTGTATGTTTCATAACCACTAGCCTTCCAGAGTAACTTCCATTAGAATAAGGATTGAAACTTTATATACTGTTTGTACATATATGATTCATAGAAGTCTTCCAGAGTAACTTCCATTAGAATAAGGATTGAAACTCATTCAACAAGCCAAAGCAGGAAGTGCTGAGGCACTTCCAGAGTAACTTCCATTAGAATAAGGATTGAAACCGGTTTTCGAAAACGAACAATATGCCGTTTCTGTCTCTTCCAGAGTAACTTCCATTAGAATAAGGATTGAAACTCAGTGGGCTTACTCAAAAAGGGAGGTTTGTACGGTCGTCTTCCAGAGTAACTTCCATTAGAATAAGGATTGAAACAAAGACCTTTTCCGCGACACCAAAGAGCTAGACGCACTTCCAGAGTAACTTCCATTAGAATAAGGATTGAAACTATATTTCAGGACCTTTGTATATGTCATCTTGTGGACTTCCAGAGTAACTTCCATTAGAATAAGGATTGAAACTTTTGAGCAAATCGGTTGCTCTTTTCCTTACAAGTTCCTTCCAGAGTAACTTCCATTAGAATAAGGATTGAAACTTGAGACACTTGGAATGAAAAGCGAAGACTTTCTGCTCTTCCAGAGTAACTTCCATTAGAATAAGGATTGAAACCAATTAAAGGTGCAGAGTGGCTTAAATATGCAGGATCTTCCAGAGTAACTTCCATTAGAATAAGGATTGAAACTACTCCTCTTGTGGCTTTGCAATGTATTTGGTAATGTACTTCCAGAGTAACTTCCATTAGAATAAGGATTGAAACATGTTTAAAATTAAAAATTGATTAAAAAGTATATGCAGCTTCCAGAGTAACTTCCATTAGAATAAGGATTGAAACTTAGGACTAAAAGGAAGTACAGGTTTAGACTTTACACTTCCAGAGTAACTTCCATTAGAATAAGGATTGAAACTTATCAATAGGTGATTCTCTAACAGAGCAAACACTCTTCCAGAGTAACTTCCATTAGAATAAGGATTGAAACTTTCTTCAACTATAGGTTCAGTTTCTTTGACAACAATTCTTCCAGAGTAACTTCCATTAGAATAAGGATTGAAACCCAAACCAAGCCATCACCTCAAGTTTGGACCTAAAGGCTTCCAGAGTAACTTCCATTAGAATAAGGATTGAAACATACCGTCAGTTACGCTGATAACTTCTGGCGTGTCGCTTCCAGAGTAACTTCCATTAGAATAAGGATTGAAACATGTTGACCTCATTGATGCCAAGCAATTCTTTCTTTCTTCCAGAGTAACTTCCATTAGAATAAGGATTGAAACCGAACACCTTTGAAAATGATTGTTTCCTCATTTTCTCTTCCAGAGTAACTTCCATTAGAATAAGGATTGAAACCGAATAGTCACCACCAGCCACTTTTTGAAGCAGGATCTTCCAGAGTAACTTCCATTAGAATAAGGATTGAAACACTCATCAAAATACGCAAATACAATTGACATCCTTTCTTCCAGAGTAACTTCCATTAGAATAAGGATTGAAACATAGTATCCATTACCAATATCTGTAAATTCATTTTTTCCTCTTCCAGAGTAACTTCCATTAGAATAAGGATTGAAACGAAAACCAGAATCCTGATTGTAAGCCTATCAAATGGCCTTCCAGAGTAACTTCCATTAGAATAAGGATTGAAACATAGGGAATGATTCCCTACTAGAAATCGGCCTAATTGCTTCCAGAGTAACTTCCATTAGAATAAGGATTGAAACATAGTCAACACCTACAACGACCAAGGCGAACTAATACTTCCAGAGTAACTTCCATTAGAATAAGGATTGAAACAATCAAAAATACAATGGCACAAAACGAAGAAAGTAAACTTCCAGAGTAACTTCCATTAGAATAAGGATTGAAACGAAAAACCAAATGGAAGGTTTGTTGATTACACAATACTTCCAGAGTAACTTCCATTAGAATAAGGATTGAAACATGTAATTCGGGCTATCCCGGCTTTTGTCAACGACACTTCCAGAGTAACTTCCATTAGAATAAGGATTGAAACCACTTAACATATAATTAACATTTTCGCCATACCTTGCTTCCAGAGTAACTTCCATTAGAATAAGGATTGAAACCTTTATATTTTTATATTTACAATGTTTAAGAAGTTACCTTCCAGAGTAACTTCCATTAGAATAAGGATTGAAACTCGCATTTTCAATAGGCTTTAAACTACTCCCAACGGCAACTTCCAGAGTAACTTCCATTAGAATAAGGATTGAAACATTACCCTCCTAAAGCTTAATAATGAAAAAGTACTCTTCTTCCAGAGTAACTTCCATTAGAATAAGGATTGAAACTTGAACAGGCACAAAGCCCAGTGGAACATCAATATACTTCCAGAGTAACTTCCATTAGAATAAGGATTGAAACAACCCAACTGGCTCACACAATACTCAAGCAACTGTTCTTCCAGAGTAACTTCCATTAGAATAAGGATTGAAACAGACAGCTTGAAAGAGTAGCTTTAAGCTCATCTCCTCTTCCAGAGTAACTTCCATTAGAATAAGGATTGAAACCACTTTTGATACGTGACACAGGAGACAGAAAGTAAGCTTCCAGAGTAACTTCCATTAGAATAAGGATTGAAACACAGATAAGGCACAAAGTAAAACTATTATCAAAGGACTCTTCCAGAGTAACTTCCATTAGAATAAGGATTGAAACTGAATATAGGATTGAAAATCAAGGAGTTATATAAAACTTCCAGAGTAACTTCCATTAGAATAAGGATTGAAACATTCCATTCCCATAGCCCTAATACTGCCCTCCGCTAACTTCCAGAGTAACTTCCATTAGAATAAGGATTGAAACAGGCCTCCCTCTTCTAATAAGCTTAGATTATTAGATACTTCCAGAGTAACTTCCATTAGAATAAGGATTGAAACAAGCTAACGTTTCAGGGTCGGTAACGTCGCTAATACGCCTTCCAGAGTAACTTCCATTAGAATAAGGATTGAAACACAGTGGTTCTACAATAGATGAAGGCAATTTATTGGTCAACTTCCAGAGTAACTTCCATTAGAATAAGGATTGAAACGGTCTTATCACTTTTCTAAGTGCAGAGCAAAAGCAAACTTCCAGAGTAACTTCCATTAGAATAAGGATTGAAACGCTGGAGAACTCGGTCAGGCGCTCCAACAAATCGGTGGCTTCCAGAGTAACTTCCATTAGAATAAGGATTGAAACTTGATAGTCCAGAAACTTCCTCAATCACACCTGCTACTTCCAGAGTAACTTCCATTAGAATAAGGATTGAAACTTACCATTCGAATCTGCTGTTGGCTCTACATAGTTACTTCCAGAGTAACTTCCATTAGAATAAGGATTGAAACTCAATAACGCGAATCGTGTATTTTCTGGTAAATGGACTTCCAGAGTAACTTCCATTAGAATAAGGATTGAAACTCAATGATTCCACAATCAAGACAGCGGTTTCTGGTGGTCTTCCAGAGTAACTTCCATTAGAATAAGGATTGAAACAAAGTTTTTGCCAGACTCGTACCAGTAATTCCCCGTGTCTTCCAGAGTAACTTCCATTAGAATAAGGATTGAAACAAAGTTTTTGCCAGACTCGTACCAGTAATTCCCCGTGCTTCCAGAGTAACTTCCATTAGAATAAGGATTGAAACACAATGAAAATGCTCTTTCGGCACTTCAGAAGATTTCTTCCAGAGTAACTTCCATTAGAATAAGGATTGAAACAAATTGCAATCGAATGGAAACTTTACATTCCGTTGTCTTCCAGAGTAACTTCCATTAGAATAAGGATTGAAACTTCGCAACCTGTTCTAAAACGTGGCACGAAAAGGGCTCTTCCAGAGTAACTTCCATTAGAATAAGGATTGAAACCCTTCCAAGCTATTGCGAATCTCTTTGTCAAGCTCTCTTCCAGAGTAACTTCCATTAGAATAAGGATTGAAACTGGTTGTTTTGATACAGCTCATTAGCCTTTTGTTCACTTCCAGAGTAACTTCCATTAGAATAAGGATTGAAACAAACCTGCACCGACTTGAATGATACTTTTGTCAAGGGCTTCCAGAGTAACTTCCATTAGAATAAGGATTGAAACTACGGGGTGTAATAAATTGAGTATAAATCAATATGGCTTCCAGAGTAACTTCCATTAGAATAAGGATTGAAACAAAAACTTAATTCATAATCACATGAAAAATTTTGCAGCTTCCAGAGTAACTTCCATTAGAATAAGGATTGAAACTCAAATATAAGCCCGTCTTACCGCCGACGCCTCCGCCTTCCAGAGTAACTTCCATTAGAATAAGGATTGAAACGATTCAGTTTGGTACTACCTGCGGAGCTATCACACTCTTCCAGAGTAACTTCCATTAGAATAAGGATTGAAACGAGATTTTGTCCGATTTGGCAATAACTTGGTCAATCTTCCAGAGTAACTTCCATTAGAATAAGGATTGAAACTAATACGAATCATAATAGCGAATAAGCCATCGCTTTTTCTTCCAGAGTAACTTCCATTAGAATAAGGATTGAAACAAAGTTTTGGCCGCACACGTACCAATAATTCCCAGTGCTTCCAGAGTAACTTCCATTAGAATAAGGATTGAAACCTAAAATGACAAAGGCACAAAACAAGAAAGCAGTTATCTTCCAGAGTAACTTCCATTAGAATAAGGATTGAAACAGGTATGTTGTCCCGTTCCATACTTTCATTGTTTTGGCCCTTCCAGAGTAACTTCCATTAGAATAAGGATTGAAACGGGACTCTCACCCATGCTGTACAAGGCAAATTCTTTCAACTTCCAGAGTAACTTCCATTAGAATAAGGATTGAAACTTCACTTTTGCGCTGTTATACGGCGCTTACTTAATCTTCCAGAGTAACTTCCATTAGAATAAGGATTGAAACTCGGCGGTAATCCCCTGGAGTGCAAATGCCCGGCAACTTCCAGAGTAACTTCCATTAGAATAAGGATTGAAACTGAAGAATTTTGTATTTTGTATAGCACTCTTGTTTTTCTTCCAGAGTAACTTCCATTAGAATAAGGATTGAAACATCAGTGACTCGACGCTCAATCGACTAACAAAGCTGACTTCCAGAGTAACTTCCATTAGAATAAGGATTGAAACTTTTCAGGCTGAAGTTTTCTGAGGCTCCGCCTTCGGTCTTCCAGAGTAACTTCCATTAGAATAAGGATTGAAACTAATGACAATTTCTTTTGAAGATATTGCCGTTTCTTCAACTTCCAGAGTAACTTCCATTAGAATAAGGATTGAAACAGTCCCACAGAGGGGCTATTTCGTCGAAAATATCCACTTCCAGAGTAACTTCCATTAGAATAAGGATTGAAACTGAGGTGGTGCATTGACCAGCGCCCCTTGGTGAAATACTTCCAGAGTAACTTCCATTAGAATAAGGATTGAAACTCAACTTTCCTACAACAATTGTTTTCCGAAACCAACACGGCTTCCAGAGTAACTTCCATTAGAATAAGGATTGAAACCAACACTTGTCAATATATATATTGACAAGTGTTGTAAAACTTCCAGAGTAACTTCCATTAGAATAAGGATTGAAACCTATCAGGTGTTACATCTTTGCCATCGATTATAACTCTTCCAGAGTAACTTCCATTAGAATAAGGATTGAAACAAAAACTCAAAACTAACTTTTTGGGCAAGCAAGTTGACTTCCAGAGTAACTTCCATTAGAATAAGGATTGAAACTTCTTCTTAAGCCCTAAAGACTCGCTAAAGTCTGTCTTCTTCCAGAGTAACTTCCATTAGAATAAGGATTGAAACATAATGCAACTAAAACCTTCAAGCTGAAGCCGTTCGTCTTCCAGAGTAACTTCCATTAGAATAAGGATTGAAACGAAAACTTCACGAAATCGTAAAATATAACCAACCGTTCTTCCAGAGTAACTTCCATTAGAATAAGGATTGAAACACGCTGAATTAACAGTTTCAGCGTTTTTCTTTGTTTCTTCCAGAGTAACTTCCATTAGAATAAGGATTGAAACATGAAAGAGATTGAGCAAACCAAAAAGGAAATCAACTTCCAGAGTAACTTCCATTAGAATAAGGATTGAAACATTATATATTAGAAGTTCCTACAGGAGTGACAGAATCTTCCAGAGTAACTTCCATTAGAATAAGGATTGAAACATCATGGAATTAAAATACAATGGAGAGGATACTATTCTCTTCCAGAGTAACTTCCATTAGAATAAGGATTGAAACATGCCTTGAAAATGAAAGAGCCTTTCAAGGTTGATTCTTCCAGAGTAACTTCCATTAGAATAAGGATTGAAACTCAATAACGCGAACCGTGTTTTTCCTAGCAAGTGGACTTCCAGAGTAACTTCCATTAGAATAAGGATTGAAACTAGTATCCACGCATCTATGACACTCATTTGTAAGTTTCTTCCAGAGTAACTTCCATTAGAATAAGGATTGAAACCTTATTATGCTATGAGAGATTATTGGGTTTTGTACACTTCCAGAGTAACTTCCATTAGAATAAGGATTGAAACATTCCGATCAATGGATTGTAATTCACGATGCCTCTTTCTTCCAGAGTAACTTCCATTAGAATAAGGATTGAAACCTCGAAAAAAGTATGCCAACAATATACCCTGCTGAACTTCCAGAGTAACTTCCATTAGAATAAGGATTGAAACGGGAATTAAAAAGAGTAGGCCTATGAAAGAAATAACCTTCCAGAGTAACTTCCATTAGAATAAGGATTGAAACAGATAGTAACCCACGGAGGAATTTTTCATGCTGATGACTTCCAGAGTAACTTCCATTAGAATAAGGATTGAAACGCTTAGAATATTCTCTTCTACCTCTGAAGATACTTGCTTCCAGAGTAACTTCCATTAGAATAAGGATTGAAACAAGAGATTTTTCCCAAACTCCATTTTGGGGTCTCGGTCTTCCAGAGTAACTTCCATTAGAATAAGGATTGAAACGTGTCAAAATTTTGACACTAAAAGTAAATTGTCTATCTTCCAGAGTAACTTCCATTAGAATAAGGATTGAAACTTTGCGTGTTAGCTTTTACTGAGGCAAAACGGTTTTGCCTTCCAGAGTAACTTCCATTAGAATAAGGATTGAAACGGGTTGGTTGAAAAGGTGCAAAATGATACTACAATCAACTTCCAGAGTAACTTCCATTAGAATAAGGATTGAAACTCCGACAATGGCCAATGTATGGATGTAATTTTAAATACTTCCAGAGTAACTTCCATTAGAATAAGGATTGAAACTATTGACTACTGAATTAGCAAAACTTTCATCAGTAGCTTCCAGAGTAACTTCCATTAGAATAAGGATTGAAACATGGCTTAGATTTCAGCTCATTCAAAAACACGCTGCATCTTCCAGAGTAACTTCCATTAGAATAAGGATTGAAACTTAAGAGTCTAACATAGACCCGCTCAAACAATCACACTTCCAGAGTAACTTCCATTAGAATAAGGATTGAAACTTCCGACTCACTAAGGCGAGAGAACCATCTCGCAAAAAACTTCCAGAGTAACTTCCATTAGAATAAGGATTGAAACAATTATACATTTGCCTCAAACTACGTGTATAATACGCTTCCAGAGTAACTTCCATTAGAATAAGGATTGAAACAATAATGAAGGAGAAATTTTCAAATATTGTTCGTTTCTTCCAGAGTAACTTCCATTAGAATAAGGATTGAAACGTCTATTTTTTCGGGTGCCGCTGTTATTTTCCTACAACTTCCAGAGTAACTTCCATTAGAATAAGGATTGAAACGCCAAAGTAGCCAACAAAGGCATATATCTATTGTGTCTTCCAGAGTAACTTCCATTAGAATAAGGATTGAAACAAAGTTTTGGCCGCATATATACCAATACGACCCTGTCTTCCAGAGTAACTTCCATTAGAATAAGGATTGAAACTCGCGGACGTACCAAGCGGAGTAGACACGCTCAAATTACTTCCAGAGTAACTTCCATTAGAATAAGGATTGAAACAAGATAATATTTTTGTATTTTTTTGATAGTCAGAGACTTCCAGAGTAACTTCCATTAGAATAAGGATTGAAACGGAAAAAATCAATTCTTATATAATTATAATGAAAAACTTCCAGAGTAACTTCCATTAGAATAAGGATTGAAACTATCAGGAGCATGTCTACATCAAGAAAAACACTAGTCTTCCAGAGTAACTTCCATTAGAATAAGGATTGAAACCGATGAGAAGACATGAGAAGAATAATAATAATAAAAGCTTCCAGAGTAACTTCCATTAGAATAAGGATTGAAACTCAGAGCCAGAACCGCCACCAGCTTTTGAGGCTCCGCCTTCCAGAGTAACTTCCATTAGAATAAGGATTGAAACGCTCGTTTCTGCTCCTCTTTGGCTTCCTCCTTTTGCTTCCAGAGTAACTTCCATTAGAATAAGGATTGAAACGAAAAATTTGACAAAATAAAACCCCTCACTTTTCGGGCTTCCAGAGTAACTTCCATTAGAATAAGGATTGAAACCGCCTAGCACTTTTGCAAGCTTGCGACGGCTTGCGAGCCTTCCAGAGTAACTTCCATTAGAATAAGGATTGAAACTCTGTGAATACCGCAAATTACTAGTAGGGAATTATAACTTCCAGAGTAACTTCCATTAGAATAAGGATTGAAACATGCTGATCCTAGTGCGGAGCTGTGGGACTGGATATCTTCCAGAGTAACTTCCATTAGAATAAGGATTGAAACAAATATGAATATTACTGAAGTTATCCAGGAAGCTGGCTTCCAGAGTAACTTCCATTAGAATAAGGATTGAAACTACCTATTCAAGTACGTGGACATTGAGAAAGCATTTCTTCCAGAGTAACTTCCATTAGAATAAGGATTGAAACACCCCAAATCCAAAATCATGCAAAAGCAAACACTTAACCTTCCAGAGTAACTTCCATTAGAATAAGGATTGAAACTAAAAAGAACTAACTGTGCCAATATCGTAAATTCGTCTTCCAGAGTAACTTCCATTAGAATAAGGATTGAAACCTTATACCAAAAACGGTAAGAGATTGGCCTACTACATACTTCCAGAGTAACTTCCATTAGAATAAGGATTGAAACAGCGATTTGCACAAAGTTGCTGGTCTGAGTTATGCGACTTCCAGAGTAACTTCCATTAGAATAAGGATTGAAACCGAATGAAAGAAAGCACACGTAGACAACTATTTGCCCCTTCCAGAGTAACTTCCATTAGAATAAGGATTGAAACATGAAGAGAGCGGGTTGCTACTTCTTATAGACCTTCTTCCAGAGTAACTTCCATTAGAATAAGGATTGAAACAGAAAAAAGGGAAGTCAGTGGGTTTTGGATAGATTTCTTCCAGAGTAACTTCCATTAGAATAAGGATTGAAACAGTCGGTAAAGGTTGTTTTTGATGGCGCCAAAATATCTTCCAGAGTAACTTCCATTAGAATAAGGATTGAAACCAGGGGATGGTTTGCACGCTAACTATCCATTAGGCTCTTCCAGAGTAACTTCCATTAGAATAAGGATTGAAACACTCCTGGAATGGGTCGTTTTCTTTCCATTTCGAGACTTCCAGAGTAACTTCCATTAGAATAAGGATTGAAACTTTTGAATTTGTCCATAAGTCTACAATTCTCGATACTCTTCCAGAGTAACTTCCATTAGAATAAGGATTGAAACCCCAGTCATGAATTGGAAGCCAATCGAAAACGGCTCGCTTCCAGAGTAACTTCCATTAGAATAAGGATTGAAACATGGACTGCAAGCAGCACAAGCAAGTGCGGACAAATACTTCCAGAGTAACTTCCATTAGAATAAGGATTGAAACATGATTATATCAAACAAAATAGGCAGCGAATCTTGACTTCCAGAGTAACTTCCATTAGAATAAGGATTGAAACTCCCAACCAAAGACGACCTTATGTCTTTGTCCGACATCTTCCAGAGTAACTTCCATTAGAATAAGGATTGAAACATTGTTCTTCCTAATCTCGAGCTTTTCAAAAATCCACTTCCAGAGTAACTTCCATTAGAATAAGGATTGAAACGCACCAAATGATAATTTTTCGATTGGTGACGGTTCTACTTCCAGAGTAACTTCCATTAGAATAAGGATTGAAACCATCACTCGTTTTGTCGCACGCTTGTGGAAAGGTGCAGCTTCCAGAGTAACTTCCATTAGAATAAGGATTGAAACCGACATATCTACTATCACCAAAATACACCTCTTCACCCTTCCAGAGTAACTTCCATTAGAATAAGGATTGAAACTCTAGTGCCATTATTGCATCATACTCCAGATCGGTAACTTCCAGAGTAACTTCCATTAGAATAAGGATTGAAACGAGAGTAAAAGAGGTGAGCTTGACAAGGAAATTAATCTTCCAGAGTAACTTCCATTAGAATAAGGATTGAAACTGAGAACCACGTATGTACAACAACCAAGACTCATAGACTTCCAGAGTAACTTCCATTAGAATAAGGATTGAAACTGGTTTGATAGACGATTATCCCAACTAAGCCCCATTTCTCTTCCAGAGTAACTTCCATTAGAATAAGGATTGAAACTTAGATAGTCATACATTAATCTAGCTACCAATTCGCCTTCCAGAGTAACTTCCATTAGAATAAGGATTGAAACATACTGAGTTTGAAATTTCCGAGAACTTAGCAACAGCTTCCAGAGTAACTTCCATTAGAATAAGGATTGAAACAGGTCAAATAGTACTCTCACAGGTTCTTCAGTAAGTGCTTCCAGAGTAACTTCCATTAGAATAAGGATTGAAACATAGTCTAGGGATTCGCTCAAATTACTGTGAGGGTAACTTCCAGAGTAACTTCCATTAGAATAAGGATTGAAACGCAATATCCTTAATATATAAGGTAAGTTCGCCATAACTTCCAGAGTAACTTCCATTAGAATAAGGATTGAAACACTGAGATTATTAGCTATGTCAAAGAGCATTATTGAACTTCCAGAGTAACTTCCATTAGAATAAGGATTGAAACCTGACAATACCGTTATTGATCAGGTGAACATTCAGGACTTCCAGAGTAACTTCCATTAGAATAAGGATTGAAACATTACCTAACCACAAAAAACCAGGGCGGAAATGTCGCTTCCAGAGTAACTTCCATTAGAATAAGGATTGAAACCAAATCCATCGGCTTATGCTATTTCACCGTGTTTCAACCTTCCAGAGTAACTTCCATTAGAATAAGGATTGAAACTGTCTTGACAGCATCTCAATCAATGCTTTTTGGTTTTCTTCCAGAGTAACTTCCATTAGAATAAGGATTGAAACCTCAACTGTCTATAAGTGCTTGGATGCACAATAAGTAATCTTCCAGAGTAACTTCCATTAGAATAAGGATTGAAACAAAAGGCTGAAGCTGCAAAATTAAACCGTGAAATTGACTTCCAGAGTAACTTCCATTAGAATAAGGATTGAAACAATTAGAACTAAGCGTAATTATAGGGTTGTCGTCTGAACTTCCAGAGTAACTTCCATTAGAATAAGGATTGAAACTCCATCATATCGCCAGTAAATGTTAAGTCTACGGTATCTCTTCCAGAGTAACTTCCATTAGAATAAGGATTGAAACTTTTCCTAGTTTTCGAACGATGCTTATAGCACCGCACTTCCAGAGTAACTTCCATTAGAATAAGGATTGAAACATACCACGCTTAATTTTCTCTCTCAATCCATCTGCTCCAACTTCCAGAGTAACTTCCATTAGAATAAGGATTGAAACTCGTATCGAACACCTCCGTAATTTTGCGCTCGTTTGCTTCCAGAGTAACTTCCATTAGAATAAGGATTGAAACCAGCACAGTACTATATTACGCCTATCGAGGCTGGTACTTCTTCCAGAGTAACTTCCATTAGAATAAGGATTGAAACAGGATTATAGCTTTTATTCCACAAAAAAAATGAAGAAACTTCCAGAGTAACTTCCATTAGAATAAGGATTGAAACATTATTGACTATTGCTAGGATTAGATAGACTGACTTCTTCCAGAGTAACTTCCATTAGAATAAGGATTGAAACGCCAAAAATACAAATTGCTGGGTGGCCAAACGGAGTCTTCCAGAGTAACTTCCATTAGAATAAGGATTGAAACAGCTAAGGGTACTCGACAAGGCCAAAAAGGATATTTTCTTCCAGAGTAACTTCCATTAGAATAAGGATTGAAACGCCGAAACAGGGCTAGATATTTTGGTAGATTTTTTTCTTCCAGAGTAACTTCCATTAGAATAAGGATTGAAACGGAGTTTTTTAGCTTCGTACATTTTCCATTCTTCAACTTCCAGAGTAACTTCCATTAGAATAAGGATTGAAACATATATTGAATTCATTCAAGAATCTGTCACCCTCAACTTCCAGAGTAACTTCCATTAGAATAAGGATTGAAACGTAATCACTAAAACAATACCTTTTTCGGTAGTATCTGCTTCCAGAGTAACTTCCATTAGAATAAGGATTGAAACAAGCCATGATACTTTGGTCGGCATTGATATATTGCCTCTTCCAGAGTAACTTCCATTAGAATAAGGATTGAAACATAGTACTTGGTTGTGATTCTTTCAAGCACCTCAATACTTCCAGAGTAACTTCCATTAGAATAAGGATTGAAACAGCCTTCTTCAGCTTCTGCGATAATACCAAGAATTTCTTCCAGAGTAACTTCCATTAGAATAAGGATTGAAACTGTTCGGCGTGTCAAACGAAGCACAAAACACCGCATCCTTCCAGAGTAACTTCCATTAGAATAAGGATTGAAACTCAAATTTGCCTTTGTTGGTTCTAATGAAAGTATATTCTTCCAGAGTAACTTCCATTAGAATAAGGATTGAAACACAAAATTTTCAAACTGCTCATGACAGAGCGGTGTCTTCCAGAGTAACTTCCATTAGAATAAGGATTGAAACCCAATACAGTGATTTTTTAATTTTTCTTTCTATATCCTCCTTCCAGAGTAACTTCCATTAGAATAAGGATTGAAACATTTTTGCATTGAAAATGCCGAAAATGCTTTCCAATTCTTCCAGAGTAACTTCCATTAGAATAAGGATTGAAACTCTGAGCCTTTGTATAGGCGAATGAGAAGACACTTTCTCTTCCAGAGTAACTTCCATTAGAATAAGGATTGAAACCATCTTCGGGGTCTACAGACACCCGAAATTCAGCCCCCTTCCAGAGTAACTTCCATTAGAATAAGGATTGAAACGGGCTAATCTACCTAGTTCAGATTCCACCACTACCGACCCTTCCAGAGTAACTTCCATTAGAATAAGGATTGAAACATACAAAGTGGTGTCGACCATTGGCGACAGAAAACTACTTCCAGAGTAACTTCCATTAGAATAAGGATTGAAACTTGTTTCATTCTTATGATACTGCATCAATCAAGTACGCTTCCAGAGTAACTTCCATTAGAATAAGGATTGAAACTTTTTTACTAAATACCCTTAGCGCATTCAGGGCAATCTTCCAGAGTAACTTCCATTAGAATAAGGATTGAAACGCGAACCTATACCCGTCTGGTATAGATACTGTTCCTGCTTCCAGAGTAACTTCCATTAGAATAAGGATTGAAACCAAAAATCCAAACTGCAAAAAGACATTCGAGCCAAAAAACTTCCAGAGTAACTTCCATTAGAATAAGGATTGAAACCCTTTTTGGCATCGGCTTTTGATAGCCCAGTCATTTCCTTCCAGAGTAACTTCCATTAGAATAAGGATTGAAACAGCCTTGTACGGTAAAACCATTTCTCTGGATTATCTCTTCCAGAGTAACTTCCATTAGAATAAGGATTGAAACCTGTGTACTAGAATGTACACAAAATTCCTTTGACTCACTTCCAGAGTAACTTCCATTAGAATAAGGATTGAAACCCCATCTGTAACTGGATGGCAAGAAGACCCTCAGTTTCTTCCAGAGTAACTTCCATTAGAATAAGGATTGAAACATCGAAAGTGGAATCTTAACATCAATTATCTAACCTTCTTCCAGAGTAACTTCCATTAGAATAAGGATTGAAACCCAAAATTCAGCAAATGTGACCTGATTGAAGTATTCTTCCAGAGTAACTTCCATTAGAATAAGGATTGAAACCTTGGTAGTGGAAACCCTGGCGAACCTGTGTTTGGCTTCCAGAGTAACTTCCATTAGAATAAGGATTGAAACCGGAAGGCATTTTCTATCCTCCTAAAAATAGTACTATCGTCTTCCAGAGTAACTTCCATTAGAATAAGGATTGAAACACAAAAAAGCTGCTTAGAAAAAAGTGCCGTAAGTGAACTTCCAGAGTAACTTCCATTAGAATAAGGATTGAAACTTTAACCAGACAGAAAGGCGTATTATCTACGAAGGCAACTTCCAGAGTAACTTCCATTAGAATAAGGATTGAAACTCAAATTTGCCTTTGTTGGTTCTAATGAAAGTATATCTTCCAGAGTAACTTCCATTAGAATAAGGATTGAAACCCCAAAAAGTGCCCATAACAGATGTGTCATTATGGACTTCCAGAGTAACTTCCATTAGAATAAGGATTGAAACCGTTGAGGCCGCTCATGGCTAGGCAGACGGTTTTGAGTCTTCCAGAGTAACTTCCATTAGAATAAGGATTGAAACATATCAATTATCAAAATACCAAAACCATTTTCTTTGACTTCCAGAGTAACTTCCATTAGAATAAGGATTGAAACTGGTTTCTAATGATGTGGCATCTTCTGTAGTTTTGACTTCCAGAGTAACTTCCATTAGAATAAGGATTGAAACCACCTAAGAACAAGCAAAGACCTTTGATTGTGAAAGGCTTCCAGAGTAACTTCCATTAGAATAAGGATTGAAACACGGTAGCCGTTGACAAAAGCTACAAAAAGGCCGAACTTCCAGAGTAACTTCCATTAGAATAAGGATTGAAACTCTTCAAGCGTATCAGACCAGCTAAAGGGCAAAAAGACTTCCAGAGTAACTTCCATTAGAATAAGGATTGAAACGGCATGGAATATGACCTTGTCTTTCGAGATAAATAAACTTCCAGAGTAACTTCCATTAGAATAAGGATTGAAACCGAAATGTTGAGAGACCTCAACAAAAAGGTCTTCAAGACTTCCAGAGTAACTTCCATTAGAATAAGGATTGAAACCAAGATTTTCCCAGATGCAGCAAAAACGCGGTTCGACTTCCAGAGTAACTTCCATTAGAATAAGGATTGAAACCCAAAACGATTATAAATCTCAACGCCTATTTGATACTTCCAGAGTAACTTCCATTAGAATAAGGATTGAAACTCTTCAAGCGTATCAGACCAGCTAAAGGGCAAAAAGACTTCCAGAGTAACTTCCATTAGAATAAGGATTGAAACTTCCTACTGTTTTTTGTAGGAATGTAGGTAATACAAACTTCCAGAGTAACTTCCATTAGAATAAGGATTGAAACTTTTTTCATGCCCAACCGAGCAAACGTCTTCACGTTTGGCTTCCAGAGTAACTTCCATTAGAATAAGGATTGAAACTCAAAGAGGAAGAACTCAAATTGTTTTTGAATGGTACCCTTCCAGAGTAACTTCCATTAGAATAAGGATTGAAACCATATAAAAAATGGAAAAAAAATATCAACTTCCGATTCTTCCAGAGTAACTTCCATTAGAATAAGGATTGAAACGATAGGCGCGTCATAAACGATTGTAATAGACCTTGGCTTGCTTCCAGAGTAACTTCCATTAGAATAAGGATTGAAACTAAAATAAAAAAGCCCATGCGGTCAGGACGCACGGGCTTCCAGAGTAACTTCCATTAGAATAAGGATTGAAACTGTTTCTGCATCCATTGTCAGATAAGTACTTATTAATCAGCTTCCAGAGTAACTTCCATTAGAATAAGGATTGAAACGGAAAAAAGAAGTTCAGGGGCGAAAAGAGACCCCCGACTTCCAGAGTAACTTCCATTAGAATAAGGATTGAAACTTGTAAAATTTCAAACATAGTAAAGTGAAAAAAGCTACTTCCAGAGTAACTTCCATTAGAATAAGGATTGAAACGCGAGCGGCATGCTATCGCTAAGTTGAGCGATGGACCTTCCAGAGTAACTTCCATTAGAATAAGGATTGAAACCGCCTTCGATTATTTCGAGGGATTTAGGGTTGGTTGACTTCCAGAGTAACTTCCATTAGAATAAGGATTGAAACACATTTGCACAAACTGTAATAATTTCTCCTTGTCTGTCTTCCAGAGTAACTTCCATTAGAATAAGGATTGAAACCTGGATGATATTGAACAAAAATTGAATGATAAAATAAACTTCCAGAGTAACTTCCATTAGAATAAGGATTGAAACATAGCTTTTTTCATGTTTTTCTAATTTATTTATACAAAGCTTCCAGAGTAACTTCCATTAGAATAAGGATTGAAACTTGGCTCTGCACTACGAGCCAATTCAATTACTTGATTAGCTTCCAGAGTAACTTCCATTAGAATAAGGATTGAAACGAACAGTAGACCCAGCCGATACTCCTACCATTGTTTCACACTTCCAGAGTAACTTCCATTAGAATAAGGATTGAAACTCCAAATGCAAAAGTGATTCTTTGGGCATCGCTCGAACTTCCAGAGTAACTTCCATTAGAATAAGGATTGAAACCGAGTTTGAGTACAACGACTCGCAACATTACGAGTTACCTTCCAGAGTAACTTCCATTAGAATAAGGATTGAAACATACAAAAAAGTTGGTTCACCCTTAATTTTTCAGGTAAAGCTTCCAGAGTAACTTCCATTAGAATAAGGATTGAAACAACAAGTGTCTATATCTAGTAGGGAATAGCCTTGCGACTTCCAGAGTAACTTCCATTAGAATAAGGATTGAAACGTGAGGACAAATCCCCTTGGTAAATATGGTTACCAGCTTCCAGAGTAACTTCCATTAGAATAAGGATTGAAACAAGGTTAATTGTCTACCTGCATTTGTGGTAGGGTCACTTCCAGAGTAACTTCCATTAGAATAAGGATTGAAACACTGTTTGTTTTGCCTTATCCCACCTCTCAATAGGGACTTCCAGAGTAACTTCCATTAGAATAAGGATTGAAACGAAAATACTTAACCGAGGACATCAATGCCAAATCGGGCTTCCAGAGTAACTTCCATTAGAATAAGGATTGAAACGAGCCTTTTCCAACTAGGCTCAAACATTCATATATTCTTCCAGAGTAACTTCCATTAGAATAAGGATTAAAACCGACATCTGCCAAACAAAAGAGTTTGCCTATCGCATCAACTTCCAGAGTAACTTCCATTAGAATAAGGATTGAAACGCATTGTCCCGTAGTTATGCTCAGGAAAAAGGATTAACTTCCAGAGTAACTTCCATTAGAATAAGGATTGAAACTGAATACTGTCATCAAAAAGGCTATTCATGCTCACCGAACTTCCAGAGTAACTTCCATTAGAATAAGGATTGAAACAAAATTGATGGTATTCTACAACCTAAGTTTGAAACCCTTCCAGAGTAACTTCCATTAGAATAAGGATTGAAACGCTATTGGTGTAGCAAAACAAAACGCCTCACCAAATCTTCCAGAGTAACTTCCATTAGAATAAGGATTGAAACTTTTACATTAAGCATTGAAACTTATTCAAGTTATATTCTTCCAGAGTAACTTCCATTAGAATAAGGATTGAAACATGACGGCTACAATTGGAAGTGAGGGTGCAATCAATCCTTCCAGAGTAACTTCCATTAGAATAAGGATTGAAACTCCATCTTTGCAGAATCCCCCATACTACCGCCAAAACTCTTCCAGAGTAACTTCCATTAGAATAAGGATTGAAACTACTGAACAACTGTGTTACCGTTAAGTGTTAGTCCTCTTCCAGAGTAACTTCCATTAGAATAAGGATTGAAACATAAGTTAACAAAAGAAGAATTAATTGAGCTAAGACCTTCCAGAGTAACTTCCATTAGAATAAGGATTGAAACACATTAGCTTAGTGTTTTGCTAGTATTAATAATGAACTTCCAGAGTAACTTCCATTAGAATAAGGATTGAAACCTTGACTGTTCAAGTTCGTATGCGAATTGGTGCAACTCTTCCAGAGTAACTTCCATTAGAATAAGGATTGAAACTTAATACCCCAAACTCGTAACCTATATTTTCAATTTCTTCCAGAGTAACTTCCATTAGAATAAGGATTGAAACCAACTATGGCTTATCCTGACAAAGTGGAAAAGTTGCTCTTCCAGAGTAACTTCCATTAGAATAAGGATTGAAACTGAATTGGCATCTCGTGACCGTCTGGCCCTGCAACGCTTCCAGAGTAACTTCCATTAGAATAAGGATTGAAACTTGACCATTGCAGGAACAGTATCTATACCAGACGGGTCTTCCAGAGTAACTTCCATTAGAATAAGGATTGAAACAAACAAATATTTCTGCACTTATTAAGTTGTTTCTGCCTTCCAGAGTAACTTCCATTAGAATAAGGATTGAAACATTAAAAAAGGCATTCAGCTAGACGAATACCGCTACAACTTCCAGAGTAACTTCCATTAGAATAAGGATTGAAACATACGTTTGAGCCGGAACGCCAAGCCTTGTTTTTGTACTTCCAGAGTAACTTCCATTAGAATAAGGATTGAAACTCAATTACGCTACGATTATTCTTGTAGGTATTTCGGCTTCCAGAGTAACTTCCATTAGAATAAGGATTGAAACTTGGCATGGCCAAAGATAGCCCTGTTGCGGGGGCTATCTTCCAGAGTAACTTCCATTAGAATAAGGATTGAAACCAATGGGTGATTGGATTATCTAGTTCACTACAATGGGACTTCCAGAGTAACTTCCATTAGAATAAGGATTGAAACTTATTCGCCCCTAACTGCAGGACGTCTGAAAAATTGACTTCCAGAGTAACTTCCATTAGAATAAGGATTGAAACACTCCATTCCCATAGCCCTAATACTGCCCTCCGCTAACCTTCCAGAGTAACTTCCATTAGAATAAGGATTGAAACAGTAGGGCTAATACTTCTTCGTCTTTTTCAAAAAGACTTCCAGAGTAACTTCCATTAGAATAAGGATTGAAACGGGTATCCGATGCCGTGGCAGGAATTATATTAACCCACTTCCAGAGTAACTTCCATTAGAATAAGGATTGAAACGGTAGATCCGTTGTACCCGTAATAGTAAGCGGAAAGTCTTCCAGAGTAACTTCCATTAGAATAAGGATTGAAACTATATGCTTATAGCTCCTGATAGCCTTAACACCCTCCTTCCAGAGTAACTTCCATTAGAATAAGGATTGAAACGAAAAGTGGTACACTTATACCCTTACTTTTCCAACGGCTTCCAGAGTAACTTCCATTAGAATAAGGATTGAAACCTTTTTTGAAGTAAATTTTAGAGTCACCTTTCTCCTTAACTTCCAGAGTAACTTCCATTAGAATAAGGATTGAAACTCATATAGAGATATGGACGCTACTACATCTCCAGTATCTTCCAGAGTAACTTCCATTAGAATAAGGATTGAAACTGGGTGAATGCTTTGTGAGTCCGTGGAAGATTCGCACTTCCAGAGTAACTTCCATTAGAATAAGGATTGAAACGCTATTGGTGTAGCAAAACAAAACGCCTCACCAAATCCTTCCAGAGTAACTTCCATTAGAATAAGGATTGAAACAGTTTCGAGCGTCTGATATTGAGACGATAGCCGAAAACTTCCAGAGTAACTTCCATTAGAATAAGGATTGAAACAATGGGCAAATAGATAGGGTTAAGGTCGAAGACGCTACTTCCAGAGTAACTTCCATTAGAATAAGGATTGAAACGTAGAATTTGAAGGCGGCCAAATCGGCTGGGGTAAGGTCTTCCAGAGTAACTTCCATTAGAATAAGGATTGAAACATCAATATTTAAACAACCGAAAAAATGAAACAAACAGCTTCCAGAGTAACTTCCATTAGAATAAGGATTGAAACTGCCAATGCCACACCCCTAGTAGCTAGTGTATAAGTAGCCTTCCAGAGTAACTTCCATTAGAATAAGGATTGAAACTCGGGGGTTTTCTCAAAAAACGTTGTATTATTCAAAGCCTTCCAGAGTAACTTCCATTAGAATAAGGATTGAAACATTTGCTCTTTCAGCTTATCATTAACCTGTTCTAGTTCTTCCAGAGTAACTTCCATTAGAATAAGGATTGAAACATTCCGTTACTTTTGATGAAGTCGTTCACCTGAGCATCTTCCAGAGTAACTTCCATTAGAATAAGGATTGAAACAGTAAGTCTTTTGTTCTGGAGTCAACTCGTTTGTTGCTTCCAGAGTAACTTCCATTAGAATAAGGATTGAAACAACAAAGATGTGCTTAGCATATCGTCTGGTAGTGGCAACTTCCAGAGTAACTTCCATTAGAATAAGGATTGAAACTAAATATCAGATGAATTAGAGAGTAGGAATGTTTCTTCTTCCAGAGTAACTTCCATTAGAATAAGGATTGAAACCCACACCTTCTTTCAGCGGTACAACCTGCGTTGTTTCTTCCAGAGTAACTTCCATTAGAATAAGGATTGAAACCACCTAAGAACAAACAAAGACCTTTGATTGTGAAAGGCTTCCAGAGTAACTTCCATTAGAATAAGGATTGAAACCAAAAGTCAGGTCATTACAGTGTCCTTCATATAGCTCTTCCAGAGTAACTTCCATTAGAATAAGGATTGAAACAAAATAACACGTAACAAAATGTTGCGTGAAGGTCTACTTCCAGAGTAACTTCCATTAGAATAAGGATTGAAACCCACACCTTCTTTCAGCGGTACAACCTGCGTTGTTTGCTTCCAGAGTAACTTCCATTAGAATAAGGATTGAAACTTCATGACCCTTTGAAAGTCTCCGATTAGGAATGATACTTCCAGAGTAACTTCCATTAGAATAAGGATTGAAACTTACAATAGTTCTTATCCAAGTCTCCTAAACTATTAACTTCCAGAGTAACTTCCATTAGAATAAGGATTGAAACTTTTTTGTACATTTGTTAAACAACATAAAATACTTTTCTTCCAGAGTAACTTCCATTAGAATAAGGATTGAAACCCGCTTGATTTTGGCTTATTTCTCCTTCGCAAGTATCTTCCAGAGTAACTTCCATTAGAATAAGGATTGAAACTTTCGCTCATTTGAGCAAAATCACTACTATGGCCACCCTTCCAGAGTAACTTCCATTAGAATAAGGATTGAAACATTATTAGAACGTGGGCGGAGAAGCTCCAAGCCTCGCCTTCCAGAGTAACTTCCATTAGAATAAGGATTGAAACGCCTCTTCAAAGGCTTTTTCTATTTCGCTATCTGAGCGCCTTCCAGAGTAACTTCCATTAGAATAAGGATTGAAACCTGCATCAACCAGCAATGGTTCGTCCAAATCTATAGCTTCCAGAGTAACTTCCATTAGAATAAGGATTGAAACTGCCACTCAAAAAAGGTTACTCACAAAAAATTGTCTCCGCTTCCAGAGTAACTTCCATTAGAATAAGGATTGAAACGGCTCTATAGCTGTAAGAAGCAGCATATTCTTTGGTCTTCCAGAGTAACTTCCATTAGAATAAGGATTGAAACTGACTTCAAATCTACATAATCAATCTTGGATACATAATCTTCCAGAGTAACTTCCATTAGAATAAGGATTGAAACTCAAAAAACCAAAAATAAAATTTGGTCTACTTGGTACTTCCAGAGTAACTTCCATTAGAATAAGGATTGAAACACCGCTCGTTATCATTGAGCCTAAATTTCTCAATGTCTTCCAGAGTAACTTCCATTAGAATAAGGATTGAAACAATCGTTCATTACTTTGCTGTTGATTAATTTAGAATCGTCTTCCAGAGTAACTTCCATTAGAATAAGGATTGAAACCTGCCAAACTGAAAATGTCTTAGTCGGCGTACTGTTCTTCCAGAGTAACTTCCATTAGAATAAGGATTGAAACGGTACAAGGGTTGCAAGGGCGTGAACATTTGGGGTATCTTCCAGAGTAACTTCCATTAGAATAAGGATTGAAACGTTGGAATCCCTTGCCTAGCAAGTCAATTCCAGAACTTCCAGAGTAACTTCCATTAGAATAAGGATTGAAACGCAATTGCACGGGTACTTTGGGCGCTTAATGAATGGTCTTCCAGAGTAACTTCCATTAGAATAAGGATTGAAACGCAATTGCACGGGTACTTTGGGCGCTTAATGAATGGTCTTCCAGAGTAACTTCCATTAGAATAAGGATTGAAACAGCAAAACAAAACATCTCTTAAGTCGAACCCAACGCCCTTCCAGAGTAACTTCCATTAGAATAAGGATTGAAACGTCTGTGACATACGATGCTGGAAACGTAACTGATCACTTCCAGAGTAACTTCCATTAGAATAAGGATTGAAACGGAATTTGACATCGTTGCTATTCAACTCAAACTCATACTTCCAGAGTAACTTCCATTAGAATAAGGATTGAAACTAACTCCTCCAATAGTTTCAATTACGGAGTTATACCCCTTCCAGAGTAACTTCCATTAGAATAAGGATTGAAACTTCATAATGGTAAATGTACCTCATGTCGCTATTGTAGCTTCCAGAGTAACTTCCATTAGAATAAGGATTGAAACCGCAGGTATCTTATACCATTGTTGAAAATAATTCGGCTTCCAGAGTAACTTCCATTAGAATAAGGATTGAAACATAAAACATCATCTTGGATTAAGCGACTTCAAGAACGCTTCTTCCAGAGTAACTTCCATTAGAATAAGGATTGAAACTCAATTATGGCAAAGGAATGCCATACATCAAAGCTAAACTTCCAGAGTAACTTCCATTAGAATAAGGATTGAAACGTATTATTTCCTTACGCTATCGGTGCAGCTATAGCCCTTCCAGAGTAACTTCCATTAGAATAAGGATTGAAACTTTCTTATAGTAATGAAGATGGACAAAATCAATCAGCTTCCAGAGTAACTTCCATTAGAATAAGGATTGAAACTAATATGGTATCAATCCCCCTTTGTTTATCTGACAACTTCCAGAGTAACTTCCATTAGAATAAGGATTGAAACTTCAAATTCTCTCGAACCTGCAAAAAGGATTCAAGAGCTTCCAGAGTAACTTCCATTAGAATAAGGATTGAAACGCGCAACAATAGATGATAGTGATTTCAATAAAAAACTCTTCCAGAGTAACTTCCATTAGAATAAGGATTGAAACCTTTGTCCTCAAGCCCCAATTCTTTGCAAAGCATAGACTTCCAGAGTAACTTCCATTAGAATAAGGATTGAAACTTGAAGGAATTAGTGCTAAAAGAAGCTAGAAACAGTTTTTCTTCCAGAGTAACTTCCATTAGAATAAGGATTGAAACTATTAAAATGGATAGCAATGTAAGTATTGAGCAATTAGCTTCCAGAGTAACTTCCATTAGAATAAGGATTGAAACAACTATCTTTGTAGCAACCGTAAACAGGCAATGAACTCTTCCAGAGTAACTTCCATTAGAATAAGGATTGAAACGCCGCTGGCTTACTTGAGACTCAGCAAATAGATAATCTTCCAGAGTAACTTCCATTAGAATAAGGATTGAAACTATCGGTAGCTTTGAACTTAATTTTACGCTTGTTGTAATCTTCCAGAGTAACTTCCATTAGAATAAGGATTGAAACGAGGTTAAGTAGTTTGATAAACCACCTCCCTAAAAGCCAACTTCCAGAGTAACTTCCATTAGAATAAGGATTGAAACATAGACGTTAGCACCAATAAAAGTCAAGTGCTGTTTGAGCTTCCAGAGTAACTTCCATTAGAATAAGGATTGAAACTAATCCTCTATTTCAAACAAAAATTCACATTTCAACTTCCAGAGTAACTTCCATTAGAATAAGGATTGAAACTAGTCAATACGCAGCATATCAAAAAAAGGTAGATGCCTTCCAGAGTAACTTCCATTAGAATAAGGATTGAAACATTATTACTCTTCTCATGGCAAAGTTTGGATTATTTCACTTCCAGAGTAACTTCCAGTAGAATAAGGATTGAAACCTGAGCAAATAGTTGAGACTGATACCGATAAAAAGCCTTCCAGAGTAACTTCGCATAAGGTTTGAAACACTGTAAGCCCCAAGTAATGAGCAAAAAAGACAGTAACTTCCAACAAAATAAGGATTGAAATCGGTTTTTCTCCGTTGTTTTTTGTACCATAAACAGGAGGCTAATCTGTATTACTACTGACTAGCCTTCGATGTCTTACTATTTACTCTCCTCTTCTTCTTCCCCCTCTTCATATTCTTCTTCTTCCTCTTCTTCTTCTTCCTCCTCTTCTTCTTCCTCCTCCTCCTCTTCTTCTTCTTCCTCCTCTTCTTCTTCTTCCTCCTCCTCTTCTTCTTCTTCCTCCTCTTCTTCTTCTTCTTCTTCTTCTTCTTCTTCATATTCTTCTTCCTCCTCCTCTTCTTCTTCTTCGTAATATTCTTCGCTGTCTAGGTCACTTTCTATGTATTCTAATTCTTCATATTCACTCGAACTTTCATTGATGTATTCAATGACTTCATCCAATAAATCAAAGGCATTGAAGTGTTCATAGTCATCGACTGAATAGATGGCTATATCTTCTCGGTTATAACCTTTGCCATTATTTACTACTGAACGTTTATCGTTTTTCCATGTTTCTTCAAAATCAGGAATAGGGGCTGTTCTGGCTATCATCCAGCTATCGCCCATATTGAATTTTTCGTTGATAATATAATTGTATGGCATATAACAATATCCTTTGTCGCCCCATTGCTCACCCCATGAGTTGCGTACTATAAACATTTGGTCTATTTCCGAATAACCTACACAAAGCATGGCGTGTAAACCGTGCGAGGCTCTGCTGGTTGCTTTGGGCGAAGGCATTGGTACAATTCCTTTGTTGGCCGAACAGTTATCGAAGCCTTCAAATAGGGCTATACCAAATATAATAGGATACCCTTCTGCTAAACAGCTTTTCCATGCGTTGAGGTCGGTGGGTACGTTTTTGGTTTCTTGTACTTTGAAATTACTGGCTTCTTGATAACTTTTACCATGTGGCTTTTCGTTTACTTTCTTGGTGTCATAAGGCCAAATGTCTTCGGTACAAGCTCCTAGTTTGTGTAAACTGTCAATGGCGTACTGGATATGACTACCGTTATCCTGGATTTTTGAGCTTGCTCTGAGTCGTGCGTTGTAGTAAATAAAGAGTCTGCTTACTTCAAAGGTTCGGTTTTTTAAGTGCTTTTTGGCCAAATATTCGTATGCTCCTGCGGTGGCGTTGGCAGTACAGCTACTCAAGTTTTTTTGATTCTCAACCTTGGTCATGTGTGGTCGCAAATCTACTTTTGGTGGAAGTTTCTTTTTCTTTACTTTCGACGACGGTGCGTAACTTGCCGAGTTTGGATTGGCAGCCATATAGGAATATCCATTAGACAAATTAGTGTTTTTTTGGGGTGATGGGCTCATGTGAAGAGATTTGTTATATGTGTTCGTTTAATTATCGTGGAAGATAATTATAATACTTGATACTTTTAAAACGTATATAAATTGATTTTAAAAAGATTTTTTTGTACGAAATCCACCTTACAAGTTTTACCTATAAACTCATTAGCTCCCCAATACTTAACAAATCTTGTTGATTATCAATAACTTTACGCTACAATACTTCATTCATCAGATAAATACGCAAAATAAATAAAAGACTTTTTTGTCTTTTATTATCATATCTTCTATCTTTGTGCAAATTATTAGTCGATATGTTTTCCAAAACTTGTGAATACGCCATAAAAGCGAGCATTTATATTGCATCTCAATCTCTTGAAAATAAGAGGGTTGGTATCAAAGAAATTGCTCAGGAAATAGCTTCTCCAGAGGCTTTTACGGCCAAGATTCTACAGGTTCTTTCCAAAAATCATTTGGTAGATTCGGTAAAGGGTCCAAATGGCGGTTTTGAGATTCAGCCTGCTAAACTACCCACAACGATGTTGGCTCAGATTGTAAAGGCTGTGGATGGCGATAATATTTTTATTAGTTGCGGACTTGGCCTAAAAAATTGTTCTGCTAAAAATCCTTGTCCATTGCATAACCAATTTGCTAAAATCAGACAAGATATTAGCCGCCTCTTAGATAATACCAGTCTGGCGGATTTGGCCAATGGATTGAGTAGCGGACTTACATTTTTAACTTCTAGCAATACGCCAGAAATATGACTAATAATTTTGGATATAGTACGTAGCTTTCCAAATACCTTGTATTGGTAATGGTTAGCTCCTGTTTGATATAATTCCTTTTTTTTATTTATATAAAAGATAAAAAGGTCTTTTATTCTTTTTTAATTAAATCTAAATTTCAACCCGTTATGGCAAGTCAAAAAACTATCGACATTGTAAAATCTACGGCCTCAGTTTTGGCAGTTCATGGAGCTACTATTACAAAGGTTTTTTACCAATTACTTTTACAGAATCATCCCGAGCTTAAAAATGTATTTAATATGACCCATCAGGCTCATGGCACGCAGCCGCAGGCGTTGGCCAATGCTATTTTTGCTTATGCTGCCAATATTGATAATTTGGCTGTTTTGAGTTCGGCGGTTGAACAAATTACCCAAAAACATAGTAGCTTGAGTATTACACCTGCTATGTACCAGCTTGTTGGCACTAATTTACTGGCTGCTATTAAGGAGGTACTTCAAGATGCCGCTACACCCGAAATTATGGAGGCTTGGACAGAAGCTTATAACGATTTGGCTACGCTTTTTATCAATAAAGAAGAACAGCTATATCGGGCTGCCGAAGCGAAAAAGGGTGGTTTTAGGGGGCCAAAAGATTTTATCGTTACTAAAAAGGAGGCTGAAAGTAATATTATTACGTCGTTTTATCTTAGACCTGCCGATGGCTCGGTAATACCTAGTTTTAGAGGTGGGCAATATGTTGCCGTCAGTATTCAGATTCCTGACCTAGAGCACCTTCATACCAGAAACTACAGTTTGTCGGGCTGTCCTACTCAAAATTCATTGAGAATTTCGGTAAAAAAAGAAATAGGTAGCCCTAATGGTATTGTGTCTAATTACCTTCATGACCACATAGTTGTTGGCGATATTATTAAACTGGGAATTCCTGCTGGTGAGTTTGTTTTGCAAGAAACCCAAAAACCTATTGTGCTAATTGCAGGTGGTGTGGGTATTACACCGCTCATGAGTATGTTTATGGAGCAGTTTCATTATGGTCAAAACGAGGTATTGTTTGTACAGTGTGCCAAAAATTCGGCGGTTCATGCTTTCAAAGATGTGAGTCAAAAACTTGCTAAACAAAAGGATTCTTTACAAGTAATTAGCTTATACGACGAACCTTTAGAGACAGATGAGTCTGATAATATTCATCAATTTTCGGGTTTGTTAAGCATTGATATTCTACAAGAAAAGCTAGGCCATTTAGATGCTGAATATTATTTCTGTGGGCCAGTGGGTTTTATGAAGAGTGTCAAAAATATGTTAGAGTCGGCTGGTGTGCCATCGACACAGTTGCATTACGAATTTTTTGGCCCAAGTGAATCGTTGGCTTAATCACTTGGAAATATTGAAAGGCATAAAGCAAGGAGGTGTATTGAATAGTGAATACCTTTTTTTCATCAACAAACCACTAATTATCAAATAGTTAATACACCCTTACTTTATGCCTTGGCTATGAGATTATGCTTTCTCGAAATGAGCTTCTAAAAGCTAAAGGTGAAACATTAGTTTTGCTTTTGAATAATTTGCTAAATGACTGCGGATATTCAAACCCTAATTGATACGCAATTTCACTAACCGACAATGAGGTTGTTGTGAGAATCTCTTTGGCTTTATCTAATAGCTTATTTTGAATATGTTGCTGTGTACTTTGCCCCGTTAGGGTTCGTAGCATATCGCTTAGGTAATTGGGCGATATATTGAGTTGTTCTGATACATATAGTACAGTTGGAAGCCCCATTTCATGTATTTTTTCGCTATTGAAATAGTCAGACAACAGGGCTTCTAATTTGGTCAACAAATCGTTGTTGGCCTGTTTGCGTGTAATAAACTGCCTATTATAAAAACGGTTGCAGTAGGTAAGCAGTAAGTCTATTTGTGCAATGATAACATCATGGCTAAAAGCATCAATAACAGAGCGGTATTCTTGGTCGATATTTTGCATCATTGCCGTAATCATAGCTTCTTCCTTTTCTGAAAGGTGGAGGGCTTCGTTGACAGCATAGGAGAAATAGCCATATTCTTTGATACTTTTTGACAAAATGGTATTTCTTAGAAAATCGGGGTGAATAACTAGCCACCAACCATGTACTGCCGTGTTGCCTGTAATGTCGGTTGAAACTACCTGCCCTGGAGAAAAGAAAGTCATTATTCCTTCGTCAAAGTCATAATAATTTTGCCCGTATTTCATTTTCCCTTTAAAATCCTTCTTGATACATATCGAATAGAAATTATACACTACACTTTTGATAGTTTCGTGGGGAATACATTTCACATTGATCAGCTGAATAACGCTTACCAATGGATGCTCTGGCTTGGGTAGCTCAAGCAAACGATGTAATTCTGATATAGAATTAATGATATAAGGATGATTGGTTTCTTTTTTCATAAAAGGGGAATACGTTCGATTGGGTTTTGCCTAAACATCTATCATTTGCATATTAGCGTCGTCGTATCGGTTGCCTGTTGATGTACCCAATGGCACGATAGCCTCTAGCTGGGCGATTTCGTCGGATGTTAATGTTACAAAGGTTGCGGCTATATTTTCTTCTAAATACTTAATGCGTTTGGTGCCAGGTATAGGCAATACTCCTTTTGACAAAACCCATGCAATCGATAGCTGAGACACGGTAATACCCTTGTTTTGAGCAATACTTTTCATTTTGTTGACCAATTGAATATTTTTATAAAATTGTTCGCCTTGGAAACGAGGGATATAACGTCTAAAATCATTTTCAGGAAAATCATCGGGACTTTTAATCAATTCGTTCTCTGACAAAAAGCCTCTTCCTAGTGGCGAATACGCCACAAAACCTATTCCTAGCTCTTGTAGTGTTGCCAGTATTCCTGCGTCTTCTACTGTACGCTCAAACAACGAGTACTCTGTTTGCACTGCTGTTATCGGAAATACGGCTTGGGCTCTTCTGATAGTTTCTGAAGATACTTCCGAAAGACCAATATACCCAATTTTTCCTTCTTTCACTAATTCGGCCATAGCCTCTACAGTTTCTTCGATAGGGGTGCTGGGGTCGAGGCGATGAAGGTAATAAAGGTCGATATAATCAGTACCCAGATTTTGTAAAGAACGTTCAATTGCTTTTTTAACGTAGGCTTTTTGGCCATTTATTTTCCAGGTCAATTGCTCGTTATCGTCGATTTCATAGCCAAACTTGCTGGCAAGAATATACTTATCATGATTTCCTTTGATGGCTTTGGCCAGTAGGCGTTCGTTGGCCAGTGGGCCATACAAATCGGCTGTATCTAAAAAATTACCTCCAAGCTCTAGTGAGCGATGAATGGTTGCGATAGCTTCTTTTTCATCTGCTTTTCCATAAATATCAGCTCCTGCAATTTGGGTCATACCCATACAACCTAACCCTATAGCGGGTACAACTAATCCTTGACTTCCTAATACTGTTGTTTTGATACTTTCCATTATCTGTTTTTGTTGATTTTTGTATTGATTTTAATACTACAAAGGTCGATAAGCTCATTTCAATATCAGTATCTCGATCTCTTATTGTTGTATTCAAATTGCCGATAAAGACAAAAGTCCCATAAAGATTTGACTCCTTATAGGACTTTTAGACAAGTTGATTTTAGAGGTATTTTATAAATTAACAGTGGTTAGTTTACTCGAAATACTAAATGTACCTTTCTGAGTACCACCGCTGTAGGTGCCGCCCGTATAGAGGCCATTGGTATTGGTGCTTACCGAGTAGCTGCCGCCTGTATTGATTTTGTACGATGAGCCGCTTTGCAAACTTGATGAAGAGAATACAAAGTAATAAGCTGTTCGAGCTGGGGCATACGTTACCAGATTGTTGCCGTTGGTATCTTGTATGTTAAATAGTGTACCTGCGGCATGAGCACTCGTTAATTTGACCAATACGGCGTTTTGTGCCGATGTTGTGCTTGTAGCTTGAATCATTCTGCTGGCATTTGGCCCTGATGCAATAAGCAATCCACCCGATATATTGAATGTTCCGTTATAATCAATGGCTACTTCGGGCTGTGATGGAGGGCCTTGTACAATCACGGTTCCGCCTGTCATGGCAATACTGCCGTTGCTGTCGAGGGGGTCGCCTCCTGTAGAACTTACCGATACAACTCCTCCTGCAAAGGTCATTAGGCTACCATCGTTCGATTCACCTCCATTACCTTTTGTGGCATTAAAACAGTCGTCAGACGATAATACATTGATAGTGCCGTTATTTACTGTAATAATTGGAGCTTCGATGCCTTCGGTTGATTTGGTAATAGCAATTGTACCTTTGTTGATAATTACCGATACTCCAGACTTAATGGCATCATCAACAGCCGAAATAGTGATATTGCCATCGTTGACGGTAAATGCACCGTCGCTTTTGATACCTTTGGCTTCGCTGTCACTTGACCCATAGGTAAACGATGCTCCTGCCGTAGTAATATTAATAGTACCGCCATTGATGGTCGAGGTGCCATCTACCGAAATACCTTTTCCTGCAATACCTGTACTATTGATAGTAATACTACCTTGTTGCATGACAAAATTCCCGTCGCAATTAATCCCTGATGCGGCTGCAATATCGGCATCTGAGGTATCGTAAAAAGCATTGCCCGAAGTGGTAATATTGGCTTGGATATTGGTCAATGTAAGGTTTCCATTTGATTTAAAGCCTTTAGAAGCTTTACCCGATACCTTGAGGGTAATATTATTGTTGCTATTTACGGTAATATAACCTTCGCTTTTGATAGCATTGCCCTTATCGCCAGTTGTTGTAACATTGATAGTACCGCCTGTAATTTGAATATATGGTGTAATAGTAGCGTCTGTACCATCGTAAGATGCCGTAATACCATCGTCGACACTGTTTATGGTAATTGTACCGCCGCTAATAGTAATATAGCCTTCTTCACAATCAACGCCATCGCCCGAAGATGTTACCAAAAGTGTTCCACTTTCTATTTTTATATAGTCGTTGGCATGCATACCGTCAGAAACAGCTTTCGTTATATTAATAGTACTTTCTTTGATAGCAATATAATCGTCGCTACAAATAGCGTGTTTGTGATTGCCTGTAACAGTTAACGAGCCTGTTCCTGAAAAACTCAATTGTCCTTCACTAAAAAACGTACCCTTTTGGTCTTCCGAGCTTGTGGCATAGGTACTACCATCTATTAACCTATTGTTGGTGGTGCTTAGGACATTGATAGAGGCTTTTTTTCCTGACTGAATATTGATTGCTGGGCCATCGCTATTGACAAGGCTTACACCATTCATGGTAATAATAAATTTATAATCGCTATAAACCTTCAAACTCCCGTTGGTCGACGAACCCGACAATACATAATTTACTTCGGTATCGGTAATAGTAGAGGTTACTACCACATCGCCATTGCTAATGGCCACTTTTACACCTGTATTTTCGTAAGGATTGGTTACGGTAGCGGTTGTACCTGTGTATTTGATAACAACGGCATTGGTAAAAGTGGTATCCTTGGTATTGGTATCAAAATCGCCATCTACGACGACTTCCTCAATAATAGCATCTTCGGCTTTTTTACACGATTGAAAGCTGAAGGCTAATGTCATGGCCGAAAGGAAGGCTGCTAGAAATAATCTGTGTTTTGTCATAAAGTATGTGTATTTATTGGTGCTTTTAAAGAAAAACATTGGCTACGAGGTCGACAAACGCTTGTGCCTTTTCTTACAAGACCGTACATTTCTTTATTTCGTTACACTTATTTATAAAAATTCTAAATAATTCTCTAAAAAGTCAATACAATACCCTGAAATACAAATACTTAAACTCAAATCACCGCAAACTTGGTGAATGAGTGATTATTTTTGAAGATGCTTTGGGGCTAAATATATGTTACTCTGGCATTTAACATACAAAAGGCGTTCGAAAAACTAATTTCGAACGCCTTTTGCATGAATAGCTACTATTTTTCTATCATTTGAGCAATTGATAAGCTTCTTCAATATTCTATTGACGACCTTATAAATCTCAACAAACACTAATAGGGAGTTTTTAATATTCCTAAAATTTGGGCTGACTCATATTTGTTTTCATACAATAGGTAAAGAGGTTAAAAAATTATTTTTTGAGGGTAATTTCGAGCACTCCATTTTTTGCTCTTTGGCCATATTGACTAGTGGCTTTTTCACCTTTTAGTACATTAATCGAATTAATGATTTGTGGTTCATATTTTGCTAGCTCTTCATATTTCACTTCTTTGCCATCAACTATAACAATAGGTACTTCTGTAGGACTACTATTTACCTTTTTTGCCTTAAACCGAAATATAGCCGCACTTTCATCTTTACCTCCCTCCTGCTCAGGCTTATCCGTAATTATGATGGTACGGGCTTCTGTTCCATTAACAACGGTATCTTTGGGGACAACTACAGCAAAAGATACGTGTTTTTTTGTTCCATTTTTCTTAGCTACTCCTTGAGCAGCTTTTTTACTTACTTCTGCTTCCTTGGCTGTCGTGTCTTGTAGTATTAGGTTGTTTTGAACCGCCGCCTTAGAAACCTCCAGTAATTTTTCGGTATTTTGTGAGGCTTTGGTCACAGTAAATACCATCATACCACTTGCCAAAAAAGGAATCATAACAAGGTATTTTCCTAATTGTAATTTCGAGGATTTTTGTTTGTTCATCATAATAATTCGTCGTTTTAGAATTCTATAGTTAAATTGATTTGTTACATTTACGGGTTTACCTTGCATGGCTACGTTGAGCAAGCTAAACTGATAGGCTTTTCTGTTTACGCCTGCTTCCAAAACTCGGTTGTCGGTCAAAAACTCTAGGTTTTCGACAATGGCTTTTTTCATGAGCCATGAAAATGGATTTATCCAAAGCACTATACAACAGCATTCTGCCAAAATCATATCAAATGAATGTAGGCCGTCGATATGGGCTTGTTCGTGTCTGAAAATATCAGACAATTCTGTGCTTTTATGCTGACTAATATTTAGATAAATGGTTTTCCAAAAAGAAAATGGCTGGATGGTTTTTGGTGTATTTCTAAAACCATACCCCCTCCAAGTATCTGGGAATGAATACTTTGCAATATTAAAAAGTAGCCAAAACTTATAACATAATTGCCCAAATATCAGAAGGCTACCACCAAGTACACTGAAAAATAAGATACCTTCTAGGGGTACAATGTCTTGCTCTATAGGCGACCAGTTGGGTATATACGTTACTGCGGTATTCAGTACAGGTACACGCTGTACCATGTCGGGTTCAAACGATACAAATGGGCATATAAAGGCATAAATAATAGCAAATAGTAAGTAAAAGCGGTTATGCTGAAAAAAGGTAAGTCGCCTTAAAAAGCAGTAATAACCTAGGTAAAAGAGTGTCAGTGCTACATTTACCTGTAAGAGTACAAGCAAGTATTGTTTCATAAGCTAGGATTCGCTACCGTCGTTGATCATTTTTATTATTTCTTGTAGTTCTTGGGCACTAATTTTTTCTTCTTTTGCAAAAAAGCTCACCAGCTCTTTGTAGGAATTTTTGAAATACCCACCTACAAAGCCATTCATAAAAGTGCTTTTATATGCTTCTTGCGAAATAATTGGCTCGTACCTATTGGCATTCGCAAATTTGACGGCTTTGACAAATCCTTTTTTCTCTAAATTTTTGATGGTTGAGGCTAGTGTTGTATAAGGAGGCTTTTCTCCTTCCATTTCATCTAATATGTCTTTGACAAAACCTCCGCCATTTTTCCAAAGCAATAACATCGCTTCTTCTTCTTGTAATGTTAGTTTTTCCATAGTTGTTGTTGTTTCTTCTTTACAAATCTACGAAAAAAAAGTATATCTACGAATTTTTCGTAGATTATTTTTCAATTTTTCCATTCATATCGTGTATAAGTTCAGATTTTACTGGATTTGAGGCACTAGACTGTTTTTTTATTGAAGATACAAACAAATTTGATAGTCCGATAACACTACCCAATTCAGGATTTAAAGGATTAGAAAATACTAACCTGACATTTTAGTCTAAAAAATCCTGATTCTGAGTAGCACAAGATGATGAACAAGTAAGCCACAAACTACTCAATGAACAAAATATGCCCAAGTTAATTGGGTAATTTCTGCTATGATCTGTTCGTTGGTATCGGTATTTTCTTTTGAGTTAGCTACAAAAATACTGATAGCAAAATGTTGGTTGTTGGGTAAAGTAACAATTCCGATGTCGTTTACGGCCGCCGTAATTCCTTCGGTATTTGTTCCAGATGTACCTGTTTTATGAGCAACGATTGTTCCTTCGGGCAATTGGCCTTTTATGCGTTTTTTGCCTGTAGTAGTTTCGACCATAGTTCTCCATAAAAAATCAAAGCTACTTTGACTTAGTATTTGATGACGATAAAACATAAGTAATAAATCGGTGGCGGCTTTGGGTGTTGACCAATTGGTAAATTGTGTGTCCCAATCTTTTTGCATGTCCTCTTCATTCACAGTAATTGCTACATCCTTTATTCCTAATTTGTGAAGATATGTATTTAATACCTTGGGGCCACCAATTAATCTTAGCAGAATATCGCATCCATTGTTATCGCTTAGGGCTACGGTATATTTCAAAATTTCGGAGAGGGGTATCTCAACATCTCCCGCTGGATATGCCTCACGGATAGGACTCCATGTATTAAGCAACAAATCATTTTTTTTGACTACTATTTTTTGATTAAGCTGCAATATACCTTTATCGACTTGGTTTAATACGGCCAAGGCCAAATGGAATTTAAAAACACTTTGTAATGGATAATGCCCCGTTGCGTTGACAGCAAAAGCTTCTTTGCTTTCTATGCCCACGACAGAAACACCCACTTTTGCCTTTTTGGTGGCCAAAAATTGTTCTATTTGCTGCTTGAGTACAGCCGTTTGTGCCTCAACATTGAACGAACTCACGATTATAAAGGTGACTAAGCAGAATACTTTTTTCATGATTAATTATCGACTTTTACGCTTTTGAAATACTCATTTAGTAATACTTTTAGGTAATGATGGTTGCACTGAAGTCCATTGGCCGAAATTGTAACCACTGTGCCATATAAATCATAATTGAGTTGTAATAACTTTTGGGCTAACACTGGCTGTTTGTTGATATATGCTTGAGGTGTTTTGAGTACCAAACTTATCAGTGGCTGATTAACCACTGTTATTTCCTTGATGTCAACAATATCTGTACAAGGTATAAAACCCACACTTACGCCACTAGAGTTATCGGTTATCCCGTCTGCCGAAACTACAATTCCTGGTGTATTGTCAAACAATTTTTGACTAATAACAAAACCTCCTAATCCAAAAAACAATACACTTGCCAATCCTAACACTAATAATAAGGCAGAATTATTCCAGATAGAATGATTGCCTTGGGGTGGAGCAAGTATCAACCACAGACCTATTGCTACGAATATGGTACTTGCGATTACTAATCCAATAAGTTTGGTTTTACTCAACTTGATTTCAGTAGAGGCTGACACATTGAAGGCTTTGGGGGTATTCATACGTAGAGTGAGTTTATTGAAAGTGAACGGTAAAACTATTGATTCCTTTGTATAAGTCGGCGTTTGTATTTACCGACTTATGCAAAGGCTAATTGAGATGTTTGAGTTTAATATTTCCAGCTAGTTAGGTCGGCACCTTGGGGAGCCGACTGCTCTATTCGTTTCAAGATTTTGGGAATATACATGGTATTATATCTTAGTCTTGATATGTAATTGGGCTGATTAGGGTCGCCATTCCAGCAGTGTTCTGCACGGTCGCCGTAAGTTACCTCGCCATTATAGCTTGGATTTTTGGTATTTTTCAAAAAATCTTCCATCAAATATACGGCATTGTTGAGGTAATAATTGTCCATATCGCCACAATAAATATGAATTTTGCCTTGTAGTTTGGCTCCCAATGTAGCCCAGTCTCTTTTCAGAATATGTAATAAATCAAAATGCTCTTTCCAATATTCAGCTACTTTTTTATCAATTACGCCTGTAGTTTTATCAAAAATTCGTTGTGGATAGCCGTCAGCACCTACGGGCGAATAAACTGCCTCCCAGATGTCCCATTGCCCCCCTGAGCGAGTTTTGTCGCCAATGGCCAATTCGTGGCGGTTCATATCTTCTACGGTACACTTTACAGTACCCAGATAATCTCTTTTTCCAGGAATAGCCGTTTTTTTCCAAGGGCTGTCGTAATAATAAGCATTCGAGAATTTGTACAAATCTATTGACGTATAAGCTTCAAAGGAAATTGGGTCGGGACAAGCCGCAAAGCACCCATTATATTCGTCAGGATAAAAGATTTGTGCCGCCAGCGATTCCCAACCGCCTGTTGAGCCACCGTACAAAAATCTTGCCCAGCCTTGTCCTATTCCTCTAAACTGTTTTTCGATATATGGAATCAGTTCGTAAGTAATGGCATCGCCATAAGGGCCAATATTGGCCGAATTAACAGCATAAGAATCATCATAAAATTGGTTGGCGTGCTGAATTTCTATGATTAACATTCTTGGAAAATCTTTACTTGTCCACTGTTTGTAGAAATTATACGCTTCTTCTTTTACAATTTTGTTATAGCCATAGATTTTGAAACGAGCCGAATAATCATCAGTTTTTATATCGGCTGGAGGAGGATTTTCGCTGAAGCCATCAAAATCGGCTGGAAAGTGCCCATGAGAAATTGCCAAAGGATACCGAGCTTCGGGATGAGTATCAAAGCCTTCTGGAATAAGTATATTAGCTCCTAAATAGATGTCTCTTCCCCAAAATTTGCTCAACAACTCACTTTTCATTTTGATATGCTTAATGTATTTGGTGTCTTTGGGAGCAGGAATTGCGGGTATTTCTTGGTCTATTTGTAACTTAATAGACTGATTACTAGCTTTTTTAATGGTTATTTTGACAGGAACACTGTAGATATTGCCAGGAGCTTCATTAAACTGCTGACCTTCTCCTCTATCCATTGGTAGCTTGAGCGTATGCCCATCGGCTCTATGAAAGGTTTCATATTTATGCAAAAGTACTTGGGCAAAATATACCCCATCGGGTATTTGCTTGATACTAGCAATAGGATACCCAAACGCTTTGCTATCGATAATTTGAACCTGGTTAGGCTTCCAATTATCGACATTTATACCAAACATTAACTGAGAATCGGAATCATCGCTAATTTGTTTGCGAGGTTCTCTTTTATTGTTATCGGCAATAAATAGCATTAGTCGGCCATCTAAGGCCGTTTTACTAAGTTTTTCGCTAAATGTTACCGAAAACTGTTGGGCTTTTGTCAGAAAAGAAAAGGAGAGTAAGAAAAGGAATACAGCTTTTTTCATGGAATAATAGTTGAGTGATGAATTGTTGGACTATCAGCAATAGCATACAATAAATATACCCAATCCTAGGCGATATGCCAAAACATTTGCCTTGAATAAAGCCTGCTGGTATTATGGGAATTTTGTAGCCTCAACCATTTATTACTATCCTAATTATTCTTTTACCAAAGGCTGAAGCGTAATATTTCTATAAAAAACCTCTGAGCCTTCGGCTTGTAACAATATCTTTCCTTTGGTGAGGGGTATCCATTTTTTTTGATTTTCATCCCACTTTTTCATCGCTATTGCTTCGTTGACTAGTTGGTCATTGATATAAAACTGGGCAAAATCACCTTTTACCACTAATACCACTTTATTCCAACCAGCTTTTTCCCAACAAAAAGAGCGCGGTAAACGATTATATTGCGACTCTAGTGTACCGAATGTACCCAATAATCCATCTTTGTTGAAGTTTTTGTGCATGGGGTCTATTGTAGAGCTTGCTCGTGATTTTACTATCCACAAATCACCTGTATCTCCTTCCTGAATCTGGCACTCTATGCCTGCTGGCCATATTACATCTTCGCCATGCTCATGAAAAATAATACCTGCATCACGAACGGCATTTTCACGAGGTCTAAATTTTTTTTCGCCCCATTTGTATTCCAATGTTAGGGTATAGTTTTCATACTCTTTTTCGGTAATAATAGCACCAAAGGGCTGTAGGGTATTTTCTGTTTGAGTTGCATAAGCATGAATTACACCATTTTCGGCTTTAAATAAACGCTGTTCTATGCCATTTTTTTCTATTACCTGATACCAGCCATCTAGGTTTTTACCGTTGAACAAGGCTATACTAGAGTTACTAGAATTGGCTATGGGAGTTTGACAAAAACTATTCAAACTAATGAAACATAAGATAACATACAATTGGAAGGTTTTCATATACAATAGTTTTGAGAAGATTCATACAATATGCTTACTTAATCATCATAGCTTACTCACTCGGGTTAATACCGTATAATAACTTTACAGAATCGTCGATCAAGATTTCTCGATAAAAGTGCATTCCTAATCTTTCGAGCAGATTCACCGATTTTTGGTTTTCTTTTAATACAATTGCTACGATATTTTTATGTTTTGGTAATTCTATCAATGCTGCGAGTACTCGTTTTGAGGCTTCAAAGGCATATCCTCGTTTGGTATGTTGTGGCAGAAAGGCAAAGCCTATGTCATGATATGCTAAAAAATCTCTTTTGATAAGCGATACAACACCAATAGGCGTTTGGTCGGCGAGCGTATGCACTACCCAATACTCTACATCTGGATTGGCATTGATTTTCTCAACATAAGCTTCGGCATCTTGTAGTGTCTCTACATGACGGTCGCCTATATACTTTTTCCATTCACTTGTATTGACCAATTCATAAATAAATGTAGCATGACTAGCCTTTAATGCTGTCAAACTGAGGTTTTCTGTTGTTAACATTTTATTGTTTTTTATCGGGATACAATATTCTAAAAGCATTAAAAACCGCCGAATGTGTTACTGTAGCGTGGTTTTCGTTGGGTAGATAATCAAAGTAAACTTGTACTTTTTTACTTTTGGTTTGCTGAATTTTATCGGCTAATATATTAGCATCTACTTCCATTACATGATTAGAGGTAGGTGTTAAACCTTCTTTGCCAACTCCTACATAAACAGCGGTTGGATAAGAAAAACTTTCCTGCAATATACTAGGGCTTTGATTGAGCAATGCCCCATTATTCCACCACAAACTTGGACTAACAATAATATATTTGTCGAATAATTGAGGCTTGGTAAATAGTATTTCGGTAGCCAACAAACCTGCTAGCGACTGCCCAATGATGGTTTTTGAAGTATTGGTTTTGTATTTGGCATTGACAAAAGGCTGTAATTCTTTTTCAATAAAAGCGATAAAACGAGCAGAACCTCCATTGGTCGGAATTACCTTTTTGTCAGAGTCTATACTACTAGGTGTAGTAAAATCTCTGCGACGGTCGACATTGGCAATACCTACCACAATAGACTTAGGAACACGGTTTATCCACGGAAAACTATTGTAATGTACCAAACCAACGATATGAAGAAAATCTTCGTCGATAGAGCCATCAAGTACATAAATCACTGGATAGGTTAGGGTGTCTTTGGGGTTATAGCCTTCGGGTAGATAAATATTCAGGGTTCTTTTCTCTGAAAGTTCTTTGGATTGTAATTCGTCGATTACACCCAAGACCAAGGGTTTTGATATAGATGAATGACTGGTAGTTTGTGCTGAAGTATAAAAAACGACTAAAAATAAACCAATACAGTAAGCGAATTTCTTCATTTTAGAATAGTTTATGATTGATAATTTGATTAATAAATATTTGAAGTTTTCTACCAGAAAAACGCCTTTAAACTATTTATAAAATACCTGATTCCAATTCGTCTAAATAGATAAAATGAGGAGCTTTGACTCCTGCGTTCTCTCTGATTTGAACAAGTTTAGGCGATTCAAAGAAGTTTTTGGCATTTTCGTGGGAAGTCCAAACAGAGAAATGTACGATTTGATTAGGTTTATTTTCATATTTTAGTACCTGATACGACACCTCGCCTGCCTCCTTCCTGATAGTGGCTGCATTATCGAATACTTTTTTCCAAGCATCATAATCGGCAACTTCGTGTATAATCAATACATATTTCATAGCGTGAGTGGTATTATGTAATGGTTCTACAAATTACGTTTTAATGGGTAAAACACATCAATGTTTGTACAAAATTGTGATTAATATTTTATCCCTAGCAATTAAGACAGCTATGAGTCTTTGTATTAGCATAAGAATTATCCCTTTGGTTATATCTACCTTCAAAACACTATTTCACAATTTTTTTGGTTTATGTTGAACGATAAATTGTTGGATACTCGAATATTTCGTTTTGCTTGTGGATTTATTAATTCTACTTTAATTTTTTTGATTTTGGTGGGCAATGGAGTATCCACCACAACATAGTCGATGCTCAAGTCGGGGCTATAAAACGAGTTTCGTGTTTGCTTCATTTGGTTGAGTACACAAAACTGCTTAAAATATGGCATTTCAGTTTTGTTGATTTGGAGTGTTATTGCCCTGATTTTGTTGAACTGTCGGGGGTATTTCCGTCCATGAGATAGCTTTTGATTAAAATAGTCGAATGTCATTGGGCTTGCTATTTCGGCATCGGTAAAGCCCAAATATTTTAAATACACTTTTTGATATTCTATTATACTTAGCTCAAAATTGGTCTTTGTTCTTTTTACCTTGAGGGTTTTGTACCAAACCAATACGATGTCCTCTTCAGTTAGCTGAGTGGTATTGGTATCAATAGGCACTTTTTGTTGTTGGGCTATTTGCTGTAACGTCTGAAGCTCGCCCAAAGTTCTTGTTTTAAATTCTATCCCAAAATCATTGAGGTGATTTCCTATTTTATCTTGCTCGGAAGGTTTAAAAAACTCTAAATTGGCGGCTTTTCCAATAGCATATTTGCCTGTATAGCTATCGTTGAGGGTATTGGTGGTGGCTTCTCTACAAAAAAAGAGGGTATCTTTTATATACGAATTGGCAAATAATTGCCGATAACTCACCGAATCTATACAAATAAAAATGGTATTACAGTCTGACAAGAGTTTGGGCTGTGCTAAGATACTATGAGCCAATATCATAAATACAATAACTAGCCTAGTGTCGATACTACACCCCAATCGACACCCATCATAAGACTTTACGCTACTTTGTTTTTCCATCGGAGTATTCTGTTTATCAAGATTGTTAGCATACCACAAATCATCATTTCAAGCCTGACTATCAGCTTATTAATATATTTTATTTCATGATAAGTTTTATAACTTGTCAACCACAAGAGTTACCTCTACACCCAATTATTGATTAAAAACTTGGAGCATTTATCATATTCATTGTATCGATATACGTAACTCAGAGTTACACAAGGTAATATCCATTGTATAACTCTGTTACCTAGGCCATATCGTTATGATTATTTTTTCTTGGCTGACGGATTGGGGTTTTCAAGGCTTATCGAAATCCTAAAGCTAGTAGATTTGTTGCTGTGATTAGAAACACTCAACAAATAATCTTTGGTTACTTCGATTGGCATTTGAAAAGGGTCTGTATTGGGTTCAATCGAAATTTTACCTAAATCCATCGAGCCTTTTTGGGTATCATCAATGAAACTTAGGGTTAAATGTTGCCCTTTGGTAGCTTTAAATACAAATGATTTGCTACTGTTGGCAGCTACTTTTTGTTCCCAAACTAAAGAGTTTGAGCCTTCCTTGGCAAAATCAATACGTTTGGGCGTTTGGGCGGAAGAGATTGTTACAAAAGCCACGTTGAGTAATAACACGGCTAGGAAAGAAAAGAAGTTTTTTTTCATGTTGATATGTTAAAAAAGTTATTCTTCGACAAGATATTTTTGAGTCAAATATCTTATCTGTAAGACTTTTTCAAATTACTATTTTTTTAACATTCTTGCTAACAGAACAATAAAAACTTAAAATTGTCCTAGCCAATAACTGTTATTGAAGCCCTAAAAATTTACAGGGTTTTAAATAGAGTAACCTCAGATACTGGTTAAAGCCTTGTTGAGTATGATTTTTATAGCTTCTTAGCCATTGCGTCAATCGCTAGCCCTACTATTATGGCAATGATTTCAAATGTGAGAAACCCAAACAAATAAGCAATAATTGCTTTGAAGTAATTTTTGAAGCCTCCTCCAAAAAACTGCCCAATAGACCAAGCTATATAGATTAATATTCCGCCATATAAGATTGTATCAAAAATGGTATTGGTGACAAATTTTGTAAACAGAGGATGTATCGTAAACAACAACATACATTCGCCAATGACAAAACATAACAGAACCCCTATTTCATAGATATTGTACGATTGCTTTTTGAACAAAATCTTGGTCCAGATGGCAATAAATACCAACATCAAAATATTGGCATATCCATAATTGTCTTGTACCCACAGCATCACATTACTTACACCCGAAATTCTATACTGTTGATTAAGTTGTTCTTCGGTAAACACGTCTACCTTCAAACTACTGGTAATCAAACTATAAACTACCGAACAAAGAATCAAAAAAGTTACAGGTTTGGTACAGGCGTTTCTGTTGGTATTAAGATAATGATGGATTAGTTTGCTAGGACGCAGCAATAGTTCGGCAACAGTAAATAAAAAACCTTTTTCATAGCCAATTAGGTTAAGGAACTCATCGAGGGCATATTTCCCATCAACTCTTGCCAATAATACTTTTTGCTGATTTTCTGCCAATATTTTATCATTATTATCGATACTGTTATTCATAAACTTTTAATTATTTATTGATACAATAGATTTCAACAGCCCAATTTACTAGGAATCAAGCCAAAATCCTTCTGCAATTATAGTGAGGTTTGGGCTAAATGGTTAGGTTATTGATTTTCACTATTTAAGTATTATACAATAGCCACTTAGTAACACTTGCTCTGCAATCATTTACTCCATAATTATCCAAAGCAAAATTGCTTCAAAAATTAACGCAGTAGGCTACCCAGTTTTGTCTTGAAGTATATTTGTTAAAAATATTCCAACCATTACTGGAAAAATAATTAATGCTTCTAATGCTCTTGTTCTTGGAATAATTATTAGTTGTCCTCCAATGATTTCAGCAAGTCCAACAAGTAGCATAAGCCACCCTATTTCTATAAAGGCACTAAAAGCTTTTACCATTTTTTCTGGTATTGGTATATAATTGAAAAACCTGTTCAGTCCTGCATTACAGCTAATACAAAAAGAGTTTTCGATTTAAGCGATACTTTCATTTTCTGTATATGTTTTAAAATTGTTTAATATTGATTGCCAACCACCTTTTTGCATTTCAATTGGATTTTGATTTTCAGGGTCAAAACTCACAATAAGTTCTGTTTGACTTCCCAAACTTTTAAACTCAACAGTAGCTGTTCGTCCACCAAATTCATAAGTAAATTCCTTGCCTTCAACGATTTTGGAATACACTGCTTCAAAGTCAAACCCAAAACTTTTATCTTTGGCTTCCATTCTTGCTTTATAAGTTCCTCCAACTTTCATATCGTTTTCAGCTTTGGGACAGTGCCAACTTGGGTCAGCAAAATTCCAATTTACAATGTGTGATGGATTGGTGTAATAATCCCAAACTTTTTTTGTGTCTGCATTTATGATTGCAGTTACCGTGATTTTGTTGTCCATTTTTTGATTTTTTAACGTTTGTAATTGTTGTAGGTTGCACTACGCTAACAGATTGGGGATTTGCAATGGTGGTGCAATCGAAGTACAAATCCTCAATCGAGAAACTACCGTTGAACTTTGCACTATTTCAAAACCCTTGTTGGCGGTATTTTCTATTTTATCCACTTTGCAATGGTGTTTATAAACTCTGTTTGCTGGTCAACAAATGGATAATGTGAACAGTTGTCAATAACTTTAAAATTCTGTTTCTTGACTATTTTCCTCATATCATTTAATTGCTTTTTTGAAAAAATTTGGTCTTGTTGCCCATAGATAGCAAATAATTTGACTTGTTTTTTAAGGTTTTTTAAAATTGGTTTTGTGTCAATATTATTTTTGCTTTCGTTTTGGTAGAATAAAATGGGTGCGTTGTCATTTCGGATATTATTTTTTCCAAAAGCACTTTGCTCATAATTGTCTCGAAGTTGATTTGCTTCCTTTGTTGGAAATGGCATTTTGAAATAATTATTTTTACTCGCAATTTCATAACATTGTTGTCGATACTCAGCAGAATTTTTTGGAAGCTTTTCAATTTCTGCAATTTCAGAAAGCATCAAATGGTCTTTTTGTGCCGAATAGATTTTTTTCGTCGTTCCCAAGATATGGTCATACGTTTCTTGTTGGGAAAACAAAGCACCTGCAAGTATCAAAGATTTTACCTTTTCAGGATTTTGTTCTGTAAAAAGTGTTCCAACTAAACCGCCAAAACTATGAGCTATCATATTTGCTTTTTTGATGTTGTATTTTTGGTAAATATGATTCAAATCATTTATTGCTTCTTGGAAAGTAAAAGTTGCCCTTGTGTCTATAGAACGGCCTTCGCCTCGTCTGTCATAAACAATTACATAAAAGCCTTTTTCTGCTAACTTTTCGGCTGTTGTTCCTTCAAAAAGTGTTGAGTTTCCTCTTGGGCCGCCATGAATAAAAATAATCGCAGGGTTTTCGCTTTGTCCATACGATTTGGAGTAAATGGGATTTGGCTGTGCATTTATTGTCAGCGATGTTAAGATATAAAATAGGAATAAATATGTTTTTTTCATTTGCCATTTATTGTTTTGCGGTGTAGTTGGTCAAAATAGCTGCTAACGGCAGTTTGTAAAAAACTTAACGTTGAACAACTCATATCTGCTAGTCTTTATTCAATACAATATTGGTAATAGTTTTTACTCTTTCTTGGGCTGTCAAAGTCCTAATTTGTCCATTATCGGTTTTTCGTAATCCCCATCTTCCGCTGGGTAACGCAACACATTCTCAAACCTCCCTGATTGCTTTGCTAAAGCCCATATCAAACTTTCGCCTGCTGGAATATTATTAGGAATTTCATTATATATTTTGTCTTTATATGCTTTATCTACGTCAATAACTTCCCAGCCATTGTCTTCAAAATATTTAATTAAATCGTCTAAGAACAATGCTGCTGCCAAATTATGGTGTAAAAGTATCACATGATTTATCCGTCTGTCTGTTAGCTGAAATGCCAATGAATCATAATATAAGGCACGATCAAGAAGATGTTTTTTATAATAATCTCTGAAGCCTGAAATGTCTGAATTAGGATTTGTTTTAAGTCGCTGAATAAGTCGGCTGTCGATATACCAATCAGAAGCATCAATTGAAACGTGTCCATTTTTGTAACCTTGTTGGGTCATAAAAGCTCTAAAGCCATCAATTTTTTCCTTTGAATTCCCTTCTTTCAAATAAGGAAACCTAAAATATGGAACGAAATTAGAGTAACTTTTTATGACAGAATCGTTTAGAATTAATTCTCGCTTAAAAGATTCTAAGCTTGTATTTTTGCTATTAAAGTTGGCATGAGTAAAAGTATGATTTGCAATAAAATGTCCTTCATTGTTCCACGATGTTAAGACGTATTTTCCTTTTTCCGAGAGTTTATTTGCTCCAGAAGAAAATAAAATTGCTTTTAGGTTGTGTTTTTTTAAGTTATTCAACAACATTTGATTCCATACTTCCAATTTATATTCGCCAATATCATTGGTTTGCCCATCGTCAAAAGTAAATGATATTTTAGGTTTTTCAGTTTGAGCATATATTTTGCTATTGCAAGAAATTGTCAGCCCCAAAAATGTTGCAAAGAATAAAAAGGGTAAGGTTTTTGTCATTGTTTTAGGGTTGTCTTAAAGTTACTGCCGAAGGTTTGCTATTTGCCGAATGCAGGAGTTTTAGCATAAAAATTTAGTTTTGTACAAAATTCTCATACAGTTCAGTAACAAACCTGCCATTTTACCAGACTGCTATTGTACACTGGCTTTCTATTTATTCTTGCAATATCAGATTTTTTAAATTAATGCTTCCACAATTGATTTCTTTCTCGCCTGATTTACTATTACTTTTTGAGCCATCAATTTTTATTTTATAAAAGAGATTTTGTCCTTTTAGACTTAGCTCTGTTCGCATAGTTCCGTGTGCTCCTTCTGTCAAGCAAATTATTACAGTATAAAAACCATTCGATTCTTTTGGGCTAATCGTTCTTTTTAAAGATGCTGATTTGTGAATATTGTTATCTATATAAGCTGCTAAATTTGTTAAACCATAAAGGTATAATGGAAACTTTGCAAAAGTCATGGTGTCATTCGGAATCAATATTTTATAGTATTTACCTGGCAAAGACGGCACTTCATAGGAATTCAAAGGAAAATCTATTGTCAATTCAATTTTGTTATCTGTTTCATTTACTATTTGTGTCCAAAAAACAACATAACTGTAATTATCACCTTTTTTATCAGTATATTTTAGCCCACCTCTTGGAAAACCATTTTTTATGATAACGTTTTTACCCGCAGGATCTACATATTTATATGTGGAGTAAATATCTTTGTCGTTAAAGGTATGCTTTTGATTGCTATTATTTATCGAATCTGAAACATTGGTTTCGATTATATCTGTTTTTGAATTGTTAGATTGCTTACAGGAAAAAAGTCCTATTATCGCTATGATAAAAATTAGTATGCTTTTTTGCATTTTCAATATTTTTTATGATAGATGGCAAGCTTTTGGATAACGGCAGTCTGTGAAAAAACCTTGTGCCTGTTGCACCATTCAAATATATAGAAATAAACATAGATTTTCATACTGTCCAGTGTAGTTGCCTAAAATTCGTATCCTAAACGTAGGCAAGGGCGTAAAATACCCCAAATGGAAATGTATTACCAAGTTAAATATTGGTAAGTTCCAGCTAACAATGAATTTACAGAAATACTAATTATGCTTTAACCTGAAAAAACAAGCATATTACCCCAAGCTACTCCTCTACTTGAACCAATAAACTACGCTTTTACAAAAAACTCGATTTTAAGTCCTGCAAGTTTGAGGCTATTCTCAACAAAATAAAAACAAACCTCCTATAAATCGCTTTAGAAGAGGTTTGAATAGATAATTGATAAGAAGGTTTTTACAAAAATTGAGTTGGGCAACAGATACCCATGTCATTTGTTCTGTTGGTCGTTTAGATAGTTGGTAAAGCACCTCCGTCAACCGAATAATTAGTTCCTGTGATATATTTTGCTTCCTCAGAAACAAGGAATTTTACAAGGTTCGCAATTTCTTCGGGTTCTGCCATTCTTCCCAATGGCACACTAATTTTATCCATTACAATTTTAAATGCTTCGTCTGATGTAATGTTTGACGATTCTGCAATGTTGTCAATAAAGTCCAACATTAACGGTGTTTTTACAACGCCCGGTGAAACAACATTGACCCGTATTCCTTTTGAGCCAACTTCGTTTGCCAATGCTTTGCTATAAATATTCAATGCTGCTTTTGCAGAAGAATAAGACATTGTCATTTCCCATATTGGTTGCTTTGCTGCAACCGTAGAAATGTTGACGATTACACCGCTTTTTTGTTCAATCATTGTCGGCAATAATGCTTTGTTGATACGAACAACTGACATAAAATTCAGTTGCCAATCATTGTTCCAATGTTCATCTGAAAGAGCATTGAAACCGCCCCCTGGACTTAAATTAGCCCCTGCATTATTGACAATAATGTCTATTCTGCCGTATTGCCCCAAAATTTCTTTGGCAAGAGTTTCTGCACTTTCGGGTCGAGCAAGGTCTGTTGCAATAAAATGCTGTCCGCTTGTACTTTCTTTTGGTGCAGTTCGTGCCGTTACTACTACTTGCACACCTGCATAGCTTAATTTGTCGGCAATGGCTTTGCCTATGCCTTTTGTTCCGCCTGTTACCAAGGCAACTTGTCCTTTCAATGAATTGTCCATACTACTTTTTTTAAGATGAGTTGTAAAGTAAAAAATAATACTTTACATTTGAAAGTGGTTACACGATTGTACAGTAATGACACGAAGTAAAGTTTTGAACAAAATCAACTATTTATGAGCAAAAAAAAATTACAAAAGCCTCAAGAAAAATGCACACTTCAAGAAATTTTAGGTGTAATAGGTGGAAAATGGTCTATGTCCATTATCTATGTTTTATTTAACGGGAAAAAGCGTTTTAGCGAATTAGAACGACTTATACCAAACATAAATACCCGCATGTTGGTCAAAGAATTGAAGAATATGGAAGCCAATGGAATTGTTGTCAGAGAAGTTTTTGCAACTGTTCCGCCAACAGTTGAATATACCCTAACGACAAAAGGGGAAAAGTTAGAGCCAATTATCAACGAACTCTATAAATGGGGCGTTGAATATGTTGGCTAACCGCAACGGTCGTGTTTGGGCGGTTGTTTGTTCGTGATATTTTTTGGCAAAAGTCAGCAAATCTGCACAATAGTTGATAAAAGCACTATTACCAAAGATTAGCAAAAAGTCCTTTGAAAGCTTATCAGTGGGCTTTTTACTAATCTTTAATACTGTCGGATTGTGTGGCCGCCTAACATTCGGACTTTGCAACGGGCGGGTTTCTAAGCATAAATGCCCATTATTACTAAAGTTCATTACTCTTTTATATCCCTTTAGAAGAGGTTTGAAAGAATAATTAATAAGAAGGTTTTTAGCAAAAATGAATTGGGCAACAGCAACCCGTGTTATGGCAGTTTTTAGTCTTTTCAACAAATATATATTACCATGGAATTTCTCCTGTTTCGGGATTTGTTTCTTCGCAAAAGAATTTTCCTGTTACTCCATCATTGCCAATTAAAGCATATTTTACGATACGTTTTCCTGCATCTTCCACCGTTTCTGTTCCACGATGATGATTGAAATCAGTTTTGGTAAAACCAGGACTTACAGCGTTAATTTTGAAATTAGTATCACGAAGTTCATAAGCTAAATTAACGGTGAACATATTGAGTGCCGATTTTGACGACAAATAAACAACACCTTTGTGGTGATAGTATTTGTAAGTAGGGTCGCTGTGTAAGGTAATAGAACCTTGGCTTGAACTGACCATTACAATTCTTGGCTCGTCCGATTTTTTGAGTAAATCCAACAATGCTTGTGTAACTCTAACAACGCCATAAACATTGGTTTCATATACTTCTTTAAACACCTCTACACTTGTATGCTGTGCTGTTTGAGGAATAAAGTTCCCAGTCTCGTCAAATTTGACTCCATTAATTCCTGCATTGTTGATTAGCACGTCCAAAACACTTGTTTTTTTGCCGATTTCCAAACGTGCATTTTTTACTGAATTGTCATCGGTTACGTCAATTTGGATGGCTTCTACATTTGTTAGCCCTTCAGATTTTAATTGCCCTACGGCTTTCAGTCCGTTTTCTAAACTTCGGCTTCCGAGATAAACATAAAAACCTTGTTGTAATAATTGTTTAGCAACTTCAAAGCCAATGCTTTTGTTTGCTCCTGTGATGAATGCTTTCTTCATTTTTGTTGATTTAAAATTTGACAAGGCAAAGTTGTTTCAACAAAAAATGAAATCGTTTACCAAATGGTAAAAAGTGATTTTATCGAATGTTTTTTCTAATTCTGCTTAAAGATTGTTGTGTAATTCCGAGATAAGAAGCGATGTATGAAAGTGGAATACGATTGGCAAGTGATGAAAACTTTTCTAAAAATGTTAAATATCGAGTTGTAGCATCGTCAGAAACTAACGAACTTCTTCTGTCTAATTTTTCTAACAAGGCTTTTTGAAAAATTTTATTTGTAATGCTCTCCCAACTGACAATCGTATGAGAAATTTCGTTCCAATCTTGTTGAGAAAACACAATAAGCTTACAGTCGGTAACGGCTTGAACATATTCTGTCATAGGTTCGCCTTGGTGGGGGTTTGTAAACAAATGGTTTTCGTCAACAAAATACTTTGTGATTTCTTCGCCTTTGTTGTTGTAATAGCAAATACGCAAAACACCCTCCAAAACGAAAACGACTTGGTTGAACATTTTTCCAGCTTCTACAAAATAGTCGTTTTTTTTGATTTCCAATTCGGTTGTCTTACTTGTAATCAAGTCTATTTGTTGTTGGTTTAGATTTCCGAATTGCAATATGTAATTTACCAGTTCTTTCATTATGCAAAATTAGCAAATGATAGTAGATTGGATTTAACATTTGGTAAAAAGTGTTGGGCTGCGAGGTTGTCTAACATTGCTGTAGCGTTTGGGTAGTGCCGAAGACGGGAATTTTTAACACAAAAGTTCAATCGAAGCCATTCAGTGCCGCTTGTGGCAAACCCGTGTGCCTGTTGCACAACTCAATTATATAGACTTCCATCTTGTGAAGAGCCTTTAATTTTGCCTTGGGAAACTGCCTAAAAACGAGTATTTTCGAGGTATACAAGAGCTTAAAAATCTCCAGAGGTTAATTTCTAGCAACTAAAAAAAACCTCCTTTAAATTACTTTAAAAGAGGGCTGGAGGTATATTTTATAAGAGTATTTTTAGAAAAAATGAGTTGTGCAATGGCTTCATGATAATAATTGTTTATACTGTTCGCGTCTGTAATCCTCAGGGTTTAAATTTATATTTTTACTGTTTAATCCCTTGGCAATTCCTCTGATTCCCTGGTCGGATGGTGAATATAATGTCTTAATATTAAGTTCTCTTGATGTTCGAAATATATTTGCAGGCAACTGAACTTTCTCAAATTCAAAATCACCTGATTCAATTGGAACAAATATTTCTTTTTTTTTCTTTTTATTGCCTTTTCCAGTCTCGTTTTTCTTGTCAAGTAAAGGTTCTATTTGTTGTTTGAGTAAACTTGTTACTAATTTACTTGTTGTATATACAGTGTCAACTTTAAAATTTCTCAGAATTTCAATGATGTCTTGAAACTCAATAATAGCTAAGTCTTCATCTGCCGATGAAGTGTTGTCTTTGCGATAACACTTACGTATAATGTCAATAATGCCAAACTCGTTTTTATTCAAATAGTCCAAAATGTTCTCAGTCGTGATTTCAGTTTTAATGTCTAAAACGTCATGGATTAAGTCTCAAAATTTATTGTCTGTGCTTCCATAATAAAAATCAAGTCGCGGACTTTTTTTGTTTGTCACTTGAAAAGCTGGAAATGTTCCAATAATTAATTTGGTCGTTTTTTCATTTATAGAAGGAAGTCCTATTTTGTCATTGAATGGGTGTGTTTCTATATTCATGATTGTTGTCTTTTTAGCATTACTTATAACGGCAGTCTGTGAAAAACTCAAAATCTAAGTCTTTAGATTGTAATAGTTGAAAGTTTCTCGGATAGGTGTCCGAGTATAAAAAGGACTCAAGTTAGTTTTTTCACAGCCTGACGGTTTGCAGCTTGGCGAAGTGGCAGGAATTTTACCACAAAACTTGATTTGAAAAACTGATGTTTGATTAACCTTAAAACTGTCTTTGGAACACGAAACCCCGCCTTCTGGGTAGGTGCTGTTATAGGCTGGGCTGGCGTTCTTGTTGTGGTCTAGGACTATATATACTTCAATAATTCTTTAACAAGTCTAAATACAGTGGTGGATGACTCTTCATTTGCAGGATTAGTATGGTCAAAAAGGTCGTAATTCCTTTCTGCTCTAGAAATTGCTAAACGCTTCCTCTCCTTATTTATTTTTTTGTCAATACCGTCAAGCACTTCAAAAATTTCTTCCGTTATTGTTTTGTTACTTTCACCTTCGTATGTTAGTCCAAATGGTTTTAAAAGTTGATTGATTTTATTGTTGTAATCATTTCTATTCATTCCACCACCTTGATGGTCGTCAAAATGAAGTATGAGCCAATATTCAAAAGCTTGATTTGAATATGCAACACCAAAACCGTTTCTTTCAGCAAGTTTTACTGCATCATTGAATTTTTTTGCATGCTTAGGGTTATCTGGCTTAGGGTCAGCATCAAATACACACCAAACTTGTTCGTATGACCTTTCTTTTGATAATTGAACTGCTCTTTGAACTAATGATATAGTGTTATAACCTTCACCAACTGGTTTGATTGTGGCAGAAGACAACTTGAATTGTCTAAAATATGATGGCTCTGTATTTTCACCTTCACATACAATTAGTATTGTTGGCCTTTCAGAAATTTTCGCCTCACTTCTTTACTAATACAGGTTCTGCTCGTCTTTTTGTTTTTAAAGATTCTTTATGTGCCTTCTTTGCTGCTATCTGTTCAGCTTGTTTATTTTTCATTTTCATCTTGTGGCAATAAATTTTTGTGAATTAAATTGTCAAAGAATCCAAGAAATGGAACCGCACCATATTTACCTCTGATGTAATTGTCCTCAAAAGCCTCATTTTTTCTTACTGTCTCAGACTTAAAGTCAGCCAACGAATATAGTTTAGCCTCTCCGTATTTGTCTTTTTCTGTAAACCAAACTTGGTCTTTTCTAAACAAACCTGAGCTTAACAAATTTGTGTCGTGAGTGTTGAAAATAAGTTGTGCATTTTTAGGATTGAGTTTTTTTGAATTGAATAATGAAACTATTTTACAAACTAAATTTGAATGTAGTTTTGAATCTAATTCATCAACTACAAGAGTATATCCATTTTCAATTGAATCTAAGACAGGTCCAGTCAATGCAAAAAACTTTCTTGTTCCAAATGATTCATCATCATCAAGAGAGAAGTTAATATTCCCAATATGGTGCTTAGAATTGTCAAACTTTTTATGAGTAGTCAAAATATCAGAAAAGAATTCTGCATTATCCTCTTTTGATTTTTTCAAAATCATTTCTCTCAATTCTTTAGGCATATCCTTTGGCAGCTTTGTGACATCTAGCATCTCAAGCTTAATATCTTGAATTCCTAAATCAGCAGCCTTGAGTAATTCAAGAATTCTTTCTTTATGCTTTGGGTCTTTAGTTTTACCCATAGTGTAGCCTTGATAACCTTCTTCTTTAAGTCCAGAAATTGTCTTGAGATTTTTGAACCATTCAATAATATTCTCGCTAGTCGTATCATTGAATTGAGCCGCTACCGATAGAAGTAAAGCATTATTTCTAATCAATTCTTCTCTAACTAATGTTGCACCTTTTGGAAAATTTCTTGAATGAATTTCGAAATTTTGAAAATCTCTATAAAATAACTCAACTTCTTTTGTTTTTGGCTTGTGATATAGCCACTCTGAAACAACTTGGTCTTTATCAACTTCAAAACCATAACGAAACATTTCCTTTTTGTACAAAAAGATTACTTCAAACTCACTAGGTTGTTTCTCACTTTCGTTATTTAATTTAAATGGTTCCACATCAATTTCTTCCCCTTTTTGACTTTCTTTTGAAGAATTGATGGCAAAACGCTTCATGAACATTAACGCCTCAATAAATTTGCTTTTTCCACTTGCATTCGCTCCGTAAACAACAGCACTTTTAAGAATTCTAAGATTGTAAATATTGATGTCAGAAATGTTTTCTGTTTCTCTAGTTTCTTTGTCGTAATTAGATGCGATAAGGCTCAGTGTGGCCTTTTCTTTAAATGTTCTAAAATTTCGAACTGAGAATTGAATTAGCATAATATATCGTTTTATTGCAATTTACCCGCAAATATAGCCTTTATTTTGCAAAAAAATACATTTTAAAGTATTTTTTTGATAATTTTTCATTGGTCAAATACACAAGCAGTCTTTTTGAAACTTGAAGTTTGATGGTTTGACGGTCTTCCTACGCTTGCCTGTAACAAGTATATAACCACAATATACCCAATAATTTACTAAACTATTGCGTCTATCCAACCCAATATAAGGATAAACACCACAAAAAAAGTGTCACAAAATCTCCTTCCAAAAACTGAAAGATTCCTTAAAGGAGATTTTGTAACACTTTACTATATTTAGCCAAAGGCTAAGAGCCGATTAACGACTTCTTATTTTACTTCTTCAAACGGAACGTCTTCTGCTTGTGAAGAACCGCCGCCTGCGTTAGCTGATTGACCGGCATCGCCTGTTGGCTGTGCGGTGTCGCCACCTTGTGCATACATTTCTTGTGATGCTGCCATCCAAGCGTTGTTCAATTTTTCGAGAGAAGCATCTATTGAGGCTACGTCACGTGATGCGTGAGCTGTTTTCAACTCTGTCAATGCTGATTCAATCGCAGATTTGTTGCCTTCCGAAAGTTTTTCGCCGTACTCTTTCAATTGTTTTTCTGTTTGGAAAATCAATGAATCAGCTTGGTTGATTTTTTCGATTTTTTCTTTTTCTGCTTTGTCTGCGGCTTCGTTTGCTTTTGCTTCTTGACGCATTTTTTCGATTTCGGCATCTGTCAATCCACTCGATGCTTCAATACGGATGTTGCTTTCTTTGCCTGTTCCTTTGTCTTTTGCCGACACATGAAGGATACCATTGGCATCTATATCGAATGTTACTTCTACTTGTGGTACACCACGTGGTGCTGGTGGAATACCGTCGAGGTGGAAACGACCCAATGAACGGTTGTTGGCTGCCATCGGACGTTCGCCTTGTAAGATATTCAATTCTACTGAAGGTTGGTTGTCAGAAGCTGTCGAGAATGTTTCTGATTTCTTCGTAGGGATTGTTGTGTTGGCTTCAATCAATTTGGTGAATACACCACCCATAGTTTCGATACCCAACGACAACGGAATAACGTCTAGCAACAATACGTCTTTTACCTCACCTGTCAACACACCACCTTGTACGGCTGCACCAATCGCTACAGCTTCGTCAGGGTTTACACCTTTAGATGCTTTTTTGCCCCAGAATTTCTCTACTTCTTCAACTACACGTGGAATACGTGTTGAACCACCAACCAAGATAACTTCGTCGATGTCGGAGTTGCTGTAACCAGAGTTTTTCATGGCACGACGGCAAGGCTCTAACATTCTTTGAATCAAAGAGTCTGCTAATTGCTCGAATTTAGCACGTGACAATGTACGAACCAAGTGCTTAGGCATACCATCTACAGGGAAGATATACGGCAAGTTGATTTCGGTAGATGCACCTGATGACAATTCGATTTTTGCTTTTTCAGCAGCTTCTTTCAAGCGTTGTAATGCCATAGCATCTTTACGCAAATCTACACCTTCGTCTTTTTTGAATTCGTCAGCCAACCATTCGATGATAACTTGGTCGAAGTCGTCACCACCCAAGTGTGTATCACCGTCGGTAGATTTTACTTCAAATACGCCATCACCCAATTCTAAAATTGAAATATCGAATGTACCACCACCAAGGTCAAATACAGCGATTTTCATATCTTTACCACCTTTGTCCAAGCCATAAGCCAATGCTGCGGCAGTTGGTTCGTTGATGATACGTTTTACTTCCAAACCTGCAATAGCACCCGCCTCTTTGGTAGCTTGGCGTTCTGCATCGTTAAAGTAAGCTGGTACTGTAATAACCGCTTCTGTAACTGTTTGTCCTAAATAGTCTTCAGCAGTCTGCTTCATTTTTGTTAAAATCTGAGCAGAAATTTCTTGTGGTGTATATAAACGGTCACCAATACGAACACGTGGAGTGTCGTTTGAACCTTGTTCTACTGAATAAGCAATCGTTTTTAATTCGCTACCTACTTCCGAATAACGCTTACCCATAAAACGCTTGATTGATGAAATCGTGTTTTTAGGGTTTGTGATAGCCTGACGTTTTGCTGGGTCACCAACTTTACGTTCTCCATTTCCGTTATCTAAAAAAGCTACGATTGAAGGTGTAGTACGACGACCTTCTGAGTTAGCGATTACGACTGGCTCGTTTCCTTCCATTACTGCAACGCAAGAGTTGGTTGTGCCTAAGTCAATACCGATAATTTTTCCCATTGTTAGAGTGAATTAATTATTGTTAAATATCTTTTTTTGTTCCTTAAAACGGTCAAATGTTTTTAGACTCGCATGCTGAGTCTATTTGTTCTTCTTCGCTTTTCATCTGACTTCGTGTAATTATTTAACAATCATAATGCCAAGTCTATTTTGAGCTTTTTTTGCTGACAGATTGTCATAATTAGCGACATTTTATTGCCATTTTTTCGGAAAAGTCTTTGTATGTCTTTTCCAAAATGGCAGAAATAACCTTGTTTTGGCACTGACAGCTTAGAGGAATACTTCGGACAAATTGGCCTCTTGGGGCTAAAAATGGCTCTTGGTTCTTAATTTTTCTTGCTTTTTTGGTTAGATTGCCCCTTCACCGCTCTTTTAGGGCTATGGTGTTTGACCAAAATTGACTACTTTTCCAAAACTTAATGTACTTCCAAAATACTATTTCATGAAAATTTTTGTCCATACCATATTCAGTGACACTGAAAAAGCCTATTTCAGGCAAAATTTACCTACTCGATACGAGCTTTGCTTTGGCAGTGAACTTTCGGAAGAAAACCGCAAGGAGGCGTTTCTTTCCTCTGATTTGTGTTTGGGGAATATACCTTTAGCTTGGGCTCAAGCTAATACTAGCCTACAGTGGCTACAATTACACTCGGCGGGACTCGATCCGTACCAGCAACTAACTCTTCCTGCTTTTCCGATTACCAATCTTAAAGGCTTTTTTGGTCAGTCGGTTGCCGAAACTGCTGTAGCGGGTATTATGGCTATGTATAGGGGTATCGACAGGCTGGCTCGTTGGCAGACTACCGAAAAATGGGTTGGTACGCCTATGCGTGCTAGTTTACATTTGTTAGAAAACGCTAAAGTAGGAATTTTGGGCGGGGGGGCTATTGGCCTAAAAACAGCCAAAATCTTAACGGGCTTCGACTGTGATATTAAAATATTTTCTAGAACTGCCAAAGGTGATAGCATTTTGAACATCAATACGCTTGGGCAGTTTTTGCCAGATTTGGATATTCTGGTGGCTTGTTTGCCCGAAACACAGGAAACTATCGGGCTGATTAATAAATCTTTGCTTGAACTGCTCAAACCTTCAGCTCTTTTTGTGAATGTTGGCCGTGGCTCGGCTGTAGATGAAGAGGCTCTAATTGATATTTTACAGGAAAACAAAATCTTTGGGGCGGTATTGGATGTGACAGCCACTGAACCTTTGCCTCCACACCATGTACTCTGGCAGATGCCTAATGTGCTGCTAACACAACATACTTCGGGTGGATGGGCGGAGGAGAACCTGAATAAAATCAATTTCTTTTTGGAAAATCTTCAGCGTTTTGAAAAAGGTGAGCCTTTACTCAATATGGCCAATTTAGAAAGAGGGTATTAATGGTGAGTGAGTGCATTGTGAGTGAGTGTTCATTGACTTACTTATATATTGACTTTTGGACGATGGGGTTCGATATTTGCTTTGTCGACATGAGTTATCCCGAATGTTGAGGTAATTTAAAATAGAGACCTATTTTTTGATCTAAATATTCGGGATAACTTATGTTTTCATATTAAATTTCAGAATCACTAAATCACTAATTCACAATTCACTAATTCACAATTCACTAATTCACAATTCACAATTCACTAAATCACTAAATCACAAATCACTAAATCACTAAATCACTAATTCAGGATGACTTATGTTATTGACGTTATCTTTTCTGCAAAAAATCCTGTTTAAAAAAGACCTATTTTTTGCATTAGCTTTGTTGACATTTTGGACTTGCTAGAAATATACCGAACACTTGCTCCAAAATAGGGGGCGGTTGAAGGGGTAAATGAATCAATGTTGTCGCCTGAGGCATTGAAATACCTCAACTGACGAAACGTGACAAGTCCGCCTTCTAACGACACATTGAATACCTTTAAAATATGGGCATTGGCCGACACCGTAAATTTGATATGTTGGTAGTTTTCTTTGCGAGGGAGTTTTTCATTGAAGGCTATATCCTGAAAACCTCCGCTAAACCCACCCAAAACCGCATTTCCACTTACATTGAACCATTCGTTTATTTTGCGAATACCGTTTACCTGAAATGGCAAAATACCCGAAATACGCCAATCTGAATTTATCTTTTTGTTGAACCCAAAAATAGGAATGAGTCTAAAACGCTGGTTATACACTACTACCGTTCCGTAGAGAAGCTGAGAGTTTAAACCAAAAATCCGCATACGGGCTACGCCGCCCCACATATAGGGTTGTGGCGAAAAAAAGGTTTCGTTCGACTCGGTAACGCCCAAACCTCCACCATAAAGCCAAAATTTGTCGCGCAAACTTGCCTTTAGCTGAATAACTCCCACCGAAGCCGTTTTAAAACCACCAGTAGGCGTTTCTTTATTGTCGATAGTAGTATTTATTTGGGCTAAATTGGCTACCAAAAAAGTATGCTTTGCCTGAATATCCCATTTTTTACCAATACCAATACCTACATTCAGGTCGGTGCTAAGTGGTACAAAACCCAATATTGAACTACGAGTAAGGCCGTATTCGTGCAAACCGTCATAGCCTACACTCGGAATCGCCTCGGTTTTGAGGGTAATATTGGGATAAAAAATCTGACTCAACGAGTTATTTTGAGCTTCTGATTGATAATAAGAAATTAATAAAGCAACAATCACCAAGATTTTGTTCTGTGTGGTAGTCATAGGTATTTTTTTTATTCTGGAAACGCTTTTGACGTTTAAAAAGTATACGCAGTTATTTCTGGTTTTCCCAGAATTATATTTTAGCTTTACGCAGTATATCGTATCTATCTAATTTTAACCTATCTATGAAACCCCTCCGCATCGCATTTTTGTTCCTATTTGCCTGGCTAATAAGCTCTTGCAGTAAATGTAAAGACATAGCTTGCTTTTCACCTCCAGCCTCTTTTCGTTGTAAAGTTCTAAATACTAAAAACGAAAATATTAGCTCAAAAACACCATACTCACTTCGTTATACCAGCAAGGGCGTTGCTAAAACGATTGACCTAAGACTTGTTACGCCAAACACAGGAGAGGCTTTTTTGAGTACCGACGAAATCGGTTGGCTGAGTGCAGGCAATGAAAAAATCACCAACTATATACTTCTGTCGGGCGAAAGCCAAATTGGAACACTGACCTATGTCAATCAGCATCTTGATGACGATTGTTGTTCGTTTTATAAAACAAGTCAAATTTTGTTCAATAGTACATCTGTCCTAGAAAACCTCGACGCTGATTATTGTTATTTATTGATTATCAAGCCATAAATTGGGCTTATTCAAGCAATAATTGTGTAATAAAAGGAATCTTCTTCTGAACTTATTGGGGGTATTTTTTTGCCTATATTTTTGTAAAAAAAGTATATCCCGATGAAATATAAAATGTTAGTGTTGGACATGGACGACACACTTCTGACAGATGACCATATCATTTCTGAGAAAAACAAAACCATGATTCGCCAAGCCCAAGAAATGGGCGTTTATGTAGTATTGGCCTCTGGCCGACCTACACCCGCTATGATTTCGTATGCCAAAGATTTAGACTTGCCTGCGTTTGGTTCGTATATTTTGGCCTATAACGGGGCGGTGATTATTGAGATGAAAACGGAGGAAGTGCTATTTGAGCAAAGTATTAGTCAAGAGCATATCCATGAATTATATGATTTTAGCGTAGCCAACAATGTCCATTTGATTACCTATCTCGACGGAGCAATCATTGCCTCTTCCGAGTCGGAATATATTGATATTGAGGCTCAGCTCACAGGAATGCCTTTGGTAAAAGTAACTGATTTTAAGAAAGCCGTTCAGAAGCCTGCTGTAAAATGTATTATGCTTGCAGAACCTACCTATTTGCAAGAAGTAGGCGAAAAGCTCAAAGCTCAGATAACTCATAAAAGTATTACTACGTCGAAGCCTTTTTTCTTAGAAATTATGCAAAAGGGAATTGACAAAGCGGCAAGCTTGGCTCGATTAGCTCAAAAGCTAAATATTACTGCCGAAGAAATTATTGCAGTAGGCAATGCCAACAACGACCTCAGTATGATTGAATATGCAGGCTTGGGGGTTTGGGTAGATAATGTAACACCCGAGCTACGTGATAAAGCCAATGTAATTGTTGCTTCCAACAACAACGATGGCGTAGCAGAAGTAATAGAACGCTTTATTTTGGAAGGCGAACTCGTTTAGGGTTTATCCATAAAAAGGTAATAGCCTGATAGCAATATAGTTGTATTGGTTATTACCTTTTTGTATCAATATTTATAACCTATTCATAAATTGGTTTTTTGCGCAAGCGTAAACGGCCACCGTCACGCTTGGCAAAAAATGCCCGTATTTCTGCCACAATCGAAATAGCGATTTCTTCGGGGGTATTTGCTCCGATGTCCAAGCCAACAGGTGTGGCTATTCGCTGAAGCTCTTGCTCAGAGAAAAAACGACCCTCTTCGTTCAATTTTGTAAACATTTTGTCGGTACGCTTTTTGGGGCCAAGCATACCAATATAAGGAATAGGGGTATCTATAAAGTACCGAAGATTGCCAAAATCAGTTTCATAATCATGAGCCATTAGCAAAGCCACCGTAAAAACGTCGATAGCTACTTGATGTCCGTTCTCTTTGGCAATAACAGCGTCTGCTAGCTCAAATAACGACTTATGTACCTTCAATGGATTACAAACTACCGAAACCTTCCAGCCTACTTCTTTGGCAATTTTTACCATTGGATAAATATCATAATTGCCTCCATATACCAACAAATGCGTTGCAGGAACAAGCACCTCCACAAATATAGTAACCCGCTCTCCTGTTGCTAGCTCAAAACTATAACTCTTTGATTTCGTTAAACTTAATACTTCATCTATAGCCGTTATCACTTCCAAAGCAAGAGATTTATCAGGAAATTTTGCCTTAAAGCTATCTTCATTGTCGTAGCGAAATACCTGCCCCAATACTAAGCCAGGATGCTGCGATTCGGTAACAGTAAGTAAAATAGAAGGTAGCCGTTTTTCAATAATATCTTCGAGTACCCTTACAGGATTTTCGGTGTTATTGGCATCTAAAGGACTGAGTAATACATCGATAATACCATTACAACCCAAGCCAACCCCAATCTGGTAGGGGTCGTCGTCGGTGGTATCGTAAGTAACAATAGTAGCTTTTTGTTGAGCCATGGCCAATCTTGCCCTTTTCAAAGCATCGCCCTCCAAGCACCCGCCACTAATCCCTCCTATCCATTCACCTGCATCAGTCACCAGCATTCTGGCACCAGTTCGGCGATACGACGACCCTTCTACCCTAACAACGGTTGCTAAAGCTGCCTTTTTTACCTGAAAATCTATCTGTTTATATGCTTCAACAATGGCTTTTATCTCTTTCATTCAGTCAGAATAATAAATATGTTCATAAGATTATTTGCCAAATGTAACCGCTTATTCTGATTTTTTCAAACGAATTTCACACATTACTAATGTTATATTAATCGTGCAAAATAGGCTATTTTACTAACTTGAAGTATTAGTTGCCAATAGGTGTGTATTCTGACTTTTTTTCTATTATCATTCCATAAATTGCTGTTTGTGTTATTATCTGTCTGAATTTTTATGATTTTCTATTAGCAAACGAATAGACTCGTTTGCTAATGGAAAACCCTTTATGATTACATTATTTTCAATCGTTTATTTTCCCCACTTTTCATTAGGTTTAGTTCCCATTTTGAAGACGAGCGTACCTCCTTGTAATATTTGCTGATGTGTGAGCAAATACTTATTATATGGGACTCCGTTGAGGGTAGCAGATTGTATATAAGGGGCATTTTCGGTATTGCCGATTGTCTTTATCGTAAACTTTTTACCATTGGGCAACGACAAACTTATTTCATCAAATAAAGGACTGCCTAATACATAATTGGGCGTACCTGGGCAAACAGGATAATAGCCCATCATACTAAATACAAGCCAAGCAGACATTTGTCCGCCGTCCTCATTGCCGCTCAAACCACCTGCCGAAGTATCGTATTCTTCTCTAATAATTTCACGAATCTGCTTTTGGGTTTTCCAAGCTTGGCCAGCATAAGGGTACAAATAGGCAATTTGGTTGTTGGGTTCGTTGCCATGCCAGTAATACCCTTGCTCGAATAAAGTATCGAGTTTTTCTATAAATCGTTTTTTTCCGCCAATATGATTGATAAGTCCTTGTACATCGTGTGGTACATAAAAAGTATATTGTGCAGGCGAGCCTTCGGTAATAAAGCTAGCTCGTTGGGCAAATGGGTCAGACTTTTCGAGCCATTTGCCATTGGCGTAGCGTCCTCTGGCATAACCACTCATGGGTTCTATTACATTTTTGTAGTTTTGTGCTCTTGCATTTAAGGCTAGATAGTCGCTTTGTTTACCTAATTTTTGGGCAACTTGTCCTAATACAAAATCGTCGTAGGCATACTCTAAGGTACGAGATACTTGCTCTCGTTTATGAAATGCTTGCCAAACAGAATCTTCTAAAGGAATATAATTGTACTGTAAATACGATGCCAAAGCCCGACGACCTTTGCCCTCTTCGTAGCTTTTGGCATTGGTATTTACATCAAAGGCATTCTTACGCATATATATATACGCTGTATTAATATCAAAGCCTTTGATACCTTTCAAATAGGCATCGCCAATGGCTGCAATAGCGTGGTCGCCTATCATAGCGGCGGTATAATGGTTCCAGCATGGAAAAGTCGGTAGCCACGTACCTTGCTCGGCCTTTTTGACCAACGACTGCATCATATCGGCAGTTTGTCGAGGTTCTAATAAGGTATGTAAAGGGTGTACCGCCCGATAGGTATCCCATAGGTTGTAGTCTTCATAATAATCAAATCCTTGGGCATATTCTATTTTGGCCCCACCTGCAAACTGCGGATAAGCCCCGTCAATATCTGAGAATACCCTTGGCGTAAGCTTGGCATGGTACAAGGCGGTATAAAATAGTTGCTTGTCGTCTTCACGGCCTTTTAGAGTAATTTTGCCTAAAGATTGATTCCAAATATTGGCTGTATTGGTTTGGACTTTTTCAAAATCCCAATCGGTAATTTCAGTATCCAGATTTTTTCGAGCTCCTGCTATACTTGAAAACGATGTTCCTATTTTTACTTTTACTGATTGAGTATTAAATTTTAGGAATGCTCCTACTTTTTCTTTTTTGCCAGTACCTTGTACGGCTGTCGACTTTGGAGAGATAGCGTCGTTGAGCCAAGTACCAAAATCTTGAAAATCCTGTTCAAATTTTACAACAAAATAGCCACTAAATCCTGCGGGTTGTCCCAAACCTTGGTAAATTCTGTGAACAGGGTTATAGCCTACTATTTCTTTTTTTTCTGGAAAAATCTGAATAAAACCTTCTCCTTCGTCTGAATTAGGTTCTATTAACACATAGTTGTCGTTGGTACTATTGAAGGTGAATTTTAAAAACCCAGAACGACAAGTAGCGGTCATTTCGGCTTTGATTTTGCTTTCTATTAGCTCTACTTTATAATATGAAGGTTTTACGATTTCTTTTTTTCTATCAAAACTTTCACCTCTTTTTACGGGGTCAGTTTGTAAATGCCCCGACATTGGCATAACCGTGAGGCTTCCATAATCTTGGACACAACTACCATTCATCCAGTGAGTGCCTCGAAAACCCTGAATTTTGGTATCGTTATAATAAAAAGGAGGAATACATTTTTGTTCGGTAGCACGGGTTTGAGGTGTCCAAGTGGTCATACCTTGTGGTACACCGATAGCTGGAACAATTTGCCCCTTGGTTTCAGAACCAGCTTCGCTGTGTTTCTGTGCACTTTTTGTAGTGCTTGGGGCAGACCCTACCAATGGATTGACATAATCCATTGGTTTTTTTTGGGCAAAACTCCCTAAAGGAAGTAACAAAACGAGAAGAATTTTTTTATCAATCATTTTTTATTTTGAGTATGCTGCTGCTATTTTTTGATAGTATTTGTCGTAAAGTGCTTTGGCTACAAGGTTGGCATTACCAGTAGGTTGTGTTGGAAAGCTTTTTTGGGTAGTTACCCATTGCCATTCCCACCGACTAATTTCCTTCTCGAAAGCTTCGGTATTCACTTCTTCGCCTTTGGTCAAAGCCGTTTTTACTTTTGCAAAAAACTGTTGCCAGCGAGGCTTATAAAAATCGCTCATTAGGCCACTCCACTGGCGGTTTGAATATTCGTGCAACGGGCTATTTTCGTCGCCCCATAGGGTTATTAAATCTCTAGCATTTTGCTCGTATAAGGCTTTTTCTGCTGGTGTTGTACCATTTCGGCGAGCATCAGCAATCCATTTTCCTAGCAAAAAGTCTTTGCGAGTAGCCAATAGTTGGTCTAAATCATCCATCAGCACCAAATATTCTTGGCTATATTTTTCAAAGGCAGCTTGGTCTTTGTTTTTGTAGGCAACAACCCATTTTTTTTGTAAAGGCAAAGCATAATTAGCCAAAACCTGACGGGCAATATCGACCAGATCGTACTGAAAACCATCGCTTTTACCACAATCGGCAGTAGACTCGACCATTAATTTCCAAGCAGGCAATAGCTCTTTAGGAGGATAATTGAGTTTTGTACGTGTCCATTTTGCAGCCGAATCAAAAGTTGGCCTTCCAGTAAGGATAGACTCCGCTCCGTCTCGGATTTCTTTACCATTATAGGCAGTTTTCTTTAATATCTGCCAAACTTCCTGTGTCTTAGGTGTTAGTTTGGTATAGCGATTCAAGATATAACCATCTAGCCATTTGTCTAAATCAAGAGGTTGGCTTTCCCAAACATGACGCATTGTTAGCTCGTATAATACAGGGTTTTGTTCGATAGCCTCCATGGTCAAGCCTATTCCTTTTAGGTTGCCTTTATTGGGATTATCGAGGGCATCGATAGGGCCATTGGCGACCCCTTCGATTCTGCCAAAAAGGTTTACATTGCCCCCAAAATTATGGAGCATATTCCAGACCCACGGCTTACCATAATAGGCTTGAGTTCTTTTCCAAACGGGTTCTATTTCGGAAGCTAAGTCGAGCAGGAGCATTTTGTCGTTTGGTACGGCATCGAGCAAAGCCTTGATTTGGGGTTCTTTCCAGAATTTTCTATCGCTATAAAAAAGCCATCCCTGCATTACCCAAACCGCCTGCGGGTCGGCTTGTTTCATTCCTTCATATACCCTTGCACTCAGTTTCGACAAAAAAGCTGGGTCGTCGGTTGGGGGTTCGTTTTCGTTGAAAGTATCGGCCGAATAAAAGTGATTTGTACCAAACAATGCAGTTTGTTTTTGTAAAAACCTCTTACCGATTTCAGCAAAAAGGGGGTCTTCAGAATCCAGAATATACGTATCGGCAAAACCGTTTGTCCAATTGGTTGCTTTGAGTTTGGCTTGTGGGTATTTCTTTTTAAAAGCCGAAGGCACATGACCTGTAAAAGCTGGCAACACAGGAATCATACCCAAAGCACGCTCTCTTGCCAAAATTTTGGTTTGTAGTTCTTTGTGGCTTTTCATCCAGCTAAAAGGAAGTGGCCCGCCCCAAGCATCTAAATTACCCATCCAGAACCACGAGAAATAGGCAGGTCCACTAAAAAAAGAAGCCAGATCTTGGTCGCTGAAACCCATTTCTTTATAAACCTCGTACCAAGTGTATTCTTCGCCCGTAATGGCCAAAGGCATATTGATACCATGTAAGGCCATCCAGTCTATTTCTTGTTCCCAACGAGCCCAATCCCACCAGCTCATGCTATAATTGAAGGTACAATAGTTGAGATAATAGCGGTATTCAAATGAAGTGTTTTTATGTACTTTTCCTTGAACCTTAGGTAAGTTGGCGGGTAAGTTCAGATTTGTACCATTCCAAGTTATCTGACAGTGACAATACTCATTTAAGTAGAAGTTGAGAGCCGAAGCAATACTTACGCCTGAGCTACCACGCAATACAATTTTATGTCCTTTATTTTCTATTTCAAAAACATCTTTACCATTTTCTTGTGGAATACTCGCTACCTCAAAAGCCATAGCATATTTAGGCAAAACACGTTTTATAAGTGCTTTTGAGGCCGCCAAGTCTACCTGTGCCATAGCCGAACCCGACAGCAATAGCATTACTATCAAGAGTTTTATCTTTTTTTTCATCATAGTATTTTACAGATTTTATATGCGTGAATTCTTTGTTACACTTTCAAAAACCATTTTTGTTTATACAAAAAACACATAAATCCTATTTGTACAATTACAATACCCCAAGCCAATCCAACGGGTTGCCAAGCTATTGTCATTTTTTGAATTATTCCTCCAAAAAGATACAAGGCTGTAGACTCAAAATTGAATAGGCCATGTGCAGCCAAGTAAATAGTGATAGAGTTCATCCCTATCCAAACCAAAGGCATTGCCCATATTTTATAACCCAAAACATCTATTATGCCGTAGAAAAAAGCCATTAAAAACAAACTAAACCCACCTGTACAAAGCACAAATGAGCTTGTCCACATAATTTTGTTGATAGGAAAAACAGTATTCCAAAACAATGCCAGTACAATTAGCACACAACCCGCCAAAAGCATTACTGCAATTTTTTTGAGGTTTGTCCATTGGGTATTTTGCCAACGCAAAAACTGCCCTACAAAGATGCCCAAAAGCACATTGCATACCGCCGGAATAGTAGACAAGAGGCCTTCGGGGTCATACACTTTTCGGTGAAGTTTGCCAGGTAAAAACAGACGGTCGATATAGGCGGCAAGGTTACCTTCTTTGGTAAAAACACCTGCTCCGAAATTGGGAACTGGAACCAACGCCATCACTAGCCAGTAACCCACTAGAATACCCACAAAAAGACCAATTTGGGTTTTGAGGTTGGTATAAAGAAATATGATGCCTGCCAACAAACATGCCAAGGCTATTCGTCCCAAAACACTGGCCAATCGGGTATTTTCGTAGCCCTGCCACTTGAACAGACCATTGACAACCATCCCCAAAAATAGCAATATCAATGCCCTTCTTATTAGGCTTTTGGCTATTTGCCATTTAATATTTTGGGGATTGCCTTGCGAAAATTTGGCAAGCTGATTACCAATACTGTAGGGCATAGAGACACCTGCAATAAAAATAAAAAGGGGAAAAATTAAGTCATAAAATGTAAATCCGTTCCAGTCTGAATGGTGCAATTGGCCCGACATCCAATTGAGCATACCGTTGTTAGACGCTTTTGCCCATTCATGAATAAGCCCTTCACCTCCAATAATCCAAAACATATCAAAGCCCCGAAGTGCGTCTAATGATGATAGTCTTGATGAATTTGTTGTGTTTTTCATAGAAAACTGATTATGCTGTACTCCTCGCTTCTATCTTTTCTATCTCAAAAAGTTAAAAATAGGTTATTTATACTTGTCTATCAGAAAAATAACTTTATTGGTAAAGTACAAAAAAATACCCCTTACAGAAATATTATTACTGTAAGGGGTGCTATTACAAGCCTGACAAAGGCATTAGCTAATAAAAACGCTTTTTACGCTAATACACTATATTTTCTTGGCATTTTTTTGGGCTTTAATAGCTAATTCGGTAGCCAGAAAACAATGAGCCTGTGGCATAGCGGTTTCGGTTCTGTTCAGCACATCATCAACCAACAAAGTTCCATACGGCAATACCACTTGACTACAATCGATATATTGAGTATCCTTTTGGTTTACCAAGAATAAATGGTTGCCTCCTTCTCGCCCTGCAATATCTATATTTTTCCGAATCTCGATATATCCTTCTGTTCCTAAAATAGTTAGGCGACCATCTCCCCAAGTTTTGAGCCCGTCGGGCGAAAACCAGTCTACCCGAATATAGCCCGTACCACCATTACCTTTGAGTATTAAATCGCCAAAATCCTCAAACTGTGGATATTGAGGATGATTAACATTACCTATTTGGGAGGTTACTACCTCGGCTTGTGTCGAACCCGTAAAAAACAAAAACTGGTCGCACTGGTGCGAGGCTATATCACAAATAATTCCACCAAATTGTTCTTTATTAAAAAACCATGCAGGGCGAGTCGGGGCATTCATTTTGTGTGGCCCTAGCCCGATAGTTTGTACAACCTTACCTATAGCACCCGCTTTTACCAACTCGCCAGCTTTTACAGTAGCTCGGTTTTCAAAGCGTTCGCTAAACATGATAGAGTAAATACGTTTGGTTTCTTTTTGTACTTTTCTTACTTCGCTCAGTTGCTCTAATGTAGTAATTCCGGGCTTGTCGGCCATAAAATCTTTGCCATGCTTCATTACCCGAATACCCAACGGAGCTCGTTCATTGGCAATAGCCGAACTTAACACAAGTTGAATAGATTTGTCTTCGAGTATTTCGTTTTCGGATAAAGCCTGTTTGGCTTGCGGATATTTTTTGGCAAAAGCCGATACCAAATCAGCTTCTTTGGCATAAAAAGATACCAACTGCCCTCCTCCTCTAATAACGGCTTCTACCTGTCCATAAATATGCCCGTGGTTCATGCCAATTACAGCAAACTTGATACGTGGCTCAGCTAATTTATTGGTTTTCAGGTATATATTTTTATAACTTTTTGAGAAGTCCGCCAGAGCATCTTGAGTTACTCCTCCTGCAACTACTATCCCTGCCGCCGAGCTCAGGGAGTTTTTGATAAAATCTCTTCTATTATTATTCATAATATTACTAATTTTGAGCTGTTTAAGTATAAGTTACTTTCCCTTTGTTTTGGCTAATTCTAAAGCTTGGGTAGTTGTATAATATTTGGCAAGCATATTGGGTACTTCCCATTTGGGCAAAGCTCCTTTTTTGAGGTATTCCAGATAGCGAGCCATCACTAGTCCAAAATGAGCTTCATGACCATCTTTGTACTTTTCAGGGATTTCTACTTCCCAACCTTTAGTGATTTTCTTGAGTGTAACACCTGGAAACTTCTTTTGTACTTTGGCAAATGCCGCTTCTAATTGTGTTTGATAAAGCTTACTCTCCTGAATAGGCTCGATATACAACGCTGGTTTATAGGCTTGCTCTGCTCCTTGACGAATAATAATGTTGGCTTTTGTTCCTCGCATAATAGAATAATGGGTATCGCCACCGCCTTCTGGAGCTTTGTATGCCCAAATTACCGACGCTTTGGCATGTACTCCTTTGATGGTATAATTGATTTCACCATTTGAATACACTTTAAGCAGCGTATCGTTTACAACATCTTTGTGCAAATAGGCAGGAAAATCGGGAAGTTTGGTAATAGCCTTAAATTGGCTCAGGCTTATGTCGGTTGCCCAACGGCTAGCCGATTGTAGCTTAATATCTTTTTGATAATCAATAATTTGCTCAGGGAAACACTCCCACTGAATCAAATCAACAAGGTGTGTATTTACATCAACAATACCTTCGCCTTGTTGGGCTACATCCATAAACCACGCTGGACGAGTAAGCACACTTCCAGATACATATTTGTAAAAGTGGTGAACGCTTTCTTTGGTTACAGCAGGATTACTGGGTGTTCCTTTTTCTAAAACACCAAAAACCGAAGAAAGCATAGAAAGTTCTCTTTGCAAAATGGTCGTAATTTCTGACCGCTCGGTCATAATATCATAAAGCAAGACTTTCTTTTTAGCGGCTATTTCAAAAGCTTGTTTGAGTAGTCCAAAACGAGCGGCATCTATTACCATAGGTTTATCGGCCAATACATTAAAACCAGCATCTACTGCTTTTTTTATATATTCGGTTTTCTTTAGGTTATTACCTGCCATTACAACAACATTACCGGCTTTTTCCTGTACCATTTTTTCAAAAAAATCTGGCGATGAATACACAACTTCTTCCCACTTGGTAGGGTTTTCGGCTCGTTGGTTGTAAGCTTGAATACGCCCAAGGTGCATCTGTAAATCAGCTCCTTGAGGGGCATATACATGTACTTTAGAACTTACCTGTGGGTACATGTTTTTCTGAACCAACGCCGCATGAAAATGCCCAGGATCAAGGGTTACTATCCGAATTTCATCGGATTTTTGTTGTGCGTGTACAGCCGAAAACAAGGCCAATTGTGATGCTAAAGCAATCAAAAATCTAGTTTTCATAAAATATAATAATAAAGGGATGAAGGAATGAAGAAATGAACTACATTCAACTATATCACTAAATCACTCATTCACTACTACCGCACGGCGTATTCGGCTCTTTGTGGGCGAGATAATAACTTGTTAGCTTCAATATCGTTGATAAAAAGTTCCTTTTCAGGATTCCAAAATAATTTCCGTTGTAGTTTCATGGCCGCATGATGCAACAAACACGTTGTACAAGAACGGTGTCCTACTTCGGCAGGAGCAATTGGATCTTTTTTACTAACAATACTTTCTAACCAATTGCCATGATGGTCTTTACTAACGGTTAAATGTATTTCGTTTGCCCCTATTTCAGATTGAATAATCTTCGGATTACTGGCATCCAAGGCTTTGGCTGCATTTTGTTTGGCAATAGGGTCACTGGTAGTTACCGAAGCGTCTCCACGAGAAACAAAAATCCAGCCTTCTGTTCCTTCAAACCTAATACCGTTGGCTATTTCATTGGTAACAATCATACGAACCCCGTTGGCATATTGTGCTTCCGTCCTAAAAATTCCATGAACATTCCAAAGACCACTTTTAGGAAAATCGGCCCTTCCCCAAATCTCTACTGGCCCAGTATGCTCGGTATTCATGGCCCAATGGGCACAATCAATATGATGCGAACCCCAGCCAGTAATCATACCTGCCCCAAACTGCTCGCAACGCAGCCAGCCTGGACGGTCAAAACCCACATGAGGATGTACCCTTTTTTCGGTATAATAGACTTCGGGCGTTGTACCCAACCACATATCATAATTAAGGTTTTTAGGAATAGGCATTTCTAGCTCGGTATCGCCCGAGGGGTCGCCTGGCAAGCCTACATACACGGTTTTGAGTTGCCCAATCCGCCCATTCCGTACCAATTCGGCCGCGTATCTAAATTGCGACATCGACCTTTGTTGGCTTCCCACTTGTACTATTCGACCAGATTTTTTTACGGCATCGGCCATTTTTCTACCTTCTTCAATAGTTAGCGAAGCAGGTTTTTGCATGTATACATCCTTGCCTGCTCGTACTGAATTAATAACAATAGGAGCATGCCAGTGGTCGGGCGTACTCACCAGCACAGCATCTATATCTTTGTTGTTCAACAGCTCACGATAGTCGGTATATACTTTTACACCGTCGTAATCTTTACCTGTTTTTTTGGTATAATACTCATTTACAAGTTGTTTGGCAGCATTAGCCCTATTGGAGTCGACATCACAAACGGCCATAATCAAAGCATTGTCATATTTCCAAACCCCAGGCATATCGTGGCCTCTGGAAATGCGACCAGTACCAATTGCTGCAATATTGATACGGTTGCTAGGTGCATTTTTCCCAAAAACAGATGCAGGAACAATACTTGGAAAACCACCAGCAAATGCCGCTGTAGCAAGCGAGCTTTTCAGTGAAAGGTCTAAAAATGCTCTTCTGCTTACACTTTCTTTTTTTTCGAGTGTCATAATAATAAATCTTTAAATAGTAAATAGTTATGAGGAAAAGGTTTTAGGGTTTAGTTATGCTTGAAAGCCAGTTTAAGGGCACTTTTTACTCAGTTTATTCTAAATTTGTGATAAAATACTGTTTTAAATTGTTCTATTTTTTCCAGCTAGTAGATGAATGAACGACCCACAAAAGAAGAAATAGGGCTTCAGAAGCCTGTTTCAGGTCAGTTATAAATTGTATAAAATATACATATTTTATACAATTGCTTGGGTAGAATCAAAACATGAGCCATCCCGAATTTTGGGACAATTTACAATAAAGACCTCTTGTTGGGATTCACGAGGTAGCCATAAAAAACAATCATTCAATCTCTATTCACTAAATTAGCGATAACTCATGTTGGGCTTGTCGACAATATGCGATCATACAACTGGCTCGATAATATCCCAGAGATTACCGTACAAATCCTCAAAAACGGCTACCGTTCCATAGGCTTCTTTGCGAGGTGGGCGAATAAAATTAATCCCTTCCAAGACCATAGCATCGTAGTCTCGCTGAAAGTTGTCGGTAAACATAAAAAGAAATACTCGTCCGCCCGTTTGATTACCGACTCTACTCAATTGCTCTTCGCTATCGGCTTTGGCCAACAACAAACAGAAATCGGAATCGCCTTTGGGCTTGACACGTACCCATCGTTTGGTGGCACTCAATGGTGTATCTTCTACCAAATCAAATTTGAGTTTTTGGGTATAAAATTGAATCGCATCGTCGTAATCATCTACTACCAATGCAATATGAGCAATCCGTTGGTTCATGTTGGGCTATTATAAAGTGTTCGAGTATATTCAATGAACAAAGTTGCTTATTTTTTTGCTTGAAGAGATTTTTGTAAAATATTTTTTAAAAGAACAAACATTCATTTATATTTGTAAAATGAGAGTCAGAGATGAAAATAAAGAAGCCTTAGTAAAAGAACAAGCTTTAGCATTGTTGGTAGAGTTAGGTTTTACGGGGTTCAGTATGCACAAGCTTGCCAAAGCGGCACAGGTTTCGCCTGCTACTTTATACATTTATTATAAAGACAAAGACGATTTGATTATACAGCTAGGCATAGAAGCGGGCAAAAAAATGACGGAAGCTACCTTTGAAAACTTTTCTCCAGATATGCCATTTGAAGAGGGGCTTTGGGTTCAGTGGAAAAACAGATCGAAATACTGGCTCGAAAACCCTATTGCAACAGCTTTTCATGAACAACTTAAACATTCCCCTTTTCGGCCAAGAATTCAAGAAACCATTGCTCCAAATTTTAAAAATATTATGGGACAATTTATCAAAAATGCCATTGACAACCGTGAGTTACTGCCCCTTCCCTTAGAAGTTTTCTGGACGGTTGCGTATGCTCCTCTTTTTCAGCTTATTAAATTTCACCAAGAAGGACAAAGTATTGGCGAGCGGGCATTTTCGCTGAGTGAGCCTATAATGCGTCAGACTTTTGAATTGGTTATCAAAGCCCTTAAACCCTAATCTACCAAAGACCGATGGAAAAGGTTCTAGACATTTTTATTTTCAAAACTAATATCAATTCTATACATCAAGCAACGTTGGTTTATCAAGCTCTTAACTTGCCTGAGTATATCAGGGTAAATATTGACTTAGACGACTGCGACAAAATTCTTAGGGTTGAGTCTACTCATTCCGATTCACAATCTATTATCCAAACCATTCTTTCACTTGGCTTCACTTGCGAAGAACTGAGTGATTAGTTTATTCTATTCTTTGTCAATTTTTATTCTTATGGAAAACCAAAAAATATTTACCCCCTATCAAATCTTTATGATAGCGGTTTTATCTTTTATACAATTCACCGTTGTTTTAGATTTTATGGTGTTGTCGCCTTTAGGGGCAATTTTGATGCCTACTTTACAAATCAATCCACATCAATTTGGTATGGTGGTATCGGCTTATGCTTTTAGTGCGGGGGCTTCGGGCTTGTTGGCGGCAGGTTTTGCTGACAAGTTTGACAGAAAAAAGTTTCTATTATTTTTTTATATAGGCTTTTTGGTAGGTACGGCCTTATGTGCTTTGGCTACTAATTATACTTTTTTGCTAGCAGCAAGAATCTTTACGGGTATATTTGGTGGAGTGATTGGCTCGGTTTCGTTGGCTGTTATTTCCGATATTTTTAAGCCCGAAGTACGTGGTAGAGTAATGGGATTTGTCCAAATGTCGTTTGCTGCCAGTCAGGTGCTTGGCTTGCCTATAGGCTTACTATTGGCCAATATGTACGACTGGCACGCTCCTTTTTGGATGATTGTGGGCGTTGGCCTAGTTGTTGGAGTGGTAATTTTCACTAAAATGCAGCCACTAACCAGTCATTTGGCTTTACAAAAAGATGGAAACCCTTTTATCCATTTGTTTCATACGGTATCAAAACCACACTATTTAAGGGCGTTTATGGGTACTGTGTTATTAGCCACGGGTGGATTTATGCTTATGCCGTTTGGGAGTGCCTTTAGTACCAACAATTTAGGGATTTCTTTGCAACAATTACCTCTTTTGTACGGTGCTACGGGTATTGCATCTTTGGTATTTGGCCCTTTTATTGGAAAACTTAGCGATAAAATCGGGAAGTATAAAATGTTTGTGATTGGCTCGGTTGTGAGTAGTGTATTGGTGGGTATTTTCTGTAATTTAGGAACAACACCCCTTTTGGTAGTAATGGCTATCAATATTTTTATGTTTGCGGGTATCTCTTCTCGCATGATTTCGTCGTCGGCTTTGATGACCTCTGTACCTGTACCTTCCGACAGAGGTGCTTTTATGAGTGTCAACTCGTCGATACAACAAATCTCTGGTGGTATAGCATCGTTGGTGGCTGGGCTTATTGTAGTAAAAGCTCCTTCTGGAAAACTAGAACGCTATGATATACTGGGTTATACCGTAATTGGAAGTATGCTTGTAGCGATTTATTTGCTTAAATGGGTAGATACTTATGTAAAAAACAGAACGACTTAGGCTATCTGAATAATTTACTCAAAAACCCTCCTGTACCTAGCATATTTTGATGGGTACTCAGGAGGGTTTTGTTGTATTTCAAAGCTATTGCTAGGTTATTTCTGATTGGTTAGTAGCCATTTTTCTTATTGTAGTTCACTGATAATTTCACTCACTTTCTCTTCATACGATTTTTCTAAATACTCATTATTATACCAATATTCCAATTTTTCAATAATTTGAGGAAGATACACAAAAGACCTATTTTGAATATTGTCCTGAAAAAGCTCATCTGCTTTTTGTCTGTCGTTGAGCAGCCTTGCTATAATCACTTCATTGGCCCTCACAAAATGTTCATAAAGACATATTTTCCAATCAGAATAGCCTTGTTCAGACATCTTATTTTTGATTGGCTCAAAAAACGCCGTCTTGGAGTTTATCACTTTAGTATCAACTTTATCGATAGCTGGATTAATAAAAGAATGCCCAAATTCGTGAATACAAATCGTACGAAGAGAAGTTGCATTGTTAAAACCTAACGCTAAATCTTTGGGATTATCAATTTTTTCTGGTTTGTTAAAACAGGCAAAAACATTCCCTATCATATTCTCGCCTCCAACACCAAATCCTTGACTAAAGCCAAGGGTGAGACTTGGGTATAAATTGTAACTTTTCACTTCCTTGCCATAAAAATGTTCCATTTCGGTAATGAAATTTTGTTTTGGAATATTTTGTGAAACCTCCAAAAGCATTTCATCATAAAAGGCTTGGTATTTTTCTAAAAACTGGTCAAAAAGAATTTCTTTATACAAATTGTTAAAGGCATTGATAAAATTTTCAGCATCTTCAAAAGAGGAAAACTCACTCACAAATTGATTATTGCTCTTTATTTTAGCATGAGGAAAAGTTTCTAAGCTTAACAACAAATTAGCATATTGTAAGTAGAACTTTTTGTCGAAATAGGGCTTAATTATTTGAAGATTTTTAGCATTCAGATACGGTTTAAATTCATTGGCAATTTTCAGGTTTGTTGCATACAAATCTTTTACCTTAATGTCTTTTCCGTTTATGTTAAAAGTTTGCTCATTGGGAATATTGGCAAAATCCTCGTAGTTGATCAAAAAATTGGCTAATGCTAATACTTCTATGTTGATATTGTAGTTGATATTGATTTTTTTGTTTTCATAAATAGGGTACTTTAGCCCATAAGCCCCTTTAGCATTTTTGCCGATGATTTGAATATTTACATCTTGTTCTAAACTCAACTGGGTATGATTTACTTTGTGTGGATTTGGTAATAATTTTTGGTTTACCCAAAGACTCAAACTTCCTTCAGTTATTGATAATGCAGAACTTAAATAAGCTAACGAGTTGGTTTGTTTTTTAAACGCTAGTTTTTCTTTTCCGTTAAAACTGTCAAAAGTTGCATTCCACGATTCTTTGGTTTGATTACTTTTGATATTTTTTGAAACGGTGCAAGCATTGATAATGGTTAGTAAAAAAAATAATGCTTTATAGTTTTTTGTCATAACTGTTCTATTAGTTTTAAGTACTGTGCAGTTGTTGTATTTGTCAAAATTAAACTCGTATAAGTAGAGACGTTGCTATACAACATCTCTACTTATTTTATTCTGTTCTTAAACTCTTTATAGGATTTGCCAAAGCAGTTTTAAAAGTTTGCAAAAATACAAAAAGGCTAATAATAATGCTGAATCCGAAAGCAACAGTGGCAAATATTTGCCAACTTAAATCAATACGATAGGCATAAGCTGCTAGCCAATTGTTCATACTCATTACGCCAAGTGGAAAGGCAATTACAATAGCAATGGCTATTAAAACCACAAATTCTTTCAGAAAAAGCATGACGATACTGATACTCGAAGCACCCAATACTTTGCGAATCCCCAGTTCTTTGGTTCTGCGAGCAATACTCATCGAAACCATTCCTAAAATTCCCAATAGCACAATGATTCCCGATAAAACCGTGGCGATTTGCGAGGCTTTTTTGAGTTGAATTTCAGATTGATACAACTTTTGTAAGGTATCGTCAATAAAAGTATATTCAAAAGCCGAACCGGGCATTAATATTTTCCATTTTTGCTCGATACTCGATAAAGACTGAGCAAGATTATTCGGCTGAATTTTGAAAGATAAGTACCTAAAAAAAGGAAAATCTCTTACATTCATAAACACCAAAGGCGAAATGGCTTTGTGCATTGAAGCAATATGAAAATCTTTTGTAACGCCAACAATCGTAAATGGCTGTGGATAATAATGAATCCTGATTTGCTGACCTACGGCTTCTTCGGGCTTTTTAAATCCTAAAGTTTTTATAGCCGTTTCGTTTACAACAATTTTTCCTGTTTGAAAACGCTCTTGTTTTCGCTGAAAATATAAGCCCGAAACTAAAGGAATTTGATAAGTATCTGCATATTTTTCATCGGTTGTAATGGTCTGAATATACACCGCTTGGGTAGAATCTTGCCCCATTTTATAAAAAGCATTGTTGTTGCCACCATGTCCTGCTGGAATATCATACGACAAACTTACTTGACTTACTTCTTTGAGTTTTGCCATTTCGTCTCGGATGCGTTCCATTTTATCAACGCCTTGTGGCGACCAATCACGAGGAACACTTAAAGTAACAATGGCTTCTTTCTGATAGCCTAAATCTTTGTTAAAAAAGTAATTGACCTGTTTATTAATCACACTTGCCCCAACACAAACAAACAGAGCAATCGAAAACTGCGAAACGATAAGGACTCTTCTTAGGAAAATATTCTCTTTGATAGATTTCAATTTGCCTTTTAAAGAATCTATGGAAGGCAAATTAGACAAAATAAAAGCGGGATAAACACCCGAAATCAAGCCAATTAGCACAGAAAAAAGTATGGCAAAAAGATAAAAATATGGTGAAACCGCCAACAAAGAAGGTATTTTCTTATGTAGCATTTGTCCGAAAAAGGGCTGAAATACTTCATAAAGAATCAGTGAAATCAATAAACTGAACAAAGAAATCAAGATAGATTCTGCCAAAAATTGAAGCATTAATTGCTTTTTCTGACTACCAAGCATTTTTCTAACACCGATTTCTTTGAGTCTTGTAACTGCATTGCCGATAGACATATTGATAAAATTAACAATTGCCATCAACAGAATAAACAAAGCCACGAAAAATAGCGTAAGAATGGTCTTTTTTACAATGCCGTTGTTGGCTTCAAGATAAACCTCTTTCATCGGAACAAGGTAAGCTTGAAGATTGGCACTGATATTTTCGGGTGCGTTGGCTTTGATGAGTTTCGCCATTACTTGCGTAACTGTTGCTGGATTTACCCCATTTTTCAGTTCAACATAGCCAACATTATAAGGATTGTTCCAAGCGAAGTACTTTTCGATTCCCCAGAATTTACTACTTTCAAAAGACATGAAAATCGGAATTCTGGTATCAGAAAGTAAGTTCATCACCGAATTGGTATTTACTTTTCCTAAAACCCCCGAAATCATAAAACTCTTTTTGCTCCCAGCATTTGATTCTACCGTCAGGCTTTTGCCAACGCAATCTAATTTACCAAAGTACTTAATGGCTTGTTCCGACGAAATTACCATAGAATAAGGTTGGTCTAAAGCCGTTTGACGGTCGCCATAAAGCAATGTAAAACCATACATTTTCAATAAAGTAGCATCGCCAATTTGAATATCTTCTCTGAAAGCCTTGTCACCGTTTGAAATCGTAGAAGTATAACCTTCAAAACCATAATAATTTTCTACCAAATGGGGGTAATTCACCTTCAACGTTTTTGCCAACGGAGCAAGCGTCGTGATTTCTAAACCAATGTCGGGTTTCTTCCATTTGCTTTGAATTAAGTACTGATTTTCAACGTTTTTCAAATCAGCATTTACCTGTAATTCTCCCCAGATATAAGTAACAATCAGTAAAGTAAACGAAATACCCACCGACAAACCCAAGATTGAAACGAAAGAATAAAACTTCCGTTTCAATAAGTTTCTCCAAGCTATTTTAAAGTAGAGTTTCAACATGATTTCTTCATTTTTTTAGTTTAAAGTGAAGGTAATCAAGTGTTAATACTTATCACAGTGTTTCAATTGAGCTTAACTTTTTTTAACATTTTGAAAGAGATTACTCTGTTCGTAAACTCTTCACAGGGTTTGCCAAAGCCGCTTTTATTGCTTGAAAACTTACTGTTAGTAAAGTAATAATTAATGCTCCTAAGCCAGAAAGTGCGAACGTCCACCAAGAAATTTCAGTTCTGTAGTCATAGCTTTGTAACCAATTGTTCATATAATAATATGCGATTGGTACAGCCATTAAGAGAGAAATTAGTACGAGTAATACAAACTCTTTTGAGAGTAAAGTCCACAAGTTCAGCACCGTAGCTCCTAATACTTTTCTGATACCGATTTCTTTGGTTCTTTGTTCAGCTACAAAAGATGCCAAGCCAAACAACCCTAAGCATGAAATAAAAATAGCAAGTACGGCAAAAAATGAAGTGAGTTTTCCTATGCGTACTTCGTTAAGAAATTTTAGGTTATAATCATCATCAGCGAACCAATAATCGAATGGACTATCAGGAGCATATTTTTTGAAAACAGACTCAATTTTACTCAATGCTTCGGAAGTATTTACTTTTGGATTTATCTTGATATTGATAATATTTATCCATTTGTAGTCTAATATAAAAACAGTTCGTAAAGCGGGTTGGTATGGAGAATTCATGACCATATCTTTTACCACGCCAATTATTTTGTAAGGTTTGCCATCAACTTTCATAGTTTCACCTATTACTTGTTTCATTCCCATAAATTTGACGGCTGCTTCATTCAAAATAACGCCTGTTGAATCGGTTGAAAAGGCTCTTGAGAAATCTCTTCCCTCTTTAAATTGCCAGCCTACTGTTTTTCCAAAATCGTGGGTGACTGCTACTGTTCCAAAATTGCCTTGCACATTGGGGTCTTTGCCCTTCCAATCATAACCATTATTAATAGCCCAAACGCCCGTGGTAGGACTTGAAGATTCGGACATTTCTGATACAGCTCCAGTTTTTATCAAATCATTTCTGATAGCATTGTAATGTTGTATTAGGTCTTGATTATTGACAAACATGGCCAATAATCCATTTCGGTTATAGCCTATTGGGCGGTTTTTAGCAAATTGAATTTGATTGAAAACGATAATCGTTCCAATGATTAAAGTAATAGAAACGGTAAACTGTAAAACCACTAATACTTTGCGTGGCATAGTAGCAAAATATCCGATTTTGAAAGTGCCTTTCAGTACTTTTACAGGTTGGAAAGAAGACAAATACAAAGCTGGGTAACTGCCTGCTACAAAACCTGTGATTAAACTAAAGCCTAAGCCCAAAAACCAGAAAAGTGGATTTGTAAATGGGATGGATGTATTTTTATTGGCAGTTTCATTAAATGCAGGTAAGCAAAGTTCTACTAGAACTAAGGATAGCAAAAAAGCTATTATTACCACCAAAAAGGATTCACAAAAGAATTGAGTTATTAATTGTCCACGGATTGAACCAATGGCTTTCCTTACGCCTACTTCTTTCGCCCGTTTTTCTGAACGAGCCGTACTTAGGTTCATAAAATTGATACAGGCCAAAAGCAATACAGCAATGCCAATGATGCCAAATAACCAAACAAATTCAATTTGTCCGCCTGTATTGACACCATTTTTAAATGCTGAATACAGATGCCATTTACTCATAGGATGCAGAAATACTTCGGGTTTAAATGCAGCACCAGCTTTATCTACTTTATTAAGCTTTACATTTTTTATTTTTGCTGAAACCTTATCGACATCGGCATTATCAGCCAATTGTGCGTAAGTTTGAAAGGCATTACTTCGCCAAGGGTTAGAGAATTTTTCATCCCAATTTTCATTTTTGATGTAAAGCTCCCAAGGAGCAATAAATGCTAAATCATGGAAATCAGAATTATGTGGTATGTCTTCATAAACGCCCGTTACCTTTAGATTAAATTTATTATCAACTTTAAAAGATTTGAATAAGGGATTTTCATCACCAAAAAATGCTTTTGCTGTTGATTCATTAATTAAAATAGAGGATGGGTCTTGTAAGCCATTATTTGTTCCTTTTAGCATTTTTAAGCTTAGCATTGTTGGAGCGTCAGCTTCAATATATTCGCCTCTGATAGAAAGTTTTTTATCGCCAGATTTCAAAATGTGCTTCATTCTTCCTGAAGACATTAGTACAAATTTAAAATCACTTCCATACTTTTCACGAATTTCAGCTCCGAGCAAATAAGGATTAGATGTCTGAGTACCTACTTCACCATTAAAGGTTTGGTGTTGCATTACCTGTGCAATCTTATCGTAGTTTTTGTGATATTTATTGAAAGATAATTCATCATAAACCCATAGCCCAATAAGTATTGCCACTGCCATTCCTACAGCTAATCCACCAATATTGATAAAAGAGTAAACCTTGTTTCTGACAAGATTACGAAAGGCTATTTTAAAATAATTTCTAAACATGTGTATATAGGTTTAATAGGAATATTCCGTTGCAAATCAACGCATTATAAGGAAATTACTCTGTTCTCAGGCTCTTCACAGGGTTTGCTAAAGCCGCTTTAATGGCTTGAAAACTCACCGTTAGTAACGTAATCGTTAATGCTCCCAAACCTGCTACAATGAAGACCCACCAAGAAATTTCGGTTCTATACTCATATTTTTGTAGCCATTCGTGCATAAAATAATAGGCAAGTGGCGTAGCTGTGAGTAGCGAAATAATAACCAATATCAAAAAGTCTTTAGAAAGCAAAGACCATAAATTCAGCACCGTAGCTCCTAATACTTTTCTGATACCGATTTCTTTGGTTCTTTGTTCAGCTACAAAAGATGCCAAGCCAAACAAGCCTAAGCATGAAATAAAAATGGCAAGTACGGCAAAGAATAAAGCTAGAGTACCAATACGTTCTTCGGTTTTGAATTTTCTGGCAAATTCATCATCAGCAAATTTGTAATCAAAAGGAGCTGAAGGAATATACTTTTTGAAGGTAGCTTCAATTTTTGAGATAGACTCGCTCGTACTTTTATTAGGATTTAGTTTCAGGTTTATCCAATTTACATCATGCGAACTCAAGAAGTAAAAAGATTGCTTTACAGGTTTGTAAGGCGATTGCATCAGCATATCTTTAATGACACCAATGATAGTAAATTTTCGTGCATCTTTATCAAAGCCCCATGTAACAGTTTTTCCAACAGGATTTTTGATACCCATAAACTTCACGGCAGCTTCATTAATAACTAAGCCTGACGAATCGGTAGAAAAGGCTCTGGAGAAATCTCTACCTTCTTTAAATTGCCAGCCAACGGTTTTGCCAAATTCGTGGGTAACTCTGATGTTCGCAAAATCAGTATCTAAATTGGGGTCTTTGCCTTCCCAAGAAAAACCGCCTGTGTTCGACCATACTTCTGTTAAAGGACTTGACGATTCTGCTAATTCTACGATTGCACCAGAACTTTTGAGTTCGTTACGGAGTAAATCAAATTTTCCATAAAAATCTGGTGTTTTCATCTCTATCATCATCAAACCATTTTTATCGTAGCCCATCGGTCTGTTTTTAGAAAACTGTACTTGTCGATAAACGATAATTGTTCCAATAATTAAAGCTACAGAAACTGTAAACTGAAACACCACCAATACTTTGCGTGGAAGAGAAGAAAATCTACCTGCTTTAAAAGTACCTTTTAGTACTTTCACTGGTTGAAATGATGATAAATATAAAGCTGGATAACTTCCTGCAATTAAGCCTGTTAATAAACTAAAGCCCAAAGAAAGAAACCAGAACAAAGGATTAGCCCACAGAATCGTCATTTTTTTGTCGGCTATTTCATTAAAAAATGGCAAAGTGATTTCTACCAAAATGATAGAAAATATAAAAGCAAAAGCCACAACTAATAAAGACTCGCTTAGGAACTGTGCAATCAATTGTTCACGGATAGAACCTATTGCTTTACGAACGCCTACTTCTTTTGCCCGTTTTTCAGAGCGAGCAGTACTTAAATTCATGAAATTGATACAGGCCAATAGCAATACAAAAATGCCTATAATGCCAAACAACCATACGTATTCAATCAATCCTCCTGTATTTACGCCATTTTTCCAATTAGATTTTAAATGCCAATCGGCCATTGGTTGCAAGAAAATTCGGGCATCAAATCGTCTTTCTTCTTTTGGTAAATTATTGAATTTTGAACGAAGTATTCTTTTATTAACGGTTTCAAAATCTACATTATCAGCAATTTGGGCGTAAAGTTGAAAGGAATTGTTATCCCACTGACTGTTGGCTTTGGCTCGCTGTATCCACGGTTCAGATGTCACATACAATTCCCAAGGAGCAATAAATTTTAAATCTTTGAAGTCCGAATTATAGGAAATGTCTTCATAAACGCCCGTTACTTTCACGTTCAGTTTATTATCAATTTTCATTGTTTGATTGACGGCTTCACCTTCGCCAAAAAAAGCTTTTGCTGTGGATGCTGAAAGTAAAATCGAGTTGGGATTTTTCAACCCTTCGTTTGTTCCTTTTAGCATTTTTAGCGTAAGCATTTTAGGAGCATCCACATCAAAATAAATACCGGGTGTAGAAAGCTTCTTCTCATTGACCGACAAAATATGTTCGCCTTCCCACGAAGCCATTGCTAAGTATTTGAAGTTGTTTCCATATTTATTCTTTAGCTCAGCACCAATCGGAAAAGGCATTGCCTGTCCAGTAAAAACTGTCCCGTTTCCTGTTTGGTGTTGCATTGCCAAGCCAATTTTATCATAGCTTTGATGATAAGTATTATAAGTTAGCTCATCATGAATCCATAGCCCGATAAGCATCGCTACTGCCATTCCTACAGCCAATCCACCAATATTGATAAAAGAGTAAACCTTGTTTCTGACAAGATTTCTGAAAGCTATTTTGAAGTAATTCCTGAGCATATTTTTATGAGGTTAAACAGATTAACTAATGGATAATATGCTTATTCCCAAAAACAAAACCAAAAAAATAACTAACTGATAATTAATCATTTGCATTTTTTTAAAATAAAAAAAGTGTCCGAAAACGGACACTTTTTGTGCGATTTTGAACAAGTAGAGATGTAATTACTCAGTCCTCAAACTCTTCACGGGATTTGCCAAAGCAGATTTAAAGGCTTGATAACTTATAGTTAGAATGGTTATCAAAACCAAAAGCACTAATACCGTAGCGAACATCCAAGTACTTATTTGAATACGATATGGATAGCTTTCTAAGAATTTATTAGCAGCCCACCAAGCTAATGGAAAAGCAAAAACTACCGAAGCCAACACTAATTTTAAGAAATCTTTCGTCAGCATTGATACGATGGCTAAGGCACTTGCTCCTAATACTTTTCTGATACCGATTTCTTTGGTACGCTTTTCGGCTGAAAGTGTTGCCAAACCAAAAAGACCTATGCACGAAATAAAGATGATAAGTATGGCCGAAAAACTGATAATTTGCTTCCATTTTGCCTCTTTTTCATATTGTTTTTGGTTACTTTGGTCTTTAAAATCATAGATATAAGGCTGCGTTGGGCGTAGTTTCTTGAAGGTTTTTTCAATGAATTTTAAAGTACTTGGAATATCCGTCGGTTTAATTTTAATACTCAATTGAGCAAAAGAAGACCTTTTGGGATCACAAGTAAATAGTTGAGGTTTGATACTTTCATGCAAAGTATTGAAATGATAATCTTTCACCACACCTACTACCTGATACGTTTTATTACTTGAAAAAAAGTTTACCGTTTGCCCGATTGGATTTTTCCAGCCTGCTTCTTTTACAAAAGTTTCGTTTACTAAAACAGACTGAGCGGTATCTGAAGGAAAATCTTGAGAGAAATTTCTGCCTTGAACCATCGGGATTTTTAGCGTAGGAAGATAGTCTTCATCTACTACATCAATGGCAAAAAGAATTTCTTGTTTACCATTAACTTTGGCAATAGTCCTCCAAGAACCGCTTTGTCGTGGGGCAACTTTCTCAATCGACGGATTTTGTAATAGCTCTTGTTTGAAAGTATGGGTTTCGCTCAAAGTCATCCTGCCCGTTGATACATCTACCATATTTTTATCGTCATAACCCAAATCTTGCTTGACCATAAAATCAAATTGCGTATAAAGCACAAGCGTTGCCATCATCATAAAAGCCGCCAATGAAAACTGAAAAACAACTAAGCTTTTTTGCAAGAAACTTCCTTTTGAAAACTTAAATCGACCATAAAGTGTATCAACAGGGCTGAAACTTGAAAGTACTAACGAAGGATAAATTCCCGCCAAAAATCCTGTAAAAAGGAAGAGCAAGAAATACGAAGCAATTAACTGAAAATCAAAAAGATATTTCATTGAAAGGGCTTTATTAGCCAGAGTATTGAAAATCGGCAAAGAGAGTTCTACCAGAAAAATTGCCAATAAAAAAGCAACAAGACTCAACACAAAAGACTCGCCCATAAACTGGAAAATCAACTGTTTGCGGTCGCCCCCAACTACTTTTCTGATACCAATTTCTTTTCCTCGTTTCACAGAGCGAGCTACCGTAAGATTAATAAAATTGATACAAGCAATTACCAATAAAAATACAGCAAGCCCCATCAAAACATACGAGTACATCGGGTCACTGTCGTCTTTTAAGCCATTGGCTGCTCTAAATTCCGTTGAAAGATGCACATCCACAAAAGGCTGTAAACCGTATTGAATAGTACTTTGAAAATTCCATTTTTCTTTGGCTTCGATTAACTGACCTTTGGCTTCTTGGGCGTAAATACTGGCAAATTTAGCCTCTAAAGCTTTTGGGTTTGCGGATGGTTTTAGCTTTACAATAGTGTTTAAATAGAAATTAATCCATTGGTCATCATGGCTTTTTTCACGATGAAAAGGCATTAATAAATCTATTTTGATGGATGAATTTTGCGGTGACTTTTTGGTTACTCCAGCCACGGTAAAAGGCTGAAAAGTATCATCATAATTGATAGACAAAGTTTTGCCCAAAGCTGATACTTTCCCAAAGTATTTTTCGGCTACTTCTTCCGAAATCACAACTGATTGTGGGTCTTTCAAAGCCGTTTTGGGTGAACCTTCTACAAAATCAAAAGTAAAAATTGAAAAGAACGAACTATCAACTTTCAAGGCATCTTGTACCAATACTTCGTTGCCTTTTTTGATGTTGTAAGATTCACCTTGCAGACGAACGAAATTTTCAATTTCTGGCAATTGTGCTTTAAAAGTTGGCCCGGGCATCATTCCTGTAATGCCATATTTATCTACTTTACCATCTGGAGATATTTCGGTAGAAGTAATTCTATAAATCTGGTCGACGTTTTTATGGAAACGGTCGTAACTGATTTCGTCTTTGGTATAAAGTACAATCAACATACAGCAAGCCAAACCAATACTCAGCCCAGCAATGTTGATAAACGAAAACACCTTGTTGTGCAAGAGGTTTCGGATGGCGATTTTGACGTAGTTTTGAAACATGACTTTATGATTTATTCGTTACGAAGGCTTTTGATTGGGTTTGCTACTGCCGATTTAATAGCTTGATAACTCACCGTAACAAAAGCTAAAACAATACTTGTAATACTTGCCAATAAGAATACTTCCCAAGTAAGCGAGATTCTGAAAACGAAATCTTGCAACCACTTTTGCATAGCCCACCAAGCCAATGGAATAGCAATGAAATTGGCTAAAAACACCAAGCCTAAAAAGTCTTTTGAAAGTAAAAAAACGATGTTATTTACACTTGCTCCTAATACCTTGCGGATACCGATTTCTTTGTCTTTTTGTTCTGCCAAGAAAGTAATTAAGCCAAATAAACCCAAACAAGCGATGAGAATGGCGATGCTTGTAAAGCTGAAAAACATTTTAGACATTCTGATTTCGTCGCTGAAAGTTTTCTGAAAAGCTTCGTCTAAAAAGTAAAATTCAAAAGGCTTTTCGGTTGGATATTTTTCATACAGTTGTTGTACTTGTGCTACTTTGGCTTGTACATCTACTTTTGAGTCTAAACGTAAATAAATACTTCCATACAAAGTTTCAGTAGCCTTTGGTACAGAGACGGAAATCATCAAAGGTTCAATTTTCGACTTTACGCCTGTAAAATGAAAATCTTTCATAATACCACCCACAATACTGGGTTTGCTGCCTAAGAACACCGATTTCCCTACGGGATTTTTGCCCAATTCCAGTTGTTCGGCGGCTATTTCGTTAAGATATATTTTTGAATCAAGATTTTTGTTGTCAATAGGTGGTTTTTTCCATTTTAAATCAACTGTTTTAAAGAAATTTTCGTCGGCTGAGATAGCAAAAAGGGAAACCTCCTTTTTAGATATAATTGAATTCGTGAACCACATGTTCATGCCTTTGTATAAAGGAGTTGAAATGCTCGAAACACCTTTGATGCCTGCTATTTGATTAAATTCATTTTTAAGTGCGGTGATTTTTGAAGCAGGACTTTCTTCAATGGGAATTACCAAAACTTGGTCTTTGGTTAAGCCCAAATCCATATTTCGCATAAAATCCAATTGTTTCTGTACAACGATTGTACAGATTATCAACACCACAGAAACAGAAAACTGGAAAATCAAAAAGCCTTTGCGGATAACTGCACCATTTTGTTGGCTTGAAAACTTGCCTTTCAATACTTGTATCGGGCTGAATTTTGAGAGAAACAGAGAAGTATAACTACCTGATAATAAAATACTCAGGATGAAAATCATAGCAATAATGCCCATAAAAAGCGGACTTTTCATAAAAGCAGTATCGACTTGTAAGCCCAAAATATCATAGAAAGGCTGACGGAATAGCTCTAATAGCAAGAAAGCCAACACAAAAGAAAAAAAGCAATACACAAAGGCTTCGATGTAAAATTGCTTTACCAAACCAAGTCTTTCAGCACCAACTACTTTTCTTACACCTACTTCTTTGGCCCTAATTGTAGCTCGTGCCGTTGTCAGACTCATATAATTGAAAAGTGCCAAAAGGAGTATCAAGATGGCTACACCCGAAAAAATATAAGCAAACTTTGTATTCTGGTGGTCTGAAAAACTACTGCCATTATGAATTTTATCAAATTGTTCTAACGAATAGGTTGAAGTTTCATCAAAAAACCCCGTGAGTTTTCCAACTTTAGCAATCGACTTTTCTACTTTTGCCACAGAAGCTTGTTGATTGAGCAACACAAAGGTTTCAAATGACCCCGCTTTTTCCCAAATATGCTGGCGTTCTTCATCCAATTTTGGATAAGTAGCTATTGAAGTTATGATTTCAAACTGGAAAGTTGAATTGGAAGGCATTTGTGCAAACACACCTGTAACAATAAAAGGCTTTTTGCCTTCTAAAAGTAAGGTTTTACCAATCGGATTTTCGTTGCTAAAGTATTTTTTTGCTACCTTCTCAGAAATAACCAAGCTAAAAGGGTTTTTTAAGGCAGTCTTAAAATTTCCTTCTAAGGTTTTGAATGAAAAAATGTTAAAAAAAGCAGGGTCAGCAAAAGCGAGTTTTTCTTCTTTAAATTTAATGTCTGGATGACTACTGCTCTTGAAAGTAGGATTATCCATCTTATTAATGCGTACAAAATCTTCAATCTCAGGATTGCTCTGTTTCAGCATTTCGCCCAATTTGGCATTCATGGCGGTTGTCTGAACGGTTTGTTCGCCATACTTTGTTACGGATAAAATTCTATAAATTCTATCTGCTTTTTGATGGAATTGGTCGTAGCTAAATTCGTGAGAAACAAACAAAAAAATAAGCAACGCAGCTGCAAGTCCAGTAGCCAATCCGCCAATATTTAAAGTAGAATAGAGTTTGTTTCTCCACAAATTTCTGAGGGCAATTTTTAGATAGTTTTGCAGCATGATTATAAGGATTTAAAGATTTTAAGACTATAGGATTAATGGCTAAAAGACTAAAGATTTTTAGATTATCGTAAAAATTTCTCCTCACTCCGAATCCAAAACCCCTCACTCAAATCATTCCGTTCGTAAGCTCGTCACAGGATTGGCTAATGCCGCTTTGATGGCTTGGTAACTTATCGTCAGCAAAGCGATAAAAAGGGCTAAAATGCCAGCCAATACAAAAATCCAAGCACTGATTTCGATGCGATAGGCAAAGTCTTGTAGCCATTTATTCATCAGCCAATAGCCAATCGGAAAAGCAAAACCGCAGGCAATCATTACTAATTTTAGAAATTCCTTAGAAAGTAAAGTAACGATTTGGCTCACCGAAGCTCCCAATACTTTACGCACGCCAATTTCTTTCGTGCGTTGTTCGGCAGTAAAAGTTGCCAAACCAAACAAACCCAAGCAAGCGACGAAAATGGTAAGTCCAGAAAAAATGCTTAGAATCACACTAATTTTCTGTTCGCTTTGGTACGTTTTTTCAAATAATTCATCCATAAAAGCATAAGAAAAAGGCTCTTCTACATTAAACTTTTGCCATTGATTTTTCAAGGAAGCCAACAAACCTTCTACATCTTTTCCTTTTACTTTGATGGTTAAACCATAAGTTTTTTCAGAAACCATCAACAAAGGCGTGATACTTTCATGAAGTGATTTGAAATGAAAATCCTTCACAACACCAATGATTCTGTAAGTAACCTTCAAGCCATCGTTATTTTTTAAGCGAGTAATGGTATGTCCAACGGCATTTTTACCCCATCCGAAAGCTTTTGCTGCCGTTTCGTTGATAATCATGGCGGTAGAATCCGTGGCAAAATCTTTAGCGAAATTTCGTCCAGCAATGATTTTCATGCCCATCGTTGGAATATACTGCTCGTCGATTTTGTACTCCAGCGTTCGCATTATTTGCGAATCGTCGCCGTCGGGATAGCCCAAAGAATTATTTGAATCGCTCGGACCAGCAGGCAAATAGCCAGCACTACTTACGCTTAATACTCTTGGGTCTTGTAAAATTTGCTGACGAAATACTTCTTCATTTTTTCCCAGCGACCAAGTATTTCGCATGATGAGTAATTGGTCTTTGGCATAGCCCAAATCTTTACTTTGAATAAACTTGATTTGCTGATACACCACCGTTGTACCGATGATTAAAGCAATAGAAATAAAGAATTGAAAAACCACCAAACCACTTCTCAAACTGATACTTTTGCCTGCCAATTTGAATTTGCCTTTTAGTACTTCCACAGGATTGAAAGAAGAAAGGAAAAAGGCTGGATAACTGCCTGCCAAAACGCCAACCAACAAACCAAAAACTAAGAAAGCAATCAGTAGAAGCGGATTTTTGAGAAAATCTAATTGTAAATCTTTCTCGGCTAAATCGTTGAAAACGGGCAAAGACAATTGTACCAACATCAATGAAAGTATCAGTGCAACGACACTTAGAAGGATGGATTCAAACAAAAATTGGTTAATTAAATCTTGTTTTACAGAACCCAATACTTTACGAACGCCCACTTCTTTGGCACGTTTGGAAGCTCCAGCCGTTGAAAGATTCATAAAATTGATACAAGCAATAAGCAACATAAACACGGCAATTGCCCCGAAAATATACACATACTGAATGTTGCCACTTGACTCAAGCGTGCCAGTATAACCTTCGTCGAAGTGAATACTGGTAAGTGGTTGCAAGAAAAGTCCAAGCTTATTGCCTTTCTGTAAAAACTGCGGAAGGCTCATGCCCATTGCCGTTTGTATTTGCGGCCCCATGTACTTTTTAATGACTTGTGGCAATTTGGCTTCTAATACTTTGTAGTCGAAACCTTCGGGCAGAACCAAATAAGTAAAATAGCCCGACGACATCCAGGAGGCTGCTTGGGCATCTTTTACGCCAGCCAATGAGCCAAAAATATCAAAATGAAAATGGGAATTATGCGGTACTTTGTCGATAAGTCCTGTTACTTTATAGCTTTCATTCCAACTTTTGATGAATAATACTTTCCCGATTGGGTCTTCGTCGCCAAAGTATTTTTTGGCAAAATCTTGTGTAATAACGGCGGTGTTGGGTTCACGCAGAGCCGTTTTAGCATCGCCTTTCAACAATGGCAACGTAAAAACATCAAAGAAATTGGCATCGACAGAAGCGAACGAATATTCTTTGAATTTCTTGTTTTGGTAAACAATTTCAGGCGAACCACTGGTACGCAAACGAGTAGCGGCTAACACTTCTGGATAATCATTTTTCAAAACCTGAGCCGTTGGTGGCATCACGTTGGCTTCGTTGATTTTTCCATCGTTGATAGAAGCTTTAAATACTACCCTAAAAATTCTATCTGCTTTTTCGTTGAATCTATCATAGCTTAATTCATCATATACAAAAAGCATAATGACAAGGCAAGTGGCAATTCCCAAAGCCAAACCAACGATATTAATTGCCGAGAAGACCTTGTTTCTGAGCAAATTACGAATAGCGATTTTTAAATAATTTTGTATCATGATTTTACTTTTTGATTATATTTGAAATAAACAAAAGTGATTATGGAACTATTAGCCGAAAACATAGCCGAAACCCTACTTTCAGATTACGAAATAGAAAGGAATAAACCTATGCCAACACTTTTACATGGTGCAATTCAAGCTAATTTGATTTTTGAAATCAAATTCAATTACAGAGATAAATTTAGAGTAGCCAGCGAAGTTTCCTTAGCTACTCCCAACTCATTTACTCCCGATGTGGTATTATATCCTTTTGAAAATTTAGACTTTCAAAACGACCCTTCTCGTCGCCAAGATGCCCCTTTGTTGTCTATTGAAATACAGTCAGCATCACAAAGTAGTAAAGACATGACTTCAAAGCTTGAGCCTTATTTCAATTTTGGTATCAAATCTTGCTGGATTGTTGTTCCAGATTTTCAAGGAGTTTTTGTTTACGATAGTCCAAACCATTACGAATTTTTCCATGAAGACCAAATCGTACAAGATAGAGTAATGAATATTGAGATACCTATTTCAAAAATCTTTGCTTGATTTTTATCTTCATTTTTGGATTTCGGTAAAAAATACTCATCACTCCCCACTCAAAATTCCTAACTCAACTCATTCCGTTCTTAAACTCTTCACTGGATTTGCGGAGGCGGCTTTGATGGCTTGATAACTTACGGTTAATAGAGTAATCAATAAAGCTCCCAAACCTGACGCTACAAAAATCCACCAAGAAATATCCGAACGGTATTCGTATTTTTTCAACCAACTGTTCATAAAAAAGTAAGCAATTGGTGCAGCGAGTAAAAAGGAAAGCATCACTAAAAAGACAAAATCTTTAGAAAGTAATTGCCATAAATTCAAGACCGTTGCTCCTAATACTTTTCTTACTCCAATCTCTTTGGTGCGTTGTTCTGCTACAAATGAGGCTAAACCAAATAAACCCAAACATGAAATAAATATGGCAAGAACGGCGAAGATGCTGGCTAATTTACTTATTTGGACTTCATCCCCGAATTTTTTGGCATACTCCTCATCTACAAAATTGTAGTCAAATGGTTGAGAGGGATTATATTTATCAAAGACAGTTTTTATTTTACTCAAAGCCATACTTGCACTCATTTCTGGATTGATTTTAGCAAGAATATAAGCGACATCCTCTTTGTTGAAACTATATATTGTAGGTTTTACTTGTTCATAAGGAGATTGCATAATTACATTTTTTACCACACCAATCACTGTAATGGGTTGTTTGTACCATGTAATTGTTTTGCCAATAGGGTTTTTCAAACCCATTAATTTTACAGCTGATTCATTTAAAATGACTGATGATGAATCTGTTGCAAAAGCTTTCGAGAAGTCTCGTCCTTCTTTCATTTGCCAGCCTATCGTTTTTCCATAATCGTAAGAAGTGCCAACAATTGGAATTTCTGCCAATAAATTGGGGTCTTTTCCAGGCCATTCAAATTCGTTACTACTTAACCAACTTTCGGTAGTCGGTCCAGACGTTTCGCAAATACTAACAATTGCCCCTGTTTTATATAACTCATCTTTTACTACATCGAAGTGCTTATGAATTTCATTAATGGCTTGTGGCAAGGACACTAATCCGTTGGTTTCATAACCAATAGGGCGATTTTTAGCGTATTGTATTTGACGAAAAATAACAATTGTGCCAATTATTAAAGTAATAGAAACCGTAAATTGCATTACTACTAAAGCTTTGCGTGGAATAGAAGCAAAACGACCAATGCTAAAAGTACCTTTCAATACTTTCACGGGTTGAAAAGACGAAAGATAAAGTGCTGGGTAAGTTCCTGCCATTAGTCCAGTAAATACGCTAAAACTTATTCCTGCCAGCCAAAACAGTGGATTTGACCATAAAATGACTATGTCTTTGCTTGCCAGCTCGTTGAAAAATGGTAAACATAACTGAACCAGACACAACGAAAATATAAAAGCAATAGTAACCACTAAAAAAGACTCACTATAAAATTGTGAAATCAACTGGCTACGAGCGGAACCAATTGCTTTGCGAACGCCAACTTCTTTTGCTCTTTTTGCACTTCGAGCTGTACTTAAATTCATGAAATTGATGCATGCCAAAAGCAAAATGAATGCTCCAATGATGCCGAATAGCCAAATATATTGAATTCGACCGCCAACGTTAAAGCCATCTTTAAAGTCTGAATACAGATGCCAATTTGCCATCGGTTGTAGAAATAGGGTAGGCTTCATTTTGGCTAATTCTTTATTAACCTTTTTTAATTTTACATCTTTTATTTTTAATGAAACCTTATCAAAATCAGCGTTATCAGCTACTTGAACATAAACTTGAAAAGCATTTACTTTCCAGGGGTCGTCTATTGATTTTACCCAACCGTATCTATTGTAAAATAATTGAAAAGGAGCAATGAATGTTACGGTATTGAAAGTAGATTTTTTTGGAAAATCTTCATAAACACCTGTAACTTTTACATTATATTGGTTATCCATTTTAATAATTTTATCTAATGGATTGGCTTTTCCAAAAAGGGCAATTGCTACTGATTCTGAAAGAATAATGGAGGATGGGTCATTTAAACAATTTCGAGTTCCTTTCAACATTTTTACCCCGAATACGTCTATTCCTTGTGGTTCAAAATAAGAACCTACTTTTAAAAACTTATTATTGCCATAACTTAACACATTCCAGACATCGTTCATTGACAGTGCTACTTGCTTAAAATCACTTCCGTAGTTTTTGCGGAGTTCTTCTGCTAAAGGATAAGGAACACTTTCTAGGGTTTGAACGTCTCCATTATTGGTTATGTGTTGCATAACCTTAGCAATTCGGGTATAGTCTTGGTGATATTTATTAAAACTCAATTCATCCCAAATCCAAAGTCCAATCAACATCGTTACTGCCATCCCAACAGCAAGACCGCCGATGTTGATGAAAGAATAAACCTTGTTTTTGAACAAAGTTCTTAGTGCGATTTTTAAATAATTTTGTATCATTTTTTGTGGACTTTAGGATTGATGAAAAAGACTTTGGGATTTTAGATTTCAGATTTCGGTAAAAAATACTCCGCACTCAAAATTTCCAACTCAACTCATTCTGTTCTCAAACTCTTTACAGGATTCATCAAGGCTGATTTTGTGGCTTGAAAACCAACGGTAAGTAATGCAATTGCCAAAGCCAAAACGCCCGCAACCACAAAGTACCACCATTCAATATTGATTCTACTGGCAAAATCTTGCAACCATTGGTGCATAAAATAATAGGCAAGCGGGCAAGCGATAAGAATGGCAATACTTACCAAAATCAAAAAGTCTTTTGATAGCAATTGTACAATGCTGAATACCGATGCACCCAAAATTTTACGAATACCAATTTCTTTGGTGCGAGATTCTACCGTGAAAGTAGCCAAACCGAAAAGTCCCATACAGGCAATAAAAATTGCCCAAACCGAAGCAGTTGTAAACAAAGTACTGTACTGACTTTCGGTTTCGTATTGTTTATTGAAATTTTCGCTCATAAAGAAAAACTCAAATGGATTGCCTGAAAAATGCTTTTTGAATACATTTTCCAAAGTTGCCACTTTGCTATTCATATTTTCGCCAGCGAGCTTTACTGTTAAGTATGAAGAACTATTGAAAGGATAAAAAATCATCGGGTCGATGGCGGTTTGTAAACCTTTGTGATGATAATCTTTCACTACGCCAATTACATCCAAATAACGTTCGTCCCATTTGATTTTAGTGTTTACGGCTTCGTTGGCTGACTTAAAACCGAGTTGCTCAAGAGCTTTTTCGTTCAAGAGTACTTTGCTGTTGTCGTTCCATTCCACGTCACATTCTTGTTCGGTAAAACTTCTTCCTGCCTTCAAAGGAATATCGTAGGTTTTTAGAAATTTATGTCCAATTGTTACGAAAGAGTAAGGTTTTTGTTCGTCGCCAGTTTTTGATTTGGCAGAAGTAAAACCAACCGTCGTAAAATTATACCAATTGCTAGGCACACTTCCGCTGGTACAGTAATCATTCACGAAATTGAGGTTGGCAATATCGTTTTCAAAAGCATTTACTCGGTTTTTGAAAGTACTGTCTTTCCCAATTTCTGGGCCTTTAATTACCAACAATTGTTTGATATTCATGCCCAAATCTTGGTTTTGCATGTGTTTCAATTGACTGAAAATAATCAACGTAACTATAATCAATACAATTGAAATACTGAATTGGGTAATCACCAGCGATTTACGCAAGAAAATCCCTTTGGCAGATTTGTGTAATTTTCCTTTTAAGGTTTCTATTAATTTAAAATTCGCCAAGCCCCAAGCGGTATAAATACCCGAAGCGACAGACCCAACAATTAACAAACCCAAACCAATCACCCACAAAGTGGAAGAAAGTAAAGTACTTAGTGAAAGGTTTTTATGAATGATTTCATTGAAAAATGGTTGTAATAAAGTCACAAGAAGGATTGCTCCGACAAAGGCAAAAAAGTTTACCAAAATAGATTCTCCTAAAAACTGCATCACCAAATTGTTGCGTGTTGCACCAATTACTTTTCTTACGCCTACTTCATTGGCTCGTTTTAGGGCGTTGGCGGTACTTAGGTTGATATAATTGAACCATGCAATCAGCAAAATCAAGAAGGCGATTCCACTTAGAATAAATACATATTTGATATTACCATTGTGTAAATACGTATCTGAAAAACTACTTGCTAAATGGATTTCTGAAAAGTGCTGTAATCGGAAAGTAATATCGTCATTTTCTTTGCTGAGTTCCCTTCGAAGCATGTTGAGCTTCCCTTCAAGTGACAGATAATCAACACTTTGTCTTAACTGAAAATAGGTATCAATATACTGAGAATCCAGATTAGTAAGATTTGCCCAAGCGTTATCATTGAGGTTGGCTGGGTTTTTTAGGGTTTCTAATGAAAAAACAAAGTCGAGTTGAATGTCGGAAAGGTCGCCCATATTGGCAAAAACGCCTTCTACTAAATAATCTTTTTTCCCAAATTGGTTGTATAAAGTAAGCGTTTTACCGATAGGGTTTTCTGCGTCAAAATACTTTTTTGCAACCGATTCTGCTACAAAAACTACATCAGGTTTTTGTAGTGCCGAAGCCGAACCTTTGATGATTGGAAAGCTAAAAAATGAAAAGAAATTACCTTCTGAATAGGCTACTTTTTTTTCACGGAAAGAGATATTTTTTGCTTCATATTTCACTACGCCTTGCCCAATGCTCTCGGCCACACGACAGTAACTTTTGATTTCTGGAAAGCGTTCTTGTGCTTTCGTAGCCCAGCCCGGTTCTACTTGAGCCCACGATTCTCCTTTAGGGTTTTGGTTCAAAAGTCGGAACATCGTAGGTAAATTGGCGTGAAATTGATTCACGCTTTTTTCCAAACTTACATATTCCAAAATCAACAAAAAGGCAGCAATCCCCAAAGCTAAGCCTGCAATGTTGATAAATGAGTAAACCTTGTTTCTGAACAAGATTCTCAAGGCGATTTTTAAATGATTTTTGAACATTTTCTTGACTTTAGGATTTTGGAATTCAGATTTCGGATTGCAAGTTAGTTTTGTCCGAAGGATTTTATTGTGTTCAAAATAGTTCTTATTTTCAGTATTTTTTGTGTAGAGGCAACCCTCGCGGTTGCCTGTGAATACGGTAACCGCAAGAGGTAACTGCAAGAGTTACTGCTACTTTAATCTTATTTGAAAGACTATGATAAGCCTTCGCTTGCCCTTTTGAATGCAGTAACTGCAAGAGGTAACTGCAAGAGTTACTACTACATTAATCTTATTTGAAAGACTATGATAAGCCTTCGCTTGCCCTTTTGAATGCAGTAACTGCAAGAGTTACTGCTACTTTAATCTTATTTGAAAGGCTATGATAAGCCTTCGCTTGCCCTTTTGAATGCAGTAACTGCAAGAGTTACTGCTACTTTAATCTTATTTGAAAGGCTATGATAAGCCTTCGCTTGCCCTTTTGAATACAGTAACTGCAAGAGTTACTGCTACTTTAATCTTATTTGAAAGACTATGATAAGCCTTCGCTTGCCCTTTTGAATACAGTAACTGCAAGAGTTACTGCTACTTTAATATTAATTTGAAAGACTATGATAAGCCTTCGTACATTACTAATTTCAAGTTTAGGATTGATGACTAAAAGGCTTTGGAGTTTTGGTGAAAAAATACGCCTTACTCAGCACTCAAAATTCACAACTCAACTCATTCTGTTCGTAAACTCTTCACTGGATTCATCAAAGCGGCTTTTACTGATTGATAACTCACCGAAATCAAAGCAATGATGATAGAGGCAATGCCTCCCAAAGCGAAAATCCACCAACTAATAGTAATCCGATAAGCGAAATCTTGTAACCATTGATTCATCGCCCAATACGCAATGGGCGTAGCAATGAAGATTCCTAAAATGACTAATTTCAAAAAGTCTTTCGACAGCAATTGCATGATTTGCATCACCGAAGCTCCTAATACTTTGCGGATGCCAATTTCTTTGGTGCGTTGTTGGGTTGTAAAAGCCACCAAGCCAAATAAACCCATGCAAGAAATCAAGATAGCAACGCCCGTAGCAGTATTAAGAATTTTGGCAAAGCGTTCTTCTTTTTCATAGAATTTGGCAATACTTTCATCAAAAAATTGCGGACTAAATTCTTCATAACTATTAGGATAAATTTCCTTACAGGCTTTTTCGATTTTGGCTAAAACACCTTTGAAATCAGCAGAAGATTGTCCTTTGCTATGAATTTTTACATTGATGGCTGTTTCATATTTAGTTTCCGACATCATATACAAAGGTTGAATGGCTTTGTGTAATGACTGTAAATGAAAGTCCGCCACAACGCCTACGATGGGCAATTTGTAATCTCCTTTTCCGCCAGAATACACTAAAAAATGTCCAACAGCTTGTTCAGGTTTTTTGAAGCCCAATGCTTTTGCGTAAGTTTCGTTAATGATAAATTCTTTGGCGGTATCGCTATTGGTGATATTTCTGCCTGCCAAAATCTTGATACCAAACATCGGTAGATAATTTTCATCAATCGTTCTTCTATGAACGTCCGTTTTAATTTCTTTTCCGCCTTCCTTATAAGTTACCCTGTTGGTAGAATAGCCACTTCTTGCAGGAGTTTCTCCAAGACTAACGATTTCTATTTCAGGCATTTGCTTGAGTTTTTGAATCAATACAAATTTTTTGTTATTGTCTGGGTCGTTCCAATCTGTGTAAAAATGCACGATAGCATCTTTTTTAAAACCAAGGTCTTTACTAAGCATATACTTCGACTGCGTAGCCACAATGATTGTTCCCAAAATAAATACTTGTGAAGCCGTAAATTGAAAAGTAATCAAAGCTTTACGAAGTAGAGCAGTACGAGTTTGTCCGCCAGATGATATTTGATTTTTCAAAGACGAAACGGGCTGATAAGCCGAAATTATCCAAGCAGGGTACAAGCCAGACAATACACAAGTGCCAAGTGTAATGATGCCTAAAAAGCCTAAAATATTTGGATTTAAAATATTAAAAGATAATTCTTTCGGAATAAATTCTTTGAAAACCCAAAGAATGGGTTCTACTAAAAGAACAGAAAAAAAGACGGCTAAAGTGGTGATAATAAATGTTTCACATAAAAACTGGATTATTAATGTTTTTCTATTACTTCCCAAAACTTTACGAACACCGATTTCTTTCACACGAGTAATAGACTGAGCGGTTGATAAATTAACATAATTGATGGCGGCAATTAATAGCAAAAATCCAGCGATTCCTAAAAGAGTGTAAAGCGTTGGTAAATGTACTTGTCTTGAAAAATTGTCTTGTAATATATCACTAAAATGAATGTCTGATAAAGGCTGTAATGAAAGTGTTCTGCCAATATTCCACTCATCTTTTAGGTCGAGATGTTTTTTTAGAAAAGCAGGAAATTGTGCATTTACAGTACTTTCTTTGGTGTTTTGAGTAAGCTTTACAAAAGCCATTGAACTCGAATTGGTATTTGTCCATTGGTCTAATTGAAATTCTTTACGCCAATTTTGGGTTTCAATACTTTTGAAAGAAATAAAGTTTTTAAACTTAAAATCAGAATTAACAGGGAAGTCTTTCACAACGCCCGTTACGGTGGTAGCCAAAGAATCATTGAAGTATAATTGTTTGCCCAATACTTGTGCTAAAGGAATTTTGCCAAAATATTTTTCTGCTTCGCTTTGGCTTAAAACTACTTCGTTTGGTGTAGTAAGGGCTGTTTTTGGGCTACCTGCCAACCATTCGTAATTGAAAATTTTAAAATATGCTGGCTGACAAACCAATACTTCTGAATTGTCGTTTTTCCAGATTTTAGGTGGATTTTTACCGTCTTTTTTGTCGTTTGGTAAAGATGTTCTTGCACTCCAAACATGACAAGCTGCCAAATACTCTATACCCGAAATTTCTTGTGCAAGAGAAGCAGGCATTGGTGACGATAGACCCGAGTTATAAAAATGTTCTCCTTCTTGGTTTTTGAAACCAGAAGTTACTCGATAAATCCGTTCACGGTCGGGTTGAAAATCCTCAAAACTTAGTTCAAAGCTGACCAGTAAATAAATTACTAAGCAGGCACTTACGCCAATTGCCAAACCAAGTATATTAACGAAAGAATAAACCTTGTTTCTCAACAAGATTCTCAAAGCGATTTTTAAATGATTTTTGAACATTTTCTTGACTTTAGGATTTTGGAATTCAGATTTCGGATTTCAAGTTAGTTCTGTCTGAAGGATTTTATTGTGTTCAAAATAGTTCTTATTTTCAGTATTTTTTGTCTAGTGGCAACCCTCGCGGTTGCCTGTGAATACAGTAACCGCAAGAGGTAACTGCAAGAGTTACTGCTACATTAACATTAATTTTATTTGAAAGACTATGATAAGCTTTCGTACATTACTAATTTCAAGTTTAGGATTGATGACTAAAGGGCTTTGGAGTTTTGGTGAAAATGTACTCCTCACTCAAAACTCCTAATTCAAAAATTATTCTGTTCTTAAACTCTTCACTGGATTAGCCGAAGCTGCTTTTACGGCTTGATAGCTTACGGTTAGTAAAGTAATAATCAACGCACCTAAACCCGATATTCCGAAAATCCACCACGAAATTTCTGAGCGGTATTCATAGTTTTTCAACCAGCCATTCATAAAGTAATAAGCAATTGGCGTGGCTATTAAGAATGAAATCATCACTAAAACCACAAAATCTTTAGAAAGTAATTGCCATAAATTGAATACCGATGCACCCAGTACTTTTCGTACACCAATTTCTTTCGTGCGTTGTTCAGCCGTGAAAGATGCCAAACCAAAGATGCCCAAACAAGAAATAAAAATTGCCAAGCAAGCAAAGAATGTAGCCAATTTACCGATACGTTCTTCGCTATTGAATTTTAGAGCGTATTGTTCGTCGGCAAATTTATAGTCGAACGGACTGCCTGGGTTGTATCTTCTAAATACTTCGCCTACTTTTTCCAAAGAAGCGGAGGCACTCATGGCAGGGTTCAACTTAACATTGATAATATTTGCCCAACCATAATTGATAAAAAATATTGTTGGTTTAATGGGTTCATAAGGCGATTCCATCACCATATTTTTAATGACGCCGACAATTCGGTAATTTTTATCGTTCCAATTGATATTCTTCCCAACAGGGTTTTTCATACCGATAAACTTGGCAGCGGCTTCGTTTAATACCATTCCAGAAGTATCGGTTGAAAAGTTTCTTGAGAAATCTCTTCCTTCTACAAAATTCCAACCTACCGATTTGCCATAATCATGCGAAACAGCAATTACTCCAAAAAGTGCTTGTAGATTTGGGTCTTTGCCTTCCCAATTAAAACCGATTTGATTTGAATACACACCAGTAGTTGGGCTTGACGATTGCGACATTTCATAGACCGCTCCTGTTTTTAATAAATCACTTCTGAGGGCATCGTAATGACCCACCAATTCGGGAGTATTGATGGTGATAGCAATCAAGCCATCACGACTATAACCGATGGGTCTGTCTTTAGCGTGTTGAATTTGGCGGTAAACGATAATCGTTCCGATGATTAAAGTAACCGAAACTGTGAATTGAATCACTACCAGTACTTTACGTGGAACGGCGGCAAATCTTCCCACACGAAAAGTACCTTTGAGTACTCTGATTGGGTCGAAAGAAGACAAATAAAATGCTGGATAACTTCCAGAAATTAAACCTGTAATCAATGAAAACGAAATACTGAGTATCCAGAAATAGGGATTTGTCCAAAGAATGGACATTTTTTTATCTGATAATTCATTGAACCAAGGCAAAGTAAGCGTTACCAATACAAGCGTAAGCACAAAAGCAAACACTACAATGAGTAAAGATTCGCTTAAAAACTGAGTAATTAATTGTGAACGAACCGAGCCGATGGCTTTACGAACACCTACTTCCTTCGCACGCTTTTCTGAACGAGCAGTACTTAAATTCATGAAATTGATGCAAGCCAACAAAAGTACAAACACGCCAATAATGCCAAATAACCATACAAACTGAATACGTCCGCCAGAGATTTTACCGTCTTTAAATTCAGAATACAAATGCCATTTGCTCATCGGATGCAAGAAAACCATCGGTTTGGCAGCATCTTGTTTGTCGTGATTGAATTTTACTAATCTGATTTTTGCGGATACTTTATCAAAATCTGCATTTGGATTTAGCTCTGCAAAAGTTTGGAATGAGTTATTATTCCACTGATCTTGCGAGTTTTTCACCCAATTTTCGGTAGCCAAATACAGTTCCCAAGGCAATACGAATGATACTTCGTTGAGGGTAGTATTATGTGGTAAATCTTCATAAACGCCCGTTACTTTTACGTTGGTTTTGTTATCTACTTTTACGATTTTATTAATCGGGTCGGTATCTCCAAATAAAGCGGTTGCAACCGATTCTGAGATAAGAATAGAGTAAGGATCTTTCAATCCTTTTTGCGAACCCTTCAACATTTTGAAGGTAAACATTTCTGGAAATTTGGGCTCTACAAAGTTTCCTGTTTTGGTGAATTTTTTGTCGCCCACAGCCAAAATGTGTTCAAAAGTCCAAGAAGACAACACTACATTTTTGAAATCTCCTGAGTATTTCGCTCGTAGCTCGGGGGCTAAAGGCAAAGGCATTGCCGTTTGCGAACCTATAACGCCATTCCAAGTTTGGTTTTGCATTACTTGTGCCAGACGGTCGTATTTTTGATGATACTTATCGAAAGACATTTCATCGAAAATCCAAAGCCCAATGAGTATCGCAACGGCCATTCCTACCGAAAGACCAATAATATTAATTGCCGAGAAAGCTTTGTTTCTCAACAAGGTTCTAAGAGCAATTTTAAAATAATTTTTTAACATGTTTTTTTAGGTTTTTGGGTTGGAGGCTTCGGATTCTAGGTTTCAGTAAATTATTCTGTTCTCAAACTTTTCACTGGATTAGCCAAGGCCGCTTTGATGGCCTGATAACTCACTGTAAATAAGGTAATCGACAATGCCCCTAACCCTGCTACTACAAAAATCCACCACGAAATATCTGAACGGTATTCGTATTTTTTCAACCAATTATTCATAAAAAAATAAGCGATTGGCGTAGCAAGAAACAGGGAAGTCATCACCAAAAAGACAAAATCTTTAGAAAGTAATTGCCACAGATTCAAAACCGTTGCTCCCAATACTTTCCTGATGCCTATTTCTTTGGTGCGTTGTTCTGCTACAAATGATGCCAAACCAAATATGCCGAGACAACTAATGAAAATAGCAAGTGCAGCAAAGAAGGTAGCCAATTTACCCACTCGTTCTTCATTTCCGAATTTTTTAGCATATTCATCATCTACAAAAGTGTATTCAAAAGGTGCTGCTGGATTATATTTTCTGAAAACCGTTTCTATTTTACTCAATGCCACCCTTGAACTTATTTTAGGGTTCATTTTAATGATAAGAACATTTTCTTGGTCTTTAGAAATATGAAAAAGTGATGGCCTAACTGGCTTATAAGGCGATTGTACCACCATGTCTTTGATTACGCCAATTACTTTAAAAGGTCTGTTTTCCCATGTAATAGTAGCTCCGATTGGGTTTTTCAAGCCGATAAACTTTACCGCCGATTCGTTGAGTACAAACGCAAGTGAATCTGTGGCAAATTCTCTTGAGAAATCTCTTCCATTAGCAAATTGCCAACCTACGGTTTTGCCATATTCATAAGTAACACCATTGTTCGGAAAATCAACGGCCAAATTGGGGTCTTTCCCTTCCCATTGAAAGCCACCGTTGGTATTCCAAACTTCAGTAGTTGGGCTTCCAGACTCAGTCATTTCAACAATTGATCCTGAGCTTTTTAACTCTGTACGGATAGCCTCAAAATGATTATGAACATCAGGAGTTGCCATATACATGGTAATTAATCCATCACGATTATAGCCAATTGGGCGGTTTTTAGCATGCTCAATTTGGCGGAAAACAACAATCGTTCCGATGATTAAAGTAACAGAAACGGTAAATTGAAGAACTACCAAAACCTTGCGTGGAATAGCAGCAAAACGCCCTACCCTAAAAGTACCTTTTAATACTTTAACAGGTTGAAAAGATGATAAATACAAGGCTGGATAACTTCCAGCAATTAAACCCGTGAGCAAACTAAAACTAAGACCCAACAGCCAGAAGAATGGGTTTGTCCACAGAATCGTCATTTTTTTGTCAGCTACTTCATTGAAAAACGGCAATATAAGCTGAACCAATAGGATTGATAAAACGAAAGCAAACACTACAACGACTAATGATTCACTTAAAAATTGGATAATTAATTGACTACGAGCTGAACCAATGGCTTTACGAACACCTACTTCTTTTGCTCGTTTTTCAGAACGAGCCGTACTCAAATTCATGAAATTAATACAAGCCAATAACAAAACGAAAATTCCGATAATACCGAAAAGCCATACAAATTCAATTCTTCCTCCTACATTGATGCCATCTTTAAATTCGCCATACAAATGCCATTTACTCATTGGTTGTAAGAAAACTTCGGGTTTATATCTTTTTGCTTCACTGCCGACTTTATTTAATTTAACATTGATAATTTTTTGAGAAACCTTGTCCATATCAGCGTTGTCGGCTAATTGAGCAAAAGTTTGGGTAAAATTACTTCCCCAAGGATTCTCCATTTTTTTAATCCAAGGATTGGTAATCAAGTATAACTCCCAAGGCAAAATATACTCCATTTCTTTAAAACTAGAATTGTAAGGTAAATCTTCGTAAACTCCAGTAATTTTTACTACCTCTTTGTTATCAACTTTTATGAGCTTATTCATGGGGTCAGTATCCCCAAAATATGCTTTTGCTACTGATTCAGATAATAAAATCGAATTGGGTTCTTTCAATCCTTCTCTTGTACCTTTTAGCATCTTTAAGCTTAACATATCGGTGACTTGTGGCTCAAAGTAATTTCCAGATTTAGTAAATTTCTTTTCACCATAAGTCAAAATATGGGTTGATGTCCATGAAGACTGTAACACATATTTAAAATCGCTGGCATAATGACTCTTAATTTCTTCTGCCATTACCGCAGGATTAGATACCTGTGTCGATTTTTGGCCATTGAAAATATTATGCTGTGATACTTGAGCAATACGATCATAATTTTGATGATACTTGTTGTAAGAGGTTTCATCATAAATCCAAAGCCCTATTAGCATAGCCACAGCCATACCCGTAGCCAATCCTGCAATATTAATGAAGGAATAAACCTTATTTCGGAGTAAAGCCCTTAGTGCGATTTTTAAATAATTTTGTATCATAGTCTTTGCATTTTGTGGGATGTATGTAAAGCCGTTTCAATTCAGCGTTTCTACCTATTATTATTCTGTTCTCAAACTTTTCACTGGATTGGCCAAGGCCGCTTTGATGGCCTGATAACTTACTGTAAATAAGGTAATCGACAATGCCCCTAACCCTGCCACTACAAAAATCCACCACGAAATATCTGAACGGTATTCGTACGTAAGCAACCAATTGTTCATATAATAATAAGCAATTGGACTAGCAATCATAAACGAAATAAGTACCAATACCACAAAGTCTTTCGACAATAATTGCCATAGATTAAATACCGAAGCACCCAATACTTTTCTTACACCTATTTCTTTGGTGCGTTGCTCGGCCGTAAACGAAGCCAAACCAAAAATGCCTAAACAACTAATAAAAATAGCGAGTACAGCAAAAAATGTTGCTAATTTACCAACGCGTTCCTCGCTGTTGAATTTACGAGCATATTGCTCATCGGCAAAATGATAAATAAATGGACTTCCTGGATCGTGCTGTTTGAATACCGTTTCGATTTTGGGAAGAGCATCGCTTGCACTCATTTGTGGATTAATTTTGATAGTAATAGTACTTGCCCAACCATAATCTATAAAAAACACCGTAGGCTTTATAGGATTAAATGGCGACTCCATCACTATATCTTTGATAACTCCAATGATTTTATAGTTCTTATTATTCCAATTTAGATTTTTACCAACAGGGTCTTTAAAACCAATAAACTTGGCACAAGTTTCATTCAAAATCATACTTGCTGTATCGGTAGAATAGTTTCGAGAAAAATCTCTACCACTGACAAACTGCCAGCCCGCTGTGTGGCCAAAGTCATGTGTAACAGCTACTATACCAAACAAGGCTTGTAAATTAGGGTCTTTCTTCTCCCAATCAAATCCTATTTGTGTTGAATACAAATCGGTAGTTGGACTCAGCGATTCTGCCATGTCATACACAGCTCCTGTTTTTAGTAAATCGGCACGAAGTGCATCATAATGCCCTCTTAATTCAGGTGTTTTTATATCAATACTTATCAAACCATCTCTTGAATACCCAATAGGTCGATTTTTGGCATGCAAAATCTGACGATACACAATAATTGTACCGATGATCAATGTCACCGAAACCGTAAATTGAATTATTACCAGTACTTTTCGAGGTACAGAAGCATAACGTCCTACTCTAAACGTTCCCTTTAGTACCTTGATAGGCTCAAAAGAAGACAGGTAAAAAGCTGGATAACTTCCCGAAACTACCCCTGTTATCAACGAAAATGACAGACTCAATAACCAGAAATAAGGATTTGCCCATAACATAACCATCTTCTTGTCGGAAAGGCTATTGAATAAAGGTAATGCAAGCTGTACCAATACAATCGACAATACAAACGCTAATAAAACAATCAGTAAAGATTCGCTCAAAAATTGTCCTATTAATTGGCTTCTCACAGAACCGATGGCTTTTCTCACTCCAACTTCCATAGCTCTTTTTTCAGAACGGGCAGTACTCAAGTTCATGAAGTTGATACAAGCCAACAAGAGTACAAATAAACCGATAATGCCAAATAGCCACACAAACTGAATACGTCCACCCGAAATTTTGCCACCTTTAAATTCTGAATACAAATGCCATTTTTTCATAGGATGTACAAACATTTCGGCTTTTGCAGGGTCATCTTTCATGTGTACAAACTTTGAGAACCTGATTTTAGCAGACACTTTCTCAAAATCGGCCTGAGGTATTAATTGTACAAACAATTGGAATGAGTTGTTATTCCATTCGCTCTCAGCCACTTTTACCCATTTTTGTTCAGAAGCATATAAATCCCAAGGCAACATCAACCTTACCTCGTTGAAGGTTGTATTATGAGGTAAATCTTCATAAATACCCGTTACTTTTACATTAGTTTGGTTATTGAGTTTTAGCATTTGATTGATAGGGTCTTTGTCGCCAAACAAAGCCCTAGCAAGCGATTCTGAAAGTAGTATCGAATGCGGGTCTGTCAATCCTTTGATTGTACCCTTGAGCATTTTCAAACTTAACATTTCAGGAAAACTTGGCTCTACGTAATTACCTTTATCGCTGATTTTCTTGTCGCCTAGCGATAATATATGATCGAACGTCCACGATGACAGACTCATTGCTTGAAAATCGCTACCAAATTTATTTTTTAACTCTGCCCTTAAAGGCAATGGAATAGCATCTTGTGTACCAATACGACCATTCCAAATTTGGTTTTGTTTGATTCGCCCTAAACGTTCATAATTTTGATGGTATTGGTCATACGAAAGTTCGTCCCATATCCATAGACCAATAAGCATTGCTACCGCCATGCCAACAGCTAGCCCAATAATATTAATGCCCGAAAAAACGAGGTTTCTTTGCAAATTACGAATAGCTATTTTTAGATAATTCTTCAGCATGACAGAATTGAACGTTTAGTTAATAGTTTAATCAAGAGATACTTAATTATTTTATACACAAGATTGTGCCAATCACATAAACACCTAACAATCAAATAATTATACATGTATCATTTATTTAAAAGTGTTCGATATTGATACACTTTTCGTTCGGAAGTGAACGTAGAGCTAGCTTATTCAAACAGAAAAGTGTAATATATCACTGGTCAAAAGAGTAAAAAAAGGTCATTATTTTCTTTCTCCAAAAACTCCCTCTTACTTATTTTACTTGTCATGTATACAAAAAAAAACTTAGGATTTGTCTTTGTATTTTTGTTCTGCTCATATTTATTGCAAGGACAAAATAGTATCAACAGGAAAGCCGTAGTAGAAAGGCATATTGTAAAAGTGCAACAAATGGACACATTGGCATCCTTGTCGGTTGGCAATGGCAAATTTGCATTTACCGTTGATGCCACTGGCTTACAAACTTTTCCAGAACACTATGCCCAAGGAATTCCGCTGGGTACGCAGTCGGAATGGGGCTGGCATACTTTTCCCAATACCAACAACTACCGTTTTGAAGAAAGCCTAAAAGAATATACCCTAAATGGCAAAAAAGTCTCTTATGGTGTACAAATCAACTCGCCAGAACATGCCAAACAGGCTGTTAATTATTTTAGGCAAAATCCGCATCGTTTACAATTGGGCAATTTGGGATTTATCCTCCTCAAATCAGATGGCACCGAAGCAAAAGTATCTGATATTTTGGCCATTGACCAAAGCCTTAATCCTTGGACGGGCGAAATTCAAAGTCAATTTGTTTTTGACAATCAACCCGTAAAAGTCCAAACACTCTGCTCATCGTCACAAGATTTAATTGCCTTGAAAGTAGAATCTCCCCTTTTACAAACTGGCCAGCTAAAAATCCAATTACGTTTTCCTTTTCCAAGCAACGAATTCCTAGACAGCGGAGTAAACCGAAAACATCCCGACCAACATCAATCGGCCCTTGTTCAGCAAGTAGGTAATAGTGCTACTATTTTGCATCAACTCGACAATGACTCCTATTTTGTTCAATTGCAGTGGCAACAAAAAGCAACAATTAGCCAAGGCGAAGCTCACCAGTTTGTCATTAGTCCCGAAAAAGGACAAAGTACCCTTGAGTTAAGCACCTTATTTTCAGCCAAAAAGCCCACATTTAAGCTAGCAAACTTTATGGCTATCAAAGTGCAAAGCATGATTCATTGGCAAAATTTTTGGAAACGTGGAGGAGCTATTGATTTTGCAGGAAGTACCGACCCTAGGGCAAATGAGCTAGAAAGAAGAATTGTTTTGTCGCAATATTTAACCAAAATACAATGCACCAGTGCCGAACCTCCTCAAGAAACAGGACTAACCTACAATAGTTGGTATGGAAAGCCACACCTCGAAATGCACTGGTGGCATGGTATTCATTTTGCCCTTTGGGGACGTATAGATTTATTAGAAAAAAGCCTTGGCTGGTATGCCAAGGTATATCCAGAAGCAAAAAAAATTGCTCAACGACAAGGATATGATGGGGTTCGGTGGCAAAAAATGACCGACCCCGCAGGCCAAGAATCCCCGTCGTCGGTAGGAGCTTTTTTGATTTGGCAACAGCCCCATTTTATTTACTTTGCCGAGCTAGTCCGCCGACAAAAACCTCAAAAGGCTACTTTACTCAAATACAAAGACTTAGTATTTGCTACAGCCGATTTTATGGCATCGTATCCACATTGGGATACCCAAACACAACGGTATATTTTAGGAAAAGGCTTAATTCCAGCACAAGAACGGTTTAATCCAGAAGAAACCTTTAATCCTACTTATGAGCTAGTATATTGGCATTGGGCTTTAACCACTGCCCAAGCATGGCGAAAGGCCCTAGGGCTTGCTCCTAACCCCAAATACAGCGATGTCCTGAACAAACTTTCGCCCCTTCCTATACAAGACGGCGTATATTTGGCTACTGAAAGTGCCAAGGATTCTTATACCAACCCAAAGTTTTTGACCGACCACCCTGCTGTATTAGGGGCATTGGGTATGTTGCCTCAAAGCAGCCAATTGGACATTACTACTATGCAACGAACATTTGATAAAGTATGGGAAATTTGGCAATGGCACGACACTTGGGGCTGGGACTTCCCAATGGTAGGCATGACAGCCGCGCGGCTCGGCAATCCAGAAAAGGCTATTGATGGCCTAATGATGAATATAAAAACCAATACTTATTTAGTAAATGGCCATAACTTTCAGGACGAACGCCTAAGGCTGTATCTGCCTGGCAATGGAGGGCTTTTGGCTACAATAGCGATGATGTGTACCCGTGATGATCTACAAAAAGGAGAAACGTCATTTCCCAAAAATGGAAAATGGCAAGTAAAATGGGAAGGCTTACAGCCAATGCCTTAAAGCCCAAATATAAGTCGTCCCGAATTTTAGATAACATTAAAAGAAACCTCCAATTTGTGTTTGTTGGGATTCAGTCAAATGAACATTGAAAAGGCTTATCGATTAAATTTAGGGATTAATATACAAAAGGCGTTCGAAATTAGTTTTTCGAACGCCTTTTGTATATTAAATTTCAAAGCATTGCATCTCAACTGCTGAAAATCATATTCAAAAATAACCACTAAATTTAGGGTGACTCATTTTTCCTCAGCATCTGCTTCAACGTATGTACTTAATCCAACCCAAAAATCTTATCCATCAAAAGCCATTTTTCACCTTCTTTGGCCATAGGCAGGGCTTGTTGGTATTTCCACATCAGCAATTCCCATTCTTGTACCTTTGGGTTTTCTGCATCACTTTTGGCTTTGGCCTCAAAAGAAAACGTTTCGTTTACCTCCATTATCATAAAAAGGCGATTGCCTAAACGGTATATCTCCATATTGCTGATACCAGCCCCTTTAATACTATCAATAATTTCAGGCCAAACGGCTTTATGATAGCTTTCATACTCTGCAATCAACTGCGGGTCGTCTTTCAAATCAAGACATAATGCGTACTTTTTCATATATTTTTGGTTATGATACTTTCCAAATTATTAATGCCCCCCCGAAATAGTAGCTCCTTTCTCTGATTTTGATTTTATAGCAAAAAACAATACAACAAAGAAACATACCAATGGCACAATATAGGCCGTTTGGATACTACTAACATCCGAAATACGCCCCATTACTACAGGAAAAATTGCCCCTCCAACTATCGACATAATTACCAATGAAGACCCCAACTTGGTTTGCGAACCCAAACCTTGGATACTCAAAGAGAAAATGGTTGGAAACATAATCGACATAAAAAACTCAACACCAATCAATGCGTAAATAGAAGGCATACCTCCTACCGTAATAGCCACCGCCAACAACACAATATTAAAGACACTATACACGGCCAACAAACGATTGGGAGCAATATATTTCATTAAAAATGTACCTAAAAATCGCCCTAACATAAAGCACAACAAAGCAAATGATAAATAACCTGCGGCTTCTTTTTCTGAAATACTAGCTGTTTTTCCTAAAAAGCGAATAAAGAAACTCGATACACATACCTGAGCCCCAACATAAAAAAACTGTGCAATAACACCCAATATCAAATTCTTTTGTTGGAAAATACTACCAGTATTGCCACTTTCTGTCGAAGCGTCGCTATCTTCTTTTATATCTGGCAAATGCGTTTTCCACAAAACTAATGCTACCGAAAGCACCACCAAACCAATCACGATATAAGGGATTTGTACACTTTCTGCTTCGTGTGTTAATAGGGTATTAACCTCTTCGGGCGACAAACTTTTGATTTGCTCTTCTGAAATAGTGGTATCGGTTAAAATAAAAAACTTGCCTGCCAATGGTGCCAACGATGCCGCTAGGCCATTAAACGACTGTGAAAGATTAAGGCGTTGGGTAGAAGTGGCACTATCGCCCAGTACCGTTACATAAGGATTAGCGGCTGTTTCGAGAAACGTTAAACCACTGGCAATAATAAAAAGAGCCATCAAAAATAATCCATAAGTACGGGTAGCGGCCGCAGGATAAAACAAAAATGCCCCGCCCGCAAAAATCAATAATCCTACAATAATACCTGATTTATAACCATATCGGTTCATGACCAACCCTGCAGGTATAGCCATAACAAAATACCCAACAAAAAAGGCCGAATCAATAAAAGCAGACTGTAAATCAGTAAGTTGACAAGCTTTTTTGAGATGTGGAATCAATATTGGATTGAGGTTGTGAGCAAAACCCCACAGAAAAAACAAAACCGTTATCAAAACAAAGGGTATCAAATAGGGATTACGAGTATTAGACTGATTGGACAATGCCATAAGGTTAAATTTTAGTATTATTGGGATAAAATGAATAAATTACTTTTCAAAATAAAGGTAATTCACCCATATTATACTCAATAATTTATCAATATTGTCCAAAATCCTTTAAATTATGATTTTACCCAGTTATCCCATTCGCTATCCGCTTAAACAATTTAGGTTACTGATTTTATTTTTAGAACGCTTTATAATTAACTTTGGGAAACTTTAAACAGACAACATGGATTTTTTAAGAGAAATATTAGGAAACGATTTAGGAAAAGCATTTTTAATTATTGGTAATTTAGTTCTAATAGAAAGCCTTCTTTCAGTAGATAATGCCGCAGTACTTGCTACAATGGTAATGGACTTGCCCAAAGAAAAACGAGAAAAAGCCTTAAAATATGGTATTATTGGTGCTTATATTTTCCGCGGTATTTGTCTTTTGTTTGCAGCCATGTTAGTAAAAGTTTGGTGGCTCAAACCTCTCGGCGGGCTTTATTTGCTTTATTTATGCTACGATTATTTCAAAACAGAAAGTACTCCTAGCCACGAAGATGATATTCTGAACAAAAAAGAAAATTGGATTTATAAACATACAATTGGGCGTTTTGGCATTTTTTGGTCTACTGTTATTATGGTAGAAATCATGGATTTGGCCTTCTCTATCGACAATGTTTTTGCGGCTGTTGCTTTTACCGACAATATTTACTTGATTTGGATTGGTGTATTTATTGGTATTTTGGCCATGCGTTTTGTAGCTCAGGCTTTTGTAAGGCTTATGGAAAAATACCCTTTTCTCGAAACTTCGGCTTTTGTGGTTATTGGGGTATTGGGCTTAAAACTAACGTTTTCGGCCGCATGCCATTTGTTCCCACAAATTAGTATCTGCGAATTTTTGGAAGGCGAAACAGCCGATTCTTATATCTCAATTTTGACAGTAGCTATTTTTGTCGTTCCAATTCTAACATCAACATTCCTGAATTTCCCCAAACACGAAAAATAGTATTTGGGTGATTCACAAAAAACATAAATCATCCCAATTTTTTTAATCAAACAAGGCGGTCGAAAAACTAATTTCGGCCGCCTTGTTTGATTAATAGTCAATAAATATCTAACATTTGTGTGCTTTTTTTCCAATAAACACCAACAAGGGGGTCTCTATTTTAAATTATCACACAATTCGGGATGACTCATGCTTTTTTTCTAGGAAATATTGATAACATCTTGTTCTTTTTTACAGATTTATCAATATTTTTATGTACTCGATAAACCTTTCAATAGCAATACGACAAAGTAGTTTTAAACTTTTATCACTTCAATCTATTTTTCAAGAAATTATCCTATTTTCAACTTTAATCTATAAAATTATGGAAATTTTTACCACTATTATTTTGGGCTTATTGGCTCTTATTGCTTTACTACTTCTTATTGCCCTATTTCTCAAAACAGAATATGCAGTTGAACGAAGTATTATTATTCACCAACCCAAACAGGTTGTTTTTGACTTCATCAAACTTCTCAAAAACCAAGATACTTTTAGTAAATGGGCTACCCTAGACCCCAATATGAAAAAGGAATATCGAGGAATAGATGGCACTGTGGGCTTTATTGCAGCTTGGGATAGCTCAAACCAAAAGGTAGGAAAAGGGGAACAAGAAATCACAGCGGTATTGGACGGTGAATACCTAACTACCGACTTGCGTTTTTTTAAGCCTTTTGATGGAATAGCCAAAGCCAAAATGGAAACAATTAGTATATCGACCACACAAACCAAAGTTCAATGGCATTTTGATAGCCAAATCAAATATCCATTCAACTTGCTGTTGCCTTTGATGAAAATGGATAAAATGATTGGCCACGAACTTTCGATAGGGCTAAAAAACCTTAAACATATTCTTGAACATAATTAGGCATTTATACAAAATCAGTTTGTGTGAGCTGTTTAATGTCAGAACATATTGAAAAAACTATTTCAATATGTTTGGAATAATTTTGGAATTAGACGAAAGAATCTAATTTTAAGCACTTTGTTTGGCTTTCTCTTAGTCATCAGAATCACAAACTTAGTACATTTTTACTTCGTCGTTTATCTGCCAACGTGCCTGTGCAGAGAATGCTTAAAATACCATTCATAACTGAACTAAAAGAGCATTTACGCCTTCTTCGATAGTTCAAAATGTTTGATACCCCCTCCCCCACTAGTATCCGATACATTTTCAAAGCAAATTTGATTTTTTATGTAAGTCTGAGCATGCAAAAGGAAAAGCATAGATGCCTCTTGTAAAGTGTAAAGATGCTCAAGACATTAGAATTTGAAAGAAAAATCAAAACCATACAATTAGGATACAAACACGTGACACTCATGGCTTTTTGATGTCTTATTAGCATGATAATTATATATCTAGCTATTAAAGAACCTAAATCAAAACAAAATATGAAACACCTTTTTCTACTCATCTCCTTCTGGGGAGGATTAATTTGTTCTAGCTATGCACAATCCCCGTCAGAAAAAGTACCAAAGGACTCGTCTGCATTAAAGGATGCCAACATCAATCTTACTGAAGATCAGATAAAACAATACTTACCTCAAGTATCCCCTAAATCTCCTAATGTATCAGGATTAGAACGCTTTGGAGAAATACCAGTTTCGATGTACACAGGTTTAGCATCTATTGATATTCCTCTGTATGAAATTAAGGTTGGTAATATCGTCGTACCAATCAAATTGTCTTATCATTCAGCAGGAAATCGTGTAAATGACATTGCAAGTTGGGTTGGATTAGGCTGGAGTCTTGTAGGTAATTATACCATAAATCGCAATGTTCGTGGCAAAGTCGATGAAATTAATGGAGGGTTACTCAATAATAACTTACCCACCCTTGCTACCCCTATTACTTGCTTAACGACACAGCTGAAATCAGACCTTGACAATTATATTGGAGCAAATACTGACCTTGAGCGAGACGTCTTTACCTATAATACCCCTAAAAGAAGTAACTCTTTTGTATTATTACCCAATCAAGGATATGTGTTTCAAGAATCGGATAAAAGTATCATTACACATCCGACGAGTTCCTTAACAAACCTTCAAATAGTAGATGAAGAAGGGCTCACCTACCTTTACGCTCAACCAGAAAGTACTACTTCATCTAGCATAAGTGGCGGTTATACAAGTGCTTGGCATTTAACTCAGATTCAAGGCGTAAGTAAAAGAGATGTCATCAATTTTTCTTACCTTGATAATACCTCATTTAGCCACTCAGCAGATGTTATTGACACAGAAGTTTACACAACGGATGCTTCTGGACTGAATAATAGTACAATAACAGTAGGATGGCAGTCAGGTAGTACAACAACAGAATCCGCTACTATTTTTGGAAAACTGCTTCATGAAATAACGTTTCCAATGGGCAAGGTGGTATTTGTTACAAGTCCAACGACAAGGCAAGACGGCTATGGCAAATCATTAGATGCAATTGATATTTATGGTTATAATATAAATTCCAATACTTATTTTTTAATTAAAAAATATACGTTTAAATATGTTTATAAACAACGCTTAAACTCGTATAGTGGAGATATTGCGATGCTTTTAGAAAAAGTACAACTTCTTGATAATCAAGGTTACACCATAGGAGACTATAGTTTAACCTATAATAATCAAGCCTTGCCTGCTACTACTTCTAAAGCAAGGGATTATTGGGGTTATTATAACGGTCAGCTCAATAATACGACATTACTACCTGCACAAACTTATACTTATAATGGGAATGCTGCGGCAAAGATAACCTATACGATTGGAGGAGGTAATAGAACAGCTCATGAATCTTCGATGCAAGCATGGATGCTTACTTCAATTAGTTATCCAACGGGGGGATATAGCAATTTTACCTACGAAGCCAATAGATACTATGATGCGATTACTTCTACTCAAAAAATCATTGGTGGCTTACGAATTAAACAAATTGTTAGCAATGATGGGGAGGGCAATACCACAACAAAAACTTATAAGTATGGCCGTTTAGAGGATGGCAATGGCACACTCAGAAATACAGCCTCGAAAATCTATGAAGTAGCTCAAAAATACAAACACCCACAAGTTTTCCCAGGAGACCCTGATTACAACTATATTTCTAGGATTTATTCATCTAGCTTTACCTATTCTCTTAACCCAAATGAAGGTAGTACTGTTACTTATCCTGTCGTTACGGAATATCAAGAAGACTATAATGGTTTGAGTACGAGCAATGGGAAAACGGTTTATACTTTTAAAGATGATGCCTCGGACGATTTATACACAATTCCTTCTTCTGGCAAGCAAACGGTAATTAGTCGCCATTGGAATCGGGGGCAACTACTCAGTAAAGTAGTTTACGGTACAGATGGAAAGAAAAAATATGAACAAATCAATACGTACACCACCTTAGAAGCTGCAAGCACTGTAATACTTGGTTATCTGTTAGGAAAATCAGAAATACGCCTCAATGGTACTCCTCCAGAATCAAGTGGATGTTTAACCAATGATAATCGTTATGAACCTATTCGTAGTTTTGCTTGGAATTATGGTCTAGTAAAACAGACAGGCACGATTGAAAATGTCTATGACAATCAGGACGAAAGTCTTTTCACGACCAAAAAAGTAGAAACAAATTATAGTACTAGCCATTTTCAGCCGACACTCATTAAAGAGTATGTAGCCAATAGTATTTTACTTAACAAACTACGTTGGTATCCGCAAGATTTTACCAGCATTCCTTCCAATGCTCCTGTGTCTGCAGAAGTATATGCCCTCAAACGAATGCAAGAGCGAAATATGCTTACAACGGTTATTGAAGAGGTCGATTATCGACAAGATTTACTAGCTCCGACTTCTCCTCTTATCATTACTGGTGGACATTTTAACACCTTTGCCGTAACGAGTACCGCCAGTGGAACAGCCAACGAAACAGCGATTGTCCCCAAATCAACGGATTTATTAGAATGTGTCTGGAATACGTTTCTAGGGCCTAATAATTCCATTACTTATATGGCTTCAAGGGACTTATTTAATCCATCTGTGAATACCACAAGCATTCCTAGAAATGCCAATTATAAAACGAGAGTATTCTTTGACCAATACGATAATCAGGGCTATTTACTGCGTTTTCATCAAAGCGATGGTGCAAATACTTCGTATAGTTATCAGTATGCGGCAAACGACAATATCCCCTTTGCTTATCCCACAAGCCAAACCCAAAATAGTGCAGGCTCTAAACAGCTCACTAGCTATTTTGGCTTCAATATACCACTTTTAGGACTGTCTTATAGCATTGATCCGGCAGGAATAAAAACAAGCTTTGAATACGATACTTTTGGTCGGTTACTACACCTGAAAGACCATTATGGAAATATTTTGAAAAAATACCAATATAAATACTAAGCTAAACCCACATGAAACATTCTACTTTCTATTCTCGCTTGTGGTCGCTAGTCTTATTACTAGTGTTCTCACAATTACCACTTTGGGCTCAAGTAACTCCAAGTAGTACTAAAAGTTATGTATTAGAACAAGTGCCACGAGTTCCCTTAACAAGCCTAAGCAATGCAACTCCCTATTCACAGGTGCAAACGAGTATCAGCTATGTGGATGGCTTGGGAAGACCCTTGCAGACGGTCATTGTTAGGGGGTCAGCCGATGGGCAACAGGATATTGTGACTAATACGGCTGTTTACGATAATTTTGGCAGACAGGTGAAAACTTTTTTACCTACACCCAATTCAAGTACTGGAGGAGCATACCTACCCAATCCTCAAGCATTGGCGAGTGCCTTCTATAACGACAATGCTCCATTTTCTAGCGTAAATTCCTTTGACAATAGCCCTCTGAATCGTCCTGTAGAACAGTATGGTGTAGGGCAAGCATGGCGAACGGCTACTAAATCGGTTAGCGTACAATACAAAGTTGCTCCTGCCAATTCGGTGATTTATTTCCAAGCAGGGTTGTATGGTGTAGGGGCGAGTAGTAGCAATTTTGCTGCGAACAATTTAGCTACTTCTAAAAGTTATGAGTTTGCAGGAATTACGGCTGCAAATGGCTTGAGTATTAATCCGTCTTTACGCTATTATGAGTCGCATGACCTAAGTATGACCATTACCACGAACGAACGAGGTAAAAAACTAACTGAATACAAAGACCCTCAAAATAGATTGATTCGCAAAGATGTAGAGGTAAGTGCGGATACCATCCTCACGACGCATTATGTCTATGATATTTTTGAGCGTTTGGCTTACGTCATTCCTCCTGAAACCTACTTGCTCTTTAGTAATAGTAAATTAAGTTTATCAGAAAGTGAGACGGCTTTTACAGAGGGGATGTACGCTTATCGGTACGACGAACGGGGACGCCTAATTCGTAAGCATATTCCTGGCATGGGTTGGACTTCTATCGTTTATGATAAACTCGATAGGCCTGTTATGACACAAGACCCACAGGAAGCAGCACAAAGCCCTAAGCAATGGCAATTTACCAAGTATGATGCACTGGGAAGAACCATTATGGCAGGAATTACCACAAGCTACAATAGTAGTGATAGAGATGTTCTTCAAACGGCATTTAATGCCATAACTACGCCTTATGAAGAACGAGGAACTGCTCAATTAGCCTACACAAAGCAGAGCTTTCCCTCAAGTGCCAATCCAAGCGATGCCGAAGTGATGAAAGTGCAGTATTATGATACCTACGATTGGATTCCTACAGGATTGGGTAATCAGTTAAGCACCGACGACGACCCTGCCTTTAGTACTACTCAAATGGATGGACAACTAACGGGTGGAAAGGAACGAAATCTAAGTACGAACGATTGGTATGCAAGTACCCTGTATTATGACTATCGTTTACGCCTAGTCAATCAAAATAGTGATAACCATTTAGGAGGAAAAGAACACCTCAATATGCACTATAATTTTGTAGGGGAAGTCCTTCGGGTTCGTAAAAGCCATGATACAGGAACGTCGGCAAGTTTGATTACAGAAACCTCAGAATACAGTTATGACCATATAGGACGTAAGAAAAGCTACATTCACGGAATTAATGGAGCAAAACAACAATTAGCAACCTATCAATACGATGCCATTGGAAGATTGATTCAGAAACAGCTCCGTCCTAGCAATAATCTTGTAAGCCAACAATCAGGTAATTGGTCAGATGCTTCGACGTGGTCAGGTAATTTGCCCACCCTCTCTGATTTTGTGACCATCAATACAGGGCATCATGTCGCTATCCCTAGCAACACGATAGTAAATGCAGGTAGCTTACTGAACAAAGGAACATTAGATATGGCTACTACTTCCCAACTAAATTTGGGAATATTAGTGCCTAGTGGCAACGCCACAGCCTTACAAAGTGTGGACTATACCTACCACATTAGAGGGGGATTAAAGGGAATTAACTTGGATGCTTCGGGTAATGTAGCTCTCAGTAATGGCGATTTGTTTGCCATGAAACTGGGCTACGAAGAAGATGGCACATATTATGATGGAAATATCCGAAAACAAGAATGGAAAACCTCACTTGATAACCTGAGCCGTTCCTTTACCTATCGTTACGATGGAGCAAATCGAATTAAAGCAGGGGTATATCAGGGTGGCAAAACGGGCGAAGATTATAGTTTGAAAAATGTTACCTACGACAATAATGGAAACATTAAAAACCTTGTTCGTAATGGATTAAAGACCAACAACAACTTTGGAGTTATTGATAATTTGGCTTATACTTACCTAGCAAATTCCAATAAGGTTCAAGCAGTAACGGACAATTCCAATGAAACAGCGAGCTTTAGTGCGGGAGGCGTACCTCATGCCGCTGGCACAACGGATTATACCTACTCTTCGGACGGCTCTTTAATCAGCGATGCCAATAAAGGAATTTCACTGATTGAATACAATTATTTGAAATTGCCCAAGAGAATTGTTAAAGGAAGTACGACAATTGTATATCAATACAGTGCTAGTGGCAAAAAGCTAAAAGAGACCATTGGTACTAACGTGACTGATTACGTAGGGAATTTGATATACAGAAATAGTGTAGTCTATCAACTTGCAAACGATGAAGGGCGTGTGGTCAATGGTACGTATGAGTACGATATAAAAGACCATTTAGGCAGCCTTAGGGTAAGTTTCAAAGATTCTGTAGGAATAGCCAAAACAACCCAAGAAAGCCATACAGGAGTGTGGGGAGAAGAATTGCCAAGCCTAAGCTACAAGAATACACCCAATTTAGATAACTTTAAGTTTACAGGTAAAGAAAATCTACCCGAAACTGGCTACACCGATTTTGGAGCAAGATGGTATGATAATATTGTGCCTAGATTTATTTCTATTGACCCTTTAGCCGAAATCTCAAGAAGGTGGTCGCCTTATGCCTATGCCTTTGTTAATCCATTAAGATTTATCGACCCTGATGGAATGGCAACCAGAGATGTTTTTGGAAACACTACTTTTGATGGCTATGTCGGCGATGATGGGAATGGTAATTATCACGGAGAAACTGAGCCTGTCAAGGGGAAAACAACTGTAAATAATAACAAAGGGAAAGGTACTAAAGCCAAAGCCGTAAGTGCTACCGTTGTTGCTGGTACTGCAATTATGGCTGGTAGAACAGGGATAGGTTGGTCATTAGGAGAAGGTGCTGTTGCATTAGGGGAAGGAGCTGTTGGTGTTTCTGGATGGGGATTGGTAGCCCTAGGAGTGGGTTATCTGATGTCGATTACTCCTAGTATAGATGCTGCAGGTGATATAGCTGATGCTGGAACGAAAACAGAAAAAAAGGAAACAATAACATTATTTAGGGGAGTAAATAGGAGTTATATGGCTCAATATATATTGGCAAGACAAGGAATTGCAATCCCAAGAGGTGGACATGACTCTCCAAGACAACACAGTGTAGGCAATACTGATAGTATTTTTACATCTTGGTCTACTGAACCGAATGTTGCGGCATGGAGGGCAAAAGCAGATGGTGTTATACTGAAAATACAAATGCAAATTGGAGATCCTAGATTATTACCTAATATTTTTGCTAAATATCCTGGTGAACAGGAATTTTTGATTATGGGTATAATTAGAGGAGCTCAGGTACTAAAATCATGGGATACAGGAACATGGAATCCAACACAAATCAAATAACAAATGACAACAGAAGAATTAATCAAAACAGTTACAGGAACAAACTTTGACCTTATTTCATTTAATGAAATAGAGTTAGGGGAAATACTTTTTAAGTTTGTAAAGAATAGAGTCGAATTACACGACATATACCAAACACGTAGTGACATGTTTGCTGATGAAAATTATCGTTACTATTCTAATGATAAGACTGTTTATGAAGGGCTTAATGAATCTGCATTTGCTTTAAAAGAAAGTAAATCGGAGAAGGTTTTATTTATTGAAGTAAAAACTAAAGATAACGATGAAATAAGTCTTTTTTTTGAAGATGATAGCAAACGATTTTTAGGATATATTTATATACATGAATAATGAATGTAAATAGTTTTATATTCAGAGAGAGTATTGACAGCATATAGGTAAAAAGTCTAATATTAAAATAACGTGAAACTTAAAATAACACAATCTTTTGATTTAAAAACAGAGAGAAAAGCATTTTTAATAGAGCAATTCACATATTCTATCGAAAATATTATTAACGATAAAAACTATGGAGAGAGCATAGAATTTTTATTTATAGAATTTAATTGTATCTCATTAAACAAGTCGTTTGCGACTGGTTTAGTCGTAGGATATGATTATTTTAAAAAATCAAAAACGCTGGAAATTAGTGTAAAGATAAACGATAAAGAACTCCGTAAATCTGATAGCAATAATTTTCATATAATCGGTATAAAAGCCTTGAGTAGCGTTTTAGACTATATAAAGATCAATCCTATTAAAAATTTTAATGTGAACGAATTTATAAGTGATTTCAATCATGAACTAGGGAAAATAGATTTTTTTACAAAAAAAGTAGAAGAACTATTTATAAGTCCTATGCCATTACCTACCAATTATACTTATTACAAATCAGAAGAAATAAAAAAAATCTCAAGTGACCAAAGAAATATTCTACTTTCTATATTAGAAAATAAAGAGAATCGCTTCAAGTTCTTTGAAGAAAAACTCAAAAGGCTCGAGGAAAAACTCAATATACAACATAACGAAAAAATAAAAATAAGACTCCATTTTGAAGAGTTTATGTTTTTTTTCATTGAGAAGTTAAAGTCAGAAGAATCGTTTTCAGTTATTAAGGAACAGCTTGGAGAGTATATAGAAGAGGTGCAATTTATGAATTTAGACACAGAAGAAACTGAAATTCTTGAAGATATAATGAGTGATTACATAGAAATACTCAGCGAGTAAAAGTTGGACATTAACTAATCCATACTTGCTAAAAGAAAAGTTTCTACTTGACGAATATTTTTCGCAAATGGCAAATTACCTTCTGGTAATAAAATGTTCAAATAAAATAAAACATGAAATTTAACTTCACAATGGAAACCAGTTTAGGATTGGGTAAACTATCTTTTTTGGCAAATTCAATAGAAAAGTCTCTAAATGAATATCTGCAATTATCTTTTTTTAGCCAAGATGTAGGTCAACTCGTTCTATCAATAATATGTTTAGAGCCTCGTATTGAACCCTTTTTTAAAAGTCGAAAAGCAAAATTTCAGAAAGCTAAAGAAATGGATGAAAAAGGAGTTATTTACTGTGATTTGAAGCTTGATTATATGAAGGTTTTAAATGCTCCCGATAATGAATTACAAGAGTATTTAAAATCAGAAATCCTTAATACTTTACCTGTAATATCAAAGATTAAAATAGGCGATTTCGATATAGTTACATTTGAAGAGACACTTCGAACTTATCTAGAGAAAAATTAAATACTTAAAAATGGGTATCAGATGAAAGATACTAAATATTTAAAAGCTGCTGAAAACCTTGTGAAAGCAATTGATATAGCAATTGATGTTTTGCAAGTGGCTACATTAAACGATTTCAGAGAATAAGATAAGCAGCAATTTATTTTGGTTTATTCTGGGTGGAAAGATGAATTAATTAATCCACAGCCACAATATGCTAATATGGCGAGTCTAAAGTATTCTATTGACGAGGTTTTTACTTATTTCCAAGAAGGTAATGGGCAAACTGTGGAAAAGTTTTGGGAGAAAATAAAAGAGGCTGGATTACCTTATAAACGAGAGAATAAATTAGTGAAAATCTTGAAACGAAAGCGTATCAAAGATGATATTGAATATGATTTTGTTATTGATGTTATAGTTCCTTATCAAGAGGAAGGGCTTATTAGTGCGGACGAAGTAGCATTATTAAACCAATGGATTGGGGATTTTGAGGAAAAAAATAAAGGTAAGTTTAAGTCGATGTAGGTCTTCTCTTCGAGAAAAAGCCTCTTTGTGCCATTATGGCATATTTTTACCCACAATGTACATAAGCCAAACGCCAAGTCAGCTATGCTAAAATATGGTTGCCTTGGCATTTTTATTGAATCAGAATACACCCAATTTAGATAACTTTAAGTTTACAGGTAAAGAAAATCTACCCGAAACTGGCTACACCGATTTTGGAGCAAGATGGTATGATAATATTGTGCCTAGATTTATTTCTATTGACCCTTTAGCCGAAATCTCAAAAAGGTGGTCGCCTTATGCTTACACATACGATAATCCACTCCGCTTTATCGACCCTGATGGAATGGGAGTTAGAAATGTCTATGGAATAAACACCTACGATGGCTATGTCGGCGATGATGGGAATGGTAATTATCAGGGAACCGTTCCAAAAGCAAAAGGAGTTAATCTATCTAAAATCACGAATATTAAGAATGTGCTTTCTGGTAAAGAATTTAAAGATTTCTACGATAATAAAAAGTGGATATTTTTTCATAAGCAGTGTGCTGAACATAGTAGAGAACAAGTCAAGGAAGGAAATAATGGTGATTCTTTTACTCCTGCACAAGCAAAATTAAGAATAAATATGTACGAAGATAAAAAAAGACAACAGGAATTACAAAGCCCTGTAGATATTCAAAAAGGTGTCGATTTAATTATTGATAATTTGAAAAAAGGTAGAGCTGTAATGGCTGGAGTTATGTATAATAGTCAAAAAAATACAGGAAATGCTAATGCCGCCACAAACCATTTTATCACTATCGTAGGAGCAGGAATTGATGATACTCATAGACCGTATTTTAGCTATTATGACAATTATGGAGGTGATGATAGTATTACTCCTGCAATAAGAAAGGCTATCGGAACAAATCTTAATGAGAACCGCTTTTATTATGACTCCAATGCTAATCAATTTGTAGATTCAAAAACCGTATTGGGTAAATATGTAATGACAGAAGTCCGACCTAATATAGATGATGAGTAGCTTATTTTTCAAATGTTTATAAATTTTTCTATAATCTAAATTCAGATTACACAATGAAAATATCTTTCAACGAATTAATGTTTGTGGTATTTACCATTTTCACACTAATAGCTTGTAAAAACAAGTACTCTGATGAGCATGGAATAGAAACAGACCCAGATTTGGCTAACTACACATCCCATGCAGATTCAGCTACTTATATCAAGAGACTGAATACTACGACGTTTTTATTTTATCATAATGACACCAGAGAATACTTTAAGGCCACAAGAGTTTCTATCGAGCCTATCCTAGATTCTAAGATTATTCATTTAGAAATACAAGAAAAGACAGAAACGACCCTTATGAGTATAGCTATGTCCTCACAAGGAAATATTACCACATTTGGATTAAATGATTTCTTGTTTTCTGTAAGTAAAGATACTGTCATAGTAAAAGATCCTGATGGAACTTTAATAAAATACCGTAAATAAGTAAGACAAAAGCTCATGGTTTGCTAAAATAAGTCTACTTATAAGCATTCATTATTGAATTAGTCTTAGTAATTAGGGCGAATCCATGGAATTAATTAGAAAACCGCTGCCTCAAGAAGAACAGCTACTTGAAACACTTATTGGGCTTACAAATTTGAAATTCAACGAAATTTAGAAAACTAATTTACTAGTTGCTCCTATGAGTGATGGGAAGTTGGAAATTATATCCTAAAGGTATATTAGACAATCTTGTTTTTGGGGGTAAACAGGTTACTATCAATTCTTGGATGAAGATAATGTTCCTGTGATTGCATCACTAAATCTTGATAATCATAATGATTTATATGAACTTGATATTTGGAAAACAGATTTCTCACCCCTGATTAGGTTAAGTAATTTTCACTAACCTAATCAGCAAAAAATTGTTTCTGAGCTATTAATAGCTCAAATGAATATCATTTCATAAAAGCCAGACTTTCTAATTTTATAAGAAAGTCTGGCTTTTGTACTCACTGCCTAGTAATAACGAATTGGTAAGTTTCAAAGATTCTGTAGGAATAGCCAAGACAACCCAAGAAAGCCATACAGGAGTGTGGGGAGAAGAATTGCCAAGCCTAAGCTACAAGAATACACCCAATTTAGATAACTTTAAGTTTACAGGTAAAGAAAATCTACCCAAAACTGGCTGCACCGATTTTGGAGCAAGGCTATACGACAATCTAGTTCCTAGATTTATTTCTATTGACCCTTTAGCCGAAATCTCAAGAAGGTGGTCGCCTTATGCCTATGCCTTTGTCAATCCACTAAGATTTATCGACCCTGATGGAATGGCAACCAGAGATGTTTTTGGAAACACTACTTTTGATGGCTATGTCGGCGATGATGGGAATGGTAATTATCAGGGAGAAACTGAGCCTGTTAAGGGAAAAACAACTGTAAATAATAACAAAGGGAAAGGTACTAAAGCCAAAGCCGTAAGTGCTACCGTTGTTGTTGGTACTGCAATTATGGCTGGTAGGACTGGGATAACCACAGAAGAAAAAGGCACAGAAGCTGCAAGCTCATTAACAATCGGCTGGAGTATTGCTCTTGCAGAGCCATCTCCAGTTGGAGAAGCTGTTATGGGAGTAGCTACCATTGGTGTAGGTATCTTATACACTTGCAACATCAGGAATAGCTGAAAAAATGTCAAAAGAAATAGATAAAATAAAAGAGAAAACACTTTTGAGTAATGGTTACACTTATGAGCTTCGAGTTAATAATGCAGGAACTTACTTTGATGTGAGAGGTATTCCTGTAAAATTAAATGCAGGAGATATTTGGAAATATGGGGAAACGGCAGGGAATAGTCCAAGGTATTCACCTACGGAATTGAATAATATGATTCCAGGTGGAGTGAGATTAAACCCTATATTTTTTGGGAATCAAGTTGAAATTAAAGTTATGGAAAAATATTTAATTTATGGTTATTTCTTTAATCACGGTATCTTACCACCAGGAAATAAAATTTTTAGATAATGAAAGAATATATGAAAATTGGATATGCACAACTTGGAGGAGTTGGGGAAGAATTTAGCTCTTTATTAAATTCTTTAGCAGATAAAACGAATTTAATATTTAAAGATAAATTTTATGGAGAAGATTTGTATGAAATACATATAGGGGTAATTTGTGTTGCCCCTGAATTTGAACTTTTTTTTAAAAGAAGAAGACCTAGGTATCAAAAAGAACAAAAAGAATATGTAAAAGATGGTGTTAAATATGTTCTATTAAAAAACTTTGAGTATGATTTAAAGTTAGATTATTCTTTGTATAAATCTTTAAATGGTAATGAATTGAAAGAAAAAATGTTTTCAGAAATATTAGATTCATTTCAAATTCTTAAAAGTACTGAGATTATAAAAAAAATTAAACATTTTGATAGAGATTCGTTTTTTAAAGATTTAGAGCAATTAAGAAATTTATAATAATGGGAAATCAAGCTGGTCTCCGCTACTACTGGTCTTAGCTAAAAGAAAAGTTTCTACTTTACGGATATTTTTTCACACATGGCAAATTACCTTCTGGTAATAAAATGTTTAAATAAAACATGAAATTTAACTTCACAATGGAAACCAGTTATTGATGTTATAGTTCCTTATCAAGAGGAAGGGCTTATTAGTGCGGACGAAGTAGCATTATTAAACCAATGGATTGGGGATTTTGAGAAAAAATAAAGGTAAGTTTAAGTCGATGTAGATCTTCTCTTCGAGAAAAAGCCTTTTTGTGCCATTATGGCATATTTTTACCCACAATGTACATAAGCCAAACGCCAAGTCAGCTATGCTAAAATATGGTTGCCTTGGCATTTTTATTGAATCAGAATACACCCAATTTAGATAACTTTAAGTTTACAGGTAAAGAAAACATACCCGAAACTGGCTACACCGATTTTGGAGCAAGACTATACGACAATCTAGTTCCTAGATTTATTTCTATTGACCCTTTAGCCGAAATCTCAAAAAGGTGGTCACCTTATGCCTATGCCTTTGTTAATCCATTAAGATTTATCGACCCTGATGGAATGAAGAAGCGAATCACGAACTCCCTAATTACACTTTCTCCAATGGATATACCAATCAGACAAGTCAAAGCAACACAGGTGCATCAGGAATAAGCACTCAGATGGATCATAGGAACAATTTGCGTGGTCTTACATCTTTTACTACCAATCCACAAGTTTTCTATAATATGGCTATAAATGGTCAATTATGGATGCTATCCTCAGATAAAAAAGAATAATACCTTCAAGCTTATAATTCTACCTAAAATGAGAAAAATATTCTTATCTATTATTTTAATTTTCTTGTCTTCATGTGAAAATGAGAAAACAATTCAAATATCTTCTAATGAGAAGTTTAAACTACAAATTATCCGTTCATCCAAGTCAGACGATTATACAGGAGGGATATTGGAGTTTGACATAAAAGGCTTTGTTCAACAAATAGACACACTATTTTTGGAAATACATTATCCCAATGGAATGCCTTTAACTATTGAATTTCCGCTTGATTCAGGGATTGTAAAATCTCATCACATAGAAGATTGGTATTCTGATAAAGCGATTTTTTATATGAAATATAATCCTAATAAAAAAGGTGATATTATCTTATCATACAAGTATTATTAACTGAGGTAAAGAACATTAGCTTTGGGTAAATTTGGCACAGTGCACTCTGCACAACGTAGTGTTCAATAAAAGGTAAAACTGTTTTGTGTATATTAGCCGTGTCAGGAGTTATCTCCTGATACGGCTACACAACCTTCAAAAGTAGATTATTTATTTCAATATCAGTTATTTAGGATTCTCAAATAGGCGATTAAACCCCAATACATGGCAAGGAGGCAGTGTACCTAGTAGTGTATTTACGTTATCATCAAACGATGAGCTGGATACAGTCAATTTTAGCATTAAGTTTGATTAAAACAAAATATTTTATTTACAACCACTGTAACAAACTTAGTTGAAGAAGTTACAATTTTGTTATTCTTAATTATTGTAGGACTTTCTGTTAGTTATTGGGCAACGCCATTTTATAAAATGAAGTTATCTTGGCTTTTGATTTGTATTATGTAAAAATAAAAAAGGTTGATGATATTTGTTTTGCGAAGGCTTTATTGGCAAATTCAATTTAACATACTGTATATCAGCACTTAAAAATCTACAATAGCTTTTCACCTTGTCGTTTATCTGCTAAAGTGCCTGTGCAGAGAATGCTTAAAATACCATTCATTACTATACCTCTTTTAGAATGTAAACATGCTCTAATTTCAGGTTTCCTACTTTACTAGCATATAAAAGTGCTAATTTGTAAAAGTCTAAGCAGCTTCATTCTCACAAATCAGCACTTTTACTTAAATGTATCCCAGCGTTCTAAATGCCAAGCACTATGCCAGAATTGCCATTCTAAATGACAGGCTTTTTCAAAAGCTACTAGCATTTTATTTTGCTGTTGAGGTGTACACTGCTCGGCAACGGTGTCACAAATCCCTATAGCTTTGGCGACCAATATACCAAAGTCTTCGCCTGCATAGGTATCTATCCATGTTTGGTATGGATTATTTTGTACTTGCTTTTGCTGATAAATATAATCGCCAACTTTTTTATATATCCAAAAACAAGGTAACACTGCGGCCATAGCTACTTCTACCTGAGCCAACGAGGCGGTACTTAATAAAAAACTGGTATAGTGATGACAGGTTGGCGAAATAGAGGCTTTTCCTTCTATTTCAAATTGCTTGAAATATCCTGCATGCAAAGCATTTTCAACAACAATAGCTCCTTCGGCAAAACGAATAAAATCTAATACATGACCTGTATCGTTGGCACGGGCTGCAATCAATGATAAGGTTCGGCCAAAATGTGCCAGATAAATAGAATCTTGTTCAATATAAAACTGAAACCTATCTAGTGGCAAAGTGCCTTTAATCAACGATTCTATAAAAGGCATTTTGATGATTTCTTCATAAATATAGTTGGACTGTTCCCACGCTTTTTCACTCCATTTCATCGACAATAAGTTTTAAAGGGTTAAAAAAATGATTCAATGGCCCATGTCCTGCTCCTGTTTTTACCTCTTTCCCTGCCTCGATAGCCCGATGAATATACTCGCTAGCTGCCATAATAGCCTCTATAAGGCCAAAACCTTGTGCCAAAAATGCTGCAATCGCCGACGATAACGTACAGCCTGTGCCGTGTGTATTGGTGGTTGCGATAGCCTTACTTGTAATAATGTGTTCATGACCCGTTTTGTCGAGATATACGTCGTAAAGGGTTTCGCCAAGCAGATGTCCACCTTTTACCAAGACTGCTGATGAACCTTTGGCTAAAATAGCGGCCGCAGCTTTTTTCATTTCATCAATATTGGCAATAGGCATTTTGGCCAAAATAGTAGCTTCGTCCAAATTGGGCGTTATGAGTTTTGCTAGTGGAAATAGGTATTCTTCCAAAGCCAAAACGGTTTCATTTTCAATCAGTTTATCGCCACTGGTGGCTACCATTACAGGGTCAAAAACCACTGGCACTTCGGGGTAGTTTTTGAGAACATTAGCTATTTCAACGGCCAAATCGGCACGATGAATCATTCCTATTTTGATAGCACGTGGCCGAATATCGTCCATAACAGCCCTAATCTGCCCAGCCACAATATCGGTAGGAATACTATGGATAGCTCGTACTCCAAGGGTATTTTGAACGGTAATAGCCGTAATAGCCGACGTACCAAAACAACCCAAAGCCGAAAAGGTTTTTAAATCGGCCTGAATGCCTGCCCCTCCTCCACTGTCTGAACCTGCAATGGTTAATACTGGAATATATTTTTTCATATCAATGCTTTTTCTATCTGATTTCTGAGTGCTTCGGCAGCTAATGCAGGCTTGCTTGCCGAACAAATAGCCGATACTACCGCAAGGCAGTTGGCCCCCGCTTGTATTACACTAGTGGCATTTTGAAGATTGATAGCCCCAATAGCCACCAACGGTTTAGTAGTTAATTGTCTGATATGGCTCACTCCTTCTAGTTTCCATTCAGTAACGGTATCGTTCTTGGTTGGGGTAGCAAACACAGGACTTAAAGCTAGGTAGTCTGACAGCTCGGCATCGGGCAAAGCCAGTTGTTTTTCGTATTCAATCGAATACCCAAGAATACCAACGTCGTTCCAGCGATGCCTGATTTGATGAGGCGGCATATCATTATTACCAACATGAATCCCCTCGGCGTAGCATTGTTGGGCTACCCAAAGGTTATCATTGATAATCAAGGGTACATTGTACTGGTTGAGCATTTCTTTCAGTTGCAAAGCTTTTACTAAAAACTGCTTATCATCAAGATTTTTTTCACGAAGTTGTACCAAATCTACACCACCTTTTACGGCTTCTTCAGTTACTTTGACTAAGTCTCGGCCAAGGCAGGCTTCTTGGTTGGTCACCAAATACAAGCGATACGGAAATTCAAGCCTATTCATATTCGTCTACTTGGATATACTGTAAAAAGTCTTGTTGGGTTAATTGATACAAGGTATCTAAAAAATGAAGTTGTAAACTAGCCGGCCCTTTGGCAAGATTAGCGGCAATTTGGCCAGCCACACCCATCAAGGCCATTGCTGATACACTTGCCCAAAATTGGCCTTGGGGATTTACAGCCACAAACGCTCCTGTTAATGCTGTAGCAGTACAGCCCATTCCTGTTACTTTGGCCATTAGTGGATGCCCGTTTGACAGCTTGATGATTTTGCCTTGCCCTACAATAATATCAATTGCACCCGAAATACAGACCACACTACCAAACTCTTCGTTGAGTTGCTTGGCAGCCAATACAGCGTCGGTACTGGCATTGGTGCTATCTACGCCTTTGGTTTGGGTAGTATTTTTGTTGGCTAAGGCCAAAATCTCGGAGGCATTTCCACGTATAATACTTGGTTTTTGAACAAGAATCTGTTGCAAAACCTCGTCGCGGTACAACGTAGCTCCAGCCCCTACGGGGTCTAAAACCCAAGGTTTTCCTGATACATTGGCCTGCTCAATGGCCAGCATCATGCTTTTTACCCAGTATTCATCTAGTGTACCAATATTTATAACCAAAGCCCCCGCTATACTCACCATATCGGCCATCTCAGGATGAGCATGTGCCATAATAGGCGACGCCCCCACTGCCAATAGGGCATTAGCGGTATTATTCATCACTACATAATTGGTAATACTATGTACCAGAGGAGATTGCTGGCGAACAGCTTCGATTTGAGTCCAGATTTGCTCTTTCATTATTCCATTTTAGTTATACGATAAAATGGCCTCAGAGCTTCCCGATATAAATAGCAGAATGATTGAATACTTTTCCCTTCGCCAGCATTACCTGGGGCAGGTTCAAAGGGTATTTCTCAGTTCTTTGCAGAACACCCCTAAAGCCGTGGTAAAATTAGCTAGGAATAAGCTATAAACAAAGTTATTTTTGGCTTTGCCACTTATCCTTTTTTTGTTGAAGGAAAGGTGTCTTGTTTTAATTTTGCAAAAAATTTACTCGTTATTGTATTACAACTACCTCGTTTTTCTTAATCAATTTAAAGAATGCTTATTCCTCGTAAACTTATCGTTTTTATTGCTACCAGCCTCGATGGCTATATTGCCACCCACAACGACAACCTTGATTTCCTTTCGGTGGTTGAAAAAGAAGGAGAAGATTATGGCTATCAATCTTTTATCGAAACTGTTGATACGGTTATTTTGGGTCGAAAAACCTATAGTAAAGTGATGCAACTGGTAGATACTTTTCCACATGCCAACAAAGAGACGTATGTTATTACACGGCAATATCTTGAAAACAGACAAAACCTTACTTTTTATCAGGGAAATGTTACTGAACTAGTTCAAAAGCTAAAATCTCGGGAAGGAAAGCATATTTATTGCGATGGCGGTGCTACAATTGTTAACCTATTACTACAATCCAAAGTAGTTGATGAATTGATTATTTCGGTAATTCCTATATTACTGGGTGATGGTATTCGGCTTTTTCAGGGCAATATTCCTACTCAGGGCTTAGAATTGGTTGATACAAAGTCGTATGAAAAAGGTTTGGTTCAGCTCCATTATCGAATCCTAAATTCTTCTGTGTAAGGATAACTTCCATAATTACAATTTACTAAATACCAACATCATGTACTCATTTTTATTAGCATTACACTCCCTTGTTCGTTGGCTTGTACTTATCAGTTTGGTTATAGCTATTTTCAATGCTTTATGGGCTTGGAAGCAAGCCCGTCCTTTTCAAAAAAAGGATAATCTACTCCGTATTGTTACGCTGTCTATTGCTCATACACAAGCCACTTTAGGTTTGGTATTGTATGTAATTAGTCCTATTGTACAATATTTTTATCAAAACTTTGGCACAGCTATTCACCTGCGACAAATTCGCTTTTTTGGTATGGAGCATATCACCGTTATGCTAAGTGCTGTAGTAGTTATAACTATTGGAGCGGTCAAAAGCAAAAAACAACATAACGATACGGCTCGATTCAAAACACTGGCTATTTGGTTTGGTATTGCCTTACTTCTTATACTAAGTTCGATTCCTTGGGCTTTTTCGCCACTTATTAGCAGACCTTGGATTCGGGCTTTTTAATCTATAATTTTCCAAAATCATGAACCTATTTACTCGATTATTAGGGCTATACTTATTACTCTTGGGACTGCCATTGATGGCACAGCGTTCGCTACAACAGCGTATTGATTCGCTGTTGGCGGCTCCTACTACAAAGCCTTTTAATGGCATTGTACAGATTGCCCAAAATGGACGAACAATTTATAAAAAAAGCAAGGGATATGCTCACTATCTACAACAAACCCAGCTTTTGTCAAAACATCAGTTTGTGATTGGGTCTATTAGTAAGCAGTTTACGGCTGTAATTGTTTTGCGAGAATACGACAAAGGTCATATTAGGCTTCATACGCCGATTGGTCGGTATTTGCCCAATTTGAGCATGCCTTGGAAAGATACCGTTACGGTACATCAGCTACTAACTCATACGCATGGCATTGTAGCACTCGACAAGCCTCTGGCTTTTGTAGCTGGCACAAAATATGCGTATTCGCAGATTGGCTATGATTTGTTGGCTAAAATTGCAGAAAGTACTTCTCGAAAATCATTTGCAACGCTATCTAACGAGCTGTTTAAAGCTTGTAAAATGTATCAAACCTTTCATCCCGACAAGCTTCCTAGCTCAGAACGATTATTAAAAGGCTTTACAGAACAACCCGATGGGCGTTTGGTAGAAGAAACCGAAACTTTTGAAAATTATGTAGCAGCAGGAGCTTTTATTTCAACGGCACAGGATTTGATTATTTGGGATACCTACTTTTTTGGAGGAAAACTTTTGCAAAAAAATACCTATAAGCTATTGACTACCAAACAAAAAAATGCTCATAGGGCTCATCCTATTTTTGGGCCTACCGATTATGGCTATGGCATTACCGTAGACACCAAAGATCATATTCTTCAACTTGGACAAACGGGTTTTGCCCCTGGCTTTATATCGATGAACTTTTATTTTCCTGCTACCCAAACCAGTGTGGTGGTACTCGATAACGTGGTTTGGGATTCGCAGGATTTATTCAAAACTTTTTATTATCACCTCCAAATCTTAAAGGCTGTGCGACAGGCTATCGGTAATACAAATTAGGTTGTAATTGTTGGCTGTACGAAAACAATTCGGCAACTCTTACATGATTATAGGGCGGAATAGGGTCTTCCAGATGAAACCGCCAATGCAGTATATCAAGCATTGCTAAAAAAGCCTTATTATCTTGATAGGCACGACGCAAATTTCGGCGACTTAGCGGTATAAGCTCTGATGATACCGTTTTACTAAAAAAGTATAGCTCGGAGGTAGTCTGTGCCTCCACTATCAGGCGGTACACATAAATATCTTTGTTGGATACAATTTCGTACACATTTTGCTGATAAAAACGCCAGTCTTTGTTGGCATGTCGAAAACCATAGGCATTGTGGGCATCAAATACCTGTGTGCCTTTGTAGGAGTGTAATTTTAATGAATTTACCCGCTCTGTCCATCGAGTATGGGCTTCGGCTGCTGTGGGTGTATTGTTCAGATAAGTACTGGCATCCACAAATACGCCGTCTTGCCCCAATAATGAATATACCCAAAAGAAAGTAATAACAGTAAAAAAGTATCTCATAGCATGAATTTGTTGACAGTACAAAGTTCATCTTCTTTCTTCACTGAAATGTTACCATAATATTATCTTAAAATTAAGTAATCAATCTATTTGTTGTGAATAAGTGCGTTAGTGGTTTTGCAAAGTATAGATTGGAAAAAATAAAAGGCAATCCTTGCGATTGCCTTCTCTTGAGATTTGGGCAACTGCAAGGATTGCCCTTACAATTAATTATTGAATATTCATACCCAATAATTCTATTTCAATCCTGTTTGTAGGGTATGAAAGTAGAGTTTTATCCTTCATTGAGAAAAGTAGAATATACCTATGCTAAAATCAAATATCCGACATTTCTCCACCTTTCACACACTATTTTACTTATCCCACCACAACCTGTCGATTAATTTGGCCGTTTGTTGTGCCTGAGGGTTGGCAATCATTTCTACCTCTGGATACAAGAATCGTCTTGGTATTTCGCTCAACAAAGCATTTGGCACTTTTTGTAACACAGGGAAACCCGTTCTTCTCCAGTCAGAGAAGTTTTCGATAGATAGAAAATTGGCTGTATTTTTCTCTTCCATAATACGTTGTAAAGCATTGCTAGACGTTAGCGTACCTCTAGCAGCCAAATAGGTATTGAGCCCTGCAGTAGCCACGCCCAATTTTTGCATGTGCGATTTTACAGCATCTTGGTAAATAGGCTGAGCCGCCGCAACACCCGATTTTATTAAAGTAGCCTCCGCTTTCAAGAAAAGAGCTTCCGAATAGTTGATAATATAATTAAAAGCCGATGCACCCGCATAAAAATCACTCGGAATAGAATAGGATTCGAGGCTACCAATGTCGTTTGTACCAATAATACGTCCATTATAAATACCCAATGTAGGGTCGGGGCTAGCGGCAGCTTTTACCATCAAAGACAAACGTGGGTCGTTGCGTTGTTTGAGGCTTTCTACTGTGTACGACGACAGCACTAAAGTAGAACCAGGCAAGAAAGTTTGATTCCAAGGGTTTTCGTTGCTGGCAGCACCAGAATAATTCATTTTCATATCATCGTCATTCGACTCCATCCCTTTTTGTAAGGCCGTCAGAGCAAGGTCGGCTTGTGTGGCGGCGGTATAATTAGGAGCTTTTGACAAGTGCATATAATACCTTGCTTTAAGCGTATAGGCCAGTTTCCTCCATTTGTTCATATCGCCATGATAAAAGTAATCATCGCCACTAGGAAAACGAGTATGTTGTTTAGCAATATCGCTAATACCGTTGTCTAGCAATGTTTGAATACTTTTATAAATATCTTCCTGTTTGTCGTAGCTTGGAGTTAGCTTGTTAGTACCTTGCAAAGCCTGCGAATAAGGAATATCGCCCCAAAGGTCTGTTCCGATTCCTAAGCAATAAGCCGTTAAAATTTTTGAAATAGCTGCATAATTGCTATTACCATTTTTTTCGGCTTTTTCATTGAGAATTTTTAGGTTATTGATACAAGTTACGTACAAATTACTCCATTCGCCATTCATTTGTGAGTTGACCAAAAAGTAAGTTCCATCGTTGGGCAACGTTTGGTTCAAAGCCACTGCTTGGGTATAATGCAACGACAAAATTGCGGCATACCCCCCGTGTACCGAATGCGAAATAGCTACTTCGACAGGAGCTAAAATCAATGATTCTTGTACATCTGTAGGGTTATTGGGGTTCTGGTTTACATCTATAAACTGCTCGCAACCAGTGCTAGCTAGCAAAATCAATGTACTTATATAGAGAATAATCTTTTTCATTATTAAGTCAAATTAAAGTTTAAGAACAAAACGACTCCAACCTTGGCTATAAAACTATAGCGTAAACTTCAACGTAAAATTGATAGAACGTGAAGTAGGTGCCGAAAACGAATAAATACCCTGCGAGCCATTAGAAGACCCAAATGAACTTACTTCGGGGTCTGCTCCTGTAAAATGAGGGCTATAAATCCATAGATTTCTGCCACTTACAATAATAGAGGCCGTTTTGAATGGGGTCTTTTTCAACAATTTTGGATGAACATCATAATTTACGCTTACACTACGCAATTTGATGTACGTTCCATCTTGAATAATACTTTCGAGCATTCCACCAAAATTTTGGTAGTACGTTTGCATATCGGCAGGTACAGTATTAGGCTTATTATCGACAATACTAATGCCTTTTAGGACACGTGGGGCACGGTCTTCACTGGCTTTGGTAGTACCATAAAATGCTCCGTAGCCATCTACGTTGTTTTCGATATCACCCCCTTTTTTCATATCGAAAAAGAAACTCAAGCCAAACTGCTTATAACGTAGGGTGTTGTTCATACCAGCCAACCAATCTGGCGAAATATTTCCAACAATACCGTCTTGTTCGTCACGAATCGGCAAGCCATTGGCATCAATCAAAAGTTCGCCATTTTCTGTTCTTTTAAACCTTGCTCCGTATTTTACACCATACGATTCGCCCACAATAATTTGTGAGAAGCCATTACCTAGCTGCTTGGTGTCGCCATAAAGTGACAATACTTTGTTGCGAATACGAGTAAAGTTGAAGGCTATATCCCATTTGAGTTTATCGGTTTTTATAGGAGTCAAATTCAACAATACTTCAATCCCTTTATTTTCTAAGCTAGCACTATTGACAGTTGTACCTGTATAGCCCGTTGATGGTGCAATAGCCACCCCAGGAATAATCCCATCGGTAGTTTTACGATTGAAATACGATGCCTCTAAGCCAATTCTATTTTGGAATAATTTTGTTTCTAAGCCGATTTCATATTCATTGAGGGTTTCGTTTTTGAGGTTAGAGTTACCCAATGTCGAGCTTAACAAAAATCCTGTTTGCCCCTGAAATGGAAAGGTTATATTGCCAATAGAAGCCGAATTATAAGGCGTAGTAAGCGAATATGGGCCTACGCCATCGTTACCAACAGTTGCATACGAAAGACGAAGTTTACCAAAACTAATAACACTGCTCAATGAACTAGGCAATAGCTCTGAGAAAATAAAACTTGTTGCAATAGAACTATATGGATAAAAGCTTTTCTCTTTGCTCAGTACCGAACTACCGTCGTATCGGCCTGTAAGCGATAACGCCAAGAAATGCTTGTATTCGATATTGGCCTGTGCATAAAAACCAACTTTTCGTTGTAAATAATTAGTTTCGGATGCTGTGATAGTGGAAGCCGAACCAATGTTATCAAAACCATTGATGTTTAAGCCTGTACCTCGCATATAATGGTATTGGCTATAAATAGACGTTACGTTATTTCCCAATAATCCGTTTATCTCAAAATCGCCAAAGGTTTTGTTGGCACTAATAATCAAGTCATGGTTAAAACGGCGGAAAGTAGTATTTTGCTCAATGATACGTCCTAAAGTAGCCAAAGTCGAGCTTGGTGCTTCTTTGTATTTATCTTGTTGGCCATAAATATCAGCCCCTAATCTTTCGGTTACTGTAAGCCAACTTGTTGGCGTATAAGCAAACGTCATGATAGGAATAAATCTGTTTACAGTGGATTTATTATAAACGTTGTCTAATACCCAAAAAGGGTTGTTTCGAGAATAACGAAATACTCTTTGTGTTCCGTCTGGATTCAAATAAGGGAAAGGATTCCAAGACACAGGCCCCGCCAAAACTGTCCAAATAGGGTTTTCTAAAGCATATCCTTCGGGCATTCTATCGTTAGAGGTATTGCTGTAGTTAAACTGAAAAGTACTTGTCAAGTCTTTGGTTATTTTGTTGGTATATTTAGTAAATACCGCATGACGACCAAACGAGGTATTCGGTACGCTTCCTTCTTGATTGAAGTTTGAATAAGATATATAATAGTTGGAAGTACTACTACCGCCACTAATACCTACTGTGTAGTTTTTGGTAATACCTGTTTTGAAAAACAACTTTTGCAAATCATATCTTTTGGCAGGCACTCCGTTTATTTTGAGGGTATCCATAAGTGGCCCCCACGAAAGGCTGGTTTTGTTGGCCTCTCCGTCAAAATACTGCCCTCTTGACCCCTGAGCATATTTGGTTTGGGTTTGGGGTAACAAAGGATTTTCAAACGAATAATCAGCACTAAATGATACTGTAGGCTTTTTTTCGCCCGAACCATTCTTGGTTGTAATCATCAATACACCTCTTGCACCAGCCGAACCATACAAAGAAGTAGCGGCGGCTCCTTTCAATACGTTGACACTTTCAATAATAGAAGGGTCTATATCAACCAAACGGTTGCTGCCAGGACCAGAGTTGAGGTTTCCAGTTTCATCGTTGTTGATGGGTACGCCATCTACCACTACCAAAGCCTGGTTGTCGCCAAATACAGAGGTTGCACCACGAATTACAATCCTTGAAGAGCTACCCGGTGCACCCGACGAACTGGTAATTTGTACACCCGACACTTTGCCCGCTAGCCCATTAACGATATTGGGTTCTTTGGCCTTTATCAACTCATCGCCTTTTACATCCTGCGAACTGTAGGTTAGGGTGCGTTTGTCACGCTTTACCCCTAGGGCTGTAACTACTACTTCGCTGAGGGTTTCTGTGTCTTGCTGAAGTTGTACTGCAATAGCATCATTTGAGCCCTCAAATGCTACCTCCGTTGCTTTGAATCCAACATATCTGAATACCAATATTCCTTTTGACGCTGAGGCAAGTTCAAAAGCTCCACCTTGCGAAGTTACAGTACCTTTGGATGTACCTTTTATTACTACTGAAACGCCTTGCAGTGGTACGCCGTCACTGTCTGTTACTTTTCCTTTTAAGGTAATTTTTTGTGCATACGATGTCATACACAAAAACAAAAAACCCCATAGTAATGTAAGTTTTTTTGATACTTGTTTTTTCATAATGTCAATTTTAGGTAAAATGATGGGGACACTTATTTAATAAATCATTAAAGATTGCTTAACAAAAATACCGAGATGCCGAGCAAAAGGCTTGATGATAATTGTCCAACACTGAACCATTATTACCCAATATAATATTTTGGGTATCGCTATAACGATTTGGCCATTCAAAAGTATCACTTCTATGATATTGGGGCTTTATATTGCTTTTTTAGATAATATTCCTGCCAAAACATGAGAAAGAAGCTAATATTTATTTGTAGATTACAATCAAATATCCTGCTTGATAATCTATCCAAAAGCCTACGTAATGTTTTCTTATAAGTAGAGTAGCTCAAAAAATAGCTATTCAACATACTATTGCTTGCTGTAGCCACCAAGATGGCTATGCCTAAAAATAGCCACCCCCTACACAACATATTCATAATCATACAATTGTATAGCTTCGCACATTTTTATTATATAAGCTTATGGTTAATTTATTGTTGTCCAAATAATAGTCCTTTATTTTATGCGTCAAAAACGATTAACAAATACCTATTTTTATGTAGCATGCTTGATAATTCTTTTACTTGTTTTTAATCAGGTAGTAGTACAATATTGGCTTTATCAGAAAAATAATGACTCTAAAGTCATTAATCTTTCGGGTAGGCAGCGCATGCTATCTCAGAAAATCAACCTGTTGTTTTATAAAATCTATGAAGGCGATACCGCTCAACGACAGTTATTGCTACAAACCTTTTATTCTTTACAAAAAACCCACAAAGGTTTATTACAAAATGATAAGGATTTGTCGTTGAAGGCACAAACAGACCTAGAAGTAATAAGGCTTCTCCAACAGCTTACACCTTATATCAATTATATTCAAAAGGAATTGATATACCCTTCGCATTTAGATAAAAAACGCCTCGCTCAAATTTCGAGAAATCAAGACTTATTTTTGTTGAAAATGGAGTGTATCGTCAACAAGCTCGAAAAGCTATCCGACCAAAAACTTTTTACGATTGTTCTTGCCGAGATTATGCTGGCGATTTTGAGTATTTTGGTAATTGTATTAGAAATTATTTTCTTGGTAAAACCTATTACCCAAGATTTGGAGAAACAATGGCTCAAAATCCAAGAAGATAGTATTCGCTATAAAGAAACCCGCAATAAGCTCAAAGCTATTTTGAACAGCTCGTCAGACAGTAATATGCTTATTAGTAAATCGTACCAACTATTGTCGCTCAATAGTATTGCCAAAAGAAATATTATATCGCTTTGGAATAGTACCCCCAATATTGGCGACGATATATTTAAGTATATTACAGCAGGAACTAGGGAGGCTTTTACTCAAGATTTGAACAAGGCACTCAATGGCGAGTTTGTCAAAGTAGAACGAGAAGTTCATTATTCCGATAATCGTAAAATTTGGTTTGAAGACACTTTTTACCCTGTTTTCGATGATGACAGCCAGCTTGTGGGGGCTTCATTCAATTCTACCGATATTAGCGAAAGGAAAATGTTTGAAGAAAAAATCCTGTTACAAAATGCCACCTTACGAGCCATTGCTTGGCAACAGTCGCACGAGGTAAGAAGTCCTGTTTCTAATATTATTGGCTTGTCTAAATTACTCAAAAGTGCCAATATGCTGGTAAAGGGCAGCGAACAAAGTAAATATATTGATTTGATTTTGAGCGAAACCGAGCGGCTCGACCATCTGATTCATCAAATTATCTATAAAACCAAGGAGCTTTCATCTTAATGGTTTAGCTTTGGGTAATTTTCCTATTAGCTCATCAATACATTTGTTAGCTAATAGGAAAATATGATTTTGTTGAGTAGCCTTATTTTCTAAAAATATCTCCTATTCGTTTTTGGGCATAGCCTGGCGATGTGGTCATCCCTTTACCCCCAATACCTGTGGCTATAAAAATCTTGTCGTCGATTTCGTATTCAAATACGCCACCATCTTCGGTTTGTGAGTAATACCCTGCCCAATAATTTTGGATACCCCAGTTGGGTAAATTCAATATTCGCTTGGCTTCTTTCAAAATCAAGTCATTGATAGACATATTGATCCCAAAATCTAAACTTGCAGACTCCAACACACCTGCATATTCGTGCGAATCGCCAATAATAATAGAGCCATTGAGGGCTTGTTTAAATAATAAATGAATACCCCATTGATTATAAGGCTTTTGCCATTCGGGTTGCGAAATAGTAGTATATGAGCTACACGACTTAAAGCTATCGTAACGACGAATAGACAGCCCAGATAGAATATTACCTTTTAGGGTAACTTCTTTTATTGGATAAGTCGACATCATATTGAGCTTACTAACTTTCATGCCGCTTTCTTCAAAAACACTTGGATACAATGCCTTGAAATCTCGCCCATTACAGATAGCCACTTTGTCGCTCCAAAAAGTTGTTCCTTTCGAGGTTTTTACTTCGCAAAGGCCATTTTTTACCCAACAATCTACTACCGTTGTATTATTGACAAAGTCAAGGTGGTAATCGCTCTCCAATAATTGTCGAACACGATGTACCATTGTGCGGGGTTCTACCGAAAACTCTTCAGGAAAAAACAAGCCTTGTTTGTAATAGGAGTTATTCAAGGCAGGTACACGTTCAAAACAGCTTTTTCTATTCAATAGCTCACTTGGGTAATCTCGCATTTTGAATAAGGCACGGGCTTCTTCCAGCAATTTGGCTTCATCGTCGTCGGAGGCAAAATAGTACGAACCATTTTGGCGAGCACTAATGTCAAATTTGTCTTGAATACTTTTATATATCTTTAGTGACTTCCTGCCGTATTCAAACCACGTATCAAGGGCTTGTCCCGAAGGTACAACTTGCCCAAAGTTACGTACTGTGGCTTCCATAGGTTCTGAATCTTTTTCCAGCATCAGTACCGACTTACCCATTTGTAAGGCATGAAAAGCGTGGAATGTTCCTAGATTGCCCGCTCCTACTACTATTAAATCATATTTTTTCATGAGCTACGAAATGTGCTATTTTATCAAATTGTAATTTTTGTGTGAAAAGTGATTCAAATCAAGGTTATTTATCAAGTTTTGAAGATTGGCAAAGGGGTATCTCTATTATCCATTTCCTTGAATAATTCTTTTATTTTACTCATTGTAAATATAGGAAATCAAAAACAGCTTTACCCTGATAATCAGACAAATACAATACCATTTGGTTTTATTTTGTAAAGGTATATAAGCCTAGTTGTGCCAACATCACTTTTAACCTTGCCCAATATGTTGTTTTAGAAAGTAACTGAACTAACAACTTTACTTTCAATAGCCTCTATCATAGGCTTCAGAGCCAGCACATTAGGTAACAGGCCATCGTTGCGATGAATAGTTAGTTGCTGACGTGTATGAGTACCGTTAGTAACCCCCAACGACAACCTACAGCCCGCACGCATACCCGACTTGAGGTCGGAAGGGGTATCGCCAATATTTATGACACGCTTGCTATCTTGTACTCCCAGCTTGTTCATTGCATACTGAATCATCAGTGGTTCGGGGCGGCCTCTTTCTACATCGTCGGAGGTTACAGATAGGTCAATAATACCCGCACCGATATTGAGATATTGTTCGTTGAGGTGCTGAAGCCAGCCCAATTTTTGTAAAATGATATTGGCTACTTTCCGATAGAATCCTGTGGTGAGAGCAATTTTGATTTGTTTACTTCTTAGGTAATCAAAGATTTCTAGGCAGCCTTCGGTAGGTACAACATCGTGTTCGATATAGTGATTTTCTAAAATTGAGCAAAATTCAATATACGATACATCTACAAAACCTTGTATATCGGGATGGTTTTCGCCCAATAACTCAGTCCATAACATTTCAAATACTTGTTTTTTGGCATAACCTTGTAATGCCAGCACTCGTTCGGGGGTTACGCTCAAACCTGTTCTTGCAGCGGCTTGCATAAAACAAACTTCAACTTCATGGCGGTCTTGTACAGTTGTACCAGCCATATCAAAAACAACCAATTCAATTGGATTCATAGAGGTATTGATTAAAGATTTAGTACTAATATTATTGAGCAAGGGTTGTTGGAAGTCCCAGTCCATTGGCCTTTGCTATTGAGCAATCAAAGGTATAAAGTCTATTTTTAACGGTATGTTAAATATCGATTAACTGTGCGTAACATTCTGAAAAACAAGGTATTTTATTTGTATTCTTGTCTAAATCTTTTTATCAAGGCCAACCATCATGGTAGTTCCAGCAGATTTGGCTGTTGTGTTTATTGTTATGATGTGGCTTTTACACAATACCCCAAAAGGTGTACTTAGGTACACTGTTTATTACTTAATACAATGGCTCATTCTTTGCGTAATTTTCTCCAAAAACAATCACGATTATTCACAGGCTTATTTTTGGGCTTGTCTGCTTTTAGCACCTATTTCTGTATGTATGCTTTCAGAAAGCCTTTTGCCGCGGGCCAATATCAAGATATATTCCTTTGGGGAGTTGACTATAAAATTATCTTGGTGGTAGCCCAAGTATTGGGCTATGCCACAGCCAAAGGGTTGGGTATCAAAATTGTTGCCGAGGTAAAACCCCAACAACGGATACTATATATAATAGGTATGATTGTCTATTCCGAAATCAATTTATTGATGTTTGCCCTTGTGCCTGCCCCCGACAACTGGATGTTTATGTACCTCAATGGTCTTGGCTTGGGTATGATTTATGGTTTGGTATTTAGTTTTTTGGAAGGTCGTCGTATTACCGACTTGTTAGGGGCTGGTTTGGCCGTAAGCTTTATTGTGTCTTCGGGTATTATCAAAAGCATTGCTCGCTTTGCTATCAACCTAGGAATCAGCGAGTTTTGGATGCCATTTATTGTTGGCTTATGTTTTTTTCCGCTATTGGTATTATCGGTTTGGGCTATGAACCAAGTGCCAAAGCCCGACGAACAAGACAAGGCTGAACGTGTAGAACGTGTACCGATGTTTGCCAAACAACGTAAAAAGTTTATGAAAAAATATGGACTAGGAATGTCTCTTCTAGTAATTATTTACGTATTGATGACTATTTTTAGAGATATTAGAGACAATTTTGGGGTTGAAATTTGGCAAGAACTCGGTATAACCGATATTTCTGTTTTTTCTGAAACCGAAGTTATTATTGGCATTGCCATTAGTGGAATGACAGGGGCGGCATATCTTATCAAAAATCATAAAATGGCTCTTTGGTTTAATCATTTTATGATTTTTTCGGGATGTACCTTGATGCTCTTGGCTACTTTTTCTTATAATAACCATGGCTCAACGGGTTACTGGTGGATGGTACTTACGGGCTTGGGCTTGTATATGGTATATGTTCCCTTCAATGGTATGCTTTTTGACCGCCTCCTTGCAGCCTTAAAAGAACGTGGAAATGTGGGTTTTCTGTTTTATACAGCCGACTTCTGCGGTTATTTGGGCAGTGTAATTGTACTTTTGATTAAAAACTTTGGTAAAAATAACCTTTCTTGGCTGAGCTTGCTCAATGCTTTTGCTCAACTATTACCTACTCTTTGTATTATTTTAGTGATTTCGTCGTATTTCTATTTCAATCAGATATTCAATCAAAAATCTAATTCGGGCATTAATTTATTAGGAACATTAAATAGAGCCCAGTAAGCTGATTCAGCAATTTATTACCGAACTAACACAACTTTACATACACCTAACAATTTGATAACCTATTCGTAAATAAGTCGATACAATATAGGGTAAAATTTCAATCATGCTTAATATTTCCTTGAAGAAGGGGTCATATTAAGGTGGTAGGTTTGCATTGATTTTATGAAGGAACTTTTGAGCGTCAAATACATTTTGTCTTTCCAACATCATCAACAAAAGATTGGCTGCTTTTTCCACTTCAATCCTAATACATAAAACAATAAAAAACCAATGAAGAAAATTTTACCCATGCTCGAAAAGTTTCAACGAGACTTTACGTGGTTTATGACCTCGATGTTTGTTCCCGTTATGTTGCTATTGTGTTCTTTTAGTTCAATGGCTCAAATCACTGGAAAAGTTAATGCTTCAGACGACAATGCTCCGCTTCCAGGTGTTTCGGTTCGTGTAAAGGGAAGCGACAAAGGTACTACAACGGGTGCCGACGGAGCTTTCAAAATTTCGGCCAAAAGCCAAGACGTATTAGTATTTACATTTATTGGGTTTGGTAGTCAGGAAATAACCGTTGGAAACAAATCTGTTATCAACGTAAGTTTAACGCCCGATAACAAAATGCTACAAGAAGTAGTATTTACGGCTTTGGGGATTTCAAAAGACAAGCGTTCGTTGACCAACTCTATCCAGACTGTTCAGGGAGCAGAGCTTATCAAAGCCCGTGAACCCAACCCTATCAACTCGTTGTCGGGCAAAGTGGCAGGCTTAACAGTAGGTGCTTCGTCCGAACTATTGGGTCGTCCTAATTTGGTATTAAGAGGTAATTCTGATTTATTGTTTGTAGTAGATGGTGTACCTATCAACTCAGACACTTGGAATATCTCGGCCGATGATATTGAAACCTATTCGGTTTTGAAAGGGCCCAACGCAGCGGCTTTGTATGGTTTTCGTGGCAAAAACGGAGCTATTCTTATCAAAACTAAAAAAGGTTCTAAAGATAAACGTGGTTTTTCCGTTGAATTTAATTCTTCAACGATGGTAGAAAATGGCTTCAACGCTATTCCGAAAGTCCAAGATGCTTATGGACCTGGAGACCACGGAGTTTATGAGTTCGTAGATGGTCGTGGTGGCGGTAAAAATGACGGCGACTACGACATCTGGGGACCAAAATTTGAAGGCCAGTTGATTCCTCAATACGACAGCCCTGTAGTAAATGGTGTTCGCCAAGGTACACCGTGGGTGGCTCGTGGTAAAGACAATTTGACTCGTTTCTTGCGTAACGGCTTGCAGTCGAACAACAACATTGCTATTTCTTCAAGCAATGACAAATACGACCTCCGCTTCTCGCTTTCGCATAATTACCAAAAAGGGATTGTTCCAAATACCCAATTAAATTCTACCAACTTCAATATTTCGGCTGGTTATAATTTCTCACAAAAATTGCGTTTGGAAGCTAACCTCAACTACAACCGCCAGTCTACTCCTAATATCCCTGACGTAAACTATGGCCCCAACTCGCTGATTTACAACATGGTATTGTGGGGTGGTGCCGACTGGGACGTAGACCAAATGCGTAACTACTGGCAGGCAGGCAAAGAAGGTTATCAGCAGATTTATGCCGAATATCAGCGTTATAACAACCCTTATTTTGTAGCTTACGAATGGACACGAGGCCATTATAAAAATGATATTTATGGATATGCTTCGTTAAACTACAAGCTGAACGACAACCTAGAAATTACAGGACGTACTTCGTTGACAACTTATGACCTTTTCCGCAACGAAAAATTCCCATTCTCGGCTACTGTATATGGCCGTGAAGAAGCCAAAGGTGACTACCGTGAAGACAAAAGAACGTTGTTTGAAAACAATACCGATGTTCTTGTGAAATACAGCAAAGTGTTCAACGACGTATTCGATGTAAAAGTGTGGGGCGGTGGTAATATCCGTAACTTTAGCTATCAGTCGAGCTATGTAACCACCGACTACCTCAATACCCCAGGCGTATATACATTCTCGAACTCGTTGCGTCCTATCAAGGCATTTAGTTATACTTCAGACATGGAAGTACAAAGTGCCTATTATTCGGCCGACTTAGCTTACAAAGGTTTTGTGACATTCTCGACGACAGGTCGTGTTGACCGTTTGTCAACTTTACCAAAAGGCAATAACACCTTCTTCTATCCATCATTTGGTTTGAGTACTGTTATTTCTGATTATGTAAAATTGCCTGAAACTATTTCGTTCTTCAAGCTAAGAGGTTCGTATGCCAACGTAAAAGATGGTTTGACACGCTCAACTATCGGTGCAACACCAAGTGCCTCGTATCCATTGGGCTATGGTACTGAATATGCGTCTTCTTACGACGGCCCTAACTATGCCAACTCGGTAGGTTATGGTATTGCACCTGGCTATAACAACAACCCTTCGGCTGCTTATTCTGACAGATTAAATAACCCTGACCTAAAACCAAACTCGACCGAACAAATTGAAGCAGGTTTGGAATTTAGCTTGTTGAAAAACAGAATCAGTGGCGAAGTAACTTATTTTGTATCAAACGATGGCCCACGTATTTTTAGCCGTGATTTGTCGCAAACTACAGGTTATACCAACGCTATCGTAAATGGTATTAGAACCCAAAAAACAGGTTGGGAAGTTACCTTGAAAGGTACACCAGTAAAAGCCAAAAACTTTAGTTGGGATGTTGCCGTAAACTGGTCTACTTACCAAGAAACATTGAAAGAGATTTTTGGCAATATCACCTCACTTCCATCAAGCTATTTTGTAAGCGGTAACCCTTCAAATATCAATATCAAAATCGGTGATAGAATCGACCCCGTAATTGTTTCTTCTTTTGCTCGTACCCCAGACGGTCAGATTATCAATGATGCTGGTGGCCGCCCGATTGTGTTACCAAAAGGCCAGTTCCAAGGATACGCCAACCCCGACTATGTGTTTGGTATCAATAACAAATTCAACTACAAAAATTGGTCGATGAATATCTTGTTTGATGGCCGTGTTGGTGGTGTTACCGAAGACTATATCCGTCGTCAGTCGTTCAGAGGTGGCCGTCATATCGAAACCATTGAAGGAGCTTTGGGTGCAGCCCGCGAACAAGACGTAAAAGGTATTAAATCGTATGTGGGTGAAGGCGTAAAACTGGTAGAGGGTACTCCTGCTTATGACCCAGCAACAGGTGTGATTACCAATTATTCGGAACTAAAATATGCACCAAACGACATCAAAACTTTTGCTCAGGATTATATCAGCCGTTATAACTCTACAGCCGAAGGCAATATGATGAGCAAGACTTTCTCTAAAATCCGTGAAGTAACTATTTCTTATAACTTCCCAGCAGCTGTTTTAGGAAAATCATTTATCAAACAAGCTTCTGTATCGTTTGTTGGTCGTAACTTATTCTACTTCGTAGATAGCAAACATAGCGGCGTTGACCTTGACCAATACACTGGCTTGAGTACAAGCACTGGTTTACAAACACCAACGATGAAACGTTTTGGTGTAAACTTTAACTTGACTTTCTAAATAATCGCTTTTCAGAACACAAGTTATAGCTTTTATTAGGCTTGTGTTCTTTCTTGCAACAATCAATTTCAAAGAGCAATATCATGAAAAAATATATTTTATCTCTGTTTTTATTAGGTAGCTTGGCTAGTTGCAGCGACTACGAACTTCTTGAGAAAAACCCCAATTTGGCTACTTCTGTACCTTCCGAGCTTGTTTTGCGTACTGTACTAAGTAATATGAACGAAGGGGCTTGGAATACCCCAATGCGTAATGCCCAGTTCTATTGCTCAAATTATAACTATTACGACAACAACGAATACAACTGGTCGGCGGCTTCATTGCAGTTTACACTATTGAAAAATGTTGTTAAAATGGAAGAAGAAGCCAAAAGAAGTGGGGCAAAAGATATAAACCCTTATTCGGCTTTGGGTAAGTTTTTGAGAGCTTATTTCTACACAAAAATGACCCTCAATGTAGGTGATTTACCTGTTAAGGATGCCCTAAAAGGACTCACCGTTGACCAACCCAAATATGACACACAAAAAGATGTTTTTGTTCAAGTACTAAAGTGGCTCGACGAATCCAATAGCGACTTTGCTCAGTTGATTGTTAATGGCGACAAAACTTTGGCAGGTGATATTTATTTCAACGGCGATTTGAGCAAATGGCAAAAAGCTGTAAATAGCCTTAAACTGCGTGTTTTGATTCACCTAAGCAAAAAGGCCGATGATACAGATTTGAAGGTAAAACAAGAATTTGCTAATATTATCAGCAATCCTACCAAATACCCTTTAATGACTTCGGTTAGCGAAAGCTTGCAATATTCTTGGAGTGCTATCAACAAATACCCTCGCAACCCCGACAATTTCGGTAACAATGCCACGCGTGAAAACATGGCCAAAACTTATATCGACTTGTTGAAAGTAAACCATGACCCACGCCTATTTGTGGTGGCCGAGCCCGCTGAAGCCAAAATCAAAGCTGGCCTTTCGGCTACTGACTTCAATGCTTATGAAGGGGCTAGTTCGGGCGAAGACCTTGCCGATATGTCTACCAAAGTATTGAAAGGGGAATATTCTTTCCAAAGCCGTAAGCGTTATTATTCATCTTACACAGGCGAAAACACTTTTATTATTAGCTACCCAGAAATGTGTTTTAATATTGCCGAGGGTATCAACCGCGGTTGGGCTACAGGCAATGCTCAGGACTGGTACGAAAAAGGTATCAAAGGGTCAATGGAATTTTATGGGATTAGCAATACTACCGATTATTTGGCTCAGGCTACGGTTCAATACAAAGGCAATAATACACAAGGATTAACCCAAATTTTGAACCAAAAATATGTTGCATTCTTCCAAAACTCTGGATATGAGGCATTTTTCAACCAAAGAAGAACAGGTATCCCTACGTTTTTAATTGGCCCAGGAACAGGCAATAGTACTCGTATTCCAAAACGTTTTCAATATCCTCAGTCAGAATTTACAACCAACAAAACCAATGTTGAAGAAGCTCTAAAACGCCAGTTTACTGACGGAAAAGACGACATCAACTACGACTTGTGGTTGTTAAAATAGTAATATGTAATTGAGCAATCGCTAAAATAGCTTAGCCATTGAATAACTTTTCTGAATACTAGACATTGGTAGTTGCTTAGCTTTTTACCATACACATAGGGTTGTACAGGCAAAAATAATAAACATTACTTTGTACAACTTCATAAAAACCTCTGTGCAACACTATGTTGTAAATAACTAGTTATAGGATAGTTGTAAGTTTCACTCAATTACTTCAAGACGAAAATGGAATGAAATATATGGTGAATATTCATTAATCATGATGAAAAAACTGGTTAATGATGTGAATAAATAGTGAGGTTTTACCTCACTATTTTCTTTTTAAAACTAAGTATCAAAGCAAAGTTCAATAGCACTCAACACCACATAAGTTCTTGAAAAAAAATACTTAACCTCACATATCAACGCTTATTCATTTCCTATGGATTTTACTAACCAAACTACCGACCAAAAAATTAGTTATCTATTTGGGCTATTTGCCCAACATGGCCACAACGAGTATATTGGAGAGCCTGTAACTGTTTTGGAACACAGCCTACAGTCGGCACAATTGGCTGTCGATGCCCACGAAACGCCAATAGTGGTCTTGGCCGCACTTTTTCATGACATTGGCCATCTTTTACCTATGCACGAATCGGAAGATATGGCAGGCAATGGCCACCTCCGCCACGAAATAGTTGGGGCTGAATTACTGGATAATATCGGTTTTCCTAGCAATATGGGCTTGCTTGTTAGAAACCACGTTCAGGCCAAAAGGTATTTAACGTATAAGCATCCTCAATACTTTGAGCAACTCTCGGAAGCAAGCAAAATTACGCTATCTTTCCAAGGTGGAATAATGACAGCACAAGAAGCTGAGCTTTTTGAAAAACACCCTCTTTTCAAAAAAAGCCTTCAGCTAAGAGCTTGGGACGAACTAGCCAAAGAAACTAACAAAGAGGTATTGTCTATCAATTATTATTATCCAATGGCTCATGAGCTGTTTATTTAGTGATTTAGTGATTTAGTGAATTGTGATTTAGTGATTTAGTGAATTGTGATTTAGTGATTTAGTGAATTGTGATTTAGCGATTTAGTGATTTAGTGATTTAGTGATTTAGTGATTTAGTGATTTAGTGATTTAGTGATTTAGTGATTTAGTGATTTAGTGATTTAGTGATTTAGTGATTTAGTGATTTAGTGTGATTTAGTGAAAAAAGCTGACTAACAAATACATATACTCAATGTTTTCTATTTTTTTGAAGAATTCCACAAAAAACACAAATTAACAATTTACGACCTCACAACTCAAAAAACATCCACTTCCTTCCATGAAAAAACTATTGATATGCTGTATCGCTTGCTTGATTACTTCGGCAAGTATGGCACAACGCAAAACTGAAAATGTAATCCTGATTACTACCGATGGATTCCGTTGGCTAGAAGTATTTAATGGCCTAGATTCGGCCTTAGTCAACAACGACTCGTACACACGCAACAAGAAAGATTTGATAGCCAAATACGGAAGCTCCACTTCCGATTCGAGTCGCCGAAAGCTATTGCCTTTTTTATGGAATACCGTTGCCCAAAAAGGACAAATTTATGGCAATAGAGCTTTTGGCAATAAAGTGAATATTACCAACCAGCAATGGTTTTCGTACCCAGGCTATAACGAAATATTAACAGGTTTTGCCGACGATGAAAAGATTACGAGCAACGACAAAATTAATAATCCCAACGAAACGGTTTTAGAGTTTTTGCACAAAAAACCAGCTTTCAATGGCAAAATTGCAGCCTTCAGTACATGGGACTGCTTTCCGTATATTATCAATGAAGAGCGTAGCAGGATTCCTGTTAATTCAGGCAAAGAACTGGTAAAGGGAAGTATTACCCCAAAAGAAGAACTTCTGAACGAAATTCAGCAAACAACTCCTAGCCAAATTGCCGACCGCCATGATTTTGTGACGTATTATTTGATGAAAGAATATTTGGTAAAAAAACAACCGAAGGTGATGTTCTTGGCTTTTGACGAAACCGACGACTACGCCCATGCGGGTATTTACGATGCCTACCTCAATGCTGCCCATAACTTTGATACTTATCTAGCCGACCTCTGGAATACGCTACAAAGTATGCCACAATACAAAGATAAAACTACGCTGATTATTACCTCCGACCACGGTCGTGGGCAGTTTCCTAAATCAAAATGGACAGACCACGGGTTCAAAACTGCATACTCAGACCAAATTTGGTTTGCAGTAATTGGCCCAGATACCCCAGCAACTGGCGAGCAAAAAAATGAAAGTCAGCTTTACCAAAACCAATTTGCCAAAACATTAGCCAAATTGTTGGGAATCGACTACACAAGCCCCAAACCAACAGGCGAGGTAATCAAAAACGTCATGAAATAACTATCTATAAAAAAGATAATCTATAGTTAATATACCAATAACCATGAGGTAATTTCTAGGTGATAAGTTTGCCAATAAATTATAGTCCTAGATATTACTCTTATGATAGACGTTTCGCTAAAAGTTTTGTTAGTTGATGATGACCCCGATATTTTAGAATTACTACAGTACAACCTCGAAGGCGAAGGATACCAAGTAATGACCGCCGAAAATGGAAAAGTTGCTGTTGAAAAAGCTAAAATATTTCTTCCCGACCTTATTGTAATGGATATTATGATGCCCATTATGGATGGTATAGAGGCGGGGCGTATTATAAAACAACTCCCCGAATTACACAAAACTTACCTCCTATTTCTAACGGCTCGTGCCGAAGAATATTCAGAAATAGCCGCATTCGATATTGGTGCCGACGATTATATTATTAAGCCCGTTAAACCAAGAGCTTTGCTAAGCAGAATCAAGGCCATATTGAAAAGGGAATTGAACGAAGGAACAGGCATAGAGAAAATTGTGATTGAGGATCTTACCATCAACAAACAAAACTATTCTATTGCTGTAAACAACAACTCGTGGGTTTTGCCCAAAAAAGAATTTGATTTATTAATGTTTTTTGTAACAAACCCCAACAAGGTTTATTCAAGAGACGAAATTTTATCTAACGTTTGGGGACGAGGTATTCATGTTACTGAAAGAACGGTAGATGTTCATATCAGAAAGATTAGAGAAAAAATTGGTGACGACTATATTCGTACTATCAAAGGCGTTGGATACCTTTTTTCTAATGTATAGCTCTTTTTTGACTTACTTCAGAACCTACAAAACTTTTCTTGATAAAGAGGCTACCCGATGGTTAGCCTCTTTTTTCTAGGCATTGATAAAAGGATATACTTTCTTGAATTGCTGAAAATTGGCTTGATATACCGCTTTGGTGTCAGGGTTAGGGCTAATAACTTGTTCGGTTTGCTGTAAAACAGGTATTGGCTTGCCAATTGCCCCAAAGCCAATCATAACAGCCCCCCAAGCCGAGCCTTCTACTGTACCCGATACCTCTACGTTCATCTGAAATACATCGGCCACAATCTGTAGCCACAAAGCACTTTTGGCAAAACCACCACTTACCATAATACTAATTTGGTCACGCTCTTGGGCAGGCAAAAGTACTTCTGTAATATGCAAAAGCCCAAATACTATCCCCTCCATTGTAGCCCGAATTAGGTGAGCTTGCTGATGATTAATCGTAAGCCCCATAATTAGGCCTTTGGCGTTGGCATCCCAAATAGGAGCTCGCTCGCCTAACAAATAAGGTACAAATACCAAGCCTTCACTACCCGCAAGTACGCTTTCGGCCTGCTGAAACATTTCTACAAACGACATTTCTGTTTTGAGTATAGCTTCTTTGAGCCACTGTAATACAATAGCACCGTTGTTGACAGCACCTAGCTTTAGGTACTGATCTTCGCTGAAATGATAACACTGTGTACGCATTAATTCATCTACAAATGCCCCCTTGCTCGACAGCCGAACCGCTCCGCTAGTACCTATCGTAAGAGCAATTTTGCCTTTGTTCATTGCACCTGTACCCAAATTGGCCAACACTCCATCGCCACCACCCAATACCAACAATTGGCCGCTATTTTTGGCGTATGCTGTATGGTAAGAACTCACAATCGGCGAAAGTTGTGAGGCTTCTATTTCAAGAAAAGATAAAATACTTTCTTCCCATACCAAATCATGAATATTGAAAATTCCAGTACCCGAAGCCATAGACGTATCTATGCAATATTCGCCCGTTAGGTAATACCAAATGTATTCTTTGATACTAATAAACTTTGCTGCTTTTTCAAAAATGGCTGGTTCATGCTTTTTCAACCACAGTATTTTGGTCATAGGCGAAAAAGTATGAATCGGAATACCCGTTTTTTGGTAAAAATCCTTACCCAAGGCACTATTCTTTAATTCATCTGCTACATCACTGGCTCGGTTATCGGCCCAAAGAATACAGTCGGTTAGCAAGTTATGGTTTTGGTCGACAGCCAAAATACTTTGCATAGCCGAGCTAAAACTAATAAACTCGGTAACATACTGTTCTCGAACTACCTCAATACACAATAAAACGGCTGCTAAAATATCTTGGGGCTCTTGAATACTCCATTGCGGATGCGGATGAAACATAGGGTACTCTACCGAATGCTGAAAAACGACCTGTCCGACAGCATCAAAAACTACAGCCTTGGTGGCTGTAGTTCCTATGTCTATCCCAGTATAATATTGACTCATTTCGATTATTTTTTTTCTACGGCATGCCCCCCAAATTCGTTACGAAGAGCCGCAACTACTTTACCTGAAAACGTATCTTCCATCTGCGAACGGTACCGCATAATTACCGACAAGGCAATTACAGGCGTAGGTACACCCATGTCTAAGGCTGTTTCTAATGTCCATTTTCCTTCGCCCGACGAGTGCATAATTCCTTTGATACTATCTAGCTGAGGGTCTTTCGAGAAAGCATTGGCGGTTAGTTCCATCAACCAGCCTCTTACTACCGAGCCATGATTAAACATTTTGGCCGTTTTATAAAAATCAATATCAAATTGCGAGCGTTCAAATACCTCGAAGCCCTCAGCAATAGCCTGCATCATACCGTATTCAATACCGTTATGTACCATTTTGGTAAAATGCCCACTGCCTGCTTCGCCCGTGTGTAAGTACCCGTTTTCTACCGATATTTGCTTAAAAACCTCCTCTACGTAGTCAAAAACAGCTTTATCGCCCCCAATCATTGTACAAGCCCCGTTCAAAGCCCCACTTGTACCGCCCGAAGTACCACAATCTAAGAAATCTATTTGTTGTGCTTTTAAATAAGCATATCGGCGAAGAGAATCTTTGTAAAATGAGTTGCCTCCATCAATGACAATATCGGAAGGGTTTAGCAAAGGAATCAAGCTTTCAATAACCTTATCAACAATTTCGCCAGCAGGTACCATCAACCAAATTACCCGACGGCCTACTAATTTTTCGGTAAGTTCCAACAACGACGAGGCTGTCGCAATACCCTCCTCTTGGGCTATTTTCTGTACAAAATCTTGGTTTACATCGTTGGCTATTACTTCGTAACCGTTTCTTTTTAAATTAAGAGCCAAGTTATAGCCCATTTTGCCTAAGCCAATAATTCCAATTTGCATAACTGTATGTGTTTTGTAATGAGACTTCAAATTTCAAGCTTTCTATATAAATATACTTTCATTTTTTATCACTGTAGAATTATACAATATTTGTTTGATGAAAAGTACTACTTTTACGACACTTTATATACAAAAGTTGGACTGAAAACACTTGAATGAATCCCTTTGAATGGTATCAAGGAAAAACGGGCGATTTGTCGGAATTTCCTTTTATTTTGGAATTTGTTCATCAAAAAATCCAGCAAATTGAATTAAATTCTATGGTAATTGATGCCAAAAAAGGTATCAGAATTTATTTTATCAATGAAGGGCGATTTGACTGGGTGATTGATAACAAGCCTTTTTTGCTGTATCCAAACGATGCTGCTATAGCCTGCCCTTGGCAAAAGCTGGGTAGCGAAAAGGGGTATTTGGCCATCGGAACAATCACTTGCCTAACCATTTTGCCACAATGGCTAAGCGAAAACAACGAACTTACTTTGGGTGAATGGAGCCAGATTCCTGATAATGAGCAACGGATTATGGCTAGGATTTTGTGTTTGCAAAATAGGCCTGTGCTACCTCGCCTCAAACTAATTCAGCCTATTTTAGAGAATTTATATTTAGAAATTTCACAGCAACAATTGGGATACAAAACACGGGTTCGGCAGTTGATAGATGAACTACTTTTAACCATTTTTAGGGCTATGAGCAAGCAAGAAAATGACCCCCGTGATTTTCCACAGACTTTCTTAAAACTGGAACAGGCACTCCGCGAAAACCTAGAATATCAGTGGACAGTAGAAGAAATGGCTGGCCTCATGGGCTTAGGCACTACCGCTTTTTCTGAAAAGGTAAAACATTTTTCGGGATTTTCGCCCCTCAATTACCTTATCAATATCAGAATTTCGGAGGCTATTCGACTACTCAAAAGTACTACCATAAGCCTTACAGATATTGCTTTGCAAACAGGCTTTTATTCGTCACAGCATTTTTCATCAACTTTCAAAAAACTGACAGGCTATACCCCCCGTGATTTTAGGAAAAATAGCCAATCATAAGTAGGTATAAATGATGAGCAGTCTGCTACAGTAGTACTAACTTTTTGAGACTAAATAATTTATTTTGCCGATTACTTAAAAGCGTACAACCTCTTATCAATATGGAATGTATTATTACTATCGACATCAATACTTCGGCTGTGAAAGTACATGTGTACAACCTCAATGGCCAAGATTTATATAGCCGAAAAGGCACATACCCAACCTTTCACCCTCAACCCGACTGGAGCGAGCAAGACCCCGAGCAGGTATTTATCACCACGCTCTTTGTGGTCAAAAACCTATTAAATGAATTTGTATTGCCTCAGAAAATGAAGGTATCGGCGATTTGTTTGAGCGGCTCGATGCACAGTGTTTTGCCTGTGAATCAAAAAGGTGTTCCTTTGGGAAATGCTATTATTTGGGCCGACAACCGTGGCATACAACAAGTAGCACAGCTCAATAAAAGTGGCTTATCGGCTAGTATTTATCAGCATACAGGCACTCCAATTCACCCGATGTCGCCGCTAATGAAAATTGCTTGGCTTCAGCAAAATCAACAGCCTCATTCGGCCGAGATAGATAAATATATTTCGCTCAAAGAATATGTCATAAAACAGCTTACTGGCGAGTATATCGTAGACCATAGTATTGCTTCGTCGACAGGTCTTTTTGATATTCACCGTTTGAAATGGCATACCGATGCCCTTGATTTTGCAGGAATCAAACCTTCACAGTTGTCAGAAACAGCTTCGGTATTTTACCATCATCTGAAGCTAAAAAAGGAATATGCTACAACGTGGGGCATTTCAGAGCAAACTCCTATTATTTTGGGAGCAAGCGATGGCTGTTTGGCTACCCTTGGGGCGGGTATTGTTGGCGAAGGCAAAGCTACGATAACGATTGGGTCGAGTGCGGCTGTACGTGTAGCGGGCAAAAGTGTTTTGGAAGATACCCAACAACGTCTTTTTAATTATATTTTGGCCGAAGGGTATTATATCAGCGGAGGCCCCAGCAACAATGCAGGGGTAGTATTTGAATGGTTTGCCAAACAATTCGGAGATTTTTCGGGCGATTTATCCTTAGATGAAGTTATCGACGATTTATTTAAGTCAATTGCCCAAATAAAAGTTGGGTCGGAAGGGCTTATCTTTTTGCCTTATTTGTTGGGTGAACGAGCCCCCATCTGGAATGCTAATGCACGGGGTACGTATTTTGGTTTGAATATCAATCATACCCAGCAACATATTACCAGAGCTACTTTAGAAGGAATTCTTTTTGAGATTTATAGTATCGGAAAACTCCTTGAACAATTCAGAATATTTGACCACCTGTACGTAAATGGCACTTTTGCCTCACACCCAATTTGCCTTCAGATATTGGCAGATATGTTCGGCAAAAATATTGCTACCAATTTACAACACGATGGTGTTAGTACTGGTGCTGCCCTAATGACACTTACTCATTTGGGCGTGTTTTCTCATTTGGAAGAAGCCTCTAAGACCGTTCGATACGACCAAATTTGGGAAGCGAATCCTCAAAATCATCAAAAATATCAGCAATACTTTACCTTATTTCAACGCCTAACCGACAAGTTATCTGACGAATTCGACTTACTGGCTAGTATTGGTGAATAATGCTATAAAATAGATTGAGAAATGGACGATGCAGATTGCCCTCAGTAGATTAGCAGCAAAATGATAGAATAATAGTGTACCCCTATAAAACAAAAAATCCCATCTTTTCAGAAGGGTTTGCATCATTTACGCTTAGCGATGAATCCAGTCGAATGACACTCGGTCGTATTCAGTAGATTCTTTTGAACTTGTCTGGAATCGGTGTATATACCTCGGATTCTCTTGTTTTTTTGCTCTGTGCCACCGCCAGTTTGTTTGACGAGTAATAGCACTCCAACTTTGTTTTGTCATATTATTATTGTTTTATTTATATACAAAACTACTCTGTTATTGAAAAAGTTCAAAGAAGTGAAGGTTATCAAATTATTAAGGCTTTAGCAAATACTTATTTTGGCTTGGGTGTGATAATACAACCAAAGGGCAGAACATACTTGCAAAAAAGCCTGTAGTCAACAACCACAGGCTTTATTCTAACTAATTCCATTTGTTCTAACTAAATGGATTCATATTGGTGATATTTTAGAAAATATATCTTACACCTACCTGAGCCTGCCATCTTGAAGGCAAACGGGCATCGTTATAAAACGTTGATTTTTGGGCGGTATCAAAGCTGTAAGTTGGTACACCATTGGCATCGGTACTTACGCCAATGGGCTGTACCAAGCTAGTAATAGAGGCCAACTGACGTACCCCCCAATTAGAATTGATTAAGTTGCCAATATTCAGTACGTTTAGGCTCAGTTGAATTTTGTTTTTATTTGGCAATACAAAATCCTGCTGAACGCTCAAATCCCAGCTTGAATACCACGGCGTTGTACTTGCATATTTGCCTGCAATTTGTCCTCGATGTGTATTCAAATAATCGTCTTGTGCAATATAAGCCTTTAATCCTGCTTTTTGGGCAGCCTGTTCTGAGGTAGTTCCTGTAAATTGCATGGTTTCTATTTGGGCATCGGTTGGAATAAACAATAAATCATTCAGCCCCGAACCATCGTTATTCAAGTCGCCCGAATAGGTATAACTATAACGACCACCTTTTACGTATTGTGCAAACAACGAAACCGATGTAGCCATTTTACCATTGGAATATACGAATTTTTTAGATGCACTACCAACAAATCTGTGCTGATTACCAAATACCGCTGGAGCCAAAATAGGCGTATTGCTATGTACAGGATTGGCGGGGTTGCGGTCGTAGGCATCCGAAGAAATTTCGGCTTGGATAGAGGCTGCATCTTTGGCATCGAGGTAATTATAACCCAAACTAGCATATAGGCCATTCGACCACGTTTTGGTTGCCTGAAAAGTGGCATTGAACGAATACCCCAAATCGGTATTAGTAAATACATACGCATTGGTCGGATGCTCGGAAGCTTTGTAAATAGGGCGGGTGTCAGCTCCCACTAATTTACCTGTTGGAAGTTTTAAGCCATAATTACGAACCATCATGGCATTGATATCTTTGGTATAAATCAAATCGGTAGATAATACCCATCCATTAGATAGCTTTTTGTCGTACCCCAAATTACTTCTCCAAACCTGTGGAAACTTAAAGTTTGGATCAGTTACACAGTAGAAATAAGAATTGGGGTTGGCTACCTGATTGCCAATCCATACAAATGGGAAACGACCAGTAAATAGTCCAGTTCCTCCACGAAGCTGCTCTGAACGGTCGCCTTTGATGTCATAATTAAAGCCTACTCTTGGCGAAATCAATGGTTTGGTTGTAGGCAGTACCGTTTGGTCAAACTTGGTAGGAGTACCCTTTTCGTCGTAATAAGTAATACTTGGGTCGTAACAACAGTTTCGAGCAATATTTTCTTCGATACGCTGCTTGGTATTAAAATACATTGGTTTGTCCATTCTTAGCCCAACTGTTAGCGTTAATTTTGGAGTAACTTGTAATTCATCCTGAGCATAAAAGGCCAATTGCCCCACTTCTGTTTGAGCCAAAGCCCATGAATTCTTTTCGTTATTGGTTTTGTACAAATCAACCGCAGCTTTTACGTCGGCATCCAAACCACCTGCTTTTACAAAATCTACAAAACTTTGTACAGACTCGTACCCTGGCCCAAATGTACCATTATAAGCCCCTAAGTTAAACGAGTTGTCGAACGAGAATTTTTCTAACGAACCTCCCAACGTTACGGTATGTTTTCCTGCATAAATAGTAAAGTTATCGTTGATTTGGGTTACATACTGGTCTAAGCGGTTATTGATAGAAAAGGGTTCGTGTCCAGCCACAATATACCTAGTTCCGTCTTTGTTGATATTGATAATAGGAAAAGGGCTAGAAAAAGGGTCACGGGCATCATTAAATACTGAATAACCAGCCTGAAGTTTGTTGGAATATTTATTAGAAAAACTTGATTTGAGTTCTACCAACACGGTATTCAATTTGTTGTTGATTCGGTATCCAGCATTATAAAACTGCAAAGTCAAGAAATCAGGACCACGACGACCAATAGCCGAAGGGTTGGCGGGTAGATCTCGTGAGGCATCCAACATACTGTAAGTAGCCGTAAGTTTATGGATATTACTGATATTCCAATCTAGTTTGAAAATGGCTTTGGTATTGTTGGTTTTGTGCGTATAATTTTCATAAGCTCCTGTTTCATAGCCATATTTGTTTTTTAGTGTAGCCGATACCAGCTCCAAATCGGCGGCCGAAACCCTAGAAATATTACTCCCAGTAAGTCCGGGGCGAGCGGCCAAATAGCTTGACCCCAAATCAGAACGGCGTTCTATTTCCATATTGGCAAAAAAGAACAATTTATCTTTGACAATAGGCCCGCCCACGCTAAAGCCATACTGATACTGGCTCAAATCTGGCACAAAGATATCTGAACCTGCCACTTTACTACCCGTCATACTTTGGTTGCGGAAAAAGCCAAAGGCTGTTCCTGTAAATTTATTCGTTCCTGATTTGGTTACGGCATTGACCGAAGCCCCCGTAAAACCTGCCTGTGTGACATCATAAGGAGCAATCGCCACTTGAATCTGGTCGATGGCATCTAATGAAACAGGTTGAGCGTCGGTTTGTCCGCCTGGTGTGGCAGCATCTAAGCCAAAAGGGTTATTAAAAATAGCCCCATCTAGCGAGAAATTATTGAACTGCCCATTTCGCCCGCCAAACGAATTGTTATCGCCAGCCATAGGCGTAAGGCGAGTAAAGTCGGAAGCCGAACGAGTAATAGTAGGCAAAGAACGCAACTGGTCGCTGGAGATATTAGTAGCAGCACCCGTGCGGTTGTTGTTCATGATAGGGTCGGCCTTGATTACAACTTCGGCCAAGGTGGAGTTTTCGCCCATTAGTTTAAAATCTTGCGAAAGCTTTTGACCAAGATTCAAAGAAAAACCCTCAATTGTGGCTGTTTTGTAACCAACAAACGAAGCCTTTAACGAATAAGGCCCTCCTACTCTTACATTGGGCAAATTGAACCTGCCATCGGCACGGGTTTGAGCCCCATACTGCGTACCCGAAGGAAGGTGAACGGCAATTACATTTGCCCCAGGAAGAGCCTCCCCTTTTTCGTCTAAAACAATACCATTGATAGAAGAAGTAGTAACCTGAGCAGATGTTTGAAATGCGGTAATGCTTATGAAAGTGCATAGCAATACCCATACTTTTTGAAGTAGATGTTTGTTCATTGAAATGTTGTTAAGGTTGACTAAAGTGAATGCACAAATATTTGCCTTTATTTTACTGGAAATCAATAAGATAAAATAGTATTATCTGTTGCAAGCAAAAATAGAATTCTGCGTTCATATTAGTAAATTAAATTTTACTTTTCTTTAATATTACTCTAACAACCTTGCTATTACATACCTTTTATTAGTTTTTTTTGTATTTTATACAGAGCACTCATTGGGTGTTTATAAAAAAAGGTTGACTTCATCCGAAATCAACCTTTTTGAACACTATTCTAAATGCTAAAGATATTTTTGGAATAGCCCTTGCCACCAAAACTGCGGAATAGTTGCGGTATTAGGACTAAGGGTATATATCTCAGCCTGAGGCTGAGTTAAGGTTTCGAGGTAATCAAGGAAAAGGGAGTTGGTTTGGCTTTGCCAATCTTCAAACTGCTCGTGTACACTTTGATGACGAGGCAAATAATCCAGAAATTTGCTAAAATCAAAACTTGTATTGGCAATACCCGCACCTGCACGCTGAGCATCCCAAGCGTTGATTTCTTGTTCGATATGGTTGGGTACTGGCACCATCATAATGGGTTTACCTAAATACATAGCTTCGCATACCGATTCAAAACCAGCCGTACATACCAAACCCGAACAATCTTGCATCATGGTCAGGAATTTTTCGGCATTTACCTGATGAAATGTCAGGTTTTCACGGATTTGCCACTCATCCGAGAAATCGGGGTTGTTCCAAAAACAATGAATCTCAACCTCACGATGATTTTCGTGCCAATGAGCAATATCTTCGCCCAATTTATGATGGGTAATATAGGCCAAGATGTAGGGTTTTTGGGAAGGCTTTAACTGCTTGACCTCCGAACGCAACAAAGGCGGAACTACCCGAATAGCACGAGTGGGGTCGTTGGGCATATTGTCGAACGACAAAGCTAATTTTTGGGTACTACCCAATGCCGTTAGTCGGGTATTGATATTGAGCAAACAGCGGTCGAGTAGTTTATGGGGAATACTTTCAAAATCTTTGTGCAACAATAAATATTGATGAGCAATACATACACAAGGAATTGCGGGTTTATGCAATGTAAAATAAAGCCCACATACCATTTCGTAAAAGTTGATAACAATATCGGGCTGATAATGGTCTACCTGTTGGGCTAGGTACGAAATGCTTTTGAAGTAATCTTTGGCTTTGAGCAAATGGGTTTTGATGGTATCCCAAACTCGCAACGCCTTTCCTTGTCCATACACCAGCGATGGGCTTGCAAAAGTATGAATAGGAGCTTGTATTCGCTCTTGAAAAAAAGTAGGTAAAGGTAGGTTGTTGCCCTTTCCTACCAGAACAGCCACCACTTCATGGCCAGCATCGGTTAGTATTTCAGATAACGAAATAGCTTGTGTGAGGTGTCCTCGTCCTTCTCCTTGTACAACAAATAAGAATTTACTCATATTAATACATCGTTAAAATCTTGCTATTAAATCAATTTGCTATTATGCGAGCAAAGCCCAAAATTATTTTCTATAACCCACATCCAAAATCAAATATCTGACAGCTAAAACTTCATATCTCTTTGTAAAGGGCTAATAATAGATTAAGTATTTGCACAAAACAACACATATCTATAACCCTAACAATCAATCACTTACTCCAAATGCCATTTATAATCAAGGCCTATTCATAGCTTTAAACTTTGTTGGTGTAGTCAATCAATACCTCCGAAGGTTCGTCGTCATCGGCTAAAAGTGTATTGGCATTGGCATAATGAATCAACGACCAATTATGTTGGTGGTCTTCGACCAAGGCACTCAGCGACTCCACCCAATCGCCCGAATTCATATAAGTAACCTGATTGATATTTTTGATTTCGGGCTTATGAATATGCCCACAGATAATACCCTCACAGTCGTTGGCGAGGGCTAACTCGGCCAGTTTTTCTTCAAAATCAGACACATGATTCACGGCTTTCTTGACCTGCTGTTTGATTCTTTGCGAAAACGAATAATAAGGCAAGCCACGCCAAGCCCGATACTGATTATATAGCTTGTTGATACTTAGCAAAAAAGTATAACCTATATCGCCTAAATGAGCCAACCATTTCATCTGAGAGGTCACCGAATCAAAAATATCGCCATGAGTAATAAAAAACTGTTTTTTACCCGACTTCAAGACATAGTCTTTGCGAATGCTAAACTGCTTGCCCAACTGAAAAGGAATAATTTGGTCGAGAAAATCGTCATGATTTCCTCTGATATACACCACTTTAGTACCCTGTTCTTCAATCATCTTGAGAACCGCTCGAAAAAAAGCCGTATGTTTTTTTTTCCAAGAGCCTCCCTTTTTCAGTTGCCAGCCATCAATAATATCACCATTCATGATAAGGATATCGCAAGAAGTAGATTTCAAGAAAGAAACGACCTCTTTGGCCTTTGCCCCTTCCGAGCCTAAGTGTAAGTCAGAAATGACAATTGTTCTATATTGTTTGGTTACTTTCATTCAATTCTAATTCAAGCAATTTCAGAGACATAAAGTATAAGCATAAAACCAGAATATACATATCCAGCTTTTTACAGCCGAATTACATTGATACTATTGAGATGACCTATTGCTGAATCAAAATTGGAGAATTACTATAACTTAACGGTTGTGCTAGTGTTATGCTTTTGTTAAGGTTATACCGAGAATAGCATGAGAGCAGAATGCTAGAAAAAAGAAAGCTTACAGAGAGAATCTTAAAAAGATAGGTAAAAAGGAATATCTTTCAATGCCTATATGATACAGCATCAGTTTAATACTTTTGATGTTAAATAATCGTTGATGTTGACTACTATGTTTTTAATGCCACTTCGACGACTACTGATAGTCAATAGTTTACAATTATCATACATTATCACGGTTTAAGTTGTAGCAATTATTCTTTCTAGAAATACTTAATAAATAAACCGTGACAAGGGCTATTGTTATATGTTGTTTGAGGTATTGATTTCACCAATTTTATTTATCAACATTTGGCGAGTAAATTCTTATTTGGAGGTTCTTCTTTTTTTAGAATACTTTTTTCAAAAAAGTATCTATATAACCTACCGTTGGGTCAAACCACGGAGTAAATAAACAAAATGAATGTGGCGAATCGGGAAAGGTATGTACTTCTGTATAAATATGGTACTGTGCTAATTTCTTCCTATAATCATCTCTACCAGCGTGCATTCTGTCTACAGAACTATTAATAAATAATGTTGGCGGTGTATTTTTCCCTGCATAGGTTAGGGCTGATGCTTCTTGCCAAAGTTCAGGCTTTTCGTCTTTGCTGTAGCCAAACCAATAGGTGGCTGCTGAGGTAGAACGGCTGTCATCGCCCTCGCCCGACTCGGGGTGTATATAAGCCAAGATACCGTCAATATCTATTATAGCTTGTACGGCACTCGAATGATTTAGGTTACCCTGATTTCCTTCAAATTTGGGCATATTATTGGTATTACCAATCAGAGCAGCCAATTGGCCTCCTGCCGAAAAACCCAAACTGGCTATTTTGGTGGTATCTAGTCCGTAAGTTTTGGCATTGGCTCGAATCCATCGAAGGGCTGCTTTGAGGTCATTTACAGCCGCTGGATATAGGGCTTCGGTCGACAAACGGTACTCGGCCGTAAAGGTTATATAGCCCAATGAGGCTAGCTTTTGTGCCAAAGGGATATGCTGTGTGCGATTGCCCGAACGCCACCCTCCTCCATGAATAATTAAAATTGCTGGACGTAATTTTCGTGATTTTTCTTTCGGCCAAAAAGCATCTAAATACAAATCTCTTGTTGTGGTATTGGTATAGGGTATATCTCTTTTTTCGGTAATACCTCCAAAAGTATTTTCTGTTACCAACAAGGCATTGGGGTGTGTTTTGTGGGTATGCTTTAAGGCACTATAACTACTATACGAAGTATCTTTAATTCCTGTTAGTCCTTTGGTAGATTGGCCTACAGCAGCAATACTACACAATATTGTTACTAACAAAATGCAAAACGATTTCATGGTTAATGGTTGGGGTTTTGTTAAGGTTTACTTTTTCTGCCAAAATACACCAAATTTCGGAATTTGTTTACCTGAAAATATATTTTCTAGGGTGTATTCACTAGCTTCTTTGTTGGTAAGCTGATACGACCACTTGGCTCGGCTTTGAGGCTTGTAGCCACTTCCCGAACAGCGGTATTCTGCATAAAAAGTAGTTTGTTCGGTTTCGGGCCTCGACCAGTTGTCCCAGCCTACAGGTAGAATATGATTGCCCATTTCGCAATCAATAAATACGGTTTTGGCATAATCACGCCATGGACGACCTAAATAGACTTTATCTACTCCAATATCGGCAGTAAGTCGACAGTTTTTAAAAACATAACCGTATACAACCCACCGTGGCGTAGAGGCTGCCGTAATAAACGAATTTGACTTGCTGTGTATCTGACAATTTTCAAATAAAGCTGTTGACGAGCCAAAGATAAAATCAACAGTGCCTTCTATATAACAATTCAAAAAGTATTGCCTAGCGTTTTCGCCCGAAGCAAAAACGGTATCTTGATTTCCCAGTAGTTTGCAGTTGTCAATCACACATCTGTCGCCTTCTATATGCAAGGCCACAGCCTGCCCTACTCTACCCGCAGTGTTTTCGATGGTTAGGTTTTTTATCACAATATCATTCCCCATAATTCTTAGAGTATAAGAATCAAATGTTTCCATTTTACCTTTTCCCGAATAGTCATCATAGCTAATAATGGTACTATCTAGGCTTTCCCCCACAAAGCTAATATTGGTTAATGTACTAGGAATTATAATTTTTTCTTTATAAATCCCTTTTTTAATATGTACCGTAATGGCCTTGGGAAGGTATACCCGAATCGCATCGATGGCATCTTGGATATAACGAAAATCGCCCGAACCATCTTTGGCTACTACTAAATCTCGTTGTATTTTTAGAGCTTGTGCATAGGTTTTTTGAGGCAAAAGCCCAACCAAAAGAAGGGATATACACCAAGAAAAAAACAGGTTACTTTTGGTAATATTCATACATCAAATAAGGTTATCTAAAAACACTTTGTACGGATGCTCTTCTTTAGAAAAGTCCTGTTTTATAAAGGCAAAAAGAGGTTGAAACTACTTTATTTTGCTTCGACAAACGATTATTCTTTAGTTATTGCCTGAGTCATTTCTCCTCTTTCCAAGACTTACACACACTTCTATTCTTTACCAAAAACATATTTAAAACCATATTTTTCACGATTAACATGAAAATTCAAACATATACAATAATAACCCAAACAGATATTTGTTTTTTTACAGAAAAAATCCCTACTTACAAGTAAAGAAAGCTTTTGAGTTAAGACCTTGGTTAACTCTAAAAAGGTATTTATCAGCATGAACTATTCTGTTTTTTTCTTGAAAAAATCAGTAAAACATTACACCTTTATTAGCTGTTTTTATCTCATCCTTACCGCTATATCAACTTAAACTATACAAAATTTGCTCATAGTCAGCCAACACAGCCTCCCAAAGCTTAGAAGGATTGATGTTCAAGTTTTGCCATTATATGAGTCGGCATTGATGACTCTAGTTGCTTGTGTCTTTTTTAATAGTCCTATAATAAACGCCATTTTTATAGCTAAAAACTCACACTATGTCAGTTGAAATCTCTACAAATACAGGATTATTAGATTATTTCTACAATAATCCAATGCCCATGTGGATTTATGATAATTTAACTCTCGAAATCCTCGATGCCAACAGTGAGGTTGCTAAATTGCTAGGGGTATCGCAGTCCGATATCTGCGGATTAAGTATTCATGATTTTAGGCCAAAAAACGATGCCACACTACTGGAAGAATACCTGATTAACAACAATAGTTATAACCCTAAGTCGACGATTTGGTATTTACAAACCAAAAATGATGATATTATCTTAACTAATATTTATAATTACCCTATTTGTTTTCAAGGCAAATCTGCCAGTATGGTATCTATTCATAAAACCAGCGATATTCGTGCAGAAGTGCCCAATTTTCATAAAACCCGCAAAGCACTCGAATTGTCGCAATATGCTATTAATGCGGCCTCTATTATATCTATTACCGACGCTAACGGAATAATTCAATTTGTAAATACCAATTTTGAGCGAATAAGTGGCTATAATAGTCAAGAACTTATTGGTAAAAACTTCAATATTCTTAACTCGGGGAAGCATCCTTCAACTTTTTGGGATGAAATGTGGAGGAATATCAAAGCTGGAAAAACATGGCGTTCGGAGGTTTGTAACTTGTCGAAGTTTAAGAAAGCTTACTGGCTCGACACCTTTGTTATTCCAGTTTTTGACGATTTGGGAGAATTCGACAAAATTGTTTCTATATCGACCGATATTTCTGAAAAAAAGCAAAAAGAACTCAAAATACAGATCCTTAATAAACAACTAGAGCAAACCATTATTCAGCAACAAATAGCTCAAAAAGAGCTTGAAAGGCTGTCGCTTGTTGCCAAGTTCACCCAAAATATGGTAGTAATTACCAATGCTCAGGGCGATATTCTGTGGGTAAATGAGTCGTTTTGTCGAAAATCAGAATTCAGTCTTTCCGAGGTTGTAGGTAAACGCCCTAGTACCATGCTACACGGCCCACTCTCAAACCTCAATACGCTTAGGGCTATTCGTAGGGCTATCGAGCAAGGGTTGCCATTTGAGGGGGAGTCGCTTCATTATACCAAATCGGGGCTATCTTATTGGGCATTGGTCAATGGCGAGCCTGTTTTTAATAGCCAGAAAGAAGTATCTAAGTATATTATAGTGATGACCGACATTTCGGAAATCAAAAAACAGAAAGAACTTGTCCTTCGTTCAGAGTCGGAACTCAACGCTTTATTGAGTAGTACAGGGGCTTTGCACATTTTGATAAACCCAGCCTTCAAGATTATCAATTTCAATTCAAAAGCTCAGGAGTCTGCCAAGAAACTATTTGGCATAACACTTGTCAAAGGCGAAGATATTCTCAGAGGAGTCCCCTCTGAATCAAAAAGGGATTTTGATACTATGGTAAAAAAGGCACTCGAAGGCCAAGCTACCTATAATCGTGAAGTATTTGTGCCAAATACCGATATATGCTGGATGGTGAATTATCTGCCAACATTCAATCCAAGTGGCGAGATATTAGGCGTGGTATTTACAGCCCTAGATATTTCTGAAAGAAAAAAAGAGGAACTTGAGGTAATCAGAACCCAAATACTCCTCAGCCAAGCAGAATCTATTGCCAATATGGGTAGCTGGGAGCTCGATGTAGACTCAGGGCAATTGAACTGGTCAGATCAGCATTATCATATTTGTCATTTGCCTCCTCAAAGTATTATTCCTACACTTGATTTTGTAACCGAAAAAATTATCCATCCTCAAGACAAATCCTCTTTTGTCAATTTTATTGATACTATTATACATGGCAAAAAAATGCAAGAAATAGAACTGCATTTTTTGCTCGATAACCAATCTATCAAGATTATTCGACTAAAAGCACAGCCTATCTTCAATGAAAAACAAGTGGTAAAAAGAATCGTAGGCGTAGCCAAAGATATAAGCCTACAAAAAGCTACCCAAGAAAAAGAGGAAATGGAAAGGGTAAAACACTCGGCACTGGTACAAAATATGCCCGACCCTGTGTATTCGTTAGACATGAATTTGAATTTTGTTTCGTTCAACAAAGCTTTTGAACAACAAACTTCTCAACTAACTCATACTCTGCCTTTGGTAGGAATGAATGCCCATGAGTATTTTGCAAAGGGTATCCGACAAGACTATCGGCAAGTTATCGAACCGTGTTTGAAAGGGCAAAGTCTTCATTTTGAAATGTGTATGCCTATCAATAATATCACGCAATACATGGAAGTGTCGGCCAATCCAATCTTCAATGATTTGTCTGAACAGATAGGTATTATCGTTTTTTCACGAAATATCACGGCTCGAAAACAAGGTGAGATAGCTCTTCAGGAGAGTAATACCCGCTTTGAAAATGTGGCAAAGGCAACCTTCGATGCTATATGGGACTGGAACTTAGTTAATGGTGAGTTTTTTATGGGAGAAGGTTTTGAACAAATGTTGGGGCTTCCTTCGGGCAAATTCCATTTTGATGAAATCAATTTGTTTGCAAGAATACACCCAGATGACATTGTTTCTTTACAAACGTCTATTGAAGAAACCTTGGCAGGATGCCAACATACATGGTCTTTTCAGTTTAGGGCAATGCGTTCTAATGGCGAATATGCCCACGTACAAGACAAGGCTATTATTATCAGAAATGAACAAGGTGTGGCTACCAATATGATTGGAGCAATGCAGGATATTACCAGACAAGTACAAGAGGAAGCTCGCCTAAAACTCCTCGAATCGGTTATTACACATGCCAACGATGGCGTGTTGATTACTAATAGTACACAGGTGTTGGACGATAACGTCAAAATTATTTATGTGAATCAAGCCATTTGTCATATTACTGGATATACCCAAGATGAATTGGTAGGACAATCGCCGTTTCTACTTTTAGGTCATAAAATGGATAATGCTGAACTTCAACTTTTGGAACACAATTTTGGAGAGAATACGCCTGTAGAGTCGGAAATAATTCAATATCGAAAAGATGGACAAGCTATCTGGATGAGTGTGTCGGCTGTACCTGTTTTTGATGGCAATGACAATGTAACTCACTGGATTTCTATACAAAGAGATATTACTGATAAAAAAAGACGGGAAATTGAACGAGAACAACTTTTGACTGAACTGGCTCGTAACAACCAAGAACTTAAACAGTTCTCATACATTACTTCACATAATTTGCGAGCTCCATTAACCAACCTTATGGCTATTTCGAATATGCTTAATCTGGATATTATTACAGATAGCGATACCAAAATGCTATTGGAAGGCTTTAAGGGCTCGACAAAACAGCTCAACGAAACACTCAATGATTTGATGAATATCTTGATTTTCAAAGATAACTTAGATACTACTATTACGACCGTTTCGCTCCAGAAATCGCTCGATAATGTATTTATTTCTTTACAAAAAATCATCGAAATAGCAGAAGCCTCTATTTCGCTCGATACCAGTGCATTTGACAGTATAGAGTTTAATCCTACCTATTGGGAAAGCGTATTATTTCATTTGCTTTCCAATGCTATTCATTTTTCACATCCCAACAGAAAGCCTGTTGTCCAGATATCGACTCAATGGGTTGACCACAAAAAGCAGATTCTTATTCATGATAATGGCTTGGGAATGAATATCGATTTGGTCAAAACCAAGATATTTGGTTTGTATCAGAAATTCCACAAAAATTCTGGCTCAAAAGGAATTGGATTGTACTATGTAAAAATGCAACTAAACTCGCTAGGTGCTAATATCGACGTACAAAGTTCTGAAAATGAAGGCTCTACATTTACGATTACTTTTCCCGAAATATAAGCTAGTGATTTAGTTCATTAAGTGATTGAGTGAGTTAGTGATTTAGTGAGTTAGTGATTTAGTGAGTTAGTGAGTTAGTGAGTTAGTGAGTTAGTGAGTTAGTGAGTTAGTGAATTATTGATTTGTAAGTTAAGAACAAACTTCATCTCAATACTATTTTTTTAAATCACTAACTCACAACTCACGAAATCACTCAATGAACAGAATCACTAACTCACAACTCACTAATTCACTCAATGAACAGAATCACTAACTCACAACTCACTAATTCACTCAATGAACAGAATCACTAACTCACAACTCACTAATTCACTCAATGAACAGAATCACTAACTCACAACTCACTAATTCACTCAATGACCAGAATCACTAATTCACTAACTCACTAATTCACTCAATGAACAGAATCACTAACTCACAACTCACTCAATGAACAGAATCACTAACTCACAACTCACTCAATGAACAGAATCACTAACTCACAACTCACGAAATCACTCAATGACCAGAATCACTAATTCACTAACTCACTAATTCACTCAATGAACAGAATCACTAACTCACAACTCACTCAATGAACAGAATCACTAACTCACAACTCACTCAATGAACAGAATCACTAACTCACAACTCACTCAATGAACAGAATCACTAACTCACAACTCACTCAATGAACAGAATCACTAAATCACAACTCACTCAATCACTCAACGAACAGAATCACTAAATCACTAAATCACTAAATCACTCAATAAACTAACCCACTCAATGACCAGAATCCCCTACTACTTGTCCCATAGCTGGGTCGGTGTAGCTTTCTTTACCATTTTCGACATGGCCTGCATAACGTCTTTCAAATGTACTATTGCCAGCTACTTTTACTGAGAAATCGTACCAATTATGACTTTTTGATAAATCAAGCAATACCGTTTCGGTTTTTCCTTGTGCTACTTCTACCAATCTCTTGTCCGTCTGATAAGCCAAGTCTGTAACCTCAAACGAAATCGTTTGTTTACTTGTATTTTTCAATACCAATAATGCGTTACCAGTCAGCTCTTTACTCGATTTTTCAGTAGTTTGGTATTGCAACGATACCTCTACCTTAGGTTGAGAAGCATTACCTTTAAAAGATCTAAAGAAACCATTAGGGCCATAAACATCGACATGATAATTTTTATCCAAAAAGTCACTTATCAGCCAAGTATCCTCCAGTTGGTCTCCCTGCTTTACGGCATAATTACGAGTACTTACCTGCTCGTAGCCTAAGATTTCGCCTTTTTCGTTCTTTTTAGCAAACTCAGTTGGCATATAAGCCACAAAAGCACAACCCTGCGACTTTGACCCAAACACTTTGTCGGAAGCCTCGAATGTTACCTCAAAACGCTTTCCATCTTTGCTCAGGCTACCTTCTACAAACAATTCATAAGGTAAAGCACAAGCCTTTCTGATACCTTTTTCTTGCTTGGGCATTAGCTCAGACGAAGCAGGGGCTTCGTTGATTTGCTTAATTTCATCATCTTTCAAAGGTCTGAAATTAGCAGGCACTTGTTTGAACTTAGCTTTGTGAACCGACTGAATAAAAGGTTCTTTATCAACAAAAGTTGGCAAAGAAATTTTATCACCATTATAAGGCTTAAAAACTGACGTTAGGTCACCACAAACGGTTCTTCGCCATTCGGTAATATTAGTTTCTTTGATATGCTTCTTGGTTTTATGACCCAAGAATTTTTCCAAAAATTGAATCACCGAGGTATGGTCAAAAATCTCGGAACACACATTGCCTCCTCTACTCCACGGCGACGCAATTACCAAGGGAACTCTGAAGCCTAATCCTATTGGGCCTTCACGAGCTTCTTTGTCGGGATTATCGTAATCTCTTTGTTTTTCGTGTGCCAAATTTACTTGCTCAACGGAGGTATCAATACCCGACGATACTTTTCCTGTATTGGGTTTGGTATGATGTGGTGCAACAAATGGCGGAACGTGGTCAAAATAACCATCGTTTTCGTCATAGGCCAAAATAAAGATAGTCTTTTTCCAAACTTCAGGGTTTTGGGTAAGAATATCCATTACTTCCGAAACATACCAAGCACCATACCACGGAGCACCAGGGTGGTCTGAGAAATTTTCGGGAGCAACCAACCACGACACTGTCGGTAACTCATTGGCTGCTACATCTTTTCTGAACTGATGTAAAACATCGCCTTTGGGTACTTCCATTTTGCGGCTTGTACCATTATCTTCGTATTCGAGCGACATCAGTTCATGAAAATGCGGGTCGTTACGATTATTGGTAAAGGCTTTTTGATGAATATTCTTTTGGAAAGTCGTCAAATTCTCAAAATATGCTGGTTTCCATTTTTCCAAATCCGATGTTACAATATCCAAATAATTTTTTCTACGATTCAAGGTTCGGTTTACCTTTTCCCACTCCTTGCTATTAGCCTCCAATCCAGCTAACTCCTTCTCTAGCTTAGCAATTTCGATAGGTAAAGACACCTCCATTTTTTGAATATATTGGTAATATTCTGGCGAGAACTTCACATGATATTGCTCAAACCACTCGATAGGATTATCAGTAAAATTCGACAACCAAGAGTCCTCTTCGCCTTCCAAGCCCGTTGATAAACTAATTTCATTTTGGTAGATTTTCCAAGCAATACCATTCTCTTCTAATCTTTCTGGAAAAGTTTTCCATTTGGCCAATTTGTCATAATCAACATCTTCATTTTTTACATGAGCTTTAGACTCAAAAGAATGTTTCTCCCGAATTGTACCCGACCACAAATACAACCGATTAGGCGTAGTACCTGTCAGCGACGAGCAGAAGTTTTGGTCGCATACCGTAAAAGCATCGGCCAAGGCATAATAAAATGGAATATCTTCACGGTTATAATACCCCAACGTAAGGGGCATATTGCGGTATTCACGATTACCCGATTGCTTCACACTTAGCCACTTGTCATATTTACCATCGTTTCGGGCATCCACTTGGTTTTCCCAAGAATGGGGCAAGGAACTCATCCATGTAGCGTTGGAGTCTTTCAGGTTGAGCCTAAAAGGCACATAAGTTTCGCCTTTTGTATTGGCCTGAAGCCACACTTTATTTTTGCTAGGCAAGGTAATAGCCCGTGGGTCATTAAAACCCCGAACGCCCTGCAAAGTACCATAACAGTGGTCAAAAGAACGGTTTTCTTGCATCAATATTACTACATGCTCGGCATCCCAGAAGGTACTCCCCTCCGATGGATTGATAGCCATGGCCTTTTGTATTGACGGTGGTAACATTCCTAGCAAACCTGCTCCACTAGCCAATAACGACGCTTTTTTAATAAATTCTCTTCTCGACTCCATAGAATAAAAGTTGATGATGGGTAATTTAGAACGAATGGCGAAAGTGGGTAATTAAAAACAAAAAATCAACTTTCATTCATTAATTCTGGGTTAATATATTAATGCTATTTGACTGTTTTTTTGTAGTTATGAGACAACCTTTAAGATAAATCTGTTGCTCGGTTTTTATCTTGCCTCAAGGCTGTTTCAAAAGTATTTACTCTTTTATTATGAAGCTATTTTAACTTATGTGACTAGTGAATAATTTTGCAAACCAATAAAAACACTAAGACAAAAAGATAACGTATATCCAACACTAATCCTACAATCCTTTAATTATACTACAGAATAATATTGCAGCAATTTCAAACTTTTATGATACCCCAAACATAACTGATTAGTGAGCAAACTCTGTTTGTTATTGTAATGAGCATGACAAATGTTTGAATAAAAACGCCCTTTAGTATATCAACGCTTCTCCTTTGGTAATAAATGAGGCATTCAATACATCAAATGAACGAAATATATACACGATAAGTTAAATTTGAAGCTTTATGTTATAAAAAAGTATTTCTTTTTATTTTTCAACTAATTGATAAAAATAAACAAATGACTTCATTAGACCTTGTAAAACAATACTATACTTGTTTTAATAACAAAGATTGGAACGGAATGTTGGCTCTTTTACACCCCGAGGTTCGTCATGAGGCTAACCAAGGTGATGTAAGAATCGGTATAGAAAAATTTACTGAATTTTTACAAAAAATGGATGAGTCTTACGAAGAAACACTTACCGATATGGTTTTCTTTGCTGAACCTTCTGACAGCCGTGTAGCCGTTGAATTTGTGGTAAATGGTATTTACAAAAAGGGAGAAGAAGGGCTACCAGAAGCTCATAATCAAACGTATGTGTTGCCTGCGGGAGCGTTTTTGGCTGTAAAAGACGGCAAAATTAGCCGAGTAACTACGTATTATAATCTTCCTCTTTGGATAGAGCTAGTATCTAAGTAAATAGCTGTAGTCCATAGCACCTAAAGTACTGTGGACTACCGTTTAAAGCAATGTTTTTTATGGAATCGTTTTGTTTTGTAACTAAAATAGGGGCAGATATTGCCAGTGCTTTTGATGACCTAGCACAGCTTAGAATAAGCGTTTTTAGAGATTACCCTTATTTGTACGAAGGGCAAATAGATTATGAAAAAGAGTATCTACAAACATATGCTAAATCGCAACGAGCAATGTTGTTTGCGGTATATTATCAAGAACAGATGATAGGTGCTACTACTTGTATTCCCTTAGCCGACGAGGTGCCCGAAATTATTTTGCCTTTTCTGCAACAAGCAATTGATATTCAAAAGATTTTTTACTTTGGCGAGAGCTTGCTATTACCACAATTTCGTGGCTTAGGCCTTGGTCATCGCTTTTTTGATGAAAGAGAAGCTCATGCCCAAAGCTTTGGCTCTTACCAAAGTACGTATTTCTGTTCGGTCGACCGTGGCAATAATCACCCTTTAAAGCCCAACAACTATAGACCCAATGATGCTTTTTGGCTAAAAAGAGGCTACCAGCAAGTACCTACCCTTATTAGCCAATTATCATGGCCCGACATCGGTCAAAGTGAATTCACTACAAAACCCATGATTTATTGGAAAAAGGAGCTGTGAATAAGTAATTGTTATTCCGCCCAATTGCTTAATTCAAAAGTACTATCAGTATTATCCCTTTGGGGCTGTGATAGTGTTTCAACCTCTTTGTATTTTGCTGAAATAAAGTACCCAATTCATACCTTAATTTTTTCACTATCACCACCATGACCCTCAAAGTTGCCTCGGCTCAATATCCTATTACCGAACACGCTAGCTTTAGCCAATGGCGTACTCATATAGAAAAATGGGTGCAGCAAGCTGTTCAACAAAAAGCACAAGTATTAGTTTTTCCTGAATATGGAGCGATGGAACTCGTAAGTATTTTTTCGGCTGAAATACGAGCTAATCTGCGTCAACAAGTACAGGAATTAGACACCCTAAAGGCCGATTTTTGTACCGTATTTGAAGCCCTAGCCAAACAATATCAAGTTACTATTGTTGCTCCTAGTTTGCCTGTTATCGAGCAAAACAAAGCTATCAATCGAGCTTTTGTTTTTTCAGCAAAGGGCCTTGTCGGGTTTCAGGATAAGCTATTTATGACACGCTTTGAAAACGAAGAATGGGGTATTCAGAGTGGCACAAAAACGCTTCAGGTGTTTGAGGCTGATTGGGGAAACTTTGGTATTCAAATTTGTTATGATGTAGAATTTAGTGTGGGTTCTCAGCTTCTCAGCCAAGCAGGAGCTCATGTAGTATTTTCGCCAAGTTGTACCGAAACCCTCAGGGGGGCCACCCGTGTACATGTGGGTGCAAGAGCGAGGGCCCTCGAAAACCAAATATATACCATTGTTTCTCAGACTGTTGGCAACGCCCTTTGGTCGCCAGCTGTAGATATTAACTATGGCTTTGCTGCGTGTTATTGTACACCCGACAAAAACCTTCCTCAAGAAGGTATTATCGCAACCCTTACTCCTCAAAAAGAAGATTGGCTTATTGCCGAGCTTGACTTGACCTTACTAACATTGGTACGTAATGATGGGCAAGTATTTAATTTCAAAGACCACCAACACGTTACGACCAACCTTATCGAAAATCCAATACAGATTCAACGTTTTTTGGTATAATGCTACATATTGAAAGCTTTTTTTTATAAAAAAAGGCTTTCAAAACAATTGTATATCAAGGATATAATCCAAATTTTATCTATCAATCAGTAGGTTTTCCTTTTTTAAGGATAAATATCATTTGATAGTTAAGCAAAAAATACTAAATTGCTAGCAATACTTCTGAAAAATGTTATTGCCCTTCTTCAAATTATATTTTTTCAATAGGATTGAAAAAATCATCACTAAGTAGAAATTAATTTAACTCTCCCCATCATACGCCTTGGCATTTCTGTGCCTTGGCCGATAAGACATGATTTGGGGCGAGCATTTGCTAGAACTCCTCCAACCGAATAGTATGACTTATAGCGCATATTTTCAAACCCTATTTGAAAACCTAATCGATAATATGAAAGCACAACGATATAATCTGTTTCATAACAGCAGCCTATTTTCAAAGAAAACTAACCATTAACACATAAATAATTATAAACAAATGAGTTATTTAAAAAAGGAATTTAACGAGCTTATCAAGCGTGATAACCGTTTTATTGACCTCTTGACAGAAAATACATATCACGGTTTGTGGTATTGTAATTTAGAACAACCCAATGAAGTTTGGGTTAATCAAGCTTTTATAAATTTACTAGGTTATGCCAACGACGATACAACCGAACTGCAGGCTGTATGGGGACAAATTCTACAAAGTACAATCAACTCGACAAGCCCCAATCCAGTACAGAGCATAACCTTTACCCAAAAAAATGGTATAACCTTAACTTTTGTCTATCAGTATTTTACTATTCCCGAGCATCAAAGCACCCCTTCAAGGGCTTTGGTTACGTTCCACCAATCACCTAATAATCAGGCAATTAGTACTCAAAAAGCACAAATCCTAAATAGTATTATCAAAGATCGCTCAGTTTATGTTGTTACAACCGACTTGGAGGGGAATTACTCATTTGTGAATAAATACTTTTGTGATATTTTTAGTTTTAAAGAAGAGGATATTCTAGGTAAAAATGCCTTAATGAATATTATTCCCGAAGACCACCAGAAATGTATTGATACCGTAGCCTTGTGTTTTGCTCAGCCCAATGTTTCGCACAAGGTTATTTTACGAAAACCCAACAAAACCGACGATATTATTACCAATTATTGGGAATTTTCGGGGCAGACCGACGCACAAGGAAATGTATATGAGATTCTTTGTACGGGTTTTGATATTACCGAAAAAATGCGTGTTCAAAACGACCTTTCGGTACTAATTTCCAACATGAGCGACATACTACTTTGTATTACGCCAAAAGGGAAAATATCCTATTTGTCAGATAGTTGGCAGAGAACTTATGGCTATTCTACCGAAAGTACGATTGGGCAGTCTTTTCAAACATTTATTCATCCCAACGACCAAGAGTCTTTTTGGCAGGCCGTTTTGCAGGCTGTCGAAACAGGTAAACCAGCCCAAAGTATCGAACACCGTATTTGTCATCAAAATGGTACTTGGCTTTGGTGTAGAACAGCCCTCAATCTTGACCCGATTAGTGGTAATATTATTTTGACCAACCACAATATTACTGAAAGAAAAGCTACCGAAGAGAAACTCAAAGAATTGGCACTTGTGGCCTCAAAAACAACCGATTCGATTATTATTGCCAATGCCCAAGGCGAAATAACATGGGTAAATAGTGCTTACGAACGCATGACGGGCTATACCCTAGCCGAAGCTTATGGTAAAAAGCCATCACAACTACTCCATGGCCCTGAAACAGACCCTAAAACCATTCAACGTATCCGAGAGCACATTCAACGTAAAGAGAGCGTCAACGAAATTATATTGAATTATACCAAACAAGGTGTAAAATATTGGCTCGATATTACTATTAACCCTGTTTTTGACCTAAATGGGATTTGTACCAATTTTATTGCAGTAGAACGTGATATTACCGAGCGAAAAAGAGACGAAGACGAACTACGTTTTACCAAAGAAATGCTTCAACAAACCAATGAAGTGGCTTTGGTAGGTGGCTGGGAAATGAATCCTACCGATAAAACGTTGTACTGGTCGAAAGTAACCCGTGAGATATTTGAGGTTGCCCCCGATTTTGTTCCACATTTCAATAAAAGTATTTATTATTATAAAGGAGTATCACGTGAGCATGTTATTAATGCCATAGAAACAGGATTGTCGGAGGGTACTTCATTTGATATTGAGCTAGAAATTATCACCGAAAAAGGTAATTCCAAATGGATTAGGGCTATCGGTAAAGCCGAGCTACACGAAAACAAGTGTAAACGCCTTTATGGGGTTGTTCAAGATATTACAATCCTCAAACAAGCCCAAGAACAAAGCTTACAATCGGCTAATTTACTAAACAAGCTTTCCAGACAAGTACCAGGGGCATTATACCTGTTGCAGGTCAATAATAATAAAGAAGTGTCGATTCCTTTCGTTTCGGAGGGTATCAACAACATTTATGATGTATCGTCCGAAATACTGAAAGAGCATCCCGAAAAGTTCTTTGAAAGAATTCATCCAGATGATTATCCTATTGTTGTGCAAAGTATGCGAGAGGCTCTAATTGAATTTAGAAAATGGGAGCATGAGTTTCGGGTGATTTTGCCACAAAAAGGAATATGTTGGATGCGAGCAGAATCATCGCCCGAACGCCTTACCGATAGCGTACTTTGGCATGGCTATCTGCAAGATATTACCAAACGTAAGCAAAATGAGGAATCTATTATTCGTTCAGAATCAAAATTCCGTAGTTTATTCGATTTTACGACCGATGCAGCTATTTTGTACGACGTTCGTGGGCTTATTGATTGTAACCCTGCGGCATTAAAACTATTTGGTGTAGCCAATAAAGATGCTGTTCTTGGTGTAAAACCTACATATTTTTCGCCCGAATACCAGCCCGACGGCCAAACCTCCGAGGCCCTTATCAACAAAACTACTCAGCAGGTTTTAAGCGATGGCTCGTGTATTTTTGAGTTTACTCACAAACGAATAGACAATAATGCGGAGTTTCCTTGCGAGGTGCTTCTCAATACTATTTCTATCAACGGCAGTACGGTTGTCCAAGCTGTTATCCGTGATATTACACTTCGTAAAGAAGTAGAACAGGAATTGCTCCGTGCCAGAGAACAAGCCGAGGCTGCTAGCAAATCTAAATCTGAATTTTTGGCCAATATGAGCCACGAAATCAGAACACCACTCAATGGCGTAATTGGCTTTACGGATTTATTGATGAAAACCAAGCTCGATGATACCCAAAAACAGTACATGTCTACGGTATTTCAATCGGCCAATTCGCTGCTCGATATTATCAACGATATTTTGGATTTCTCCAAAATTGAAGCAGGAAAACTGGAGCTATCGCCCGAAAAAACGGATTTACTCGAATTGGGCGGTCAGGTAGCCGATATGATAAAATACCAAGCTCATAAAAAAGACCTAGAAATGCTTTTGAATATTTCGCCAAAAGTCAACCGATTTATTTTGGCAGATCCTATTCGTTTGCGTCAAATTTTGGTCAACTTACTAGGCAATGCCGTAAAATTTACCCAAGAAGGCGAAATAGAACTAAAGGTAGAAGTACTCGAAAACCAACCCAATCAGCTTACCTTGTTTAGGTTCTCGGTGCGTGATACGGGCGTGGGTATCGAACCCAAAAGTCAGCAAAAAATATTTGAAGCGTTTTCTCAAGAAGATGCCTCTACCACTCGTCGATTTGGTGGCACTGGCTTGGGGCTTACCATTGCCAATAAGCTTTTGGCTTTGATGAATAGCAAACTCCAATTGATTAGTTCGCCTGGCCAAGGAAGTACTTTTTATTTTGATGTAGCGTTCCATTCAGAACAGGGCGATCCTATTAGTATTGATAACACCATTTCTATAAAAAATGCCCTAATTGTCGACGATAACGACAATAACCGCCTTATTTTACAAGAAATGTTGGCCTTGAAAGATATTGAAACGGTTTCGGCAAAAAACGGGATTGATGCTCTCGAAAAACTCAAAGCTGGGCATCATTTCGATGTTATTCTGATGGATTATCACATGCCCTATTTAGATGGCATCGAAACTATCAGAAATATCAGACACAAACTAAACATTTCTCCTGAAAATCAACCGATTATATTACTCTACAGTTCGTCCGACGATGAATACGTCAACACAGCCTGTATAGAGTTACAAGTACAACAACGCTTAGTAAAACCTATTAAAATCCAACAGATATACGAGTCTTTGGCCAAAATAGGTCAAAATTCAACGCCCCCATTAGCCATAAATTCTATTGAGGAAATACCTATGGATACTACCAATAATTTGGACAAATCTATCAAAATACTCTTGGCCGAAGACAACCCTGTCAATATGTTATTGGCATCAACGATTTTTGGAAAAGTGGTGCCTAATGCAACGCTTTTGAAAGCTGGCAATGGTGCTGAAGCTTTAGCACTATTTAAGCAGCATCAGCCAGATATTATTTATATGGATATTCAGATGCCTGTAATGAATGGCTACGAGGCGGCAACAGCCATCAGGGCTATCGAGCAAGGTGTACGTGTACCTATTATTGCTCTTACTGCGGGTACTGTAATGGGCGAAAAAGAACGTTGTCTTGAGGCAGGAATGGACGATTATATTACCAAACCCGTATTGAAAGAAACACTCGAAAAATCGCTGGATAAATGGGTATTTCAGACCCAACAAACCATTGTACCGTTATTGCCAGAGTACAAAACCAATGAACATTTCGATTACGAGGCATTGCTCGAACGCCTCGGTAATGATGAACAACTCGTGAAGGATTTAGTTCCTTTGGCTATCAGCCAGTTTCAGCCTATGCTCAAAGACCTGAATACGCTTATTCATAACAAAGATTTTCATGCTATTAAATCTTTGGCTCATAAATTAAAAGGAACAGCCCTAACGGTAAGTTTCAATGAATTGGTAAGGTTAACCAAAAAACTTGAGGATATTGCTTTTTTTGACGAAGCCTATATCAAAGACATTCAGCAAGCGGTTGTTGATGAATGTGAGTATTTGAGCAATACCATTAAATAATTAGAATTGGCAAGAGTCGAGATTTTCAGGATTTATTCTTATCCCAAAAATCTCGACTCCTACCTGTGCGTCAACTAACTCTTTTCTGCATAAAAAAGCGTAAGCTTTCAGGGTTTCTTACTGCACCAATATTTACAGATTTTTCAAAAGGTTTGCCTTGTAATAACTTTTTGACAGGTAATTCCAGTTTTTTGCCCGAAATCGTATAGGGGATTTCAGCTACTTGAATCACTTCGTCGGGTACGTGTCTTGGCGAATAAGCTTCTTTTAGGGTTTGTTTAATCTTAGCAATCGTATCGTTAGAAAGCTCAAAACCCTCCTGCAAAACTACATACAAGGGCATATAGTCTTGGGCTTCTAAATGAATAATCAAGGAATCTTTTACAAAGTGTAATGCTTCTACGGCACGGTATATCTCGGCAGTTCCTATTCTAATACCTCCTCGATTAAGGGTAGCATCTGAACGCCCAGAAATAATAAGGGTATTGTGTTCTGTAATTTTTACCCAGTCGCCATGTCGCCACACACCTTGATATTCTTCAAAATAACTAGCGTTATAACGCTCAAAATTAGGGTCGTTCCAAAAGAAAATAGGCATTGAAGGTGTGGGTTTTGTAATTACCATTTCCCCTATTTGGTTATGCAAAGGCCGACCGTTTTCATCCCAAGCTTGTAAATCAACCCCCAAAGCAATACACTGGATTTCGCCTTCATAAACAGGCAACATAGGATTACCCCCAACAAATGCCGTACAAACATCTGTTCCTCCCGAAATAGAAGCCAACCACACATCCGATTTTACATGTTGATATATCCAGTCAAAACCTTCGGGCGACAGCGGTGAGCCAGTAGAACCAATAGAGCGTAATGCAGAAAAATCTAATATTTGATTGGGAAATATATCGGCTTTCATACAAGCATGTATAAAGGCGGCACTTGTCCCAAAATGATGTATTGGCAAATTGGCTACCAATTCCCACAGAGTATTCATACTTGGATACCCCGGGCTACCGTCATATAATACCAAGGTTGCACCTGTAAAAAGTACAGATACCGAAAAATTCCACATCATCCAGCCAGTTGTCGAAAACCAGAAATAGTTTTCTTTTTCTTTGACATCGTTATGAAAAAGCAAATACTTTTTGTGTTCAAGAAGAATCCCCCCATGTCCATGTACTATAGGCTTGGGAATACCTGTTGTTCCAGATGAATACAAAATATACAAGGGATGATTAAAAACAAGAGGCTCAAACACCAAAGGTTCTGCTAAAAAACGCATGGTATCCTCCCACAAAACGGTATTTTCAACACCCTGAATATCATTGATATATGGAATAACAATAGTAGCCTGAAGGGTTGGTAACTTCTGTATTAATTCCTCAATCACAGGTACTTTGTCAAATACCTTTCCTCCATACGAGTAGGCATTTACTGCAATCAAAACTTTAGGTTCAATTTGAGCAAAACGCTCAACAACGCTATTTGCCCCAAAGTCTGGCGAGGCACTTGACCAAATTGCCCCTATCGACGCACAAGCCAAAAAGGCCACAATAGCTTGCGGAATATTGGGAATATAAGCACAAACAGTATCGCCTTTCTGAACACCAATACTTTTTAAATAATAGGCAAAAGAAGCGGTTTGAGTAGCCAGTGTATTCCAAGAAATAGCCTGTAACGTTTCTCTTTCTGACTGAAACAGTAAAGCGGGTTGTGTGGTGGTTTGATAAGCAAAAATATGCTCGGCATAATTAAGTGTAATACCTTCAAACCATACCGTATGTGGCATTTTTCCCTGAATCACATGGTCAAAAACACCCTGATAATGAATTTGGCTATAGGCCAAGAATATTTGCCAAAAAGCCTCTGGATTGTCGATAGACCATTGCCAAAGGGCTTGATAATCATCAAACATCAGTTGCTTTTCAGACGCTAAATAATTCATAAATAGCCTTAAATTACTGTTTTCGATACATTCAAGGCTTGGATTCCATAATAATTTCATAGTCGGTTTTGGTATTTATTTAGTGATTATTGACGATTGAACAAAAATATCATTTTAGGAGCTTGTGTCCTCCAAGCTATTTAAAATTCGCAACTTACATAATCACTAATTCACAACTCACTAAACTAACTTTTCTAAGGCAATTTTATATAGTTCTTGAGCTAAATATTTTTTATCGGTATGACACAAATGTAGGTCGTTCAGAGCCTTATAGATAGTGGCAGATACATCTTCAAAAATACCCTTGTCTGTAACTTGTGCCGTGTCGGACATCAGATAAGCAAAAACCCGAGCCATTCCACAATTGGCTACAAAATCGGGTATCAGTGCAACATGGGCATCGGTATATTCCATAGTAGCCCCATAAAAAATCTCAGGGTCATTAAATGGTACATTAGCTCCACACGAAACCACTTCAAGCCCCGCAGCAATCATCTGTTCTACTTGCGGCTGTGTCACAATTCTGGAAGCCGCCGCTGGAATAAATATTTCGGCAGGTATCGACCAAATCTTAGCATTGATTTCCTCAAACGACAACATATTTTCGGAAACCAGAGCATTGTTTTTTCTGGCAAAAAACAGTTCTTTTACAGCCGCCAAATCGAGTCCTTCTTCACACAAAACCCCTCCATTTCTATCAATAATCCCCACGATTTTTACGCCCATTCTTGCCAAATTTAGCCCAGCCGCAGCCGCAACATTGCCCCAACCCTGAATAATTGCTCGTTTTTGGGTAAGTTTGCCTCCCCAAAGCGTATAATAATGCCTAACGGCCTCGGCCACTCCATAGCCAGTAATTAGGTCAGAAACCGTATATTTATGGATATTTTGGGCAGAAGTGGGTGTATAGTCCCAGTCTTCGATCATCTTAGACACACCCTGACGCAATTGCCCAATCAGTTTGATTTTTTGAGCTTCATTTGCCTTCAAATGCCCATTGACAATGCCTTCTTGTGGATGCCAAAGGCCATATTCTTCTGTAATAGGTATTACTTCGTGTATTTCATCTACATTGAGGTCGCCACCAGTGCCATAATAGTTTTTGAGTAAAGGCGAAACCGCTTTGTACCAACGCTCCAAAACACCATGTTTACGAGGGTCGTTTGGGTCAAAATTGATACCCGATTTTGCTCCACCAATTTGAGGGCCTGATACCGTAAATTTCACTTCCATTGTTTTTGCCAAAGATTCCACTTCACGCTTATCTAGTCCTTTTCTCATACGTGTACCTCCACCTGCGGCTCCGCCTCGTAAAGAATTTATTACTACCCAGCCCTCGGCTTCGGTTTCGGAATCTTTCCATTCAAATACAATTTCAGGACGTTTCTCCTCAAATTTTCTCAATATTGCTCTCATGCGTTTGTTAATTATTTTTTTGTCAGCAAATTAGTTGTTTTAACAAATATTAGCAAACAAAATTTATTTAAAAAATCACCTAACGTACTGAGAATGTTATGAGATGAATAAAAAATTTTATACCTAGACATTGTTGTTTATCGAAAAAAACAATACAAAATATAAACTCCAGCAAAAGTAATCAAAGACATCCAGCAACTCATAACAGAATACGTCCGCAAAGCCAAAGAAGTTTCTAGTTTTCCAAAACGAGAAACTACCCAAAAATAAGCATCATTGGCATGCGAAATCATCATTGAGCCTGCCCCCATTGCCAAAAGAGCGAGCTGTTTGTCCCAGTCACTCGTAAGCCCCAAACTGGGTAATAAAGGTAAACAAATAGATGTGGCCGAAATAATAGCCACTGTCGACGACCCTTGAGCCGTTTTGAAAATAACCGTTAGCACAAATGGAATAAATAAACCCATACCTAATTCGGCAACGCCTTGACCAAAAACTTTTCCTAGATCCAACATCTTGATTACTTCGCCAAATGCTCCGCCAATGGCAATAATAGCCAAAATAGGTCCTGCTTTTTCGATAGATTCCTCTAAAATCTTATTCAAAACAACTTTTTCGATTTTGGGGAATAAACTCATTGAAAACACGATACCAACACATAATGCCACTACTGGTTCGCCCAAAAAATTAGTCCAGTGGAGTATTTGAGGGGATAACACCACAGGATTCAGCAACAAAAGGGATTTCAAGGCAATAAGTATAATGGGGACAATAATAGGTAAAAAAGCGTTTAAGGGATGCGGTAAAATAGTTTTGGAAGGCACAAAATTTGTAGAATCAGTCACGATTGGGTCGTTATAACTAAAATGTGTATTGGCATATTTTGCCCAAAAATATGTACCAACTGTACTTGGAATAGCCAAAAGTGTTCCTAATAACATGGTTGTACCCAAATCTACGCCCATTTGCCCAGCGGCAGCAGTGATACCTGGGTGTGGTGGCACAAGACAATGTACAGCATACAACGCCCCTGCCAAGCATATTGTGAGTAAAATATGGGATTTTTGAACCTGCTTACTGATAGAGAACAACAAACCACTAAGTACAATAAAACCCGAATCACAGAAGATAGGTAATCCAATCACAAAGCCTATGAGGGTCATGGCTAATCCAGCGTTTTGCTCGCCTGTTTTCTGAAGAATGTAATTGGCCAAACTCAATGTAGCATGAGTTTTGTCTAAAATAATACCTAAAGTAGTACCTAAAATAATCAATAAACCGATTTTTTCTAAGGTATGTCCAAAGCCCGCTTTGATATGACCAATAACATCTTCGCCCGAAAATCCAGCAAAAAGGCCAACCAACATGGCTACCATTAATAATACAAAAAAGGTATTCCATTTATATCGCGAACTCAGCAATACAATAGTACAAATACTGACAAGTAACAAACCTGCAACCAACCAAGGATTTAGTATCATGAATAACTATTAATTATTTTCAAGATTTAAACAGTCGTCAAGATACAAGTATTTCTTTAAAAAATGGTATTTTAACAGGACAAGTAGGTGGTTTTTGAAAGAGAAAAAGCTTTCAATTGACAACCCCACTAGCCTATTTGAGCCTGAATTCATTCAGACAGAAATAGACTAAAAGGGTTATTGGCTGATATTTTGCAAGGAAGTCTTACGACATTTCTCCAGCAATAGGCTGTTTCAAAATCCTTTTTACTTCTTCCAAGTCATTACTTTGCCCAAAAGCAAACATCATTTTAGTTATTGCCGCTTCGGTTGTTAAATCAGCACCGCTTACTACGCCTATTTCTTGCAAATACTGGCTAGTCTGGTAACGGCCTTGGGTTACACGTCCACCGTTACACTGCGAAACATTATAAATCACGATACCGCTATCAAGGCTTTCTTTAATAAGTTTCAAAAACCATTCGTCGGTTGGGGCATTTCCTGCTCCGTAGGTTTCCAAAACCACCCCTTTTAGTCCTTCGATCTGTAATACTGATTTCACAACTTTTTCTGAAATACCCGGGAATAACTTTAATATTACCACATTTTCATCCAAATGTTTATGCACTTTGAGGCTAACATTTTGTTTGTAATGCCTAATAAAAGGATGATTATATTCAATTTTTACACCAGCTTCGGCCAACACTGGATAATTTTCGGCTTCGAAGGCATTGAATTGTACACTTTCGTGCTTGCGGGCTCTGTTGCCACGCAATAGTACCGAATTAAAATAAATACAAACTTCCGAAACGACAGGGCGGTTGTTTTGTTTGGCTGCTGCAATCTCTAAAGCAGTAATAAAGTTTTCTTTGGCATCGGTTCGGGCAACACCAATAGGCAACTGAGCTCCCGTAAAAATCACAGGTTTATTGAGATTTTCGAGCAAATAACTCAAAGCCGATGCCGAATAAGCCATCGTATCTGTTCCGTGCAAAATCACAAAAGAATCGAACTCATCGTATTTTTGTCCAATTATTTCTGCCAATTTAATCCATACAGAAGGTGTAATATTAGAAGAGTCTAATAACTTCTCAAAAGTTAATACCGTTATTTCAAAGTCTAATCTACCCATTTCAGGCAAATTATCGGGAATTTGAGCAAAATCGAAAGGTACTAATCCATCCGAACGGTGGTCGTACACCATTCCTAATGTACCTCCTGTGTAAATCACAAGTATTTTGGCATCGTCTTTTCCGTCGGCTTTTGTTTTAATTTTAATAGTCTTATACATAAGGTATTTTGTTGTTGTTGATGATAGTATTCTAGTTTGACATAATTTACATACACTTGATAAACAACACGTTACTTTCACTCCACAGACCCTTACGTACCATGTGGCCCTTAACTATGCTATTGCTTACTATTAAGTTTTAGGGCATTTTGGGTTGTTTGAGCTACAACCTGAGCAACATCGCAAGCCATAATATCGGCTACCTTTTGGGCAATTAACGGCAAATAGGCAGGTTCATTGCGTTTGCCACGATACGGTACTGGTGCCAAATAAGGAGCATCCGTTTCGAGTACAATATGTTCTAAAGAAATATGAGGCAAAAGTTTTTCATAGCCCCCATTTTTGAAGGTTGCTACACCACCAATTCCTAATAAGAACCCTAATTCTATGGCTTTTTGAGCATCTTCAACCGTACCCGAAAAGCAATGAAATATACCTTTTAAATAAGGGTCGGCATTTTTTTCTATTAAAGCAACCGTTTCATGAAAAGCATTTCTTGAGTGAATATCTATCCACAGTTGGTATTTTTTTGCCCACTGACATTGAATCAAAAAGGCTTCTTCTTGTTGAGCCACAAAGGTTTTGTCCCAATACAAATCCATACCTATTTCGCCAATTGCAATAAATTTTTCCTTAGCCAAATAGCTTTCTATGGCTGCTAATTCCTTTTCAAAATCTTCTTTGACATAACATGGGTGCAACCCAACCATTGGCAAGCATTGCGTAGGGTATTGCTCGGCAATAGCCAGCATACCACCGATCGACTCTAGGTTACAATTGGGCATCCATATTTCTTGAATACCAGCATTGAACGCATTTTGCAACATACTATCCCTATCTTCAGCAAAAGCCTCGTCATAAATATGTGCATGGGTTTCTATAATATTAAACTGATTCATTATATTAGTTGGTTTCTGAACAACAGGCTAGCTGTTTTATTGATAAATACGTCCTTTCCAGTTGACTGCCACAGGCGAATAATAGAAAAGAATCATGGTTATTTGCCAAAAATTGGCGTATAGTTCGTACAAAAAAAGATGTTTTATTAAGTGATATTGCCTCAAAATCAAGATAGTGGGCAGTACTGTTATGGTTTGGTTGAGCCATTTCAAGAACCAAATCAATAGGGCTATTTTCCATGAAAAAAATAGAGCAATTACCCCCAAAATAGGTAACAATAGAGCTTGTAAAAACAACAACAGAACAATCCACCAAGGACATTGCAACGCCCCAACCATCCAACGTTTGCGTTGATGCAAAAACTCTTTGAGCGTAGGCATTGGAAGCGTTTGGGCAAATACCTGACGATTAATATCATTGTTAAAACCAAAGCCCCGCTTCACTACTTCATGAAACATGGCAAAATCTTCGGTAATAGAAAAAGGTACTTGGGCATACCCTCCTGTACTTTCGTAAGCTTGTCGACTTATAGCCGAATTGTTGCCAAGACCTGTCAAGGGTAGTTTGATAGTGGCAGCTATTTTTAACAAAGTCAAAGCATGAAGCCAGTCTATCGACTGAAAATGATGCCCTATTGTTGTACCTCTAATAGCCGTAACGCCAACCTGATGCCCAATCGTAGGATTTTCCTCAAAATGCCGAATCATACCTTTAGCCCAATCAGGATTAACAACAACATCGGCATCGGTTATCAGAAAATATTTACCCGTTGATTTTTCATATAAATTAGCCAATACATTTGCTTTCCCACGTTGTCCATTAATAGTTTTGTGAATATTAATAAGTTCAAAATAAGGCTTATTAGCCACATAATCACTGACAAGCTGTGCCGTATTGTCTTCCGACTGGTCGTTGCCAATAAGCACCTGCATTTGGCTTTTGGGGTAATCCAAGGCATCTATCGCTGTCAAGCATGATAAGATATTTTCTTGCTCATTTCTTGCTGCAATCCAAATACTGATTTTTGGATATTTCTTATTCATGAACCTGCTCAATTGACTATTTTCTATAATATTTCGACAAAGCTATAAGGTTTTAAAGACAAATCCTTTTTCAGAGAAATATTCTATAAACCTTGGTAAAGCGTATCGCATATTTTTTTCAGCCTTCAAACTGTCGTGAAATACCACAATAGACCCGCTTTCGGTATATTGAATAGATTTTTGTAAAATTCGTTCGGGCGATAAATCTTTTGAAAAATCCCCTGTTAGGACATCCCACATAATAATTTCATGGGTAGGAATAATCTTTTGGGCTTGTATTTTTTTTATACGCCCATAAGGTGGCCGAAACTTGGGTTTATCTTGGTTTTGTACAAAAGAACTTGTTTTAATAATATGCTCACATTCCAGAAAATTCTGAAAATACAAAGTATCGTCGGTTTTCCAGCCATTCAAATGATTAAAGGTATGATTTCCAATCAAATGCCCATTGTCTACAACCTTCCGAAATATATCGGAATGCTTCCTGATGTTGTCGCCAATACAAAAAAAGCTTGCTTTTGCTTGATATGCAGACAAAGTCTCTAGCACAAATTCGGTTACTTCTGGAATAGGGCCATCATCGAAGGTCAAATAAATGCTTGGTGAAGTACTTGGTATACGCCAAGTCATTTCGGGATACACCGCCCGCATCAAGAAGTTGGTTTTGTAAATAAACATACCGCAAGTTGTATTGGTCAAAATTTTTACAAAAATACTATTCCAAATTTCTCCCTTTCCATTTATACCCTTTTCCTTGAGCAATTAATCCAAAAAAAGTAACATAAAATGGATATATCACCTGTACCAAAGGAATATAGGCTATTAAGCGAGCGTAGCCTAGATAAATCAGCATGGCCGATAAAAAGACTATTTCAATACCTCCTTTTAGCAAAATAGCAATGATGAGTTGCCCCAAATTGATACTTTCTAAGGCAAAAAGTACTATCGAGCCTATAAAAAAGGCATTGGCTAAAAAGATAAATATGGCTAAAGCCGTTACTTTCCAGTCGTTATAATATTTCCATTTGCTAGCCCAACGTTTGCGTTGTTGATAAAAAGCCTTTAAGGTTGGTTGTGCATTGGTTTTTACGATGGTATCGGGGTTGGTCAAAAAATAAACATCGTTAGGATATTTTTGGGCTATTTTGTGCATCAAAAACTCATCATCGCCCGAGGCCAGTTGTTCGTTACCAACAAAACCATCAACCTCCCAAAATGCCTTTTGGGAATAGGCCAAATTGGCACCATTGCACATATTGGGTCGCTTCGCCAGCATGGCACAAGCCCCTGCACCAATCAAACTGGCAAACTCAATAATTTGGATTTTGTGCCAAAGCGAATCATGCTGCTCAAAAGTTACTGCGGCACTGATTAGTTGGGCATTTTTGGCTCTATAAAATTGCTGAATGCCCAAAACCCAACGAGGCAAAACCCTACAATCGCCATCGGTTGTGATAATCAATTCGCCTGTGGCTTCGCTAATGGCTTGGGAAATAGCCCTCTTTTTGGGGGAAGTATTGGTTTGATTGCTTGAATAAAGCAACCGTAAATGATATTTTGCCTTTGCAATATAAGCCTTTACCAAAGTATCTGTACCGTCGGTAGAGGCATCGTCTACCACAATAACTTCTATCAACGATAAGGGATATTGCTGTTGATTCAAATCGGCCAATAAGTTGAGAATATTGGCGGCTTCGTTGCGTACAGGAATAATAACCGAGACTTTGGTATCTTTGGGTACACGCCTGTTTTTGGGGGAACAAAGCAGTACATATTTTGACCAAACTCCTAGCAAAACGCCATTGAGCAACGCATATAATCCAAGAATACTGATAAGAGGTATAAAAATCATTTTTTGGCAATAGTAAAAACAAATACACCCCCAACCACCACTGGCAATAAGATATTGATAAGCCACAGGCTGAGGGTTGCCGATACTACGGCAGACACATTGACATGGTAGTAAGTAAAGAAATAAACCGCCGAAAATTCTCGAATACCCAAATCGCTGATAAAGTTAAAAGCGGGAATTATGGTTTTGCTTAAAAATACCAATGATACCACAGTAAGTAGGTCTAGCAAGGGCAAATCGACATGACAAATCTTCAAAACAACCACAAACTGTACACTAAAAGTAAGATAACGCAAAAAAGCAATCCATTGAGTACTTATAATTTCTGACCATGAATATGTAGCTATGATATAAAAATATTGTTGAAGATAACTATACCAACGGGCATGGCTCAAATATTGACTCAGGGCATTGCGACTTACATATAACCCCAAAAGCACCATAAAAAATAGTCCACAACAGCCCAATACGATACCTTCTAGGTTGTTCCAAAGATGAAATTGAGCAACTAAACGCCACAATGCCACACAGCCCAATACCAGCGACACATAAAATTGTAAGGCATTGCCTAGCAATATAGCCCCAATACTAGCCGAGCGGTTTTTGTGGGTGAGTTTCCAGATTCGTCCCGCAATGTCGCCCATGTTGGCAGGCGTAATAAAGCTCAACGACAGGCCCAATAACACCGACTGATAAGCTGCCCAGAAAGACATTGGTTCTATTTTTTGGGCTAATAATTGCCATTTTCTGGCCTCTAAGCCCCAATTGACCAGCATTAATACAAAAACGGCTACAAAAGCCAAAACATTATTGAGTGTCCAAGTTTGTGACAAAGCACCTAGTAAATCGGCTATACCTTGTTGTTTTTCAGCGAATTTCTGTTGTAAAGCCCAAAGAATCCCTACGAAAACAAGGATTTTGCCTAGTCCTACTATCCATTTTTTAGGCGATTTTATCAGAGAATCTATCAATATTTTACACGGTTTAATGTTTACCTTTGTATTCATCAATCATTTACTTGGCAAGTTTTCTTTTGGATTTTAAAGAAAAATGCAACCCAAATTATGGCAGAAATATTAGAGAAAATTATTTTAGGAGTTGACCCCGGTACTCGATTTATGGGTTACGGAGTCATTTTGGTACAACGAGGCAATATATCTGTTTTACAGTATGGGGTAATTAATGTTAGCAAATATACTACCCAAGAATTGAAATTGAAGAAAATTTATGAACGAATCATAGGTATCATCGAAGAATTCACGCCCGACGAAATGGCAATTGAAGCTCCTTTTTTTGGAAAAAACGTTCAGTCGATGCTCAAGCTTGGGCGTGCTCAGGGGGTGGTTATGGCGGCGGCTTTGTCTCGACAAATTCCTATTGTTGAATACTCGCCCAAAACCGTTAAGCAGTCGGTAACGGGCAATGGTAACGCTTCAAAAGAGCAAGTAGCCAGTATGCTCGACCACCTCTTGAAAATGAAACTTGAACCTACGATGTTCGATGCCACCGATGCCCTTGGTATTGCGGTATGTCATCATTTTCATGGCAACAATATTATGCCTACCAATAAGGGTACTAAAAAAGGCTGGGGGGCATTTGTCAACGAAAACCCCGAAAGAATCAAATAATACCTCAGATTAACGATTTACAATGGTTGACGTTTTTGCCATTTACCTTGCTTCTTAGCACTTTAGGTTGTTCAATATTCAATAACCCTTTTTTCTATGCGACACCTACTATTACTTGTATGGTTGATATTGTTGGTGTCTTTTCAGTCACTAGCCCAGCTTTCGTATAAGCAAGGTATTTCGACGATTGGTATAAAACCTTCAGCCTCTTTGGTTACATTGGGTTTTCCGCAATCTATTCGCTCGGTCGATGGCTATGGGCAGCAGCCTATGGCGAATTTCCCTTATCCTTTTTTTTCGCTTCCTGCCAATTTTCGGGTCAATAAACAGGGGTCTACCGAAGTTTATGGGCTAGTAGGCTCGTTTGATTTGGGCGTTAATTATAGCAAGCTTCTCAAAAACAATCATATTTTCAAAGCAGAAATAGGGATTCATTATTCGCAATCACCGCATAGCTATTCGCTCGATAGCCCCTATCAGTTTTTTATCAAAAACAAACAAGCGGCCTCTTGGCATAATACCATCGCTACAACGGGCTACTCGGTTGGTATAATGTACACATCGGCCTCGAAAGGTCGGCGGGGTTTGGGCGAAATGCGCAACTACATAGAACTAGGGGCTAGAACGCTCAATTTATATAGCAAGTCGGCCAAAGACAATGATAGTTGGGTTTTTAACGGACAAGGGTTTAGTATTGAAAGCCATATCACACAGCCCAAAAGTAATATGATTACGCTTGAACTAGGCAAAACCTTTTGGCGACCAGCCGACGATATGCGGTCGTTGTCGTTTGGTATCAGAATTGGGATTCCGTTCGATAAAATGGTTGAAAATACCATTATTGGCTACCAAGGGAATAATCCTACTGGTGCAAATATTATTACCGAAGATGTTGGCTACCTTGGTTTTCAAATGAGTTATAACTTACCGATAAAGCAAATTTCACGCCCAATCAGAGAACACAAAACCCAAAGGCAATTTTGTGATATGCAACGCGAGGTATTGGTAAAAAAACAATTTGTAGTTCATTCGTTGGTATTACCGCTAGAATTATTTGACCACGAAAATGAAGATGGAGATATTGTTTCGGTATGTTTTAATGGGAAATATATTTTAGAAAAACATCTATTAACCAACAAGCCTAAGCTACTAGATATTTCTTTGGAAAGCGATAGCAAGAATATTCTGACCATTTTTGCCAACAATACAGGCAAAGAAGGAGCAAATACCACTGCTTTAAGGTTCAAAATCAATGACAAAGTAGAACAGATTATTTTGTATGCCGACAAGAAATCATCAGAAGCAATAGAGTTTGTTTACATTCCCTAAAATGCCTTTACCCACTTTTACACATACTTACACAAAATCCCAGTCATTTTCTTTGTGCAATTTCGTGTAAGTATGTGTCTACTATTAGCCCAAAATTTGTAGCCAAGCTTCCTCTACTGTTTGTACAGGCAGCTTACAAGTTTTGTTATAGCAAACGTAAATATTGGTTTGTTCTGACAATGCTACGCGGTTTTCTAGTAAAGGTAAATCACTTTTGAGTTTTGTACCTGACAACACTTTATTAGGATAATAGCGTTCTTCTAGCTTTGCCCGCACTTTGAGGCAATTCACCCCTACAATTGCTATTTCGGCTGTTGGAGTTACCATTTGCGTAGCCAAACAAGCCCAATTAGATAAGTAATCGGCATTTTTGAATACCAAGCTCTTTACCTTTGCCAGCATCAGATAAGCTATATCTACAAAATCCTGTCTATCCAAAATCAACCCTAGTGTATATAAATTACGAGCCATCATTGAATTAGAACTTGGAATAACGTTGTCAAAAAGCTCTTTTTTACGAGCAATCAAAGCCTCGGCATTTTGGTCGGTAAAGAAAAATAATTCATCTTCTTCATCCCAAAAATTCTGGTACACATAAATCATAAGTTTTTCGGCAATATGTAACCACTTTTCATCAAAAGTTACCTGATACAAACTGGTATAGGCATCTATAACGGCTGCATAGTCTTCTAAAAATCCTTGTATTTTGGCTTCACCATTTTTGTAAGAATGCCATAACTGGCTATCCAACAACATTTTGTCTTTAATAAAATGAGCATTTTTTAGGGCTAATACCAAGAAGTCTTCTTCTCCAAAAACACGATACGCATCTACCAACCCTTTGAGAGCCAAGCCATTCCATGAGCAGAGGATTTTATCATCGAGCCCTGGGCGAATTCTCTGTTCACGTGCTGCTAGTAATTTGGCATTTTGTTCCTTGAAATCGGAATTCAGAAAAGTGTGATTTTTCCAAAGAATATTTACCCCATGCTCCCAATTGCCTGTATCTGTAACCTGATATGCACGGCAATATTGTACCGAATCAGCCCCAAGAATAGCATCAATTTCGGCCTTAGTCCATACATAATATTTACCCTCTTCGCCTTCTGAGTCGGCATCTAAAGCTGAATAAAATCCGCCTTCTGGACTTGTCATTTCTCGGGATAGCCACCCGATTGTTTCGTATACAGTTTGCTGATAAATAGGCAATTGTGTAAGTAAATATGCTTCGGCATAAACACTCAACAATTGGCCATTGTCATATAGCATTTTTTCAAAATGCGGACAAAACCATTCACCATCTACCGAGTATCGGGCAAAGCCACCACCTATCTGGTCGTAAATGCCCCCCATGGTAATCTTATTGAGCGTAAGCGTAAGGTGTTCTAAGGCTTTTTCTTTGGCACTAGGATTGTCATGAATATAACGCATCAAAAATAACCAAATAGAAGGCATCGGAAACTTGGGTGAACGCTCAAAACCTCCCCAAGTGGGGTCGAAAGAATGAGCTAATTTTTGGTACATAATATCCAATTCTTCACTTTCAAAAGCTGGACTTTCGGCTACCAAACCATATTTTTCTGTTTCTAAAGAAATCATATTACTGGTAAACCCCTCTGCCGACTTCTGAATATCGGGCAAGTGATTCTGAAACCCTTCACTTACAGCGTATAAAAGACGTTTCCAGTTTTGAGGAGGAAAATATGTTCCTCCATAAAAAGGCTTTCCGTCGGGCATCAAAAATACATTTAAAGGCCAGCCACCATTCACTCCCATTGCTTGAACGGCATCCATATAAATGGCATCTACATCGGGGCGTTCTTCTCTATCTACCTTAATATTGACAAAATGTTCGTTCATGATTTGAGCCAACTCTTCATTTTCAAAACTCTCACGCTCCATTACATGGCACCAATGACACGCCGAATAGCCAATACTTACTAAAATAGGCTTATTTTCAGCCCGAGCTTTACTAAATGCCTCTTGTCCCCAAGCATACCAATCCACTGGATTATGAGCATGCTGAAGCAGGTACGGAGAGGTTTCCTTTCCTAAATGATTCATATCTTTGATGTTTTATATAAATGAATGGTTAATTTTCTGTTTAAGGCAACGAGGTGTTCAGTATTACAAGCATTAAGTTTGTAATGTACAAAAGTTGAAGTAATTGGCTGTTTAGGTAAATGGATAAAAGGGCTGTAGTATTCATAAAATCTACGCCCATAGTCAAGAATCCTCAACTTTTGTAATGCTTTATTTATCAAAAAAATCTTATTTTATGCTAGTGTTTATGACTAAAATATACACTCAATTATTTGGTAACACTAATTTTCTGAGAAATGGTCTGATACGGCCCCACAAATTTCAAAATATAGTTGCCTGTGGGTAATCCTAACGTTAATTCTCTTCGATTTTTCACAAAAGTAGGATTGGGTAACTTCTGAATATTCTCATGGAATAGTTCTATCCCTCGGTAATCAAATACCTTGATTTCGCCCTCAAATGCCTCTTTCCCTGTATACTCCACCCAGAAACTCCCTTGGTTAGGATTCGGGAAAACGATTAGTTTTTCGCTGGTATCATCAAGAGGAAAAGCCTGTAAGAAGGTTTCTTTTCCTTTCAAACTAATTCTTTTCGACCAATTACCATAACGCACTGTCAATTCGGTAGTTTGGGTATCATCGGCAAATTCATTGATAGCAGCTATCAAAATCTGGTTGTCTTTGACCACGCCACGCCAAAGCGGGTCGCGGTCGAGAAAATGCTGATGAGCCGTTTTGGGAATATGTAATTGATAATTTCCCACAAAAAAATCTTTGTATTGCGACAGGCGATATAGGGCGTTTATGTAGCGTTCATAAACAGAAAAATTGATAGTATCGGGACGAGCAATAGGCCCTTCCCACAAAAATATACCTTTAGCACCTGAAAAAAAAGGTAAAATAGCCTGAGCGTCTACCAAATAGTTAGGAATATTTTGTTGATAATTATAATTAGAGGCTTGGCATTTATTATAATTGAGCCATTCAAACAAAATAATATCTTTATTGCTTCGGGCTTTGTTGGCTTCTACCTGAAACAACTGATAAGCTACATTGCCGTACTCTTTGAACACACTATATTCATAACAAAAATAGGCCGAAGGTGTCAAAATAGTATTTTGCTGATAAAAAGGCCCTCCTACCTCTTGAGTTAGAGAATCTTTCATATAATAGTTTAATGGACTAGCCTCATTTAGTATTGTTTTCCAAGAATAAGCAGCAGGATATTCCTTATTTTTGATAGGGGCATCGCTATAAGAGGCAATTTTGATAGAGCTAGGCAAACCCTTGGCAGCAAGATGGCTTACTGGCGAGGCATAGAGTGTGGTTAGGTCACGCTTATATCTTTCCAAAAAAGCTTCGTCGCTGAGTTGTTGATAAGCCTTTGGGGTATCGCTATCATTTCTCAATGTCCGAATACTGGCATCAGAGGGGCGTTCTCGTTCAATATCCAATACCAAAATATCAATATTGGGCATATCCTTGCCCTGTGTATCGGCAAATATTCCTGCAAAGCCACGCATACTATTTTCCCAATGCGAGCGATATACGGCCAAATTATTGTTCCAAGGGCTTTCTTTTTCGTACCAAGGCTGTCCAGCAATACTGGCTACTCCATACCAAATAATAGCCCTATTTTGGAGGGGCAATTGGCTATCAAATTGGTTAAAATTAGACAAATGACTAAACCCATGTTTCAAAGGCTCTTGGTTGGGGTCTTGAAACCTTGGGCCATTATAAATCAACGTAAAAGGTAATGAAAACGCTGGAAACTGCTGCCAATTGATAACGCCCTTTTGCGTAGAAGATTTAAATTCAAAAGTACTTGTATTCTGAGCCTTGAGCGGCCATATACTTAGTAAATATATTAGGCTTAAATAATAAAAAGTATAACGGTTTTTCATGCTATTTTTTCTCTTTTGTATGCAAGGTTTTGGGTATAGGCACACCATTTTTTATCCAAAATAATGCAACACCACTTCTATCAAAATCATTTCAAAACGGGTGTATTTCAGGCAATTTTTATCTAAGAAACGTTCATTTCTATTTTTTATACTTTCTATTTTCGCATTTTTTCCTAAAAACCCAACCATAAAGTTACATATTGGATGTATAAAAGCCTATTATCATGGTATTCTTGGATACTCTACCAGAATTGCCTTTATAACCTGGCCTTGGGGAAATGTTCCACGAAAAAGTGGAGGTTTCATGCTAAGTTTTTTGTTATTTTGTAAAAAATTTAAGGATAAAAACCTTACTAAGCATGAAAAAACAGCTTTCTTTAGTATTAGAGCCTGAAATTGCCTTTGACCAAGAGCTATTTCAGCAAAGTGTAAAAAAAACGTTAGCGATTCCTAGCGAAGCTCCTGCCCATATTAGGGCTATCAAACGTTCAATTGATGCCCGTGGCCGACAAGTAAAGGTCAATGTCGAGGCTGAGGTTTTTATTGACAAAAAACCAACCCCACTTATTGCTTATCAACGCAATTACAAAAACGTTTCGCATGCTCCCCAAGCTATTATTATTGGAGCGGGGCCAGCAGGGATGTTTGCGGCTTTGCGTTTGATTGAACTGGGTGTAAAACCTATCTTGATTGAGCGTGGCAAGGATGTTCGTGCCAGACGGCGAGATTTGGCCGCTATCAACAAAGAGCATCTGGTAAATCCTGAGTCAAATTATTGTTTTGGCGAAGGCGGTGCAGGGACTTATTCGGATGGAAAACTCTATACTCGTAGTAAAAAAAGAGGTGATATCCGACGTATTCTCGAAATCTTTGTAGCACACGGGGCTACCGAAGAGATTCTGGTAGATGCTCACCCACATATTGGAACCAACAAGCTTCCCAAAATTGTAGCAGAACAACGTGAAAGTATTTTGCAAGCTGGTGGCGAAGTACATTTCGATACCAAAGTGGTAGACTTTATCATGGAAAACCACATGATGAAAGGAGTTATATTAAACGACGGTCGTGAAATATCGGGTATTGGGGTAATCTTGGCTACAGGGCATTCGGCACGTGATATTTTTGAGTTATGCCTTGAACGCAATATTTATATTGAAGCCAAGCCTTTTGCCATGGGTGTACGTATCGAACACCAACAAAGCCTGATTGACTCGCTACAGTATCATCGTCCCGAGCGGGGGCCTTACTTACCAGCAGCCTCATATAGTTTGGTAGCACAAACATACTTTAAGGGTATTCAGCGTGGGGTGTTTTCGTTTTGTATGTGTCCAGGCGGATTTATTGTACCTGCTGCCACAGCCCCTGGCGAATTGGTGGTAAACGGAATGTCGCCTTCTCGTCGAGATTCAAAATTTGCCAATTCGGGCATGGTAGTTGCAGTGAATGAGGTGGATTTAGCTCCTTACAAACAATTTGGGCCTTTGGCTGGTTTGCAATTACAAAAAGAACAAGAACAAAGGGCTTGTCAAATGATGGGAGGAAGTCAGGTAGCACCTGCACAATTGGTTGGTGATTTTGTACAAAACAAAGTATCAAAATCTTTGTTAGAAACCTCTTATCAGCCTGGCCTTCGGTCGTCGGATATGTACGACGTGCTATTTCCACATATTGCTAAACCTTTGCAGGAAGGACTCAAGCAATTTGGCCAAAAAATGAAAGGATATACCAGCAACCAAGCCCAGATTATTGGTATTGAAAGCCGTACCTCGTCGCCAGTACGAGTACCACGCGACAAAGAAAGTCTGGAACACGTTCAGGTAAAACGCCTTTTTCCTTGTGGTGAAGGGGCAGGTTATGCTGGTGGTATTATGTCGGCAGCGATGGACGGCGAGCGTTGTGCCGAAAAACTAGTGGAATTGTACGGCTAACAGCTTGCAATAAAAGCATTGAAATAAGCGATAATAGGCTAGATTGAAACCTGAATCTTAATAGCCTATTACACCAATCATCAACCTTTGTGGTATTCTAATTGGCTGGCAAGTAAATTGGCCAGCTAATTAGAACAACTTATTCGAGCAAGCCACAATGTAGACAAAACATCCGTTTTTATTGTTTTGGGAATAGCCTTGTAACTTATTCAAAGTTAGATAAACAGTATTGATAAAAACTAAAAATCATATTGAGACATTTGTTTTAACGCATCAATAATTCTAATTTAAGCCTATATTAAATTTCTCCATTAAGTTAAGCACTCGTTATGACCGAATTCATGTCCTTTATTGAACACTTGCAAAATCGTCTTCTGCTGCCATTGCCCGGTGAAGAAGCCCACAAACGCATGGCATCTAGTTCGAGGCTCAAATTCAGGTCAACGCCCAATGACCGTACTCGTGAAAGTGCTGTGTTGGTATTGTTTTATCCTTCCGATGGCGAAATTTATTTGCCTTTAATTTTACGTCCAGCCTACGATGGTGTACATGGTGGCCAAATGGCTTTTCCAGGTGGGAGAAAAGAAAAAGAAGACGAAAACCTGATAAGAACTGCTATGCGAGAAGCTCAGGAAGAAATCGGTATTCGGCTAACCGATGTCAAGGTGTTGGGGCAGTTATCGAAGCTCTACATTGCAGCCTCCAACTTTTATGTACAACCTGTAATAGGTGTTATGAACTTCAAGCCCGATTTTTATCCTGACCCACGTGAAGTAGACCACGTGATTGAAGTTCCTTTAAAGGAATTACTCAATCCATCTATTATAGGAAGAAAAATCCTACAAGTACGTGGTAATGAAGTGGATGCCCCATTTTATGACATCCAAGACCATACCGTTTGGGGAGCTACCGCTATGATGATTGCAGAAATTATTGCGTTGATAGAATAATAAAAACCGTTATTCGTCGTATTATTGTAGTATTTTTAATCTCAAGTATCGCCGAATGACACCGACTCTTAAACTCAAAAATCTATTAACCCTTTTTTTATTTTTTTGTTTTGTAGTTATAAACTACCATTTTGCCTATAACTTTTTCTATGCTGACGACTATCACCTTATTCGATATGTAACCGACCAGCAAGATGCTCAAGGCTTTCTTAACCAATGGAACTTGTTGTTTGACCTGCACAACGAACATCGCATCATCTTTCCTCGACTCTTTACCTTATTGCATTATTGGCTCAATGGCAATAGTATCAACTGGCAAATATTTAATAGTATTTCGCTGTTGTATTATTTAGGTATCTGTTGGCTTTTTTATCAGTTTTTTACACAACTCAAACTTTCGTACTGGTACTTTTTGCCTATACCTTTCTTGCTTTTTCAGCCACAAGCATACGAAAATATTTATTGGACTATCTCGGTTTTACAACAAGTAGGCAATTTGTTTTGGGCGATGTTGCTTTTTTGGCTTATTTGTACCCAAAAACCTCAACATTTTATCTGGGCCTTTATTATTGCGTTTGTCTTGACCTTTACCCACGGAAATGGCTTATTTGGCATTTTTGTGGCAGGAGTAATATTATTGCTTCAAAAAAGATACAAGCAACTTTATATTTGGGTAGCCTATATGCTGCTCTTATTTGTTTTGTATTTTGTTACTTACAAAGCTGGTCAAAACTCCAATATCAAGGGTAGTCTAAGCAACCCAATTCAGCTATTTAGGTGTATGTTTGCCTTCTGGGGTAGTTTTGTTTGGGAAACTATCAAAAGCTCGTTTACCAATAACATTTCGGCTGTATTAACAGGTATGGTACTTGTTGGCACTATGGCATTTGTTAATATTCGTTTTGTCTTACAAAAACTTTTTCCTATAAAATATCAAATAGCCGACCGCCAAGTTTTCTTAATGGCTTGTTTTTTGTATTTGCTTATCACTTCGCTATTGGTGGCTTTAAGTAGGTCGTGGATTGGGGGCGACTCAGGTATGGATATACGCTATATGCACAATTCTATTTGGGCTACGGTATTATGGTATCTAACGGTTTTGTCCAATACCAAAGCTCCTCTACAAAAATATTTGATGGGTAGTTTTGTGATATTTGGTATAGGCTTCAACCTTTTGTCGTGGTACAACCATGTCGATAGGCTCGAATACCAGTACCAAGCCAACCGTGCCGAAGCTTTCAATTATCGTAATTATGGCACTATTGTTCGTGAAACAATTGCCTTTAACCGAAACATAGAAAAAACATTGCAGGCATCCTTCCAAAAAGGAGTAAGCCAGTATACCGATAGAGATTTGGATAGAATTTTACAAAGTAATGCTATCACTATTACACAAGACACCTTATTATTGCAGATAAAACAGCAAGTACAATACCTCCAAGACCCCAAAAATCCACATCGAATGGATAGCTATTATATCGATAATAACACCTTGCCTTATTCAAAAGATGCGTTGTTTGTGCTAAAATCAAATACTCGTACTTTGCTCGTACCCATGCTATTTAAAAGGACTTCCAAAGGACAATTTATCAGAACATGGCAGTATTTTGACAAAGGGTTTATTACCTCCTTTATTACAGAATCTATTCCGTCAGACAATTATCAATTGGGTATTTTGACACAAAAAAACGACAAATATCATCTGCATTTGTTGAAGAATAGTATAGCAATTTAAGTTTCAAGCAATTAGAAAACAGGAAGCTTCCCCAAGCCAAAGTTGAACGTATTGCTGTTAGATTAAATATTTTTTTACACCGCAATTTTTCCGTAAATTAGGGTTTTGATATAACCACAATCTTCCTAATCTTGGGAAATACGCTGTAAATGGAAAACGAGAATCAGACAGAAAATTTCGACGAAAACAACAACACAAAGAACGGGGAGGCATTACATGAGCAAGTAGCTGTGGCTGGTTTGTACGAAAACTGGTTTCTGGAATATGCTTCGTATGTAATTTTAGAACGTGCCGTACCAGCCGTAGAAGATGGCCTCAAACCTGTACAAAGAAGAATATTACATGCCCTTAATGAAATGGACGATGGCCGTTTCAACAAAGTTGCCAATGTAATAGGTCAAACCATGCAATATCACCCGCATGGCGATGCCTCTATCAACGAAGCTTTGGTAAATATGGGCCAAAAAGACCTACTCTTTGATTGTCAGGGCAACTGGGGTGATATTCGTACGGGCGACAGTGCCGCTGCTGCTCGTTATATTGAAGTTCGCTTATCTAAGTTTGCTCATGAAGTAGTATTTAACCCTCAGACTACCGAATGGCAACTCTCTTACGACGGCCGTAAAAAAGAACCGATTACCCTTCCTGTAAAATTCCCCCTTTTATTAGCACAAGGAGTAGAAGGTATTGCTGTTGGTTTGGCTACCAAAATTATGCCTCACAATTTTTGTGAACTCATTGAAGCGTCTATTGATATTCTGAAAAATAAACCTATCGAAATCTTCCCCGACTTTATGATGGGGGGCTATGTCGATGTTACCAATTACAACGATGGCCAACGAGGTGGCAAAATCAGAATCAGAGCCAAAATCGAAGAATTCGATAAAAAAACACTCATTATCAAGGATATTCCTTTTAGTACCACAACCACAAGTTTGATTGATTCGATTATCAAGGCCAACGATGCTGGAAAAATCAAAATCAAAAAGGTAATTGACAATACCGCCAAAGACGTAGAAATACAAGTACAGCTTGCCCCAGGTACATCGCCCGATGTTACTATCGATGCCCTTTATGCTTTTACCGATTGTGAAATCTCTATTTCGCCCAATGCCTGTGTGATCATTGGCGATAAGCCTCACTTTGTGGGTGTAAGCGAAATATTAAAGGTATGTACCCACCAAACTGTACAGTTACTTGAACAAGAGCTTCAGATTCGTAAAGGTGAATTAATGGAAAAAATCTTGTTCAGCTCTTTGGAAAAGATTTTTATCGAAAACCGTATTTACCGTAAAATAGAAGCTTGCGAAACTTTTGAAGAGGTACTCGAAACAGTTGATAAAGGATTGAAGCCTTTCAAAAAACAGTTTTATAGACAAATCGTTGAGGAGGATTTGCTCCGTTTGCTCGAAATCAGAATCAAGCGTATTTCTAAATACGACTCCTTCAAAGCCGACGAGTTGATGCTTCGTCTTGAAGAAGAATTGCGTGAGGTAGAAGATAACCTAGCCAATATTATTCGCTATTCTATCGACTATTATAAAAACCTTTTGAAAAAATATGGCAAAGGGCGTGAACGCAAAACCGAAATTCGCAACTTCAATACTATCTCGGCTGCAGTGGTGGCTGCCGCCAACCAAAAACTGTATGTTGACCGTGAAGGAGGCTTTATTGGCTATGGCCTAAAGAAAGAAGAATATGTCATGGACTGCTCGGATATCGACGATATTATTATCTTTAGAAAAGATGGACATTGCCTAGTCACTAAAATACAGGATAAGGTTTTCGTAGGAAAAGACATAATTTACTGCTCGGTATTCAAAAAGAACGACGACCGCAAAGTTTACAACTTGGTGTACTTCGACGGAAAGTCGGGCATTAGCTATATAAAACGTTTTAAAGTAACAGCCGTAACCCGTGACCGCGAGTATAACCTAACAGCAGGAAACCCTAAATCGAAGGTGTTACACTTTACAGCCAACGACAATGGCGAAGCCGAAGTAATATCGGTAAACCTAACAGCATCGTGTACAGCTCGTGTAAAACAGTTTGATTTTGATTTTAAAACCTTGCTTATCAAAGGCCGTGACTCGATGGGCAACGTATTAACCAAATATCCTGTCAGAAAAATAACTATCAAATCGGCAGGGGTTTCTACATTGGGTGGACTCGACATTTGGTACGACCCAACTATCGGTCGATTAAACCGTGATGAGCATGGCAAATACTTAGGGAATTTTGAAGCTAAAGATAACATCTTGGTAATTTACAACAATGGGCAGTATGAACTCACCAATTTTGAACTTACCAATCGTTATGAACCTAAAGATATTGCTGTTTTAGCAAAATTTGTCCCAGAGAATATTATCACAGCGGTATATTTAGATGGTGGAACAAAACAATATTTTGTTAAAAGATTCAAGATAGAAACAACGACTGTCGATAAGAAGTTTTTGTTTATTTCGGATGAAAAAGGTTCTAAACTACAATTTGCCTCAATTGATGTATATCCGAGAATCCAACTTTCGTATAAAAAAGACGAGAAAGGGGCAGTTGTCGAAACCGAAGACCTTAATTTAGATGAATTAGCCGACGTAAGGGGCTGGAAAGCACAAGGTAGCAAACTAACTCCGTACAAAGTGCAGCTTATAAAACCATTAGCATCTAAAGTAGTTGAAATAGAGACTTCTAGCGATGAACCCGAAGGTGCAAATGCTATCGTAGTAAATATTCCAGTGGCAGATAAATTAACCCCTCCCGAAGAAATCGAGTTTCCAGATACTGTAGACTCATCGACGGGCGAACAGCTAGGGTTGTTTTAGTGAGTTAGTGAATTGTGAGTTAGGTGATTAGAGTAGTTCGAGGTAAATAATTGATAGCATTCATTATTGTTAGTGATTGAGTATGTACTTGATATGCTTTAATTGGAGTTATCGAATGTACCAGAAATAGCCTTGTTGCAAAATACTCATTCACTAACTCGCAATTCACAACTAAAAGCTATTATATGAAAAATACGCTTGAAATATCTATTCAAGAGCCTATTAATATTACTCGGTTTGTCAAAAGGGTAATAAAAGGCTTAATCGCTATTATTTTTTTAGCGATAGTAGGTATTTTATTGTGTAATATATGGATTGTTCTTACCACAGCTAATCGCAATTACTACGACATTAATAGTTTGCCACCCAACGACTTTGCATTGGTGTTGGGTACAAGCAAATCAGTACATCGGGGCAAAGAAAATCTGTTTTTCAAATACAGGATGGAAGCCGCTGCCCGCCTTTTTAAAGAAGGTAAAGTTAAATTCTTGATTTTGAGTGGCAATCACGATTCGGTATTTTATAACGAACCTGCTGATATGCGAAACGCTCTTTTGCAATTAGGTGTACCTGCCAATGTCATGATTTTAGACTTTGCAGGCTTTCGTACCTACGACTCTATTTTTCGTTGTAAAAATGTTTTTAGTCAACATCGGTTTACCATTGTTTCGCAACCAACGCATAATGCCAGAGCCTTATTTCTGGCCGAACAATTAGGCGTAGATGCCGTAGCTTTTGCTGCACAAGATGTACCTTCGGGCTACAAAACCTACATTCGTGAGTATTTGGCCTGTCCTAAAGCTATTCTTGATGTCTATTTCCTCGAAACATCTAAGTATTCAAAAGATAACTAATGTTTTTTATAAGAAAAACAATGTTCAAAAACCGTCTTTCACCCCTGTTTATATCCAATAATTCATGCTTTATTACGGTATCATTAAGGTTCTTTGAAAGAAAATCAATAAATTTGTCTATTAACTCTATAGAGTATAAACTTTATCACCCGCTGAAACTTTTATAGAATGATATATTCCATCTTGAATGTTCCTGGATTAGCCAATTCAGGGCCAAAACATTGGCAAAGTATATGGGAAAAACAATACCCTCAATCTTTTTTGAGAGTACACCAAGACAACTGGGATTTGCCAGTATGTGAAGATTGGGTATATCAGCTACAACAAACTATTGCTAGCCTCACTCAGCCCACCCTTATTGTGGCACATAGCCTTGGGTGTATTACGGTGGCTCATTGGGCAGAAAAGTTCTATTCTCCTTTTATTGAAGGAGCATTGTTGGTAGCTCCAGCAGATGCCGACCGACACAAAAAGAATATTCTCGACTTTATTGTAGGTTTCAATCCTATTCCTACCAATCCTCTTCCTTTCAAATCGGTAGTAATAGCCAGTACCAACGACCAATACGCTACTATTGAGCGGGCAGAACAAATGGCTCGGCAATGGCAAAGTACTTTTGTAAATATCGGCGAGAAAGGGCATATCAATGCCAATTCGGCCTTGGATGATTGGAAAGAGGGAAAAACTTTACTCAAAACGCACTTTGCCAGACTTTCATTCGACTTTCAGTAATACATGACACATATCCAATCATATAATTATACATTTGTATCTTAGAAAAAGAAACAAAACAATGAATAATAAGAGAAGAAATTTTATTAAAAAAAGCATCGGTACAAGCTTATTGACGGTTTTGGGTACAGAAGTGGTATTTGCCAAGCATCTCCCTGAAGGGATTCAGCCTATAATACTGGACGAAAAGCCCACCGAAGCCCCTGGAAAACATAAAGAGATGTTGGTGCTAAACGAACGCCCTTGGAATGTTGAAGCCCCTCCTCATTTGCTCGACGATGCCATTACTCCTGTCGATAAAATGTTTATTAGAAATAATGGTAATGTACCCGAAGACATCAACCCCGATACTTGGACATTGACCATTGAGGGGGAATCGGCTAAAACTCGTAAGGTATTTACGTTGGCAGAACTCAAAAAGAAATTCAAACATTATACCTACCAAATACAACTCGAATGTGGAGGGAATGGCCGTAGTGGTTTTGCTCCCCAAACAGCTGGTAACCAATGGAAAGAAGGTGCTATTAGCTGTGCCGAATGGACGGGGGTACGAGTAAAAGATGTATTGGCAAATGTAGGTATCAAAGACGATGCCGTGTATGTGGGCTATTATGGCAAAGACCGACACCTCAGTGGCGATACTACCAAAGTGCCTATTTCGAGAGGTGTACCTATCAAAAAAGCCTTGGAAGATGAAAGTTTGATAGCTTGGGCTGTCAATGGACAAGATATTCCTGTGATGCACGGTTTTCCTCTAAGACTCATATTTGGGGGCTGGGCAGCATCGGTTTCGGGCAAATGGGTCGAAAAAATTGTGATTAGAAACAAAGTTCATGATGGCGAAAAAATGGATGGTACACATTACCGTGTTCCGATATTCCCGATTGAACCGGGTAGCAAAGTACCCGACAACGAGTTCAAAATTATTGAATCGTTGCCCGTAAAATCTATTATTACTTATCCTAAAAGTGGTGCTATTATTGAAGAAAGTAGAACCCTAGAATTGCGTGGTCATGCTTGGGCGGGCGATTTGGCTGTTTCGACGTTACAAATCTCGATCGACTTTGGTGCTACATGGCAAAATGCCGAGCTTCTTGCTCCTAAAAATCGTTTGGCATGGCAACACTGGTCGGCCAAAGTGAAATTCCCAAGAAGAGGCTATTACGAAGTTTGGGCAAAAGCTACCGACACAGCGGGTACTTCTCAGCCAATGGTTATGCCAGCATGGAACCCAGCAGGATACCTCAATAATTCTTGTCATCGTATTGCCATTAAAGTGGTGTAAAATTACAATATTATGAAAAATATAGTCAAATTGAGTATGTTATGCTGTTTGCTATATCTGACTTTTGGTTTTAAAAGCCCGCAAATACCCCAAGGTCATTCTACCCAAATGATGGTAGATTCGGCAAAGGGTATCGACCCCGAAACAGGCTTAATCATTGCCAAAGAACTAGATATGGTAAAAGCTCAGTGTACAGGTTGCCATTCAAGCAAAATGATTACCCAATTTAGAGCAACACGTGAAGGTTGGCTAGAACGGATTCGTTGGATGCAAAAAACCCAAAAACTATGGGATTTGGGCGAAGCCGAACCTATTGTATTAGACTATCTTGCAAAATACTATGGCCCTAGCAAACAGTATCAACGTCGAGCTCCACTAAAAGATATTCAGTGGTACAAACTTGATAAATGATGTACAGCTATCAGCCAATGATTGTAGGATTTTGTCAATCGCTTTTCAAATCTTACAATCATTGGTTATTTATACAACCTCTACTCTAATTATTTTGGCAGGTATACCTTATCTATCATTTCTTGATATTCTGATCTGGCATTGGCAAAAATGGTAATTCCCCCACCGCTTTTAAATACCTTGCCATGGGGTGTTTCTTCAATAAACCGAATCATGACGGCACTATCCAAATTTTGTCCATCAAATAGGCCAAATACCCCTGTATAATAGCCCCGTTCGTATCCTTCGGCAGCTTTGATAATCTCTTGGGTTTGAGGCTTGGGAGCTCCAGTAATAGAACCCGCAGGTAGCATTTTGAAAAATAAAGTACCCAATTGTTCATAATAATTGATAGGGAGTTTACCACAAATTTCTGAACTAACTTGTAATAATTCTCCTTCATGTGTAGCGACTTTGTCGATATACCGAAACCTTTCAACCCAAACTTTTTCGGCTATCATACTAATATCATTTCTGATTAAATCTACAATTGTAGCATGCTCGGCCAGTTCTTTTTTATCTTTCAAAATAAGCTCTTCGGCATCGGGTATTTGTGCCGAAATAGTACCCTTCATAGGGTGCGAAGAAATAATGCCATGATTGATTTGTACAAAAGTTTCTGGAGAAAAAAGCACAAAGTCGTCTTTGAAAAGCAACTGATATTTAGAGGTATTTCTCGCAAAAATCTGAGCTAAAGTAAGGTTTACCGAAATAGGCGTTGGCTTGGTTAAATTGACCAAAAAGCTATCGCCCCTTTGCAAATGTTGATGTACTTTATCAAACGATTGCTGGTACTCATCCAACGAAATAGGATATTTATCTAGCTGTATATCAACCGCTTCACTCTTATTAAAATCAAAATTAGTTACATCTCCTATTTTGAAATAAATTCCAGTATTCGCAACTTCGGTCAGTGGTAAAATAACGGGTTTTTGCATTTCATAATCAATCACAAACAAAAACGGAGTACGAGATTGTCCTAATTGATTCATCTTGTCAATGGCTAGTAAGGCAGCCGAAGGAAGTATTTGTTTTTTGTAATTCATTTACTAAGGCCAAAGGCCGAAATATTATTATTTTCTATTCCGAAACTCAAATCGCTAACTATATTACAATAGAAAGACCTGTAAGGTTTCGCAACCTTGCAGGTCTTTTTTAGTATTTCAACAAAAAAATGGTAAGTCGTTATGCTACAAAAGTTCTTCCTTTTTCGATAGCCTTTGCCAAACCGCTTGCATCCGAGCCTCCAGCCGTTGCAAAAAACGCCTGACCGCCTCCTCCACCTTTTACTTCCTTGGCCAATTCACGTACAATCTGACCAGCATTCAACCCTTTTTCTGCTACCAAGTTGTCGGCAATCATAACCGCCAATTGTGGTTTTCCTGCAATTTCTGCTCCCAAAACACAATACAAATCACCTACTTTTGCTTTCAGTTCATAAGCCAATTGCTTGAGGGCATCGGCCGATGCTACTTCTACTACTTCTACAATAGTATTTACAGTACCCACTGCCACAATTTTGTTGAGTAGGCGGTCTTTGGTAGCTTGTAATTTTTCTTGCTCAAAAGCCTCGATTTTTTTGCTAAGTGTATTCTTTTCTTCCAAAAGAGTAGCTACTGCTTTTACCAAATCTTTGGGTGCTTTCAGTAAGTCGTTCAGTTGGTCTAAAATGATTTCTTGCTGACGCAAAATTTCAAAAGCTTTCTCTGACGTAACAGCTTCGATACGGCGTACGCCTGTTGCTACCGAGCTTTCAGCAACAATCTTGAACAAGCCGATATTGCCCGTAGCAGGCACATGCGTACCTCCACAAAGCTCTACTGAATAGTTTTTGTCGAAAGTAATAACACGAACAAAATCGCCATATTTTTCGCCAAACAAGGCCATTGCACCACGTGAAGTAGCCTCTGCAATTGGCACGTTACGTTCTTCGAGCAATGGAATATTTTCACGGATTTTTTGATTAACGATTTCTTCTACCTTGGCTATTTCCTCGTCGGTTACTTTCTGGAAATGCGAGAAGTCAAAACGCAATACTTCGTCATTGACCAATGACCCTTTTTGATTGACATGCGTACCCAATACTTGCTTGAGGGCAGCCTGCATCAAGTGCGTTGAAGTGTGATTGTTATTGGTTAATTTACGACGAGACAAATCAATACTTGCTTTGAGTGGTTCGTCCGACACCAATTCTTCAAAACGCTTGTCATTTACCAAGTGAACAATTAGGTCATTTTCCTTTTTGGTATCTACTACTTGCAAAGCTACACCGCCCAAAGTGATTGTACCTTTGTCGCCAACTTGTCCACCCGACTCGGCGTAGAAAGGCGTTTTGTCCAATACCACTTTGTATTGTGTACCTTGTTTGTTTTGTACTTTTTGGTATTTTACGATAGAAGAAACTGTTTCAAATTCGTCGTAACCCACAAATTCGATTTTGTCAACCTCTTGTAAAATTACCCAGTCTTCGGCCGAAGTGGTAGCATCTTTACGAGAACGTTCTTTTTGAGCTTGTAAAGCCGCCTTATAGCCCTCTTCGTCGATTGATAAGCCATTTTCACGAGCAATCAAGGCTGTTAGGTCGACAGGGAAACCGAAGGTATCGTTGAGCTCAAATACTACTTCGCCATTAATAATGGTTTGGTTAGTAGCTTTTAGGTCAACTGTAATTTTATCTAATAACTTCAAGCCATTTTCGAGGGTACGCAAGAAAGAATTTTCTTCTTCCAAAATCACTTTAGCCACAAAGTCTTGTTGCGAAATTAATTCAGGAAATACGCCATCAAATTGAGCCGACAACAAAGGCACAATTGAATGCAAAAACGGTTCTCTAAATCCTAAATAAGTATATCCATAACGCACAGCACGACGCAAAATACGACGAATTACGTAGCCCGCTTTGTTGTTGGATGGTAACTGGCCGTCGGCAATAGCAAAAGCAATAGCACGAATATGATCGGCAATTACCCGAAGGGCAATATCAGTCCATTTTTCTTGTCCGTAAGTTTTACCAGCTTTGCCAGCAATAAACTGGATAGTACCTTGAAAAACGTCGGTATCGTAATTAGACTGCTTGCCTTGAATAGCCATACAAAGGCGTTCAAAGCCCATACCTGTATCGACGTGCTTGGCAGGAAGAGGTACTAACGAACCATCGGCCATGCGTTCAAACTGCATGAATACGTTGTTCCAGATTTCGACAACCTGAGGGTGGTCGGCATTAACCAAATCTTTCCCTGGTGTATTGGCTACTTCGTCGGCATTGCGTAAATCAATATGGATTTCAGAACAAGGGCCACAAGGACCTGTTTCGCCCATTTCCCAGAAATTATCTTTTTTGTTTCCAAGAATGATACGGTCTTCGCCTACAATGGCCTTCCAGATATCCCAAGCTTCTTGGTCGAAAGGAACGCCGTCTTTTTCGTCGCCTTTAAATACCGAAACATAGATTCTATCTTTGGGTAACTTATATACTTCTGTAAGTAACTCCCAAGACCAAGCCAAAGCCTCTTTTTTGAAATAATCACCAAACGACCAATTGCCCAACATTTCAAACATGGTATGGTGATAGGTATCAAAGCCCACATCTTCGAGGTCGTTGTGCTTTCCCGAAACTCTCAAACATTTTTGGGTATCGGCAATACGCTTTGAAGGTGGAGTACCGTTACCTAAGAAAAAATCCTTGAATTGAGCCATACCCGAGTTGTTGAACATCAAGGTTGGGTCGTTTTTTGCTACTAGTGGAGCGGAAGGAACAATCAAGTGACCTTTTGATACAAAAAAGTCCAAGAACTGCTGTCTTATTTCTCTGGAAGTCATTTGTAATTTTATGATTAAAAAATAGTGATTTTCAGATGATATATGTCACACATATTCACTATTTATATTTTTGTACGAATATGATTCCTTGATTTTTCGATAAAAATTTTATCTTTGCTTAAAATCAATTTTTTGCAAAATTAGTTGTTTTCAAGATGAAGAACGATATTGTTGGTCAATCATTTTCAGTATTGGCTGTACTTTTTATCTGAGCATCTATATTAACCGCTTATAATGAGAATATTAGCACTAAAAATACTTATTCCTAGCGAGTTTATTTTATTGCAATTTTTACTTTGAATAGAGAGAATCAAAGCTATCCATGACTTTATACCCATAGGTTCCTCTCGAATATTTGATATTATGCAAAATCTTACAAAGCGTTATTACTCTATTTCGGAGGTAGCTCAGATGTTTAATATCAACATCTCGAAGCTGCGTTTTTGGGAAGAACAGTTCCCTACGCTCAACCCAAAACGTGACCGTTCTGGGGATAGAAAATATACACAACAAGATATTAATCATTTGAAAGAAATCATTCAACTCGTTAATGAGGATGGACACACGATAGATGGTGCCAAAAAAGCCCTCGAAAGAAATAAGCAACGAAAAACAACTAATCAAAATGTAGTGGATACATTGGTTGGGCTTCGGGATTTTTTTAAAAAACTAAGAGACTCTTTGGATGAAAATGGAGAGGAAAATGACGAACCTTTTTTATAAAAATTTAGTATTATCACCTATTCCTACACAATAATTGATTGATCAAACTTTCTACAAGCATTCAATATTTCTATACCTGACTATGATGTCCTCAGAAAAAATTGCCCAAGTGGCCTTATCGTTAGTTCCTAAAATTGGCGATGTTCTTGTTAAACAACTCATTAGCTATTGTGGCTCGGCCGAGCAGGTATTCAAAACACCCAAGGCAAAGCTCTTGAAGATTCCAAATATAGGCGAAACCCTCGCTCAAAATATCCAAGCTAAAGCCATTTTTGAAAAAGCAACTCGTATTGTAGAACAGGCTCAAAAAGAGCAAGTTGATATTATATTTTATACAGACGAGCAATATCCAAACCGCCTCAAAACTTTGTACGATGCTCCTGCTATTCTGTATTTTAAAGGCAAATGTTCATTGAATACTCCCAGAACAATTGCTATAGTAGGCACTCGACAAATTACCGAGTACGGCAGGCATATTACCGAACAAATCGTTGGAGATTTGGCACAACACAATATCCTTTGTATTAGTGGGCTAGCCTTTGGGGTTGATATTGTGGCTCATAAAGCTTGCCTAAAATACCAGATTCCGACTTTGGGTATTATGGCCAATGGCATCAATAAAGTGTATCCTTTACAGCATAAATCTACCGCTTTACAAATGCTAGAAACAGGGGGTGTTTTGTCGGAACATCCGTTTGGAGTAGAGCCAGAGCCTCCTTATTTTCCTAGAAGAAATAGAATTATTGCGGGAATGTCGGATGCCACCATTGTGGTAGAGGCCGCCATAAAGGGAGGTGCATTAATTACGGCTGAATTTGCTAATAATTATCATCGAGATGTTTTTGCAGTGCCTGGCCAAATCGGGAAATCCTTTTCGGAAGGTTGTAATAAGTTGATTAGAAATAATAAAGCCCAGATTTATACGCAGGTCAATGATATAGTAGAAGCCCTAAATTGGGATTTGGCTAGCCCCAATACCTCGCTACAAATTCCTATTCCCGACTTTTCGGGCTTGTCTACCGACGAAAGCCAAGTAATGGCATTGCTCCACAAAAATGGCACAATGCACATTGACGAACTAAGCTGGCAATCACAAATATTTATGGCAAAGCTTTCTTCTATTTTATTAAGTTTAGAATTTCAGGGCTATATCAAATCACTCCCTGGCAAAAAATATAGCGTTACTTAGCGAAAAGTAAACTGCTTCAAAAACTCGTCTTTATAATTACGACTTAGTGGTATAGCTACGTTGTCTATCATGAGCTCTTGTTCGGTAAATGATTCTACTTTATCTAAATGAATCGCATACGAACGATGTACCCTTACCAGTTTTTCGTAAGGAATGCGTTCTAAAATAGTATTCATAGTAAGCCTAACTACAAATTTTCGTTGGGTTGTTACAATAATAGTATAACTATTGTTGGATTCTAAATAAAGAATATCTACCAAACGCACTTTTACAAATTGATAATGTTGTTTGATAAAGATATAATCGTCTATTTGTAAAATACATTCACGCCCTATTTTGTCTTTTTCTATTTCTAAAGCATTTATAGGCAACTTTTTATGTCGCATTTGGTTATTGTACGCAGCCAAATGAATAGCAATACCGAGGTTGTCATACAAAAAAGGTTTGGTAAAATAGGCCGATGGTAATGTTCTAAGAGCCGCTTTGAGGGTATCTTTATTAGAGCTTTCGACCAAATAAATCAATGGGATTTTCTTCAGTTGTAGCAATTGTTCGCAAATCAGCATTCCTTTTCTCTCTTGTTCATTGGTAATATCACATAATAGCACATCTACCTGATTATTCCGAAATAAATCCATTGCCTTGCTGATTTGATTGGTACAAGCAATAATTTGGCATTGTTCATTTTCTAAAAAATCTATTAGTTTAGAGTCGATAGGAATGTCATCTTCTATAATAAGGATTTTGACATTATCTGTTTTCATGAGTGTGTTATTTTATACTTGCCAGTATCAAGTGAATAATTTAAAACCTTGTCTTTGCAATTGTTTCGGCTTCACTACTTTTATGCTATGATTAAAAACAGGGATTTTTGATTGAAACTTATCAAGCTGAACAATGGTTATTCAGCATCTTCATAAAAATAACTATGCGACAAGGTACTTCCAATTACTACTTTGCTGTATTGATTCAATTTGATATAAAAATACCAAGCACTTTTATAAATATGTTGAATTGCTCAACAATTTTATTTCACAGAATTGGGTGAAGTACTATTGACTATCAAATACTTACAGGCTATTTAGTATTTACTAATTTAGTTAAAATATTGTTATTTAGATAATATCATTATGAGGCAATTTTCAATTGGTCTTTTGGAATATATAGCGTAAAAATTGTGCCATTCTGGTTATGGATATGGTATGTACCCGAAACCTGCTTGCTCAACGAAACGATCAACTGTTTGCCAAAAGATACCCCCTTTTGATTCCATTTGGCTAGGTCAATTCCAATACCATTATCGGCAACATTTAGTGTAATGCCATCGCCAACTTTGAAGCTAATGCTCAAGCTTGGTTTTTGAATACCCTGATAAGCATATTTAAAGGCATTGGTAATTAGCTCATTAAGAATCAGCCCCAAGGGTATTCCCAAATCTACGTCTACTTCTTCCTGTACTACCTCTAGGTTGAGGGTAAAATTGTCACGGTCGTAGCCATAGGAATCCATGATATTTTCTACCAAATCAACGATATATTCTCGCATATTGATAGTGGTAATATGTTCGGTTTGGTATAGTTTCTGGTGAATTAGCGACATGGCTTCTACCCTTCTTTGTCCAGTTTGTACAGCCCTGATGGCATTGTCATCTTTTAGTCCGTATGTTTGTAAGTTGAGCAGACTCGATACAATCGACAAATTATTTTTTACTCGATGATGTAACTCCTTCATCATCAGCTTTAATTTGTCGGCTTGTTCCTGAATTTTGGCGTTTTGTACTATAAGTAAGTCGTTTTTTTGCTCAATTAGCCTTTTTTGCTTGAAAGATACCAATCCAAAAAAGACCAAAATACCAATCAAAATAGCGGCTACTACTAAGAAAACCATTTTTATTTGGTTTTCTTGGTAAAGGTTAGAAATTTGGTGTTCTTTTTTATCGTTTTCATATTTGGTTTGTAATTCGGCAATACGTTGCGAAACATCCTCATTGCGAATACTGTCGTTCAAGGCTGTTTGTTTTTTATGGGCTTGCAACGATTTTTCAAAATCCCCCTGATTTTCGTACAATCTCGACAATACATCATAAGCATCGGCCTGAAAGTATTTGCGTTCTTTAATATTATTGGCCAATTGAATACCTGTTAGTGCCGATTCAATCCCTTTGTCGAAATCTTTTTTACCTAGCAAAGCCCAAGCCATATTGATATATATAGCCGATTGAGAAAAGGTATCATCTGGGCCTATACTGGATAATGCTTTGCGGTATTGTTCAATGGCATTGTTGTATTGATGAAGGTTTTTATAGTGTACTCCTACATTTATCAAACCACTGATATATTCTTCGTTTAAATTTGCCTTTTTCAATAAGGGTAACGCCTTCAGCCCATAGTCGAGTGCCAAATGCGATTTGCCTTGTTTGTCGGCAATAATTCCCAAACTATTATACGCATACCCCAAGATTTCGGGAATTCTGTATTTGCTACCCAATTCTTTGGCTTGGTTATATATTTTAGTGGCTTCATCGAGGGTTTCCTGTCGGTCGTACACATTTCCGATTTTAATCAGTGTACGCCCCATCATGAGGCGGTCGTTCTGTTCCTCAAAAAATGACAAAGCTTTTTGTAAATATTTTAGGGCATCGGCATGTTTTTCTTCGTTGGCTTCGAGTGTACCTAACTTATAATAGGCAGATGCTTCTAAACTTTTCAAGTGCTTTTTTTCACTTATATTCAAGGCTTCATTTAGCAGCCTTACACTATTAACATAATCATGTTTTTTCTCGTGTTGGTCATAGTAGTTTAGTATTGTTTCTACTTTTTCCCTATCAGAAGAAATGCTAGCCAATGCTGTATTTAAGCTATCATAATTTTGGGCTAGCCCGCCCAAGCACCACAATAGGCCCCCTAAAAATATACTTAACTTTCTCATATCAAAACCCTTAAAATACTTAATAATCGTTTTCCAATAGCCCAACAAGTACCCATTACTTGCTATAACCTCAAGCTTGTATTTCAAGTTTTGGAATTATTGACTAGACCTTCATATTTCTATCATATTCGTATTACCATAGGCAATTACCCATCGTATTTATAGAATTCTAGAAATGAAAGACTTACTTTACTTAGGATATAAAACACCTTTACAACAATGAGACGGTATATATGAAAGTGGATGAAGAGTAAAACAAATATATTACTACTACGTACAACAAGGCAATAATATTATATATTAATGAAGAAAAAAATACACAAATGAACAATGCCCTATTAAAGCAATGGTTATTTTCGCTATTACTTTAATAGGACTGTTTTTTATATTGTAATGCTTATACACCCCAAGTAGCAGGGTCATGACGCCATTCTTGTAGAGTAATCAGTTGGCTTTCAGAAACATATTTTTTCTTTACAGCTTCTTCCAACAAGGTTTCGTAGTCGCTCAAAGTATAGAATTTCAAGCCTTTTGCTCCAAAGTTTTCGGTGGCTACCGAAAACCCATAAGAAAAAATAGCTACCATACCCAATACATCTGCACCAGCCTCGCGAAGAGCCTCAGCAGCTTTCAGTGAGCTTCCGCCTGTCGATACCAAGTCTTCGATAAGTACTACTTTTTGGCCTTTTTTAATTTCACCCTCAATCTGATTGCCCATACCATGTTTTTTAGGCTCAGGACGAACATAACAGAAAGGCAGGTCAAGCCAATCAGCAACCAATGCCCCTTGTGCAATACCCGCTGTAGCTACCCCTGCAATAATTTCGGTTTCGGGCCAGTAAGCTTTTACAGCCGCAGCCAATCCGTTTTTGATAGCAGTACGTACTTTTGGATAAGATAATGTGATACGGTTGTCACAATAAATGGGAGAATTCCAGCCAGAAGCCCACTTAAATGGCTTGTCGGGGCTTAATCGTACGGCTTTTACTTCTAGTAGCATAGAGGCTACATCTTGTGCAAGAGTTGCTTGTGTCATGTTTTTACTTTATTTGTCTTGGGCTTTGTTGTTTTTCTATTTGGCTAAAAGAAAATTAGGCAAACCGAATTAATTGACTTACCTTATGTTTACAACGTGATAAATTGAACAGCCTTCTTATCAACTTAAATGCAAAAATAGAAAGAGTCGACCATGTTTTGATAACAAAAATGTAAATTTGCTTTTAATATAGTTTTATATTGTCGCTTTTAAGGCAAACTATATACCAACTAAATAAGACATCAACCCGATAAAATGATTATTTTCATTGATGACCGACCTGTCAAAGTTATAGGTCAAAATAAGGCAAAATCTCTGACCACAACAGAGTTTGACCATTTGATTGATGCAAAACTAGAAGCTATACGCCCTGAAAAATTACATGGCCATGTTCTAATTTTGAATGTATTATTACCAACCATTAATAGACTTTTTTCTATTCTAAAAGAGCATGACTTACCTCATTTTCAATCTATTACGCTTGTTACCGCCGATAGGGATATTACAGAAGAGCAAATCAAAAACCAGTATAAGGTAATTAAAGCCGCTGGTGGGGTGGTTCGCAACGAAAAAGGACAAGTATTGATGATGTACCGTTTGAAAAAATGGGATTTGCCAAAAGGGAAATTAGATAAAGGCGAAAAAGCCAAAGCTGGGGCTGTCAGAGAAGTAGAAGAAGAATGTAATGTAAAAGTAAAGCTCGAAGAAAAAATCTGTACTACTTTTCATACTTATACTTACAAAAACGAGCATATTCTTAAACAAACAAAGTGGTACTCGATGGAATTAATCGATGATTCTAAAATGAGTCCACAAATAGAAGAAGATATTGAAAAATTAGAATGGATGGACCGAAAGCAAATCCATACTGCTTTGATTAACTCGTATTCGTCGATTAGGTATGTAGTAAAAAGATATTTCTATGAAGGCGAAGACCGATGGGATATTTAATAACTATGTAGGGTTACACCCGAAAGTTTATTTTACCATGAAAAAGGCGTTCGAACAACTAGCGTCGAACGCCTTTTTCATGAATAGTCCCTAAATTTCTATTAGTTGAGCAATTGTAAGTCTCTTCGATGTTCTTTTGACAACCTTATAAAAATAGGGGGTGACTCATGTTTTATGGAATATTACTTTTGTTACAACTGGCTTATTGCCTGCTCAATATCGGCCTTTATGTCGTCGATATGCTCAATCCCTACCGAAATCCTCAAGGATGTTGGCTGTACGCCTGCACTAATCTGTTCTGCTTCTGAAAGCTGCGAGTGCGTTGTTGAAGCTGGGTGAATAATCAATGTTTTTGAGTCGCCCACATTGGCTAAATGACTGATTAATTGAAGGCTATTCACAAATTTTTCGGCTTTAGCTCTGTCTCCTTTTAGCTGAAATGATAGCACACCACCAAAGCCACGAGTCAAATACTTTTTGGCTAAGAGGTGATACTTACTACTTTCTAAACCTAAATAATTCACACTTTCTACCTCTGGATGTGCCTGTAACCACTCGGCCAAGGCCAAAGCATTGTCGCCGATTCTCTCTACACGCAATGAAAGTGTTTCGAGTCCTTGCAACAATAAAAATGAATTGAATGGACTCTGTGCTGGGCCCCAGTCTCTTAAACCCTCTACCCTAGCCCGAATAATAAACTGAATGTTGCCGAAAGGCCCACCAACCCCAAATACATCGTTGAGTACCAACCCATGATAACTTGGCGATGGCTCAGTAAACTGTGGAAATTTACCATTTCCCCAGTTGTAAGTACCTGCATCTACAATTACGCCACCCATAGTAGTACCATGTCCACCAATCCATTTGGTTGCAGATTCTACCACTACATGAGCCCCGTGCTTGATAGGCTGAGCAATAGCTCCTCCTGCCCCAAAAGTATTGTCGACTATAAGTGGCAAGTCGTATTTGTTGGCCAAAGCCGCAAAAGCTTCAAAGTCGGGTACACTAAAACTTGGATTTCCGATGGTTTCTAAATAGATAAACTTGGTTTTGTCGTCTATTAGTTTCTCAAAACTCGAAACATCGTCGCCATCGGCAAAACGAGCTTCTACCCCAATATTTTTGAATGAGTTTTTAAATTGATTGTATGTGCCACCATACAAAAATGAAGTAGTAATAAAATTGTCGCCAACGGTAGTAATATTGTTGATAGCCACAAACTGGGCTGCATGACCCGAACCTACAGCCAAAGCAGCTACACCACCTTCTAAGGCGGCGATTCTTTTTTCAAATACATCGCTCGTAGGGTTCATTATACGAGTATAAATATTCCCAAATTCCTTCAATGCAAACAGATTAGCACCATGCTCGGCATTATTAAAGGTATAAGAGGTAGTTTGATAAATAGGTACAGCACGAGAATTGGTAGTTGGGTCTACTTGCTGTCCAGCATGCAATTGAAGTGTTTCAAATTTCATATTTAAACGGTATTTGGATTGTTATTATGGTATTGTTTCTATATCAACCTTTTCAGGTCTTTGATTATTGTTTGTAAAGCTATTGTATAAACAAAAATACTCATTCCTTTTTTATTCTACAAAAACTATAGATTAAATATCTTGTTTTGATAAATATTTAATCTATCCAATAGTGCTGAAATACTATTTTGGGGCAATCGGTAATTATTACCATTGATAGTCGGTTTTGCACCATACTTACTTCCTTTTTCTGCTATACCTTTGGCATATCAAACAAATCTTAATTGTTGTACTTAAGCTTTTGAAATACTCAGTAGTTTGATTAGTAGATTTTTGAATACAACAACTCATACATTGTTCAATTACTTAAATATGTCTGTTACCAAACCTAATATTCCCCTTGTTGATATTTGCACTTTGTCGGAACACAAGGAAGATGATTTTTTGGTGAGTCGTTTTGGGAGCTATCTGGCCAAGCACAAAAACTTGCATTTGGCACACCGTCATAGCTTTTATCATTTGGTATTTTTTACACAAGGTGCTGGCTTTCATACAATTGACTTTAGCCAGTTTGAGGTAAAACCTTATCAGATTTATTTCATGATTCCGGGGCAGGTACATAGCTGGAGTTTTGAGGGGCCAATAGATGGCTATGTGGTCAACTTTTCTCCTGCTTTTTTTCAGTCATTTTTGCTACGCCCTGACTATTTAGACGCATTTTCTTTTTTCAATAATATTGTACAAGACAGTGTTATCAATCTTGAGTTTCCACTTAACCAAAAGATAAAAGGGCTTTTTGAGGAAATCATTGAACATAATACCACAAATGATACTTTTCAGTGGGACATTATAAGGGCTTTGTTGTTACAAATGTTTATTCTGATTGACCAGAAAAACCTTGCTCAAAAACCCCAGAATATCCCTGCTTATAATTACACTTTACTAAAAAATTTCCAGAAGCTGATAGAAAAACATCATACTACGTTAAAGCTCCCTATGGAATATGCTGATTTGCTGTACATTACACCCAATCACCTCAATGCACTCTGCAAAGAGCACCTTGGAATGCAAGCAGGGGAAGTCATCAGAAATAGGATTATTCTGGAAGCAAAAAGACTTTTGATTAATAAGAATACCAGTATTTCGGAAATAGCCTATTTGCTAAATTTTAAGGACAACTCGTATTTCTCTAAGTTTTTCAAAAAACAGGTAGGTATTACCCCCGAAGAGTTTAGGAAAAAAGTTCATTAGTAAGTGAATAGAAAAGATTGACGAGTCAATGAAATAAAACCGTTGAAAGCGTTTTTTATCTTGAATATATCAATCATTATTTCTGTAACCCGGTAATTAATAATTTGTTATCAATATATTTTAGTAGTAATACAAATAAATTTCAAGCTCATGGATTCATATAATAATATTCGTTTTGATGGAGAACGTTCTCGTTTACAGGCTATTGCCGAGTTACGTTGCCCGCAATGTCGTCAGGGAAAGATGTTTAAATATTCTAACTGGCGTATCGACAAGTTTGATGATATGCACAAAAATTGTCCCGTGTGTAATTTACATTTTGAAGTAGAGCCGGGCTTTTGGTATGGTGCTATGTTTGTGAGTTATGGCTTTTCAATCCTTATATTATTGGTATTAGGACTTACCATTTACTGGGGTTTTGGCGACCCATCTATTTGGGGTTATATTATTCCTATTCCGATTGTTTCGTTGCTAGCTGTGCCTTTCAACTTTAGGATGTCGAGAAGTGTGTTTTTGCATTTATTTGGCTTTGTCAAGTACAAACCCGAGTTAGGAAAGGTAGTATTATAAGCAAACGTGAGTTATCCCAACTTGAGTGTTAGCGATACAATTCTTTATGGCTAAAGATATGCCATTCAGATATTTAACATATAAAAGGCGTTCAAAATTAGTTTTTCGAACGCCTTTTCATGAATAGCTACTAAATTTCTATCAGTTGAGCAATTGATAAGCCTCTTCAATATTCACTTGACAACCTGATGAATCCCTACAAATAGGTGGTCTATTACTACCTAAAATTCGGGATGACTCATATTTCATTGTGGGCATTGAGATACGCTTTTTTGAAGCCCTATTATTTACTGATTTCGATATATTGCAAAGGATAATTCCAGCCCTCTACCGATACCTGAGTTTGGGTTTGGGTTGGCTTATAATCTAATATTACCGTTTTTTCAGCTCCAGCAACTACCGATATATAGTTGTTGTCATAAAAAACGGGCAAGATACGTTCTTTTGTTGCGGCATCTACCAGAGAAATTCGGTTGAAAAATGCAACAGGATTGTTACTTGGATTACGTAGTGTCACTTGAATTTTTCCTACACCTATTTGTTTGGCCGATATTGTCAATTTATTGGCCGTAGGTAACTTTTGCAAGCCAGCATAAACGCCCTTGCTATTAGGATACCAATAAAAATTATCACTAACCACTTGTTGTTTTTCATCGAGTAATTGTAACGATAAAAATGACCCATCTTCTGCTCCCATTTCATCCAAAATATTTTTTACAGATAAAATTTTCTTGACAGAACTTGCTTCTATATAAGTAAATACTTGTGTAATAAGCTTTTCTTCACCTTTCATGTTATAGGCTTTGGCCACCAACATCAAGTTGCGATGAGCCTTGAAGTCGTTGTTGACCATCATGAGCATTCCATCTATTGGATTAGCCATAATATGTACCAATTCGCTACCATTTCTTAAACCATACAAACAGGCATTGGGGTCGAGGTAATAATCGTACATCTGGCCACGCATAGCTGTCCATGGGTTTTGGGTTTTCCAGATAATAACACCCGTGTACCAATCCCAAATATGAGCACTAAAGCCCTCAATTAAGCCCCGATACTGGTCGTAATTGACCAACTGAGCCTTCAACCCAAAATCTTTAATATCTTTTGGTTTGCCATAAGGGTCTATAAAATCGTTGTAGCCAACGCCTGTGTAAGTATGGTATGTCCATACGCTATCGGGTTTTGTTTGAGCATCGGCGTATGGAACTTTCATGTTTTCTTTTGGAATAAAACGCCTCAACGATTCATAGTCGCCTGTACCTACCGAACCCACTTCGGAGTTGAAAGGAAAAGTACGTTGTTCCCAAAAAACTTTTAGAGGCTGAATACCATAAGGGCCATCACCATTGCCACCTAATGAATTGTACGACATGGCATCGGAATTAGAATAATCTACAAACCAGCGAGTTCCATCAAGTTTTGGAAGAATTTCATCTCTGAGTGGTACTAAAATATCTTCGGGAGGTGTAATTTCATTGCCTCCGCACCACATAGCCAACGACGCATGATTTCGTACCATTTTAATCATATCGGCAGCCGACTCTAAGAATAATGGGTGATTGTCGGGGTACTGACGACGTGTCCATTGGTCTTCTTTTTTCATCGGGTCTATCCAACGGCCATTGCAGTCACCTGACATCCAAAAATCTTGAAAAACCAATAAGCCATAGCGGTCGCAGGCCTCATAAAACTCTGGACGCTCTACCAATGCTCCGCCCCAGATCCTGATCAAATTGAGGTTCATATCACGATGAAATCTAATTTCGGCATCATAGCGTTCATCCGAAAAACGTAACATTGCATCCGAGATAATCCAGTTACCTCCCTTTATAAACACCTTTTGGCCATTGACATATACCTGACGGCTTTGTGTTGTACTATTCCAATCGGTCTGAATTTCACGTACGCCAACTTTTACTGTTTCTTGGTCGGAAAGTCCTTTTCCTTGTTCAAAAAACTCAAATTTGGTAGTATATAGCTCTTGTTTTCCATAACCTGCTGGCCACCATAATTTTGGATTTTTCAGTGTATAGTCCGACAAAGCTACTGTGGTTGTGGTATGCGGAGCTAGGCTTACATGGGCCGAAACCTTCTGGCCATCGATTGAATAAACCAATGTACCTTCAATTTTTTTATCCGAAGTATTTTCTAGGTCGGCAGTAGCTTTTATAATCGCTGGTTTTTGTACACCTTCGGGGGTTCTTTTCTCAGGAACAAGCGTTATAATGTGCGGGTCTTTTAGGTTAACCTTTCCCGTTTTTTCGATATATACTTTGTCCCAGATACCTGTATTTCTATCACGAATTGGGCGAATCCAGTCCCAGCCAGCAGTATATTGAATAGATACGTTTTTGGCAATAGTACCATCGCCACCTTGTCCTCCATTCGGATTACCAACAGTAGTTGGCGGATATACCACTACAGCAAGGCGATTGTTGCCGTCTTTTGCCAACAATTTGGTAATATTGAATGCCCGACGAAGAAACATTCCCTCAAAAGGTTTTTCATTAACCTTTTTACCATTCAAATAAATATCGCAACTGTAGTTGATACCTCTAAATTTTAACCAAATGGTCTGCCCTTCGACTGCTGAAGTTTCTTTGAAATCTTTTACAAACCAATAAGTATAATACTCACGCCCTATGTGATAAATATCAGGGATTTTTTCGTTATTCAAGCCATAAAAAGGGTCTGGTATTTCTTTGTTGGCCAGCATAGTTGTAAGCACCGTACCGGGTACAACCGCAGGTTTCCAAGTATTCAGCGAAAAGTTGGGGCTAGAAATAGCCTGCCCATTTTCTTTGATATTTTTGATAGGAGCACATTTCCAACCGCTATTTAATTCATATTGATTTTGGGCAAATATGCCTTGCGAAAGCAATAGCAAGCCTATCAAATGAAGAGGTTTGGAAAAAGATGAGGTAATTTTAGATAAATTGAACATTTTTAGAATAGAAAATTGAATAGTTAATTTTGAGAGTGAAGACACCACGCCGTTATTTAGGGTACTAAATAGGGTTTGCCCGCATAAATTTAACAAATAAAGCCTTGTTTTGAGGTATTTGAGCCTATCTCCTCTTAAAAATGAGTAAAAACCATTAGCTATTTTTCAAACTTCGGCAATATATTTCTTAATCTACTTTTTTTATCAAAATACTCTATTCATTTTGGTGGCCATGACCTGTGTTATCATGCTAATATTGGTAATATAGTCGGGTGTTATACAGCAATACCTTATATTTACCCCATAAACTTACCCTTCTTTCTATGAAATCTTTTTCTTTTTTCCTCAAAACCCTATTAGCTGGCAGTTTTTATTTACAGACTTTGACAGGCTTTGCTGAGGTGGTCAATCTGCAATGCGAGCATTTGGTTGCTCCTATTGGGTTAGATGCAACACAACCTAGGTTTTCTTGGCAATTAAAGGCATCACAATCGGGGGCCAAACAAACAGCCTATCAGATTAGTGTAAGCACCGATTCGCTGGCCTTACTAAAGGGGCCTGGTAATATCTGGCAAAGTCCCAAAATATTATCGCAAGATCAATTGGTAATTTTTCAAGGAAAAAACCTTATTCCTTTCACAAAATATTTCTGGAAAGTTACTATTTGGGGAAGTAACGGGGTACAAAGTGCTATTGCCAGTTTTGAAACAGGAATGATGCAAAGCAAAAATTGGCAAGGTGCATGGATTAGCGACTCGCAAGATAGTCAAAATAAAGTAGCTCCGTATTTTCGGAAAACTTTTCAAAATACCAAAAAAGTAGTTTCGGCAAGGGCTTATATTGCCGTTGGAGGCTTGTACGAGTTATCTATCAATGGTCAAAAAGTAAGCAATCATCGCCTCGACCCTATGTACACCCGTTTTGATAGACGTAATTTGTATGTAACTCATGATGTAACTTCGCTGATTCAGCAAGGCAAAAACGCCATCGGAGTACTTTTGGGCAATGGCTGGTACAACCACCAGTCTACGGCAGTTTGGTATTTTGACAAAGCTCCTTGGCGTGGGCGACCTACCTTTTGCTTTGACTTACGTATCCAATACAGCGATGGTACTACCGAGGTTATTGTGTCGGGAAAAGACTGGAAGACCGCTCCAAGTCCTATTATTTTTAATAGTATTTATACAGCCGAACACTGCGATGCCCGCCTAGAGTCGATAGGCTGGAATACGCCAAATTTTGATGATAGTTTGTGGAAAGAGGTTATTTTTAGGGCAGCACCTTCTACTCAAATTATGGCTCAGGCTTTACACCCTATTAGAGCGGTTGAGGAAATTGCTACTAAAAAACTACAGCAATTCAATAATAAAAATTATGTTTTTGACCTTGGCCGAAACATATCGGGCGTTAGCAAAATCACGGTTAAAGGAGCTGAAGGTACTATTATTAGGCTCAAGCACGCCGAAAGAATTTATGATAATGGCCATGTCGACCAGTCCAATATTGATGTACATTACCGCCCCCAAGATGATAGCGACCCTTTTCAAACTGATATTTTTATTTTGCGTGGAAAAGGCGAGGAATCGTTTATGCCAAAATTCAACTATAAGGGCTTTCAATACGTAGAAGTAAGTAGCTCTCAGCCTATTGAACTCACCCAAGAGAGCTTGAAAGGCTATTTTATGCACAGCGATGTACCTGCTCTTGGACAAATATCGTCTTCTAATCCAACCCTTAATAAAATCTGGGAAGCTACCAACAATTCTTATTTGTCCAACCTTTTTGGATACCCAACCGACTGCCCACAACGTGAAAAAAACGGCTGGACAGGCGATGCCCATATTGCTATCGAAACAGGACTTTATAATTTTGATGGTATTACAATTTATGAAAAATGGCTAGCCGACCACCGAGACGAACAACAACCCAATGGCGTTTTGCCGTCTATTATTCCTACTGGTGGCTGGGGCTACGAATGGGGTAACGGCCCCGACTGGACAAGTACAATTGCTATTATCCCTTGGAATATCTATTTGTTTTATGGTGATAAAAAACTCCTTGTCGATAACTACGACAATATTAAACGCTATGTTGACCATATTACCGATATTAGTCCCAACGGCCTAACTACTTGGGGTCTTGGCGATTGGGTTCCTGTCAAGTCTAAAACGCCAGTAGAACTTACTTCGTCGGCTTATTATTTTGTAGATACCCAAATTTTAGCCAAAACGGCTCAACTTTTGGGTAAAAAAGATGATTTTATCAAATACTCACAACTTGCTGATAAAATCAAAAATACCTTTAACCAAAAATATCTTAATGAGGCAACGGGAATTTATGGACAAGGCGTTCAAACAGAACTGAGTGTACCCTTATATTGGGGTTTAGTACCAGATACCTTCAAAAGTAAAGTAGCCCAAAATCTAGCAAAACGAGTAGAGGCCGATGGAAATCACTTAGACGTTGGATTGTTGGGAACAAAAGCTATTTTGAATGCTCTAAGCGAAAACGGATACGCCGATTTGGCTTATAAAGTAGCTTCACAAGAAAGCTACCCTTCGTGGGGCTGGTGGATTGTCAACGGGGCTACTACTTTGTACGAAAACTGGCCTATTGATGCCAAATCAGACATTTCGATGAATCATATCATGTTTGGCGAAATTGGAGGATGGCTTTACAAGGGTATTGCTGGTATCAAACCTGACCCTAGTCAAGCAGGGTTCAAACATATTTTGCTCGAACCACATTTTGTAGAAGGACTCAATCAGTTTGAAGCCAAATTTAATGCTCCTACGGGTCAAATTATTTCTTCTTGGCAAAAAGAACAAGGAAAAATCACATACACTGTTACGATTCCTGCCAACTCAAAAGCAACCTTACAATTACCTTCTGAGCAAGGAAAAACTATTTTACAAAACAAAAAAGCTGTTTTAAACCCTACAATTCCGTTAGAATCAGGAACGTATATTTTTGAAATAAATGCAAAATAGGTAACCCTTAGCCTCAGAATAGACATAATGCTATTGATACTTTTGCTTTTTTTCTATTTGTAGAATCTTTGCATCTTAAAAATCACGATAATAAACTGTGTTTTTCCTATTAGCTAATAGATTAATTAGCAAGCTAATAGGAAAAACTCAAACAGCTTAGCTCTTAAATTTGAGATGACTCATTGGCAAAATATGGTCAAAAATACTAATTCCCCGCAAACGGTGACCCGAAAATACCAACGGCAAGTTCTGCCCAAACAAGCAAAAAGGCTACTAATAACGCTAATCCAATCATCATTCTGAGTTTGATAGTTTTTACTTTTCTCAAAACAAGTTCAAGAGCCAGTCCTACGCTTAGTAGTAAAACCCCTGCCACAACAAAATCGAATAATGTCCAATTTACTTCATTCGTAAATTGCATTGCTGTAAAAGGCACAAGCAATACCATCGGAATTACCATCAAAATCCCAAGAAGTCTTTTGTTTTGCCCAAGCTCAAATACCTGATTTTCTTTCATTTCAGTTCTCTTTTAAAAAGTTTTGTCAATAACGTTTAGCCCTTTTAAGTAATTGTATTGGCATACTCTGTGAACGGGCATAACACAAAGTGATTAGAAGTAGGACAATTTGTTTTATGATTCGGCAGTCAAAAATTTAATCCTTTTTTTGTTATTACTAGGCTTTTCGGCCAGACTATTTTCTTTATTATAAATTTGAAACGCTATTTTTAGCAATGTCTTGAACATCCTCAATGAGCATTTTCCTATTAATTGGCGAATTTATTCTTGTATTACAAAAGTTTAAACAGCTTCAATGTTTACTTTTGTATGATAGCTAGGGCAAAGTAAAGCTTTGTATTGGCTTATTATTTTTAATATAGGCTTGTGATAAGAGCCCCCAAAAGTGTAACAATTTACTGAATAGCATTGAAAAAATAACACCTAAAATGCTATTTCTTGAGAACTTAGCGTTAAATGCTTTAGTTATACAAACAACCATCGACCAACGTACTAAATAAGAAAAGGATTGAATGTCTATTGCAATATTTGGGAAATTGGAACAAACAAACTTAAAAACGAATACAATTTTAATGTAGTAACTCCTATAGCAATAGGTAAGTTGACATTACCTACTTTGCATTCTTGATAATTATTTATGAATAAGCTACAAAATCTATATATCTATATATTATTGCTAACGGGGTTTATGCTACAAGCCCAAATTAGAATTGAAGTACAATTGCCCCTAAAAAACCAACAGAGTCCTCCTCCCTTGTTTATTGCTTGTAGTTTCAACAATTGGTCGCCAGGCGACCCTAACTATAGGTTACAGAAAAGTACCAGTGGGAAGTATTTTATCGAATTGCCCGATACATTAAGCTATTTTGAATACAAGTTTACGCAAGGCTATTGGACTCTCGTAGAAGGCAATGGCCAAGGGCATTCGATACGCAACAGAATATATGACCGAGCCACAGCCCCCAATTCACGACTAGTCACAGCTCAGATTGAAGGCTGGGAGGCACGCCCTACGTATCGTTTTTATATCAAAAGTGTTCCTCTCAACACGCCAAAAGATGCCAGTATTTATATTACAGGAAATTTTAATAACTGGGACCCCGGCAATGAAAGCTACCGACTACAAAAACAGTTTGACGGAACATTTAGGGTAGCTGTATCTACCGATTTAGAACGCATTGAATACAAATTTACACGAGGCGACTGGTCGACAGTAGAGGGACAAGAAAATGGAAAAGCCAAACCCAATAGGGTTCTTTTTAGAAAGGCAGATTTTAACCTTGAAGAAATCCCGATTGATGTAGAAAGTTGGGAAGACCTTGCAGGGACATTCAATTTCTTTTCTATTTATGACCTTCTGTTGTTATTTTCTGCTTTTCAGGGACTACTATTGATTATTGCGATTCCGACCATGCAAGACTACAATCGCAAGGCTAATCAGTGGTTGGTATTATCTATTGCTTTTACCTCTTTTGTCCTGATAATGAAAACTTTAACAGGTTATAGAGTTATTGCCGAGCAATATAGCAAACTACTGCTTTTCCCTGATTTAGCTTTGTTTTTGTATGCTCCCTTGTTTTATTTTTATTTACAAAAACTACTTTTCAAAACGCCCAAATTACCTGCAAGGTGGTGGATACATTTTATTTTGCCAATGGCACAAATTGTGGCGTATCTTCCCTTTTTGCTTATTAATTCAAAGGAGTTTTTGCTAAAATTACTCAACAAAGAACCCGATTTGCATTATTTATCGTTGGCATTAGGGATTATCTCTTGGGGGGTAAATATTTATTATTGGCTTATCAACTGGCGGTCGGTACAAACCTACAACCAGCAATACCCCACTCAGGCATCTAAAGAACAAAATACCGAATACCTCACTACTGTACTGCTGATTCAGGCAGTTTGTTTGGCTTTATGGGCATTTACGGGTGTATTAATTTTTACCAATAATATTTTGGGCTGGAACACCACCCTAATTGCCGACAAGAGTATTGATATTATTTGGCTAGCATTTTCGGCTATTCCTTATTTTCTTGGATATTTTGCGATTCATCAGCCCGAAATATTTAAGATTCCGCATTTGGGCAATAAACCTCTGACAGAGACAAAAGCCCCCCTCGAATCGGATCATATTCAGGAAATAGAGCCTATTACTCCTACTATCAACGAACCCGAAAAAGATGCGAATCATGAGCAAATGGTATTGATGTGGAAAGAGAAAATAGATGTGTACATGACCCAACACAAGCCTTATACCAATGTAGGACTGACGCTCAATGAACTGGCTACCATGTTAAAAATATCGCCTCATTTGCTTTCAAAAGTAATCAATGAAGCTTACCAAAAAAACTTCTTCGACTTTATTAATTCTTATCGGATTGAAGAATTTAAGATTCGTTTTGACGACCCCAAAAACAGACAATATACCATGTTGGCGATTGCCTTCGAGGTAGGCTTTAATTCTAAAACTGCCTTTAACCGTGCCTTCAAAAAAATGACCCAACAAACCCCTCGTGAATATTTCTTCGACTCGCGAGAAGAGGATTAAGTCTTGTTGATTGCAAGCTCCCCAATAGCAACTAATAACATCGGTTTTTGTGCCTGAAAACTTTTTGACTCTGCGTTTTTCAAAACCTTGTCAAAGAGTTTTCGGGCAACCATCTCTCACCTCTGAGTACTGTCCATAAAAGTGTTAATGAATATCCTATTTCCCTTTGCCAGTATCTAGGATCGACAAGCGTAATAATATGGCATTTCCCCTGCCTATTTTATAACCTCCCCTACCTCCTAATCAGATACAATTTCACCTTTATTTAGTACTGTTTCACCAAAAAATAAGTGCCATTTTATAAAGTGGCATAGCTAATGACATAGATATAACACTGAAAATCAATACAATAAAAACACATTACAAGTTTTTCTAAAAATAATGCAGATTTAGGAAAGTGGAACGACACAGCTAGTTTGGCATAGTACTTTTGTAAGAAATATTTAAAACTTTCTAATCCTTTATTTTATGTTTCTGAACATAAAATCCTAGAAAGAACAATATACCAAAACTAAAAAGACTTACTTTCTTCGGAAAGTGGGCTATGTAAGTACCAATTATGATAAAGAAACTATTGCTGAAATGTGCTATTCTAACCACACAGAATGACACATCTTTCTACTTGATGCAATCAACACGACAAGCCCACAGCGTTCTCTCGGTGGTGTATTCTTCTTGGTATTTTCATGATATTATTACAAAGCTCATCTCGTATTTTGGTGTACCCCAATTACCTACAATTATCAACGACATATCTCTTTCTAAGCTTAGATTTTTCCAAAAACTCAAGACAATTCCAATTATATTTTAAACCAATAATCCATTAACCAGTTTCAATTTATGATAAAACAGAACTACAGAGAAGAATCTAATTATTCTCGTTCGGTAGGTAAGTTTTCGTTCGGGAGAAAACTTCTACTTTTGATGTTATTTAGTTGGGCAAGTATTTCGGTTTTTGCTCAAAACAATGTTTCAGGAACGGTAAAAGACGCTAAAGATGGTTCGGGACTTCCAGGCGTAACCGTACAAGTAAAAGGTACAAACAAAGGAATGCAAACCAATGTAGATGGCAAGTTTCAACTAAGTGTACCGAGCAACGCCATATTGGTATTTAGTTTTATCGGAAAAGCTAGCCAAGAAATTACAGTAGGTAATCAAAGTGTGATTGATGTAGCGTTGGAAGACGATGTCAAAACACTCAACGAAGTAGTTGTTATTGGTTATGGTTCTCAGAAAAAGAAAGATTTGACAGGTTCGGTAGCAGCTATCAACTCGGAAGACTTCAACAAAGGGAATATTGCTTCGCCCGACCAACTGGTAGTAGGTAAAGTAGCAGGGGTTCAAATTACCTCTAATGGTGGAGCTCCAGGTGCAGGAAGTACCATTCGTATTCGTGGTGGTGCATCTTTAAATGCCAACAACGACCCCCTTATCGTGATTGATGGTGTTCCTTTGGACAACTCGGGTATTACAGGTTCGCCGAGTGCCTTGAGTATGATTAACCCCAACGATATTGAGTCGATGAATATCCTAAAAGATGCTTCGGCAACGGCTATTTATGGGTCTAGGGCTTCTAATGGTGTTATTTTGATTACTACCAAAAAAGGAGCAAAAGGAAGTGCGTTGAAAGTGAACTTTAGCTCGCAGGCTTCGGCAGCACAAAGTACAGGCTATATCAATGTATTGTCGGCCGACGAGTTTCGTACTTTGATTAATGAAAAAGGAACGACTGCTCAAAAAGCTGTGTTGGGTACAGCCAATACCGATTGGCAAAAACAAATTTACCGTACAGCCATTAGTACCGACAACAACTTGAGCGTTACAGGTTCTTTGCAAAATGTACCTTTCCGTGTTTCGGTAGGCTATACCGACCAAAATGGTATTCTAAAAACCTCTAACATGGGGCGTACTTCGGCATCTATTGGTGTTAGCCCAACTTTCTTGAACAATCACTTAAAAGTTGATGTAAACTTGAAAGGGTCGAGTGTCGATAATACTTTTGCGAATACAGGTGCTATTGGAGCGGCATTGGCCTTTGACCCAACTCAGCCAGTATATTCAGGAAATAATAATTATGGTGGCTATTGGGAATGGCTCAATGCCGATGGCAAACCCAATACGATTGCTCCTCGCAACCCTCTTGGTTTGCTGAACCTTACTAGCGATAAAAGTACTGTTCAACGCAGTATTGGTAATATTCAATTGGACTACAAGTTCCATTTCTTACCAGAACTTCGTGCCAATATGAACGTAGGTTATGATATTAGTAAAAGTGATGGAACAAAATTAGTACCTGCTTTTGCAGCTGTAAATTATAGTACTGCTGGCGAAAAAACGGTATATACACAAAACAAAACCAACAAGTTATTCGACTTCTATTTGAACTATGCCAAAGACCTCACAGCCCTCAAAAGTCGTGTAGATGTAATGGCTGGTTATGAATACCAAGATTTCTTGACCGAATCAACCAACCTCAGAACTAATGCCGAAGGCTCAACTGTACTGACTGACAGCCCATACAAAACGCAAAATACTTTGGTTTCGTTTTTTGGCCGTTTGAATTATACTTTCGACCAAAAGTATTTGTTAACGGTTACTGTTCGTCAAGATGGTTCGTCACGCTTTAGCAAAGACAATCGTTGGGGGACATTCCCATCAGCAGCATTGGCTTGGAAACTCAACGAGATGGATTTCTTGAAAAACTCTAATACTATTTCAGAATTAAAGATCCGTGCTGGTTATGGTATTACTGGTCAACAAGATATTGGTCAAAACTTCGCTTATTTGCCTCGTTACACAGCCAGTTTAGACAACGCCCAATACCAATTAGGTAACACTTTCTATACTACGCTTCGTGCTGAAGGATATGATGCCAATATTAAATGGGAACAAACAGCCACTACCAACGCAGGTATTGATTTTGCTTTCAAAAAAGCCAGATTATCGGGTAGTATCGACTATTACTTCAAAAATACAACCAATCTTTTGAATGTAATTCCTGTAGCTGTAGGTACAAACCTTACCAACCAGTTGTTGACCAACGTTGGTTCAATGGAAAACCAAGGGGTTGAATTAATGTTGAACTACAACCCTATTCATACCGACAAATTTGATTGGAATGTAGCCTTTAACGCTACTTATAACGAAAACAAAATCACGAAATTGACCAACAATAGCGACCCAACTTACCAAGGTGTATTAGTTGGTGGTATTTCGGGTGGTGTAGGTAGTACCGTTCAAATCCACTCGGTGGGCTATCCTGCTTATTCGTTTTACGTATTAAAACAAGTGTATGATGCCAATGGCAAGCCAGTTGAAGGTGTTTATGTTGACAACAAAGCCGATGGTGTTTCAAATGTAGACGACCAATATCGCTACAAATCACCCGCACCAAAAGTATTTTTGGGCTTCAACTCGCAGATGTCATACGACAATTGGAGCTTAGGTTTTGTACTGAGAAGCAACATTGGCAATTATGTGTACAACAACATCAAGTCGTCGAATGGTGCATATATCAACTTCTCTGGCTCAAACGGATACGTTGCCAATATCAATCCTAATGTTTACGAAACGCAATTTGCCAAATCACAATTATTCTCTGATTACTATATTGAGAATGCTTCGTTTTTGAGAATGGAAAATATCACGTTGGGTTATACTTTCAAAAATGTAATGGGTAACAAAATCAACATGCGTTTGAATGCCACAGCCCAAAATGTATTTACTGTAACAAAATACTCAGGTCTAAACCCAGAAGTTTCTGGTGGTATCGACAACAACGTTTATCCTGTGCCACGTACCTATTCATTAGGCTTGAATATCGGTTTCTAAGGAGTGAGTTAGTGATTAAGGGTTGCTAATCAGGATGATACACTCAAACATTTGTATTTTCTTGAATTTACTTTATAGCTACCTCATTTACTTTTATTACTTACTTCAGATACTGGATTAACGGATAAACATTTCATGGTTACGAGCTTTTGAAAAGTTGTTTATGCTTCTTCCTTTCAAAGCGAATCAATCAACATTTAATTACTGAATTTCAGATGAAAACAAGATATTTTAAAAACATAGCAATTCTAGGAGGTTTAGCTGTCGGCTTATGGACAAGCTCTTGTGTAAGCGACTTAGACAGAACACCTTTTATTGAAGTTACTTCTGCTACGGTTTATAATAGCCCTACAGCTTACAAGCAGGCCGCCGCCAAATTATATGCAGGCTTAGCCCTAACTGGTCAAGAAGGCCCAGCTGGAAAACCTGATTTAGGCGGTATCGACGAAGGTTTTTCTAGCTATTTACGTCAATATTGGTCATTGCAGGAGCTTCCAACCGACGAGGCTGTGATTGCTTGGGGCGATGCAGGTTTGCCCGAAATGAATACCATGCAGTGGTCGTCAAACAACCCTTTTGTACGTGGCCTTTACAACCGTATTTTCTATCAGATTGCCGCTTGTAACGAGTATATTCGTGAAGCTAGCGATGCCAAACTAAGCAGCCGTGGTATTACAGGAGCAGCCCTAACCGAAACCAAGCATTTGCGTAACGAAGCTCGTTTTTTGCGTGCTTTAAGCTACTGGCACGCTCTTGATTTATTTGGTGGAAATGTTCCTTTTGTTACCGAAAACGACGCTATTGGCTCTACGTTGCCTAAGCAAACCAACGCCAGTGCTTTGTTTGCATATATCGAAACGGAACTAAAGGCTATCGAACCTGAGTTGGTAGATGCCCGCCAAAATGAGTATGCTCGTGCCGATAAAGCCGCAGCATGGATGCTTTTGGCCAAACTATACCTCAATGCCGAAGCCAATGGTGTTGGTAACAAATACGCCGACGCTGCTACTTATGCCAAAAAAGTGATAGATGCGGGGTATTCACTAGAAACCAAATATGATAATATCTTCAAAGCTGATAATAACAAGTCTAAAGAAATCATTTTCCCTGTTGCATTCGACGGTATTCATACCAAAACATGGGGAGGTATGACTTTCCTTATTCATGCTGCCGTTGGAGGCTCGATGTCGGCTTCTGCCTTTGGTATCGATGGCGGCTGGGGCGGTTTGCGTACAACCAAAGCTTTGGTCAACCTTTTTGCCGACCCAAGTGGCAAAACAGATACTCGTGCCATGTTTTATACCGATGGACAAAAGCTTGAAATCGAAGATTTGACACAGTTCTCGAATGGCTATGCTGTCAGTAAATTCAAAAATATTACATCGACTGGCTCACAAGGCTCTGACATTGTTCATCCAGATACAGACTTCCCAATGTTCCGTTTGGCCGACGCTTATTTGATTTATGCAGAAGCGGCTACTCGTGGAGCTGGCGACCGTGCTTTGGCTTTACAGTACGTAAATGCCCTTCGTACTCGCTCGTATGGCAGTACAACAGGTAATATTACAGCGTCGCAACTGACTACCGACTTTATTTTGGACGAACGTGCCCGTGAGTTATTCTGGGAAGGCACACGCCGTACCGACCTCATTCGCTATAACAAATTTACTTCGGCTAATTATGTTTGGCCTTGGAAGGGTGGCATAAAAGACGGTCGTGCTGTAGGTGATTATTTGAAAATATTCCCTATTCCATCTACCGACCTTACGGCTAACCCAAATCTTAAACAAAACGCCAACTACTAATATCTATTGTAGCTTTTAGGAGGTTCTATTGAATAGCCTAAAAGCTACGTTTATAGCCATAAATTAGTAGAATTTTCAACCGAAAAATGATTTGAAAATGAAAAAGATATTTCATACATATTTACTTGTACTAGCGTCATTCTTTGTACTCACTTCTTGTGAAAAAGAAGAAGAAAAAGCTATTCTCAATGCCTCTGGCTCTGCTCCTGTAGTTCAGCTATCGGCAAGTACTCTTGTTTTGACCAAAGAAAATGCAGATAAAGATGCCCTAACCATTTCGTGGGCCAAACCCAACTATGGTTTCGACGCTCCAGCTTCATATTCTATTTTACTAGATAAAAAAGGTGGTAATTTTATTACACCTGTTTCGGTATTGACCAATACGCTTTTGACCAAAACCTTTAAAGTAGCCGAACTTAATGCTATTTTACTTAGTTTGGGCTTAGCCGCTGGTTCAGCTAGCGACTTGGATGTACGTGTAAAGGCTAACCTTGGCGATAATACATCTACGACAGCCTTTACGTCTTCTACTATGTCGTTCAAAGCTACTCCTTATTTAGACAAACTTGATTTGAGTTCGCCTTGGGGATTGGTAGGTAGTGCTACAACCAATGGCTGGAATGGCCCAGATATGCCTTTCTACAAAACCGATAAAGCCGATATTTTTGTAGCTTATGTAACCTTAGCCAATGGCGAAATCAAAATCCGTAAAGACAACAAATGGGATCTTAACTATGGCGATGATGGTGCAAATGGTACATTGGAAGCTGGTGGAAGTAATATTGTCGTAACAGCTGGTACTTACAAAGTGACTTTCAATGCTGCGTCATTAACTTATACAATTGAAAAATTCTCTTGGGGAATAGTAGGAAGTGCTGCTCCCAACGGTTGGAATGGCCCAGATACGCCTTTAATTTACGACCCAACTACAGATACTTGGAAAGCCACCACTTCTTTAAAAGATGGTGCTATTAAAATTCGTCAAAATAACGACTGGGGTATCAACTACGGTGGTCGTGCTGGTACACTTGTTATTGGTGGCGACGATATTACTGTAGCTGCTGGTAATTATAACATTACGGTTGATTTCAAAAATTTGAAATACGCTATCGAAACCGTAAAACCATAAGATATTAATGCTGTTTAAGCTTACAAACTGGCAAATCAATTTGTCTGTTTGTAAGCTTAAAACGCTCCTGTATCAATATTGCAACTTGTCCTCTAGCTAAAATTCAAAACAATGGGACGATAACTTTTAATTCACTTGATAAATTTCTTATCCCGAACTTGCTTGTAGAACTACAAGTAAATTCGGGATACATTAATTTTCAATATCTTACGTCATGAAAAAACTCCTCTTACTTGTTTTTACATTGTCTTTTATCAATGTACAAGCCCAAAAGAAAACGCCAGAGGTCTGTTACGAGATTTTTGTACGTTCTTTTGCCGACTCCAATGGCGATGGCATCGGCGATATTAATGGAATTACAGCCAAATTAGACTACCTCAAGTCTTTAGGAGTAGATGCCCTTTGGCTTACACCCGTGAACAAGTCGCCGTCTTACCACAAATACGATGTTGTAGACTACAAGGAAATAGACCCCGATTTTGGTACGATGGCCGACTACAAAAGATTGATCTCTGAAGCTCACAAACGTAATATCAGAATCATCAAAGACTTTGTAATCAATCATACTAGTGACAAACACCCTTGGTTTTTGGAAGCTAAAAAAGGAAAAGATAATCCTTACCGTGGTTATTATGTATGGCTTTCACCACAAAAAATCGACTCAATGGGTATTGCTACTCGTGAAAAAACAGGCGATTCGTGGGAAATCAACCCTTGGCACTTTGCCAATCAGGGTGATTCTGAAAAATATTATGCGTTGTTTTGGGGAGGTATGCCCGACCTCAACTACGACAACCCAAAGCTGAGAAAGGAAATTTATGATATTGCTAAGTTTTGGCTAAAAGAAGTGGGTGTCGACGGTTTCCGTTTGGATGCAGCCAAACATATTTACCCAGATTGGGAAGCTGAAAAATGTCATGCTTTTTGGCAAGAGTTCCGTCAAAAAATGACCGCTATCAAGCCCGATGTGTATATTGTGGGTGAGGTATGGACATCTGCCGATAAGGTAGCACCGTATTTTAAAGGATTACCCGCCAATTTCCACATGGATGAAGGTTTTGCTATTCAAAAAATAGTCAATAATCAGAAAGACGACAACCTTATACAAAAAATTCTTGCCGACTATAAAGCTTTTGGAAGCCAAAATCCAGACTTTATCGACGCAACAATTATCGACAATCATGACCAAACTCGTATTGGAAGTGTTGTCAATGGCGACATCAACAAAATGAAAGTAGCAGCACAGCTTTTACTAACACTACCAGGACAACCATACATTTATTATGGTGAAGAAATTGGTATGTTGGGCCAAAAACCAGATGAAAACCTTCGTGAACCTTTTATCTGGAATACCAAAGAAAACGACAAAAGTCGTACTGCTTGGATGAAACCCACATTTAGTACCGATGCTACCATTAAACCACTCAGCGAACAGCAAAAAGACCCGAATTCTATTTATCATGTTTACAAAAATCTTATTGCGTTCCGAAAAAAACAACCTGCTTTGAGTCAAGTCATTAGACCAAATCTCAAAGAAAGTACTATCAAAACTGAAGGTGTTTTAGGGTTTATTCGTACCCATAAATCTGGCGATGTATTGGTAATTCATAATTTGACCAACACGGCCAAAAGTATCGAGCTACCAGCCAATGAGCGAAAATTCAAAACTCTTATTTTTTCGCAAACACCTCAACAAAAAAGCTTAAAAAATAATACTGTCGAGCTTCCTGCATCGGGAGTTGTTATCTTGAAATAACGATTGTCAACGTCTATGAATGGGGTAATCGAAGGTAGTTCGCTTTTACGTTCGGGTTATTCCATTCATAATATAATTGGTACTCAAAATAGTATTACACCTATGGCCATCTTCGGATGGCTTTTTTGTTAAATAGTACTTTCCCGATAATCTGCTCAAAACGTATTTTTTTACTTTTGACGATTGTTGTTAATGTTATTATTTCCTGCAAAATACCACAATCGTTACCGCAAGCGTTTGCAAAATATTTTCAAAAAGAATGAGGTCACAAAACTTGCTTCTTCCTAAAATATCTTTCAAATTCAATTATCAAGTAAAATACTTCATATTTGGTAGGGGTTTACTTATGGAAGCATGTCTTCAAGGTAACATTAAAATATAACTATTTAAAGATTTATGAGAACACTTCAATTATTTGATTTGTCAGGCAAAACGGCATTAGTTACAGGTTGTAAAAAAGGAATTGGTAAGGCTATGGCTATTGCTTTAGCCGAAGCGGGTGCAGATATTATTGGAGTATCGGCCAGCTTAGAGCTAGAAGGTAGCGAAATAGAAAAAGAAATTGTAGCACTCGGCAAAGGGTTCAAGGCTTATCAAGCCGATTTTAGCAACCGAACTTCGTTGTACGCTTTCATAGAACAAGTAAAGACTGATTTTCCAGTAGTCGATATTTTGGTCAATAATGCGGGTACTATTTTAAGAAAACCCGCCGCCGAACATCCCGACGAATACTGGGATGAAATTATGGAGGTAAACCTTAATTCACAATTTGTATTGAGCCGTGAGTTGGGAAAATTGATGCTAGAACGTGGTTCGGGGAAAATAATTTTTACAGCATCATTATTAACATTTCAAGGGGGTATCAATGTACCTAGCTATGCCGCTAGTAAAGGGGCTATTGGTAGCCTTACCAAGGCTTTGGCCAACGAATGGGCAGGAAAGGGTATCAATGTAAATGCTATTGTGCCTGGGTATATTGCTACCGACAACACCGATGCCCTCCGTAATGACCCCGAGAGAAGCCAATCTATTCTGAGCAGAATACCTGCAGGTCGTTGGGGAAATACCGACGATTTTAAAGGAGCTACCGTATTTTTGGCTTCAGAAGCAGCAGCCTATGTTCATGGAACAACCTTGGTTGTAGATGGAGGATGGATGGGACGGTAGTTTTTTAAAGCGATAATACTCAGTTCTTCATACAAGTAGTTTATTATAGGTAAGAGTGTAAATTTAGGCAATACTTTCTATTTTAATAATCAGTTATTAAACCTTTGCACTTACAATTTGGCACTCTTACTGAACTCTTGTATAGCTCTACCCCTAAAGAGCAATAGCTCTTTAGTACTTACTCCAGTCCTTCATTATACTTCAAATACAATAAGCGTCTTCGAGAAACCTCAATCTCTTGCCCGTTGGTTAAAATAAAACTCAAGCTACAACGATTAAACTCTTTGATATAACTTCTGTTGAGTAGCACCTTCCGATGCACTCGTACAAATCCATATTCAGCAAACTGATTGGTTAATGATTTAAGCGTTTGGCATAGCAAAAGGCGTTTCCCATTTTTGAGATACATATAAGTATAGTTAATAGCCCCTTCCATCCAAATTACATCTTGAGGTAAAATCAATTGTTTTGTTTTTCTATTTACAACAACGCCATCAGTTAATGGTTTTTCCATGGTATTACAAGTTTAGCATATAGTATAAAACACCTCCATCAAATAGAGGCTACAACTCACTTAGTTTAACACTGCAATACTCAATAATTTATTTTAATTATGTAGCCATAATTCTTAATTATTTTCTAATAAAATAAGTAATTTTTATTATTCGGCATTATACTATTCCTAACTAACTACTACAATAGCTCAAAGGAAACAATTATCCTACATATAATTAATAATCAATTAATTAGCGAATAACACCTTACCGAATAATAAGTATTATGAACCGTAAAATAAGTATGATTAGGATATAAGGAGTATCCAACTCAATATTGTTTTATTGTTTTTAAATTTTTCACATTTACATCTTGCCCAATCTCATGAATAAACCTTTACTTTTGGTATTACTCATTTTTTTGAGTTTATCAATCCATGCCCAAGTTAGTATCAATAATGATGGTTCTGTTCCACATGCCTCTGCTATGCTGGAAGTCAAAGCCTCCACTACTTCCAATGCCAAAGGCTTTCTTGTCCCTAAGGTTGCCGACCATACCAGCATTACCTCTCCTGCTGCAGGACTTTGGGTTTATAATACCACCACCAATACTCATTGGTATTATAATGGCACTACATGGGTAAACCTAGGAGGTAGCCAGCCTTGGTTAACTAACGGAACTTCTATTTTTTCGCCCAGCAATACTGCTTTAGGCAATTATTCTGTTGCAATGGGTAACAACTCTACTGCTAGCAGTACTACTGCTTTTGCGGCAGGGCATTTAGCTCGTGCCCTTGGTAACTATAGCACAGCTTTAGGTTATAACACTGCTGCCACAAGCACAGCCGCATTAGCCGCAGGATACTCTACACAAGCCACTGGTAACTATAGTACAGCTTTAGGTTATAACACTGCTGCTACAAATACAGCCGCATTAGCTGCTGGGTACTCTACACGAGCCACTGGTGAGTATAGTACGGCATTGGGTTACAATACCACATCTACAGGTCTAACAGCATTGGCAACAGGGTACTTAAGTCAAGCTACAGGTATGTCGAGTACTGCATTGGGCTATAATACCTCCGCTACAGGTATGTATAGTACTGCATTGGGTTATAATACTACCGCTACCAGCACAGCCACCTTTGCGGCTGGCTATTATACTAAAGCTATTGGTTATTCTAGTACTGCTCTTGGAGCATACACAATAGCTTTAGGCCAATATTCCACTTCCTTTGGAGGATATACGCAAGCTATTGGTAATTATAGTATTGCAATGGGTTCTGAAACAATAGCCTCTGGTTTTGCTAGTACCGCATTTGGAAGTACCACGCTGGCTTCAGGCTCGGCAAGTACAGCCTTTGGCTCTTCTACTCAGGCGGGAGGTTATTATACCACCGCAATGGGGTCATCGACAACAGCCACCAGTACGGCTTCACTCGCAGCGGGTTATTACAGTACCTCTTCGGGTTTTAGTAGTATGGCTTTAGGGGGGTACGCTCGGGCTAGTGGGGCGTATAGTATTGCTATGGGTTACAATTCGGCCGCCACTAATACTGGAGCTTTTGCATCGGGAGGTTTTACCTTGGCAATAGGGGCTTATAGTACGGCGATGGGTAGCAATACCTTTGCTTCAAGTACTGCATCTTTTGCTTCGGGTTTTTATTCTTCTGCTTCGGGCGACTACAGCACGGTTATGGGTAGCAATGTCGACGGTAATAACAAAGAAGGAGGTTTTGTGATTGGTGACTCATACAACAATAGCTCTAGGCTATACGCCAATACAAACAATAGCTTTTCTGCTAGATTTAGGGGTGGCTATAGGCTGTTTACCGATTCTTTTAATAGCATAGGTGTTATGCTAAATGCAGGGGCTAATAGCTGGTCGATTATTTCGGATAGTACACGTAAAGAAAAATTTGTTTATACTGACGGAGAATATGTGCTAAGAGAAATCGCTCTTCTAAAAGTAGGAAGTTGGAATTATAAAGGACAAAATCCTGAGAAAAATCGACATTATGGCCCTATGGCTCAGGAGTTTTTTGCTGCATTTGGAAAAGATAAATACGGTACAATTGGTGATAATACCAGTATTGGCTCGGCCGACTTCGATGGGATTAATCTAATCGCTATTCAAGCTTTAGAGAAGCGAACGAAGGATTTACAAACAGAAAATGATATACTCAAAAAACGCTTGGCTAGCCTTGAAAAAAATGAACAACAAATGGCTAGCCTCAAAAGTGAATTAGCCGATATTAAGGCTTTGCTTTTACAACAAAAAGAATCACGGGTACAACCTTCAAAATAAATCTATTCTATTACAAAAACACCGAATATGTTTCTTAATTTGAATAGGGTAATCACTTTTCGATTACCCTATTTCTGTGTTTTAAAAAATACCTTCAAATACCTTAAAACCATAGACTTATGAATGAACCTTTATCTAAACGACTTGTTTTTTTCCTTATTATTCTATCATTATTAACTCCTTTGGTTTCATTCAACCAACTTTTCTTTTCCTTTATTGTAGAAAAAACTCTCTATTCCAGAATTATTATAGGTACAATTCTATTTGTTGGGGCGTGTTCTTGGATAACCGAAAGTCACAGAAGGCTCTCTGTCAATCTACTTGATGTATCTATTGTGTTTTTCTTAGTTGTATTACTACTAATTGATTGGGGGGGTGTTAATTTTCGTAAGAGTATTTGGTCTAATTTTGAAAGAATGGAGGGTTTTTGGACTTACCTTCTGCTTGCTATCTATTATTTTTTTATTCGGCATTATATTACCACTACCATTCGCTGGATACAACTTATGAGTGTTGCGTGTTGTGTTGCCCTAGTGGTAATAGTATTGGGTTTTGTTTATGACAACACTTCTATCGAGCAAGTCGGGCGTATGTCTTCTACACTTGGTAATCCTATTTTTTTATCAGTTTATCTGCTATTTCATATATTCTTCGCCAGTTTTATTCTTTTGTATCTTTTCGATAAACCACAGGCACGTATTTCTCAAAAGATTACTTGGGTATTCTTGTGGCTCATTTTCAATGGCATCTGTACCTATACTATTATATTAACTCGCACAAGGGCTACTATTATTTCGCTAGGTATTGGTATTATCTTTTTTTTGATTTGGCAATTATTTAGCCAAAAAACGCCCTCATTTATCCGAAAATGTGTAGTAGCTATTATGGTATTAGTGCTTTGTGCTATACCATTTTTGTATACATTACATAGCACACATACCCTTGTTTTGCCCAAAACGATTACGAGTATGGTTTCGCAGGACCGCCTCAATAGTATTACATCAAGGTTGGTCAACTGGCAAATTGCCCTGAATGGCTTTAAAGAAAAGCCTTTGTTGGGATGGGGACAAGAGAACTACATAGCGGTTTTTGCCAAATACTATATTCCTGTCAATTACGAAGATGCCCCATGGTATGATCATAGCCATAATTTGTTTTTAGATTGGCTTGTTGCAGGCGGAATCGTTGGGTTTATGGCATTTCTTGCTCTTTTTGTCACAAGTATTTTACTTGTAGTACAATCAAAACAATGCTCGCATAATCAAAAAGGCATATACTTGGCTATGCAGTGTGCATTTTTATTTTCTTGTTTTTTTGCTTTTAATAGTATTACAGCATTGCTATTAATGTTTTTAATATTGGCTTACGCTTCTTTTCTCAACAAAGAGCCTGGTTTCCTTTATAGTATTCTATATCCTCCTAAAGTCCGCTTTATTGCTATTTTACTTGCCGTAGGGTTTTCAATTTTCACCTTTTCGTCACTGATTTTGAAGCCTTTAAAAACCAATAAGAATATTATCAATCTAGTAAAAGAAACCGACCTCATGAGTTTAATAGATAATATCGGCAAATTTTATCGACAAAGCTCGCCTACAGGTAGTGCCGAAATGGCCGAACAAGCTTCTTTTCTTGCCCCGAAGGTATTAACAAGCCAAGTCAACAATGAGCTAAAATATGCTTATTACAATGCCACCAGTGCAGTACTCGACAAAGAACTTGAAACCAATACCGAACAGGCAAAAACACTTTCTATCAGAGGTTCATTGGCTTCTGATTTTAATGACTTAGACAAGGCTATTGTTTACCTTGAAAAGGTAAAAAAACTTGCACCTAAAAGGCATATCAATTTGATGCAACTTGGACTTGCGTACGCCAAAAAAAATGATGTAAAGAATGCGACCGATACCTTTCAGTACCTATTTGAAACAAATCCTGCCAATGAAGAGCCTCTCGTTTATAAGGCTATTGTTTTTATGAATATTGGCGATACCACCAATGCTTATGGCACAATTCGAGAACTCAGCAATAAGGGAATTATCAAACATATAAAGTTGGTAAAATCGGTTTATGAACAAAATAACAACCTTGCTGGATTTTTGCGACAAATGAAAAGGCGAGAATCGAAGGAAACACCTCGCAATCCTTTTGTAACATATTATACCAAAGAGGTATATATAGAATGGGCTCGTGCAAGCTACCAAATCGGTGATAGACGAGAATCTGGGGAAATTATTTTGAGGTATATTTGGCATATTCACCGCCAACACCTTCACCTCATCAAGCCTTTTCGATCTGCTATTGAAGCAGGGGATAATCCAGAGAAATATTTTAAGTATTTTGGCGATTTATAAATTTAGGCTATTCAAAACCTTTGCTTTTAGGATTCTGAATAGCCTTTTACTCGCATATAACAATACATCGGATATGGTGTAATAATACTTGTCTATTAGCGTATCTCGTAACTACTTTTGTAAAATAGCTCAAAATCTGTTTACCCCTCTTTGAAAACAATGCTTTTATTATCAACTTAGGGTTAAACAAGATTATTAATCCAGCATCTTTACTAAACAAAAGCTATTACTCATAAGCTTAATAATATGACAAAACATATCTACTTATTACTGTGTTTAGCACTATCACTTTGCCAAAGTTTTGGACAACAGCCCGCCACTACTCGTAAGGTTATTACCCAATTTTATGTACGTGCTGTAGACGAAAAATCGCAAGAATTACTCCCTGTCGATTTAGAGATTAGACTTTATAAAGCCAAAAAAGAATACAAAGCTCATAACGAGCCTTGGCTTACCCCTTTTATGTTTTTGTTGTATGAATCAGATACTGTAGAAGTAAAAAGTAAATCGGATGGATATTATTCTTATACCGAAATATTAGTAGCTACCTGCGACACCTGCCCTGTGTATCAACATACTATTACGATGGAAAAAAAAACACCTTTGTTTGATAATCTAAAGGTAAACGATGTTATTAAACTTGACCGTATTTATTTTGACCAAAGTAGCTTTATTCTTCGCTCGGAATCGTACCAGCAACTCGAAGACTTATATAAGGCTCTGAAAGAAAACCCTACCCTCAAAATAGAAATTGCAGGACATACCGACAACGTAGGTAATGCCAAACTCAATAAGCTACTATCGGAAAACCGAGCAAAGGTTATCCATAATTACCTGATTGGCAAAGGAATAGACAGTCAACGGCTATCGTATGTAGGCTACGGACAAACCAAACCTGTATCGCCCAATGATACCGAAGAAAATAAATCCAAAAATCGAAGGGTTGAATGTATAGTATTGGCCAAATAGCTATACTCAACACCTATTTTGCTATTTGATAAAATTTGTTAATCCTTCATTTTTTCTATTAAGGAGTTCTATCTTTTTCTTATGTGAATTCATTTGATGCAATACTAAAATATCGTAGTCATTTTGCTCATCCTTGAGTTTACTAACTAAAATAAATAATTCAATACATAGTAAAAAAAATAGCCAAATCAACCATATCGTTAAAGCAACATTTGATTGGAAAAGGATAGTTTTCATAACTTCCAACTCATCAAGAAACCCCACCTTTGAATTAATTTCCTGTTCAACCCTTGGCCTCAATGTAAGAAGTAAACTATCTTTCATTGCCTTTTGTTTTCTCAAATAGCTTAATTGAATATCTAGTGACTTCAACATTTCCATTTTAGGATTCATTATCGAGTTTGTACTAACATTTCGTGTACGAACAACCCTTGTACGATTATAAGTATTCCCAGTAGCAGTATCTCGAATAGATGCAGTTACAGGAGTTTCCTGATTAGTTTCCGTACTCACACGAATTGTGGGATTTCGTGCTATATCTTCACTTAAAGCTGAACGCTCCGTTTCCTTTGTGGTTAATGTAGTTACTAACTCTCTCAATTGCTTTTCAAGCTCATTTGCCTTTGAAGGATAGACCTTTTGAACTTTACTATCAAGTAGTAGAATTTTTTTTTTGTTCTACATCCTCCTTAAAAATAATCTGGTCAATAATAACAGAACCTAATAAGGCCATCATTAATGCAATTCCTCCTCTAAACCAGTATAAGAATGGATTTTTCTGTATCGATAGAATTATCTGTCGTTCAACCTGAATAATAATTATCGATGCGATAATTGCACTAACTATAGAACCGAAGAAACCCGTTTTTAAATATCTTTCAGAAAAGGTAAATCCAATAAAAAACCACAACAATGTTATTATTAATAACGCAGAGGTATAACGCTTCACAGATTTAGCTGCCACTTCGCTACACCCCGATAGGATGTTATAATTATAACCCGTTAAAAAGCAACCAAACTTCAACCACCAATTGTCAAATTTTATGTTCATAGTTATGGCTTGCGTTTTAAAATCGTATCAAATGATATTACTGAAAGGCCATTTCTAAAACCTTTTTTATAGCTCATAAATAGGCTCTGACTCAACCCACTATTTTCATGAGCATCGTTCTCAATCTCTTGAACTGTATCTAGTTCTTTTTGTGCTGACTCCTTTAGAGACTTCAGCTCCCCTACTGTATCAACCATTCCATTTCTTTCACGGCTTTCTATATGAAAATTAATAGTATTTATATGGTTATTATAATATGTCTTTACTTTTGATATGACAATAAAGAGATTAATTTTTATACCCTCAATATTCTCATTCATATTCTGCATATCTGGATTAATAAGGGCATCCTCATATCCTTGCTTTTCTAAGTTCTGTTGTAGATAATCATATAATAAGTTTATATCATTTGATGTATTTACATTGGCGGGAGTATTCATTTCGCTAGTATTAGGGGTATGTTTTTCTATAAATATATTTTCTGGAATTTCAGGTAACGTTTTCTGGATAATTTCCTGAGGCGGAGCTTCATGAGTTAATGGTTCTAAAGACTCTAATTTGTATGCCTCAAAGTCCTGTCTTTCAAATTCAGTTTGCTCTTCTATCTTTTCAGTTTTTTTTTTCAAAAAGTCGAATATTCCCATCTTTTTTAAATTTGAATTACAGGTACTTTATATTTACTGTGTCCTCTTTTATGGCATGATTCACATAGAGTAATTAATAAATAGTCTTCATAATCCCAGGGAGGCTTAAATTTACCCGAAATCTTAATCATATGGTACTGTCGATGATGCACCTGTAATTTCTCTTCATTTAGACAAATAACACACTTATATTCATCTCTTTCCAAGATTTCTTTACGTCTTTGTATCCATCTCTGGTCAAAAAGTAAAGCAGCATAAGTACCATGTGTTTCTTCTACTAATGTGTCGGGGGCTTTCAATGCTTGATTATTATAATCCTTTAACCTACTTGCCAAGGAATTCAAGTATCGACCTTTAGGGTTATAAAATTTATCACTCATTTGTTATGATGTTATGTGTAGTGAGATATTATCAATATTAGATATTTTTTTAAAACAACATCTATCAATTATCAAATTTTTATCGAACGGTGCCAAATAGCCATACCTCTCCTATCCCAAATCTTGGTTCATGATATAACTTAATGCACCACTTGGACATTTTTTGATTTGCTCAACGATTTGTTCTGTTGTGGCATTTTCGGGTTTAATCCACGGTCTTTCTCGTGGATTAAATACTTCTGTCAAGCCCGTAGCGGCACTCCAACAAATACGTGAATGAATACATATATCTGGCTTCCAGATAATGGTAACTTCGCCATTGGTATATTTCTTAACAATTGTATGTTCCATAAATACAGTATTTAAAAAGTGCTAAATTATGTGTGTGGATTGTTGAGGTTAATAACTAAACTCAGACATTTATTTATGCCGTTGTTTGAATAATTATTTTATTTTCCAAAATTTTAGAAACTGGACATTTAGTGGCAATTACCAACAAGCGCTCCTGTACTTGGTGTTCAATACCCTCGCCAAAGAAAATATCTCGCTTGATAGTGGTAGTTAGGCCATTGTCTTGATTTTGTGATAAATTTAGCGTTACCGAAATTTCGGGGATATTCCAACCTTTGCGGTCGATATACATCCTTAACGTAGCAAGGGTGCATCCAGCCAAAGAGGCTAACAGGGTTGTATAAGGGTCGGGGCCAGAATCCTGCCCTCCCGAGCTAACAGGCTCATCCATAATCATTTGCCCATTTCTCCACTCTATAGTACATTGATATTTTTGTATTCCAATTGTACCTTTAATATCATTTTCTAACAAAGCATTTTCCATATTATATTGGTTTATCGATAGTTTTTTCAGGCTAAAAGATTGTTTTGGCTATTTACAGTTGCTTGGCCTGCAACAAGATAATAATTTTATTATGACTTCCCAACTGAGCTACCTTTCTTCTATAGATTTATACGATGAAGTTGTTTTTTTATATAATTTAAGGTAGAATCTGTTTCAACTTAGTAAAATATACGCTAACCTGATGAGGGGTTTGATTTACCCATTCACCTAAAATCATAACTATGAACAATCCAACTATTGCTATTATTGGTGCAGGCCCTGCTGGGTTATCAATGGCACGAGCTTTACAAAAAGCTCAGTTATCGTTTATCATTTATGAAAAGCATTACAAAACTGGCGGATTATGGGACATTGAAAATGAAGGTTCGCCAATGTACGAATCAGCTCATTTTATTTCTTCCAAAACCTTATCAGGGTTTCCTGATTTTCCGATGCCCAACCACTATCCTGATTATCCTAATAGAACCCAACTGCTTGCCTATATTCGTGACTTTGCTCAACATTATGCTCTTGAGCAATATATTTCCTTTAATACGAGCATTTTAAAAGTAGAAAAGCATGACAAGGGATGGAAATTATATAGCCATACAGGCCAGGCTTATTTTCATGAAGAAGTAATTTGTGCCAATGGCACACTTTGGCAACCTAATATAGCACAATATCGAGGCCATTTTTCAGGAATTATTCGCCATTCTTCAACCTTCAAAAAATCCACAGAATTGCTTGATAAACGGGTGTTGGTAGTCGGTGGGGGCAACTCTGGTGTTGATATTGCTTGCGAAGCTGCCAGCTTTGCCCAAAAAGCTTATCTGAGTTTACGAAGAGGTTATTACTTTATTCCAAAACACGTTTTTGGTACTCCTTCCGATGTTTTTTCGCATGGAGGCCCCAAACTTCCTACCAAACTAAATCAATGGATTTTGAAGCATTTGTTGAAAATAGTAGTTGGCAACCAAACAAAGTTTGGTTTACCCCAGCCCGACCACGAGCTTTTTGAATCACATCCACTAATGAACTCGCAAGTGATGCACCATACTTCACACGGTAATCTAAGCATCAAACCCGACATTGACTACCTTGACGAACAAAAAGTGTATTTCAAAGATGGAAGCTCAATAGAAGTTGACGAGATAATTCTGGCAACAGGATATAACTATGCCATACCATATTCAGAGCCTTATTTTGACTGGAAAGACAATCGCCCTCAGTTATATATGAGCCTTTTTAATCCCAAACATGACAATATCTATGTTATGGGCTTTATTGAAACTAACTCAGCCGCCTACGAAATTTTTACAGAAATGGCAGTATTGCTAGTTAATTACCTAAAAACCAAGCAATATAATCCAGAAAAAGCCCAAATATTCAGAAACAAAGTCACCAACGAGTCACTCGACCTATCTGGCGGTATTCGCTTCGTAGCTTCACCACGACATACTGGTTATGTTGATAGCGATACCTACCGAGCTAATCTAAAAAAGATACAAAAACAAATGAATTGGCGTGGGTATAGCAAAGGCGATTATAGGTAAAACCTATTTATTTAAACAAAAAGCCCCTATCAACTTTCGTCGATAAGGGCTTTCAAATCTATACTATTACGCCAATTACTTCACGCTAGCACGGATAATATTCAATGCACCACCTGCTTTAAACCATTCAATTTGTTGGTCGTTGTAAGAGTGATTAGCCAAGATAGTTTCAGAGCTACCATCGGCATGATTCAATACAACTTCCAAAGGCTTGCCTGGTGCAAATTCTGTCAAACCGTTGATGTCGATAATGTCATCTTCAAGGATTTTGTCATAGTCTGCGTCATTAGCAAATGTCAATGCCAACATACCTTGTTTTTTCAAGTTGGTTTCGTGGATACGAGCAAATGACTTCACTAATACAGCACGAACACCCAAGTGACGAGGTTCCATAGCAGCGTGTTCACGAGAAGAACCTTCACCGTAGTTTTGGTCACCTACTACAATCGACCCAATACCAGCAGCTTTGTAAGCACGTTGAGTAGCTGGTACTGGACCATATTCGCCAGTCAATTGGTTTTTAACGTTATCTGTTTTGTCGTTAGCAAAGTTTACAGCACCAATCAACATATTGTTTGAGATGTTGTCTAAGTGGCCACGGTATTTCAACCAAGGGCCAGCCATAGAAATATGGTCGGTTGTACACTTTCCTTTTGCTTTAATCAATAATTTCAAACCTTTGATATCAGAACCTTCCCAAGCTGCGAATGGCTCTAACAACTGCAAACGGTCTGAGGTTGGTGATACTTTTACTTCTACAGTCGAACCGTCCTCTGCTGGAGCTTGGTAGCCTGCATCTTCTACGGCAAAACCTTTTGTTGGTAATTCGTCACCTACTGGAGCATCCAATTTCACTTGCTCACCTGCTTCGTTTGTCAAAGTATCAGTAAGTGGGTTGAATGTCAAGTCACCAGCAATAGCCAATGCTGTAACCAATTCAGGAGAAGCTACAAATGCGTAAGTATTTGGGTTACCATCGGCACGCTTTGCAAAGTTACGGTTGAATGAGTGAACGATTGTGTTTTTCTCACCTTTCTCGGCACCTGGGCGAGCCCACTGACCAATACAAGGGCCACAAGCGTTTGAGAATACTTTTGCACCAATTTCGTTGAAAGTATCAATAAAACCATCACGTTCGATTGTATAGCGTACTTGTTCAGAACCTGGTGTAATTGTAAACTCGGCTTTAGTTTTCAAGCCTTTAGCAGCAACTTGCTTAGCCAAAGAAGCAGCACGAGAAATATCTTCATAAGAAGAGTTGGTACAAGAACCAATCAAACCTACTTCTACTTTGGTAGGCCAGCCGTTTTTCTCAGCCAATTCTTTCATTTTAGAGATAGGCGTAGCCAAATCTGGTGTGAAAGGACCGTTCAAGTGTGGCTCTAAAGTATCTAAGTCAATTTCGATTAATTGGTCGAAATATGTAGCTGGGTCAGCATATACCTCTGGGTCGGCAGTCAAGTGTTCTTTGATACCGTCTGCCAAAGCAGCTACATCTGCACGACCAGTTGCTTGCAAATAACGAGCCATTGAATCGTCATAACCAAATGTAGAAGTTGTAGCACCAATTTCAGCACCCATGTTGGCAATAGTACCTTTACCAGTTGCCGACATTGAAGTAACACCTTCACCAAAATATTCAACAATACAACCAGTACCACCTTTTACAGTAAGAATACCAGCTACTTTCAAGATAACGTCTTTAGCAGAAGTCCATCCGTTCAATTTACCAGTTAATTTTACACCGATTAATTTAGGAAACTTCAACTCCCATGCCAAACCTGCCATTACGTCGCAAGCATCAGCACCACCAACACCAATTGCAATCATACCCAAACCACCAGCGTTTACAGTATGCGAATCAGTACCAATCATCATACCACCTGGAAATGCGTAGTTTTCGATAACTACTTGGTGAATAATACCAGCACCTGCTTTCCAGAAACCAATACCGTATTTGTCGGAAACTGATGAAAGGAAATCATAAACTTCTTTATTTTTATCAACAGCTACAGCTAAGTCAGTGTTTGATGAAACTTTCGCTTCGATCAAGTGGTCGCAGTGTACTGTAGAAGGAACTGCCACTTTTGGACGGCCAGCCTGCATAAATTGCAACAACGCCATTTGTGCGGTAGCATCTTGCATAGCAACACGGTCTGGAGCAAAGTCAACATACGACTTACCTCTTTCAAAAGTCTGAGTTGGTGTACCTTCCCACAAGTGAGAATAAAGGATTTTTTCAGTTAACGTTAACGGTCTTCCTACGAGTTTACGTGCCGCCTCTACGCGTGCAGGCATTCTATCGTAAACCGCCTTAATCATTTCTATGTCAAAAGCCATTTTTATTGAGTATTTAGTATTTAGACATAAGTATAAGCACTTTTGAAAGCCAAAACCAAAAAAAAGTCGTTTTTTTAGAATATTCTCCTTTCTATTTTCACTTCTCCAAGGCTCAATACTTTTTTCATCCTCAAAACTAATACACAAAATCCGTTTTTAGGTAATGTTATGTGCTAAATTAAATATAGACTAAAAAATATTAAAAAATTGCTAATTTTTTTCTGGTTATTCACCCTTATAGTTGTTTTAATTTTAGTACTGATTTTTAGGGCTAAAAACCTATTTGGGGAAGCTAACAGATACTACTTACTCTCAATATAGCCCTTGTTATAATCGATTTGTAGGTTGTTTTGCACTTTATCAAAGGCTTAACTCTTAATCTATGCTCTTTTTATATTGAATTCTAAACAAGCTATTCCTTATCTTTGCTCTAACAACATGCCTTATTAATCTATTTCTATAGTAATTCGATGAAAAAAAACCGCCTTTTTACCTTACTGATTTTATGCGTTACATACGTATTTGCTTGGGGGCAAACAGACAAACAGAAGCTGTTACTACATGAGCTACAAGCCACAAAGCCGCACTCAAAACCCCAATTGACTGCACTAATCAAACTGGCCGATTCTTATAACACTAGCAACCACAAGGTGTTATTTGATTATGCCCAAAAAGCCGACTCGCTAGCCAAGGCCCTACACGACAACGAAGCTCAGGCCAAGGTGTATTCGTTGTATTCTTATTATTACCGTCGTGAAGGCAATTTCCCTGAGGCCCTAAACTTTGCATTACTGTCGTTTAAAGAATCGGAAAAAAAACAAGATGAAAAACGAATGGGTGTAGCCTACAAAGACGTAGGAATGATTTATAAAGAAATGTCGGCCAAAAAAAATAATACCCGAATGCTCAATCTTGGGCTAGGGTATGCTCTGAAAGCCCTCAAAATATCCTTAAAAATCAACGATACCCTCAATATTGTCGACTCCTATAATGTCATTGCGATTACTCATCGTGACCTCAAAAATTATCCTGAAGCATATCGTAATTTACAAAAAGCCTTGTCCCTAGCATTGCTATCGCCAATGGTGATGAAAGTTTCGGGGGCAAAACTCTACAACAACACTAGCCAAGTGTATAACGAGTATTTTAAAGATTACCCAAAAGCTTTGGATTTTTGCCAAAAAGCATTGGCTTTGAATACCGAAAACGAATCGAAAACAGGCATTACACACAACTGTATGACGATTTCTCAGATTTATACTAAGCTCAACAACCATAAAGCTGCCATTGAATACGCCCACCGAGCCTTGGCTGTAAGCCAAGAACTTGACGCACCGCACCGTATTCTCAATAGCTATGTGGTGCTTTCACAGGCTTATCAAGGGGCAAACGACTACAAAAATGCTTTTAAATACGAAATTCTAAACCATCAACTCAGCGATTCGCTTATCAACGTAGAAAGCGACCAAGATATAAACCATTTGTTGGTCAAATACGAAACCGAAAAGAAAGAACAACAAATACGAGCTTTGGATACCCAAAACAAACTCCAATGGATTATTATTGGTATAAGTATTGTAGGAATTGTCTTGTTGGCGTATTTGGGCTATTCGCTTCGCAAAAAGAACCAAATGATTCAAGAATCTAATGAGGTTCTTGAATCAAAAAACCAAAAAATTGAGGCTCAAAGCAACGAGTTGTCGCTGATGATGAAAGAATTGCACCATCGGGTCAAAAACAATTTGGCTATTATTTCAAGCCTTTTGAATATACAATCGTACCAGCTCAAAGACCGTGAGGCTATTCTGGCTGTTCGACAAGGCAAGCAAAGGGTTGAGGCAATGGCTTTGATACATCAACGCCTTTATCAAAACGATACACTTACCTCTATCAATATCCGAGAGTACATAGCTCAATTAGCCGAAAATATCATGCTTTCTTTTGGCTTTAGCCACGAAAATTTTCAGTTAGACATCCATGTCGAAAACGAACAATTAGACGTAGAACAGGCCATTCCGCTGGGGCTTATTTTGAATGAACTCATTACAAATTCGTTTAAATATGCTTATAAAGATATTCCAAATCCTTACCTTAGTATAACCCTACAAGGTAAAAACCACATTACCCTCGAAGTACAAGACAATGGTCATGGCTTTGATATTGCCCTTTGGGAGCAGTCGGGAGGCTCTTTTGGTAAACAACTTATCAAGATGCTGTCGCAACAGCTACACGGCAAGATTACCATTATTAGCCATGAAGGCTTTCAGTTCAAGCTCATTATTCCTAACCGAACACTAGAATGGGCGGCCTAAACCTATCTGAAATTTAATTTATACATGGAAAAAATTAATATCCTTATCATAGAAGACGAGATGATTCTGGCCTACGACCTCCAATTAACCTTAGAGGCCGAGGGCTACGATATTGTCGGTATCGCTCCTAATTATGACGAAGCGATACGCCTGTACACCCACAACCATGTAGATTTGATTCTTTGTGATATTTCGCTCCGTGACTCTCTCAATGGTATCGAAACAGCCAAAAAATTGCAATCTATCAAACCAGCACCCTTAATTTACTTAACGGCTTTGGCCGATAAAATCACCCAGTATCAGGCATTTGAAACCTTTCCTTCGGCTTATATTACCAAACCTTACGACATCGTATCGTTGAGAATTGCCATTGAATTGGCTCTTCGTAATTTTGCCAAGCCAATTCACATAGAAGAATCTGAAGCAACCAAAGAAAAAATAAATTTAAAAAGAGATACAATTCTTTTGCTAGGCGAAGCCATTTTTATCAAAAACAACTATGCCTTTATAAAAATCCCTATCAAAGAAATCGTTTATCTGGAAGCCGACAGTACCTATTGCCACCTTTATACTACTTCCCAAAAAATAACAATGCGGCTTAGCCTAAGCTCGTTTCTGGAACAAGTAAAAAGCCAAAACCTGATTCGGGTACACAAAACCTACGCTGTTAATATCAATTGGATTTATTCATTCAACGAAAAAGAAATGAATGTAAAAGGCATAGAAATTCCGATTGGCAAGAACTTCAAAGAGGCTTTCAAAAACATTTTTTAATGGATTAAATAGGTTCTTATCTGATAAAACTATCGTTTTTTCGGGCATATAAAGGATTTTACAAGGTATTTTTGAATTGAAGTTTATATATTTGGGGCAAAAGAGTATTCATCTATCTACACAATAGATAGAAAATCCTGATTACAGGTATCTGTAAAGTTGTTTTAAAAAGATATGTCGAAAAACTTAGTAATAGTAGAATCGCCAGCCAAGGCAAAAACCATTGAAGGCTATCTAGGTAAAGATTTTACCGTAAAATCTTCTTTTGGTCACGTCCGTGATTTGCCCGACAAAGGCATGGCTATTGATATTGAAAATGGGTTCAAGCCTACTTATGAAATATCTCCTGACAAAGTAAAGGTAGTCAACGAGTTAAAGTCCCTAGCAAAGTCTTCAGAGGAAGTTTGGTTAGCAACCGATGATGACCGTGAAGGGGAATCTATCTCGTGGCACTTAAAAGAAGCCCTAGGCTTGGCCGATAATACCAAAAGGATTGTCTTCCGAGAAATTACCAAAAAGGCTATCCAAAATGCCATTCAGAATCCTCGGACTATCGACATGGACTTGGTAAACGCCCAACAGGCTCGCCGATTACTCGACCGCCTTATTGGTTTTGAGCTTTCGCCTGTTCTGTGGTCGAAAGTAAAAAAAGGACTTTCTGCTGGGCGTGTGCAGTCGGTTGCTGTTAGAATTATCGTAGAACGTGAACGTGATATAGAAACTTTCGACAGCAAATCGTCTTTTAAAGTGGTGGCTCAGTTTTTATTGGAAGGCAATAAAGTCTTACAGGCCGAACTTCCCAAAAACTTTGAAACTGAAGACACGGCTCGTAGTTTCTTGGAAAAATGTATTGGAGCTAGTTTCAAAATTAAATCTTTAGAAACCAAACCTGCCAAAAAATCTCCTTCTCCTCCTTTTACTACTTCGACACTCCAACAAGAGGCTTCTCGAAAGTTAGGTTATTCAGTAGCATCTACCATGCTTTATGCTCAAAAGCTTTATGAAGCTGGTAAAATTTCTTATATGAGAACCGACTCTACCAATCTTTCGGAAGAGGCTATCGAAAAGGCAAAAGCTGCGATTATCGACCAATTTGGCAATCAATACGTACAGACTCGTCAATATAAAACCAAAAACGAATCGGCTCAGGAAGCTCACGAAGCCATTCGTCCTACCGATTTTTCGGTAACATCTGCTGGTGCCGACCCCAAAGAAAAACGTTTGTACGAACTTATCTGGAAGCGTTCGATTGCCTCGCAGATGGCCGATGCTCAGCTAGAGCGTACAACAGCAAGTATCACGATTTCGAGTACCCCCGAAGAGCTTATTGCACAAGGTGAAGTAATCAAATTTGATGGTTTCTTGGCGGTATATTTGGAAAGTAAAGATGACGAAGAAGATGAAGAAAACTCAAAAATGCTTCCTCCGCTCAATGTCAACCAAATCCTCAACTTAGACACCCTCAAGGCTACACAGCGTTTTAGCCGCCCAGCTCCTCGCTATACCGAGGCCAGTTTGGTAAAAGCTCTTGAGGAAAAAGGCATTGGCCGTCCTTCTACTTATGCACCTACTATCTCTACTATTATCAAACGTGAGTATGTTGTAAAAGAAGATAGACCAGGCAAAGAACGAGATTTTAAAGAATTGGTTTTGAAAAGTGATAAAATTACTGAAAAAACCAGCAAAGAAACCTACGGTGCCGAAAAAAGTAAGCTATTCCCAACGTCGGTAGGAATGGTTGTCAACGATTTCTTGGTAAGTAATTTCAAAGGCGTTGTTGATTTCAAATTCACCGCCGATATGGAAGATGAATTTGACGAAATCGCTCAGGGAAATATAGAATGGTCAAAAATGATTGACAATTTCTACAAAGATTTCCATAAAACGATTGAAGAAAGTAAAAACGCAGAAAGAAGTTCGGCTTCGTCAACCCGTGAACTTGGCATAGACCCCAACACTGGTAAAACTGTTTCGGTGAAATTGGGTAAATTTGGGCCTTATGCTCAATTAGGCGATACCAAAGACGAAGAAAAGCCTATTTTTGTCAACCTCCCCAAAGACAAGCTCCTTTCGTCTATTACCTTTGAAGAAGTATTAGAGCTTTTTGAAAAACCTCGCTTACCCCGTGAAATTGGTTTTTATGAAGACAAACCAATCATTATCGGAGCAGGCAAGCTAGGGCCTTACGTAAAACACGACGACAAATTTGTAAGCCTAGAAGCAACCGACGACCCTTTTACCATTGAAGAACCTAGGGCTATCGAGTTGATTCTGGCCAAAAGAGCTGCCGATGCAGGCGGTGCTTTGGGCGAATTTGAAGGACAGCCTATTTCTACAGGAAAAGGTAGATTTGGCCCTTACGTAAAACACGATGGCAAGTATTTCTCATTGGGCAAAACAGATTCTTTGACCAGTATTACTTTAGAAAGAGCTATTGAAATTATTCTTGCTAAAAGAAATCAAGAAGCTAATAAATATATCAAAGAATTCCCTGAAAATGAAAGCATTAAGGTCGTCAATGGCGTATATGGCCCCTATATCCAAATTGGAAAACGAAACGTGAAAATACCCAAAGATATGGTTGCTGCCGACCTTACCCTAGAAGATTGTATTAAGCTAGGTGAGGAAACTCCAGCCCCAACCCGAGGACGTAAAAAATAGTGTTTCCCCAAAACCTTACCAAAGGCATAGAAGTACAAAATCACGTTGTATTTCTATGCCTTTTTCATTAAGTTATAATATATTTCTATTCATAAATAAAAAACTCTCAACTCATAATTGACTAACTTCCTCTATCACTTATGGTAAAGAAACAAAAAATCGTTGTGTTAACAGGAGCAGGTATATCGGCCGAAAGCGGTATAGCTACCTTTCGAGATGCCAATGGGCTATGGGAAAACCATGCTATAGAAGAAGTAGCCACACCCGAAGGTTGGCATAAAAATCCAGCATTGGTATTAGAATTTTATAACCAACGCAGAGCCCAACTAGCCAAAGTAGAACCCAATCGAGGACATTTGATTCTAAAAACGTGGGAGGAGTATTTTGATGTTCATATTATTACCCAAAACGTTGATAACCTTCATGAGCGTGCAGGTTCTAGCAATATTACACACCTTCATGGCGAACTAACCAAAGTAAGAAGTACCTATAACCCCAATTTGGTATATGATATTGGCACAAAGCCGCTACATTTAGGCGATAAATGCGAAAAAGGCTCACAATTACGCCCACATATTGTATGGTTTGGCGAAGGTGTTCCGATGATAGACCTTGCCATAAAAATTACCCAAGAAGCCGATATTCTTGTCATTGTGGGTACATCGATGCAGGTATATCCTGCCGCAGGACTCATCGACTATGCCGGTAGCCGTGTTCCTATTTATATTATTGACCCTCACAAGCCCAACGTATCATTAAAGAGAAATATGACTTTTATTGAAGAAAAAGGAAGTCTTGGCCTACAACAGCTCTCTAATATTTTACGCCCTACCCAATAAAACACCTGTGTATCAACTAGATACAACATAAACGTACCTTTTTATACGTATTCATCCCGATCAGTTTTTCATTATTATGTAATTGAGGTGTCCTATGCTGGGATGTACAAAGTTTTACAGATATTTTAGGTGATAATTTTCAATCATAATTAGTACTTAAAAGTGATTACAAACTCTGTCCCTTCCTGCTCTTTGCTCGAAACCGAAATGGTAGCATTATTCAGTTCTACAAACTTCTTTACTAGTACCAAGCCTAGTCCTATTCCTTTTTCGTTTTTTGTACCATAAGTAGAAACTTTTTTGCCTGACTCCTGAAAAATCTGTTCTAATTTAGCTTCCGACATCCCTACGCCAGTATCTTTCACCGAAACACTAATTGTTTTTTCACCCAGTAGGTAACTTACTACAATAGTACCTTCGGGTTGTGTAAATTTGATAGCATTAGCTACTAAGTTCTGAAATATAATACGTATTTGGTCGGGGTCGGCTAGGATTAGCATGGGGTTCTCATCGTGCTGATGAACAAGCTGGATTTTCTTTTCATTGGCAACAGCCACCGATACTGCTATTACTTCATCAATAACCTGCGTCAACGACAGGCTTATCATTTCAGTTTTTAGTCCTTCTCTTTGGCTATTAGCCCATGTCAAAAGGTGTTCAAGCATAGCCGAAGTCACTGTTACCTGCTCAAAAAGTCGGTCAAACATAAATTGTTTTTCCTTTTCATTGAGCATTCCAGCCTTTATTAACTGTAATGTACCAATCATAGCACCAAAAGGGCTTCGGAGGTCGTGTGCTATAATAGAAAACAGGCGGTCTTTGGTCTGATTTGAATTATTGAGTTCATCATTTTTTTGTTCTATCAACTGCTTTTGAGCAACAATATAATCTGATTTCTTTTGCAAATCCTGATACAATTTTTTCATTCTTTCGGCCCCTCTAAAAGTCATAACCGTAATAATCATCAAAAACAAAGCTATCAATACAATAATAATAATAACCATTCGGTTGGTAGCTTGCTGTTGTTGTACGATTTGGTTCTTTTTTACCAGTACTTCATATTCAGCTTGTTTTTGCTTGAGATTGAGAGCATTGATTTCTTTTTCTTTCGATTCACTAAACAAGCTATCGCTATACTGCTTGTCCATCAAAAGATACATATAGGCTTTTCCTGAGTCGCCAAGGGCAGTATAAGACTTATAGAGTACATTCAATGCCCGTTCGATGTCCCATTTGGTATTGGTTTTTTTGGCCAACCAATACCCCTTTTGGCTATATGATACCGCCACTTTATATTTCCCTAATTTGTAATAACAGTTAGCAAGCCCCGTATAGGCAAAACTATTTTCCCAATCGTTTTGATAGGCACGATTTTGTAGTACAGAAGCATAAAATGAGATAGCCTTTTGGGTTTGGCCTTTTTGTAAATAAAAATCACCAAGCCTATTATTGGTCATGGCCAACAAATGCTCGTCATGAATTTTGGTACTAATAGATTTTGCCAAATGCAGATAATAAATAGCACTATCCGACTTTATTTCTAAAAAACATAACCCTGCATTAAAGTAATTTCCCGCTAACTTATTCTGAATATTCAAGGCTTTATTGATACTTGCAGCTTTCAAAAATTCCTTCAATGCCAAAGTATCTTTTTCTTGAGCAAGGTATATCAACCCGATACTATTGGTAGCTGTTGCCACACCACTAATGTTTCCATTTTGGCTACTTAACTTCAATGAACGTAAGGCTTGGGTCAATGATAGGTCGTAGTTGCCTTTCATGTAGTGCATCTTAGCAATCGTTGCACAGGCTTCTGAAATACCTTTGGGATATTTTAGCGACTCTGACAAGCTCAGGGCTTTATTGGCACAAATATAGGCACTATCAGACACGGTATGTAAGTATTCATCTCCTAGAGCATTCAGGATATTGATTGCTACTGTATCTGATTGAAGCTTTCCATTAGCCGAAAGCCTCTTCCAGTCTGAAAGAAGTTGATTTATTTTTTTTTGTTGAGAAAAAACAAAGAAAGGATATAAAAAAGAAAATACTAATAAAGTAAGGACTTTAGGGAATATAGTCTTTGTGTATATCATACCAAAACTGAATTGCTTAAACATGCACACTGCCTTTGATAAAATACAAGAGATATATAAATTATAAAAGAAAGTTACTCGAGTACAAAAACTTATATTCGATAACTTTCAGTAAAATAACCTTTTAAAATATCATCACAATATTTTAATTAGCTCCTCAAAACACTGTTTATCCCTTCATTTGGCGTTGTATTCATGAGCAATCAACATAGCAAAACTGGGAATATCTTTATGTTTAGCATGTACAGGCCTCTCATTTACAATAACTTGAGTGCTTCCTGAATATACCCTAATCCCTTTGCTGAATAGTCTAATTGTAAAGCAAAACTATGCCCGTGGGCATCCATTTTCAGCAATGATTTTTTCAGAATTTCTATCACCTTTTCGGGTTCGTGTTTGGTATGAAAATCTTCGTATTGAAATTGAAGAAATACCAAACATAAAGCATTTTCTATGGTTTGCACATCGGTATCCTGTTTAATTTTTTGCTTGGTAATAATTTGTCCAACTCTTGCTATCTGAGCAGTATCATAACCCACCTGAGCCATCAAATTACCCGCTGTTTTTGCATGAAACTTACCTAATTCTTTACGCCAAGTCAAATACCCCGCTTTTCCTGCTGGGTAGGTATTACGGGGAATTTCCCACCGCCCAATATGCTGGCTTCTTGATGCCAACAAAAGTTCGTCGTTGGCTTCTGGATTAAGTTTTAAAACCCACTCATACAAACGAAGAGCCATAAAGTATTCTTGCCGAAAAGATACTCCTTGCCAAATAAAAGTATGTGAATCTTGTTGGTTATAAGCATCAAATAGCTGAAAAGCCTGTTCTAATTTTGTCATCTGTATCAAACTTAAATATTCATTTGGTCAACTTAATCCAAAATTTAGCATAAAATCAAGTTTTTATCAGCACATAGCCTTATTTTATTCTTGATGTTATCCAAACTTTTATTTTTCAATAAGCTATTGTTTTATATTGACACACAAAAACGTAGTTTACCGTATGGCCATTGAATAATTGATTATAAGACATATACCCCCTAAATTATAGGTTATCATGATTACCATTCATACCTTGATAGGATTCTAAAAATACTACTTGAGAAGTTAAGTGCAGGGCGGTACTAAAATAACACAAGCCCTCAAAAAGGCATTGTATCAAAATTATCTTTTTCATAAGTGTGTATGTATATGTTATAACAATGCCTTTGGGGCAGTAGTTGACCCAAACAGCTTATCTATTGGGTCATTTATTATCACATATTGGCTTAAAAATATCTATTTCCCTACTACAATCAAAGCATCTATAGCAATAAAATTTTTTATAAAATCTTAATAACCTCAAAACACCCTGCTCCTTCCTGATATTTCCGCATTCATACTTATCAGTTCTGGACACTTCTTATCCTTCCAAATATCCAATCGTCCTTTATCTGCTAGGAAAGCTCATTTCAAAACCCCTAAATTTCATCACAAATCAACCAAAACAAATCTGTTCTATGTGGACGAACCTCTTAAAGAGAATCTTCAATATCGGAAAAGCTGAAGCTCATGCTGCCCTCGATGAAATAGAAGACCCCGTAAAAATGATGAAACTAGCCGTAGGCCAATTGGAAGAGGCTATTGCTAAAGTAACCAAAGCTTTGTCGGTAGCTATGGCCAATCACCAACGACTAGCCGACGACACCGAGCAGTTTAATTTAGAATGTATTTCTTGGTATCAAAAAGCGAGATTGGCTTTGCAAAATGGACACAGTGAACTAGCTCAAAAAGCCCTTACTCAAAAAAGCTTTGCTGATAAAAAACATACTGAATATACCCTCTTGACCCAAAATTCGGCTCAAATGGTAAAACAGCTGCAAGAACAAGTAGAGGATTTGAAACTCAAACTTGACGAAACCAAAACCAAGCAACGAATCTATGCGGCCAAGGCCGAAACCGCCAAAGCTCAACAACAAATTGCGGCTTCGTTAGGAGGACTCAACCATTCGGCACTGGCCAATATGACACATTATGAAGATAAAATAAAACAGTGGGAAGCCGAAGGGAATGCTCTGACGCAAATCAATAGTATGGAGAATCACCTTGATAAATCTTTGAGAGGTATACAACAAGAAATCAATATTCAAGAGGATTTTGAAAGGCTACAACAAGAATTAAAAGCTCAAAAAGCGAAAGAGAAAAACCAAAAAATGGCTGACCTACAAACGAAGTTTGACGAGATGAATCAAACCCAAACACCACAAAAACAGCCTGTTGATAAACTATTAAACGATTTTTTTAATAATGCTAGCTAAAAGTTGAGCAATACCACATTGTCCAGAATATTACTAAACCTACAATGGCACTACTCATTATTTATTTTTCAACTATTTAAACTTCCAAAACTATGTCTATCAATCTCAAAAAAGGAGGTTCTATCAACCTTTCAAAATCAATGACCAAACTCAATAAAGTGATGATTGGGCTTGGCTGGGAACAGAACCGTATTCCTGTCGATTTAGATGCCTCGGTATTTATTTTAGGAGCTAATGAAAAACTCTTGTCTGATGAATACTTTGTTTTTTATAATAACCTCAAATCACCCGACGGAGCGGTACAACATACAGGCGACAACCGCAATGGTTCGGTAGATGACGACGACGAAATCATTTTGGTCAACCTCGAAACCATCCACCCCAATGCTCAAGAAATAGGCATTTGTGTGTCGATTCACGAAGCCATAAACCGTGGCCATAATTTTGGGCTACTCAAAGATGCCTACATCCGTATTGTGGATGTGGCTACGCAAAAAGAAGTTATTCATTACGACTTAGATGTTTCGCACAGCCAAGACAATGCCGTTATTTTTGCAAAAATCAAAAAAGCTGTTAATGACTGGTTTTTCTATGCCGATTCGCAAGGTTCTTTGGCCGAATTACAGGGTTTTGTTGACCAATACGTTTAAACACCTTTTCTATGATAAATCTTAGTAAAAACTCCCAAATATCCTTAGCCAAAAATGGTATAGACTTAAAAGAAATCACCATTGGGTTAGACTGGGGAAGTATTCAAGAAAGCTCGTTTTGGGGCTTGCTCAAATCTACCCAAGGCGTAGATCTCGACGGCACGGTGTCGGTATTCGATGCTCAGAAAAAAGAAATCGAAACGGTTTTTTTCAATAATTTAAGGTCAAAAGACGGGGCTATCAAACACAGTGGCGACGACCGAATAGGCGACGGGTTGGCCGACAACAAAGATAACGAGGTGATTAGTATCAACTTAGAAAAGGTAAATCCAATGGCACAGAGCATATTTATTTACCTCAATTCGTACAAACAACAAGACTTTGCTACGATTCCTTATGTAAAAATAAAACTCGTAGAAGGTAAGAATCATAACCCTACTCAAACTTTTGCCACTTTTAGTTTGGCTAGCAACGACGCCTACAAAGGCTTTGTGTCGATGCTGATGGCAAAAATTCAGAAAGTAAATGGTCGATGGGAGTTCACGGCTTTGGGCGATGCGATTCCGTGCAAAAATATTGCCGAAACAATTCGCCTGATTAGTCAGTCGTACCTATGAGATAAGTAGCTTTTTCGTTCAATATCGGATACATTGGTTTATATATTCTCTAAAACCATATAGAATAACATTTATTGGCTTGGTAGATTATTGTTTCAATTATCATAATTCCAAGCCAGTAAAACCTTGGTTATTTTTTATCGTAAGTATAAATGTTTTTTTAGTCAGCATCTACGGTTTTCATAGCCTCAATGGCCTGCCCAAAAGTTCCTATATAACTGCTAGGGTGTCTTGTATATCAAATACGAAATTATATTCTTTTACTCCACATCACTATTTTTTATCCAGCCTTCGATAGTTTTTTTACCATAATAACGAATTTTGAGCCATTCTCCTTTCTCTTCTAATATCTCTACTTCATCGCCTTTGATTAAGTACATTTTGGTGGGTATAACCCTATTACTGTATAAATAAGCTTTAATATTTTTGATATATGAAGTATAATAGAGTAGTTCTCTAAAATAATTATACTGTTCACCAGAAAGCACCTTTATAATCCGAGAATAAGTTTCTCTATTAAGGTTTTTTTTGAAGTTAAAATCAAATATGTCAGTCCCAGAGAAAGAAAAACTTGTATCTGACGTCGAAAAATCTGGAAAATCACATAATAAAAGAGAGTCTTTTTTATTACAAAAGCACAGATATCTTCCAGAACTTCTTAAATCTGTAGCTTTCAATATCTCGTCTTTTATATTTGAGTACCCTTGAATATTTTCGCCATAACTTACTATCTCTTTATTATTTATTGTGATCAGAAATACACGTGGAAATTTAATCAGACTGTAATACTCTAATTTTGATGATACATCTGTCGTAACGGTACCTTTCCATATCCCTAATTCGAATATCTTTTTTGGATTTCCCACTTGCCCTTTAGCTGTAAGGGATAAAAGTATAAATAATGGTAATAAAAAAAGTTTCTTCATAAAAATTAGACTATTTTAAAATGTTAAATGCTCCTTTTGTAATACTTCGTCTAGAGTCATATCCATTAGGTAAACTCGGATAAATAACTCCGTTTACCTTGCCTCCAAGTTTATCAATATCAATATTTTCAATTCCATTATCAGCAAAATCATTTAACTTTTTTTTCTGCCAAAAATACATACTTGCTTTCATAGCTACATCTAGGTTAGTTGTGAGTAAATCTATATCTCTACCATCAAATTCCATCTTATTATTAGCATTTTCGGAATCACTATTCCATAAAGTGGTAATAGTTTGATACTGTCCTTTACCTGTTAAATGAATAAACCCTTTTCCTAAAAAAGTTGAACCATCTTTGGTTGAGGCAGGGCCGTTGCCCATCCTACATGAGTAAGTATAGTCAAATAGATTACTAGAACAAACATATTTATCCTTTACTACTAAATCAGAAGTGATTTTTTTTAAGGCTGGATTACATGATTTAGGTGTCTCATCGGAATCACATTCCGTTAAATCAGATTCATATCCCTCAAATAAATCACAGTATTTAATTTTTCCAAAAACCTCTTTGATTCTGTCTTTTGAGGAATAACAAGTACTTTCTTGGAGTTTTTTTAATCCAACTGTTTCTGTGCCTATCTGTCCTAAAAAATGTGCCATTCTCAGAGGAGTATTTATCTCAAATTTATCTGAATATTTATTAATAATACTTGCCACTTCGTCGCATCTCTCTTGTGAAGTTCCCGAAAATATCTCATGCAACTGTGCTCCAGTAATAGGGAAAGTGGCTTGATGCTCTGGAACTTTACCTCCCAAATATTTCCAAACGGCGTCTATTTTAATATCCTTATTTTCAGTATCCTGTATGTCTATTTTAAATTTGTTGGTAGAATTACTAATATCAAACTCTACTCCTATCGTTGTTTTCTTTTTACTTTGGAGTACTACCTCAAAACTTGGGCTTTCTTGCTATTGTACTCTCGTTACTTTTGATGGTTCGCTTAAGTTGTTCAAGATTCACTATAACCGTCTGACAGTTGCCAATCATTAAGGGGTACATTGAAAGGTGGACATCCACATTCTACACTACTGCCTGATAGTAAACCCTGAAAGTTGGTCCATGCTCGAAGATGGGTCTCTATGCTATTAGCCAAATCAGTAGTATTATCCAGAAGACCGCCTGTATCTAAACAATCTATAAGCTTTAATAGCTTCAGTTTACTGCCTATGGCACTCTTTTTGCTGCTACTTTCCACTGCTTCAGACGACACACAGTTTTCCAGTTGGGTCAATGATGCTAAAATACTTTCGCTCTGGCTAACAAAAAGTCTCCCGTCGGTTGGTAGATTATCTATGCTACTATAACTTAAAAGCATATTACTCTTAATATCTCCGATTCCTTTTTTGCTGGCTTTACTTACACTCCCTAGTAATTTAAGATGCTCTTGTGTGCGTTGGCTTGGGTCTTTTAATAAAGTGGATAGGCGTTTGAGTTCCTCAATGGCCTGCCCAAACGTTCCTGTATAACTCCCAGGGCTGTTTAGGGAGTTATAGAGTGCCTGTATTTGAGCATTTAAGTCGCTGCTAAGGGTGGTGTTGTCTGAGCCTATGGCTACTACATTCCCCGAAACTATACAACCGTATTCGCCTTCGCCTTTAAGAATACTAACTCCTTGCCATTCTACGGGGATACGCTTGCCCAAATAGGGAAAATACAATAAACCTTGATGACTCCATTGATATAAATGGTGCTATTGACAAGGCTTGTAAATGGGGTAGTGCTATTTGGTAATTAAAAGAAAAGCAAGCCTTTCGACTTGCCTTAACTTATTCTATATCACTCTTTTTTATCCAACCTTCAATGATTTTACTACCATAAAATCGTATTTTCAACCAAATATTCTTTTCTTCTAAGACCTCAACCTCATCACCCTTTTTCAAATAATTCTTCGACATAGTGTTTGGAGAAGTATAGACTAACGTTTTTAGAGACAATATATTCCTGAACCTAACTTTCTTGAAGATACTTTCTTTCTTCAAAATTTCATTAGGAACATTTTTAGCCTTTCTGAATGTAAGCCCATTTTGAGGTTGACCAGGAGTCCAACCGAACCCATACTGTACAAAAGTATCTTCATCATAAAAATCATAGTTATATAAATGAGCATCAATAATTTGTTCAGAATTACTAATAATATGAACAACATGAGCTACATTTATTTTTTTTGAAAAGTCTAATGGAACTTCAGAGGATAGAAGTTTTTTATTTTTAGCATTATTAAAAAAAATAATAATTAGACTATCGTTATCATAGTTGTTTGAAGTAAAAAAATTAAAAACAGTATCAGGTAAGAAATAGTATTGTATTGTAGAAATATTGCCTTTGAAAGCTTTAACATCTTTTGGATAAAAATTTGCTTGATATCTTATATTTTTATCAAATGTTATAAACTGTTGATAGTTCTCATATTTATATTTGGGATAAAGATTTACAGTATCTAAATACCATACATTATTTAATACTTTTTCTGTACTGGTTTTTACTTGTGATACAACTTCTAAAGAGGAAAAAAGTAGTATCAGTATTAGAATTTGGCTTATTGTTTTCATTTCTTTAAAATAGAATAAGAGTTTTCAAATATTTCTTTACGTTTATCACTGGCATCTAATCCAGTATTATTTTTTTTTGTAATTTTATCAAATTCGCTTTGTGTAGAACCACTTTCAATTGTATCAGCGGTGTTGTTACAATCAGCTTTATTCCAAAACCACATTCCCGATAGTACATTCAACTCGGTGTTCTTAAAACCTTCATCTGGATCAGATAGGGATTTATTATAGTCTGCTACAAAACCTTTAGATTGAAGCCATTTATCAAATGCAATATATTGTTTTTTCCATGTTAGTTGCATAATTCCATGACCTCGATATCGATATCCATCACAAGAATTTTCATCGCCATTTCCTCCTTCGCAACGATATACAAAGCAATAAAGTCTTTTTCCAGCCTCACTTGAAGAAACCTCTCCTCCATCGCAAATATATCTCTTAGGTACGTCTTCAATTTTGTCCCAACCATTTTTGAGTATTTTTTCTTTTGATTGATTGTCATCTGGAGCATCAGAACATTCTTTGCTAAATGGTATTTCTTTCCACGTTTGTCTAAACCATATATTATTCCATTGACCACTCGCTTTTTTAAAACAGGTTCCCTCCCCATTTCCCTCTCCCATAGCCTTAAGTTGATTTGATTCCCACCCAATTTGCCCTAAAAAGTGAGCCATTCTTAACGGGGTGTTAAGTTCAAATTTATCAGAATACTTATTAATAATATTTGCTACTTCAGTACAACGACTTAAGTCTGTTCCCTGAAATATATTGTGCAATTGCTCACCCGTTATTGGGAAGGTTGCATTGGTTTTATCCCCACTCAAAAACCCCCAAACGGCATCCACTTTTTCTTTTTGTCTTTCCGAATCTTGTACATTTACACTAAGTAAGATATTCGTTGAGTTTGGTTCTGAAAAATTGATACCTTGATTTGTTTTTGTTTTACTATTAGGGTCTATTTTGAAAGGCCCGTCGGTAGAAAACTTTATTTGTAGATTGTCAATACAAACATTATTGATTTGTACTTGCCCAACTCCTCCCAAGGTTTGCCCTTTTAGATAGGCAATATTTTTACCTGACTTCAAATTTAATTTTATTCTTTCTAATTCTTTGATTACCGTTTGGCAGTTTCCATCTCCTGTTAGATAGTCAATCAGACCATCACAACCAAGTCAATTACTAATGGATTATACATAAAAAAAGCCAAGCTTACTTATTTTCTTAAGCAAACTTAGCTTGTTTGAGCAATACTCCTTTAAAACTGTAACTTCCTATTTTTTTTATCCCATTTATTATAACTTCCAATAAAAAATTTACAAACTACTATACAGTACAGATAGGAAATGAAGATACCTAAATAATAATCCATTGAGTATTCAATAAAGTATTTTACATCTGTGTTTATACTATTTATTATACTTTCTGGATGTTTGAATTTAAAAATTACTTGCCAAAATAACACATGAAATAATGAAATAAATGTCAAATTTTTGAATACAGATTGGTTTCTTATAAACACATATACACATAATATAAAAGCATTAATAACTCTACGCATATTTGCTTCGTAAGAACCTTTTACTCCAATTGAGAATTCTTCAGGATATACATGATTAGATCCATAAGTTCCGAATCCTTTAGATAAAATAACTATTATGTCCGTAGAAAAAGTAATAATGATAGATATTACTATTACTGTGATTGTTAATAAAATTTTTTTCATCTTTTTAGTCTTAAAAATTGCAATTTATAATCATTATCAAACTCTCTTACATTATCAAAGGGAACATTTGTATCACATTTTTCTACTCCATCAATTTGTCCTCCAAATAGCCTATCTAAAAATGAAATACTTCTACCAGCTCCACGAGAGCAAAATGTATTATTATTTCTATCAACTGAAGTAATAATTTCAGCATGATATACTCCACCACCTCCATCAAAAGATACAATATCTCCTTTTTTTATTTATATGGGCAAAGAGTGAGCTGTTTCGTAATTCCAAAGCAGACAGATATTTACTTTGCGTAGTCAATAATCCCGATTTGTAAAGACATTCTCCCACAAAAAAACTACATGTTGCTCCATTTGCTCCAAGATAATAGACATCATATCTATCAGGCCAATCTGCGTATGCTTGCTTTAATTTGTCAAAATCACCCAAAGTTGCATTATTATCCGCACCGATGCCTGCAATATCTTTTAAAACTCGCTTTTTCCTCTCATCTAAGTTTTTTAAATAATCGGTCAACTTATTAGCATTTTCTGGAAAATAGCTGGGTTTAGAAATATTGTTTTGTAAATTTTTATTTTGTGCGAAGTGCCACACTCTATCATTATCATCAAATAATTCTAAACTTTTTATATATGCTGGATTATCAGCCAATTGTGCTGCTACATCAGCAAGATTGGGGTGTGGAGCAGGTCTTTTAAGTTCGTTATAATCTCCCAAGAGTTTTGTCAGTTTCGAGGCATTTGCCTTCCCAAGTTCTAAATTACATTTAGTTAGCAAAAAAACTCCTAAATCTGGAATATGAATAGGCATTTTAGGAGGTTCAAGCGAGGCATAGAATAAATCTGTTTCTTGATGTAAAGCTGGACAATAGCCTGTACCATCACAATCTACATCTTTCAAAATGTCTGCTTGAACCGCAGCAATATCATTATAAAGTTGTTTGATAGCTGGAACATCAGAGTTTGCTCCTCCGTATTGTTCATCTAATTGGGTTTTCCAAGCTTTTAAACCTTTGTCAATGGCTTTACAAATACTGCTGTAGCCTTTATAGTCTTCTTTAGTGGGAGTTTCTCCTCTTGCAATTTTATCCAATAACTCCTGAGCCTTGGTTTTCATCGCCTCAATGGCCTGCCCAAACGTTCCTGTATAACTCCCAGGGCTGTTTAGAGAGTTATAGAGTGCCTGTATTTGAGCATTTAAGTCGCTGCTAAGGGTCGTGTTGTCTGAGCCTATGGCTACTACATTCCCCGAAACTATACAACCGTATTCGCCTTCGCCTTTAAGAATACTAACTCCTTGCCATTCTACGGGAATACGCTTGCCCAAATAGGGAAAATACAATAAACCTTGATGACTCCATTGATATAAACGGTGCTGTTGACAAGGCTAACGAAAGATAACTGGTTATTAAAAAGAAAAGCAAGCCTTTCGACTTGCCTTAACTTATTCTATATCACTCTTTTTTATCCAACCTTCGATGGTCTTGCCAATCCATTGTCCAGTTTTTTCAGGATAATATTTAACTTTTAACCAACCGTTTTTTTCTTCTACCACTTCAACAGGGTCGTTTTTGAGTAGGTACATTTTACTGGGCGAACTTAGCTCCTCAAAAATAAATGTTTTAGGGACTTTTATCATAGCATACTTGATTTTTAAGAACATTTCTACTTTGATTTTTTCTGTACTATTACGACAAAGAGCTTGCACAATTAAATTAGGTAAATGATGTATTTGTTGATGATATTCATTTTCTCTTCCATTAAAATTAAAGGTAAAATAATTGGGTTTACCTTTTTCAGGTGGACTAAATTCTTCCTCTCCAGCTATACCGTTGTACATAGCCAAACAACTAGGACTTGCTTCCTCAAAGTATTTTATACTATCATTGGGAGCTTTGGGATTGGGTGTAAAAAAATACATTCGTGTACCAACTTCAACTAAATCTGATAACCTTTGAATTTCCTTATTCTGAGGAGCAAAACCGATTAGCATGGAATCTAGATTTACTTTTTCGGATTTCTTCCAATAAAAAATATTGAACCTGATATTATTTTTTAATACTTTTATCGAAGTAAAAGTTGTATCATTACTCCAATCAGGTGGAATAAAAAGCCATATTCCTTCAAAATCTTTGAGATTTGAGGAAATATTACTACTATTTTGTCCACAACCAATATTTGCTATAAAAAGCAAAACTATCATTAGTTTATTTTTTAAGTGTTTCATACGCTTTGTTTGTATAGTTTATTCTTTGTGGTAATCCAATTTCTTGGCCATTAACTGCATTTGTTACTTTTCTGATACTTGATTCATCAACTATATTTGCCTTTTCATTTGTATTACCTGCCTTCCAGAAAGTTAGTGATATAAGCATTGAGAAATCTAAATCATTGGCAATTTCATCTAGATTTTTGTCACATTCCGTGCTTCTACACATAAAATCTTTTGTGCCTGACCCATGTACCTGATTCCACTTATTTTGTACCATTGTTTGGTAGTTGGATTGCCCTGTGATTTGTATGAAACCTCGTCCTCTAAAACGATTCCCATCTCCAGTTTCGATACCACCATTATTTAACTGACAAGCATATACCACGCTAAAAAAATTGGGGTCACGAGGTAATTCATCTACCATGATACTCTTTACAGTTTTGCCCATTCCTTGCATAAATGTTGTAGTTGCATAATTACCACTGTAGCTACCCTCAGGAACAACTATATCTTCATCACAATAAGGATATGGACAGCCCGTTCCATCTGAGGAATATCCTTCAAAAAGCGAGCAATATTTTAGCACCTTTTTCCCATTGTGTGTTCTTAGCGTCCTTGTTTTATCGGCCGTTAAAATTCTTGAAGCCGAATATGACTTTTCATCCAATGTTTTTAATTGTGTTTCTGCTCCTATCTGTCCAATAAAATGACTCATTTTTTCGGCATTATCAATTCCATATTCATCGCTGTACTTATTAATAATACTTGCCACTTCGTCGCATCTCTCTTGTGAAGTTCCCGAAAATATATCATGCAACTGTGCTCCAGTAATAGGGAAAGTGGCTTGATGCTCTGGAACTTTACCTCCCAAATACTTCCAAACGGCATCTATTTTAACTTCTTTAGCTTCGGTGTCTTGTATGTCTATTTTATATTTGTTCGTAGAATTACTAATATCAAACTCTACTCCCATCGTTGTTTTCTTTTTGCTTGACAGTGATACCTCAAAGCTTGGGCTTTCTTGGGTATGTATATATACTTTGTCGATACAAACATCTCCTATCTTTATTTGACCTACCGCTAGAACGGGTTGGCTTATGCGTATTGTACTCTCATTACTTTTGATGGTTCGCTTAAGTTGTTCAAGATTCACTATAACCGTCTGACAGTTGCCATCATTAAGGGGTACATTGAAAGGTGGACATCCACATTCTACACTACTGCCTGATAGTAAACCCTGAAAGTTGGTCCATGCTCGAAGATGGGTCTCCATGCTATTAGCCAAATCAGTAGTATTATCCAGAAGACCGCCTGTATCTAAACAATCTATAAGCTTTAATAGCTTCAGTTTACTGCCTATGGCACTCTTTTTGCTGCTACTTTCCACTGCTTCAGACGACACACAGTTTTCCAGTTGGGTCAATGATGCTAAAATACTTTCGCTCTGGCTAACAAAAAGTCTCCCGTCGGTTGGTAGATTATCTATGCTACTATAACTTAAAAGCATATTACTCTTAATATCTCCGATTCCTTTTTTGCTGGCTTTACTTACACTCCCTAGTAATTTAAGATGCTCTTGTGTGCGTTGGCTTGGGTCTTTTAATAAAGTGGATAGGCGTTTGAGTTCCTCAATCGCCTGCCCAAACGTTCCTGTATAACTCCCAGGGCTGTTTAGAGAGTTATAGAGTGCCTGTATTTGAGCATTTAAGTCGCTGCTAAGGGTCGTGTTGTCTGAGCCTATGGCTACTACATTCCCCGAAACTATACAACCGTATTCGCCTTCGCCTTTAAGAATACTAACTCCTTGCCATTCTACGGGGATACGCTTGCCCAAATAGGGAAAATACAATAAGCCTTCACCACTATTGATACTATTCACTTTCGTGATTCGTATATCATAGCCATTGATATAAACAGTACCGTTGACAAAGCTAACGAATGGGGTTGTGCCGCTGTAACTACTACTTGGAGCTACTTCGCAACTATTGGTACTATTGACAAGGCTTACTCCACAGCGTTGCTCTGTCGGTGAGCCATTGCCTGGTACTTGAGCAAGCTCATTTTCCAAAGCTCGAAGGGCCTCGGGGTTTATATCGGCACCATTAACCCACAATTCTAGTGGATTGCTTAGTCCTGTGGCGGTGTTGGTTATTGAGTGGCTAGCATCCGCATTTTTTTTCGTGGATATACTCTGAAGACTTCGAGTGACTTGTGGATAGCTCAGTGGATCGCTCCAACTGCTATATTCGCCATTGTTGCAATGTGCCTGTACCTCAAAACGATAGCTATTGGGTAATGCCAACACCAAGTTTAAATAACTAAATTGTGTACTTTGGCTTTCGTAGTCGTTGTTGGGAGATATTTGCCAACGAATATTGTAACGACTGGCATGCTCTACATTTTGCCAGCTTAATTGTGAAAAACCACTACCAATCCCTTCTAAAACAATGTTTTGTGGCGTAGCACAAGTCTGCCCGTATCGAAACTGCCAGACTTCGCTATAGCCATCGTTGTCGAAGGTTGTACCGCCACCTGCATCTATGGCTTGTACTCGCCAAGCGTAATGCCGCCCTGCTACCAAAGGGGGATTCGTGGCATCGTATAAGAGCGATGGCATATTAACCATTTTCGTAAAAATAGGCGACTTGCCATTGGCAGCATCGTTGGGGTCTTCGTCTGTGCCAAGCTCCCACAAGTCGTAACGATAAGCCATACCTGCCGCTCCGCCCAAGGCCGAGGTACTTCGTGGCTGCCACTGAAATAGTACATTGGGGCTATACTGGATGTCGATTTCGCTCCCTGTTGAAGGGGCTAGTAACAGAGGGGGGTGTCCATTATAAACAGTTAAAGGGGCAAGGGCTTCATCCGATATTTGACGATAACCTCTGGAGGCATCATATTCGTAAAATATCACCCGAAGTGTCCAGTATCCGCTCGGTAAAGAACCCCCTTGGCTAAAAATACGCTCGTCGATACCCGATGACTGAATGTTTTGGAACAAAAAGTTTTCGGATAAATCAGCCCCACTGAGAATAACAGGCTGTCCAAAACTAACAGGAATACCTCGTGTAGCTACAAAATCATCGGGATTTTGAATAACTATTCCTGTACGTTCTAGTTTGATACGGGCAAATATCCGCACATTCCCCGACATTTGAGCGTTATCTTTTAGTAAGACTGTCACCTTCAAAAAATCGGGTGAATAGAAATTACCCCAATAGGTATTCCCTTTGGCAAGAAGTACTGCTTGTACACTTACAGGGTAGTTTTGTGCCAAGGTTGTATAATAAAGCAGTATGAATAAAAATGTAAATAGATGTCTTCTCATGAAAAGCGTAGATAGCGTTGTATATAGAGTTTGAAAACACTTAGGACATTAAGCAAGAGCTCCTGACTTGAAAATAAACAACAGATTATCAAATAATTACCTCTGAAATCTAAGTTTACACAATTACTATAGTAGTAGCGGTTTAAAATTTTATAATTTCCCAATGGGCCAGCATTTATACAACCATGTATTTTTTTATTTTGATAGCATCCTTGCGGCAAATCCAAATTTGTTTAAACAGCTTCATTAAACTCTTTGTCAAGGCGAAGCTCCTGCACCATTGGGTGTACTTTGGGGCTTCCATAATTTCCCTTGAAAACTATACTGATAGCCAAAGGTAACGGTCATGTCCCAGTAAGTACTGCCAGCAGTTTGTGCCGATAGTATATTACGGTACATCCCAAGAACACCCAAGGATAGGTTATGCTGTTTGTTAGGAGTATAACCTAGGCTGATACGAGTGTTGAACAAGTCGCTCGACTGGTTATTGCCTTTGAGGTTTTTTAGGTACGTGAGTATCCCCTGAGCTTTGAGGAGTTTGTTTAAAAAGCTATAAGTGTAATTAAAACTTGGCCCCATAAGCCATTCTTGAGACACCACCAAATCGTTGCGGGTAAGGGTTATTCCAAAAGCATAGCTCCGTTGATTAGCAGTTAAAGTATTGCTATACTGAGCATTGAGACTAGCAATATCAATATTCTGTTGTAGTCCGCCTTGCTGATTGCTTGAGCCTTGGTATAATCCATTGATAGACAACATTTTGGTGTGTTCTTTGGTACTATTAGGTAATTGACCAAGTAACATTATTTGTAGGTTTTGGTTAATTTGTCGATAATTAAGTGTATCTAAACCTGCGTAAGGGCCGATACTCGTAAGATATTCTAAGTCACTACGGAGATTGGTATAACTCTGGAAAGTTGAATAGTTGATCGAAGCCATAAGTTTTTCGGACGGGGCATAACTTAGCCCCGCACTGCCTACCCATTGCCAAAGCGTTTGGAGGTTGGCACTGTTGTTGTCTAGATTATTGTGCTGGCGACCTAATGATAAATTGTATGACAGCTTTCGTTCAAGAGCTTGTCCACTAACATTGGTGGCGATATTTTCAAGGTCATTTACAAAAAAATAAGCTCCATGAGTAGTATAATCGGGGTCTACTCGGCTATAATCCAAACCCACCTTAAAACCTTTTCCGTCATATTGTATTCCTGTTTTAAGAGCTTTCCGTAATACAGTACTGCGATTAACAAGTAACAATCCTCCAAAATCGAAGTTATTACTGAGAGGTTCGTTATTGGCATTGCGGATGTCTTTGGTAAGCCCCGAATAAGCTATATCAACAAGCACATTCCATTTTTTAAATAGAGTAGCTTTACCTTTCAAGCCCAATACGACATTAGCCTGAGGTAAAGCAAAGGCATCGATAGTATAGGGCAAAGAGTTGAGGGCATCCAGTGAACGTAAAAAAGATATTTCACCTGTGTACAATTTAGACTTATAACCAACCTGCCCCCCCCAAGCATTACGGGTATAAGCTGGGCGGTTGTTGCGGGTTTGACCAGAAGTATCTATCAAAACATTTTTCTGAAATACTCCTTTCATGAAGCTGGCATAATATGGCTTCTTTTTGGGTTTGAATAATACACCTATACCTTCAAAGCGATGACCATTGAGTGTATAAGGGGAAAATGTCATACTACTAACACCCACTAACACTGTTAGGCTTTTGTAAGTCGGCTTAAACTGATAACGATTGAAGGGTTGTTGAAAACGTAAACGCTCATCAAATGGGCTTTTGAATGATACATTTTGACTGTTTAGGGTAAAAGTAAAAGGCATTTTGACTTTTCCAAAAAAGTCAAAAGTCATATTTCCTGATAAAATAGATTCAAAAGGGAGTCTACCATTTTCATCTAAAATATTGTTTTGGTAAAATGTGGTATTGCTACTAAGTCCCCCACTAATTTTGATACCCTCTTGCCATATTTTCGAGGGCATTCCTCCTAATTCACGGAGTTTTTTGGCTTCTGCCTCCAAGTCTTGTCCATGTGTTGGATTAAATAAACTTCCTAATAGCACAAAAAACAAGGACGCATAAAGTAGAACTAACTTAGATGTAGGCATATATGATATGGTTAGCTAGATTAATTGTATTTTGTTCTATTTTATTTCACTTTGAGGGTAATAGCTTTACCCTTTATCGAAATAATGTTGTCGGTACTATGAGCCATCAAACGATAAGTATAAAGCCCTGGTTGAAGATTTTCATCCCAAAACTCAAAGATTTGCCCCGACAAAGTGCTGATTTTAACCAAATCGCCTTGGTCTTTTTGTCGATATACATAGAAAGCCTTGATAGCCCGCCTATTGGAGTATTGCCATGTAAGGTGTGCTCGGATATTTTTGGCATCATAAAGAATCCGCACGTTGTCGACACCAGCCAATCTATGGGGGCGTGGCACTGTAACATTGAGAGCACAAGAGTCGTTTGATACGAGCCCTTCGCTGTCGACGGCTCTAATCGTATACCGTATAGGCTTTTGTTCTTCTACTTGTGTATCTTCAAAACTTAGTGTATCTGTGGTACGATATATTTTTACCAACAATTTGGCTGTATCGGGCAATAATTGTTTGTAGAGCTGATAAACGGAAACATCTTCACTAATACTGGCAGACCACTTCACCGTTACACTGGTATCGCCCAGAGATAAGTAATTAATCTTGGGAGGGTACGGCGGTGTTATATCGGGGCGTATAAGCACTAAAGTGTCGTGTTGTCTAGCAATATTGGAATGGTAGTCGAGTGGTACAATAATATATCGTACTTTTCTTGAAGATGCGTGAAGTGCTATCGTGTCTATTAAATTAGTATCGGGAGAAGTAATAACCTTTACTAAAAAAGTTTGGTTGGGAGTATCACCTTCGGCTCTAAAAACATTGTAACCAAACAAATCTCGCTCACCTGATGTACACCAACCTATTTTGACAACCCCTTTTTTATCAATTTTACCATGAAGTTTCGTTACCTTTTTGGGAGGGATACTATCAATAATCGACACGAATAGGGGTTCTGATTGTGTTTCTTTACCTCTCAAATCTACAGCACTGACAATATAGTAGAGGTTTTCATCTCCATCGGCTACTTTATCGAGCATAATGTGTGTATTATAACCCAAAGGAGAAGGCGTAACCTTGGTAAGGTCAGATAGATTTTTGGTTTTGTACACCATAAAACCTTTGAGGTTACGCTGTAGCGAGTCGGGATATTCCCAATTAATGGCTACGGTATTTTTAGCCGGGAAACTTGCCTTGAGGTTTTGTGCTCCTACTAGCTGGGTTTGATAAGCATATACCTGTACTGTATTTGAGGGTTTACTGGGCTCAGCAAATGGGTCGAGCCCTCTTACCCGAAACCTATAATTTTTGTGTAAAATAGGTACTTTACAAGCATATACAATTCCACTGGCTTGGAGTGTATTTTCGACAGGAACAAAAGGTGCTTTGTTGACACGGGTAAAGGTACTCCCATTATCGTCAGAGCGTTCGATAATATACCCCGAATAAATATTATAGGTACTTTCATCCCAATGTAAGGTAACAGTACTATCTGCAAAATCCACATCGCTCAGATGCTCGGGTGCATATTGAGGGATATTGAGCTGTAAGCCTGCTGTTAGCTGATTATAGGCTTTCAATGTCTGATAGCTAGGATGATTTACCCGTACACGATAAAGATACTCTTCATTGTTTTTTACACTCGAATCATGATAGCCTAAACGCATTAATGTTGCTACATTGGGCGATAGGTCGGCACAAATCACCGAGAATGCGTATTTGCCCTTGAGTGTTCCGCTGACAACAGCGGTATCGGTTTCCATTCTTTCTTCTTGGGTTTCAAAATATATTGGCTCAGTTGCTTTGACATAATCATCTTGTGGGTAACGTTTGTGCCATTCCATTTGATCAATCGGTTCAAGCAAAATAGGCTGGTTCACTTCAGGGGTTGTAAGCAACTTGCCATCTCGTTTGATGGTACTTTTTTCGAGTATATAGCCATACTGCTTGCCCAACTGCCAAATAGCCTGTGTCAGTGGTGCCCAACGAAGAGATATGGAGTTTTTTTGATGCTTAGCCACTATATACAGCCCTTCAGAAGCCTTGGTAGGCTTTGAAGGAGCTGGCACAACTTTTAAAGGTTTGTCTAAGGTTTTGCTTGAAGAGGTATTGGTTTGGTGGCGATTCTGCCCAAAAACCACTACACTACTAAAAATAAGAATTCCACTAAAAATATATTTTTTCATACTATTTTGATGTTGTTTTAAGGCATAGTTCCTTTACTTGTTGTACCACATTTATTTGTACATTCAACTTTTACAGCTTGATTTTCCCGCCATCTTAACATTGGTCCCCGACCAATAGCATTTTTGCTATTGGTATCGCTTGCTAAGAACCATTTTATGGTTGAGGTATCACAATTACTATTATCATCTGGGGCTATTTCATATCTATCAGGGTCAGCAGGAGAATTACCCATAATACGAACAGGAATCGTGTGACTACATACTTTGGTTACAATATCCTTTTTCTGTCCATAAGTAGGAGAATAGATGTTCTGGTCTATATATTTTTGAACACAGACTGTTTTGCTTATTTCATCACTACATCTTTCTATTTCACCCTCTACTACCTGATAATTAGGGTCACAATTGAGGGTTTTCCATAGAATTTCTTCTACTTCGTTGAAAGTACTCGAACATGGATTTATATCTTTCTTCACATGGTACACCTTACAATCAACGGTTGTATCACCTTGGTCTGCCCAATCAGGCTTTGTACTCAAAGCTGGAAGTTCCTTAGTCGTTTCGGCTATACACTCTCCTTGTACGCATTTTGCTTTATAGGTAACAGACAACGGATTACCGACTGTGATAGATTGCTCCTCCCCTTTGTCTGTTTCTATCCAAACAGTCGACCACCGCATCTCTGTCCAATTTATTTTGCCGCCACATCCTGAAGCAGTAAGGGTATAGCCACACCCAGACAACTTAGTATAGTCAATTGTAGGAGGATTAGGAGCAGGTTGGTAAGTATATGGCAATGACACCTCAGAACCTGTACAGCCGTCTTTTGTACAGCGAGCATAAATAGTTTTTGATTGGTCGATTTTGAACCTTCCACGATTAGAGCCTGATGACCAAGCTCCATTATCAACCTTCCATTCTATGATGTTACCATTACAGTTTTTTACTGACAATTCAACGTCTCCACTTCCGCATTTATTTGTACGGGTATCTTTCTCCAAATTAAGGGTTATTGCATTAGGTTTTTGCTTGATGTCTAATGTTACTTTGCTTACTTCAGAACTCACACAGCCATTATTATTACAGCGTGCTTTGTAGGTAGTCTGACCCGATGATATGGTGATTTTTTGAGATTTCTCTATAAGCTTGTCCAATGAATTATACCAGCTTAAATCACCATACTCACAACTACTACTCAGAATACTTTCACCACATTTTCTTTCTTCTGCTATTGTGGTAGGAGTATTTACCGATACCTTCGATAAAGTAATAGTGTTGGAATAATCACTATTACAATCGTCTGATGATACCAAAGCTTTGTAAACCCCTGCTGTTTGGTTATCCAATGATTCTCCAGAAGAAACAACTTTATCATTTTTATACCAAATAACATTGCTAGCACTGGTAAAGCTTCGGGATTCATCATTACAAAGATTTATTTTAATATCACCCTCTTCATTATTGGTCGTTTTAATTTGAGGCTTGATTGGAGTTATTCTGATCTTGCTTATATTGATGGTTTTCGATGAACTACAACCATTACTAGTACAAGTGGCAGTATAATCTCCTGTCTTTTCTACATCAATAGCATTGGTAGTTGCTTCTGTAGACCAGCTGAGCGTTCCATTGCAATTACTTACTGACAAGGTTGTATAATCACACTTGGAGGTAATACTAATTTCTGGTGTTGGGGGATAATCATAAACGGTTTGGGTTTTAGATGCTTCATCGCTAGCACAGCCATTGTTGGAACAAACAGCCTTATAGGTAAATGTACCAACGGTACCTTTTAGGTTTGGAGAAAAACCCTCACTCCATGTAAAAGCATCTTGTTTATTACTACATGAATATGTTACACCAGTAGCTTGTCCATCACAAATATTGCTAGCATTGAGAGTCGGAGCATCAGGTTTACGTTTGACTTTAACTGTTATGGTATCGCTTGGTAAGCTTTCACAATCATTCTTTATACATTTTGCTGTGAAAGTATGCTGTCCTAAATCCGATACACTGATACTCTTGGAGGTCTCGTTATTAGACCAGAGCACCTTATTATCACATCCTGATACCGTAAGTGTAATACTACCAGGAGCACAAACTTCGGTATTGTTAGCCGCAATACTAGGTTTATCTGGGCGATTATAAACTTTTATAGGATGATCAGTATAACTACTTTTACAACCTAGAGCTTCGCAAAGAGCTCGATAATTATAATCTCCCTCTGATAACCCTGTTTTGGTTAAGCTTTCCTTCAGATTCTCCCAAATAGCACTACTGTTTATACATGAGGCACTTAGCACTGTGGTTTCATACTCACACATGTTATTACGAGATAAGCTATTGGTGATAGTTGGCTCAGCAGGAATGGGATTTACCTGTACTGTAATATTGGCAGGTGTCTGTGTCTGACATTCTTTGTCGCTACGACATACAGCAGTATACTCGGTAGTTGAGGTTAGGGTAATTGTATTTTTTGATAAATTATTCCAAATAATCGACCCTAATGAACAAGTACCTGATAAGATAATCGTTTCTCCTGCACAAATGGTATGTGAAGTTTTATCAGTTGTTAAGTTTGGGGCTGTTGGCTCAGGATTCACAACAAGTGAACGTTTTATCTCGTTAGACGTATCATGTTCAGTATTAAAACAGTTATTATTTAGGTTACAACGTACATAATAGTCACCCGCATTACTAGTCACTAGCGGATTACTGTTTGTAGCCCAATTATCATCACCTTTTTTCCATTCAATAATACCATACTTACATCCTGTAGCTGTTAAAGTAGTATTTTGGTAAGCACATATTGAAGATGATGAAATAGCCAAAGATACAGCCATCTGGCTTGAAGATACTGCTCTAATCGACATTTCGTCTGACACCAAACCTTCACACCATCGCTTTTCGGTAGAACTTCCTATATTTCTTGTACACTTCGCTGTAAAAAAGGTAGAGGTTGTCAGGGACGTTTCTAAACTTGTACCTTCATGAATGGCTGTGGGCTGGCCATTCTTATACCATCTTACCACATCTGTAGCATCACAGTTATTGACCGACAAGGTAAAAGAGGTATTATTACACACATTATTGTTGTGTAATGTATGGGTAATTACTGCCTTTTTTAAGGAATTAACCAATAGCTGTACTGTATTGGAGCGTGAGCTACTACAGAAATTATCTTGGCAAGTAGCAAAGTACGTGGCATCACTATTAGGCATAACAGTAATGGTATTTGTTTGAGCTCCTGTAGACCATAAAATAGACGCATCAGCATCCCGACAAGCCTGAGTCAAGCTAAGAACAACACTATTGCCATCACAAATTCTATTTTGTACTACAGACTCAAGGTTATGAGTAATACTTGGTACTTGAGGGATATTTCTAAATACGATTTCTTTTTCGTCATACCTACTACTTTTGTTACTGACTGAACATTTTAGTTTGAATGTAGTTGTTTTGGTTGGCCTAACCAGCACTTCTTTCTGAGAAGGCAATACTAGATTAGGGTCATCGCTAGTCCAAGTAATTGCGGCGGCACAATTACTTGCCACAAGCGTCAAGGCTTCTCCATCACAGGCATAGTTTTTTTCGGTTGTAATACCTACGGCCTTGGTCATGATGTCGATAGAGGTAGGCAAACTCAAACAATTGGTTTGGGGATCAAGGCATTTTACGCTATAGCTGGCAATATTAAGAACTTGTACCGAAAGTGTCGGAGCTTTTGAGTCGTCGTACCATCGTAAAGCATTATTGGGGCATCCTTGAGCCGTTAGAGTAACATGTTCGCCAAATGCGGCCGCAGTTGTGGACGCTACAATACTTGGTTGGGCTGGCTTGGTCTCACAATCGCTTTTAGGAGGTGTTATAATAGTTATGCCTTCTCCCAAATTAGAACTACTAACCGTTTGGCAAGTAGCTCCTTCTAAAAACTTATAAACTGTTGAACTCTTTACCTCTGATGGCATTAGGGTTATAACTTGCTGATTAGATAAGGTAAAGCTATACCCTTGATCGGGAACATTCCAAGGAATCATAAATTTGTTATGACTGGCATCTGTATAAAAAGTAATGGTATAATTAGCTCCTCCTTCATCGCTTTGTATATCTTGACAAGAAACCTCTACCTCAGGTGTAGATATACAGTAGTTTTCGGTTTGATAAACCCCATTTTTAAATGCCAACCATTTTCTATTCGCGCCTGTTCCTTGAGCATAATATGCAAATGATAGGGCTGTTAAAGGCTTAATCTCAGCATAAAACTGAGAAACATTTTCCTGCAACTCATTCACATCACTTTTGGTATAAAGGACGACACTCTTTGCCGAACTACAGGCCTCTAATGGTGTATTCCCTTCGCCATCTACAGGCATTGGGTTGTAGGCTATAACATCGTCATTTACATTATCGCCACATATAAATGGACTATCGGCTGTTACATCAATTTTCAAAAGTTCACTAAGTTGGCTAGCTTCAGCCAAAGTCAACGATATTTTTTTGTAGGTATTACCTTCCTCTATTGTTACCATTTTTCCATTAGACAACCTCAATGTCATGGTTGAAGGTACTTTTTGAGCTCCGATTTTTAAGTCACTCTCCCAGCTTTCTATGATATAGTCTATAGAGTTGCTACTATAGCTATAGTTACGCATTTGAGCTTTACATTCATTACAAGCCCCTTGATTAATAACTTGGCCTGCCGCATCTATAGCACATGCTTGCTGACATACTTTAGTAAGTACATCGTTGGCTTGGCTATCTTCGTCTTTTCGAATGGTAAGACATGGCTTAATAATAGGCTTTTCTAGCTGAATCACTTCAAAACTATATTGCAAACTATTGGCATCTACTGAAAAATCGCTGGCTACTGGACAGCCCTCTACGCTAGTTCTTATAGAGCCAAATAGAATAGGGTCACGTTCACTTTTGGCTTGTACATTGGTGAATTTTTCAAGCTTCTTGTCGCTTGTTAGTTTATAGGCAGTTGTATTTTTGTTGTATATGGTAAAATTATTAGGAAAAGAGATAGTGTTTCCATCTGGTAACTTCATGTCAAAATTAAGTATGATAGTCTGGCTATCACGAGGTTTTAACTGACAGTATACGACTATCTTTTTTTGAAGTTTGCTAAAGTCACGGAAATCTAGCATTTCAGGATTTTTAAAACAAAGACTACCTCTCAGTGTTCCAAACTCAGTAGGAAGACCAGCCCACGAGCGCCCTTTGAAGTAAGAATAAGCCTTAATATTATGAAACCAGTCAAAACAGATGCGTTCATTTTCCTCCATTTTGAGTAACTCTTCATTAAAATTGCCCCCTGTTCTAATCACCTCAACCAAATCAAATATCATCTTACCAAAACCAGCCAATTGAAATACTGGGACTTTGTTGACTAATTGTACATTATTGCCTTTTTGATTAGTAATAGAGGCATTGTTCATGTGAGGAAATCTATTTTGACTAAGCAAAACGCTAGGTATATCCAAATCACCTACGTAATTGGCATCGAACCCGTTTCTAAATCTAGTATATTCATTTTGGAGATTATTTAGCCAGTTGGTTTGTGAGAGGCTTATTGCTCCGGCCATCTCGGCATACTCCTCTTCGGAGAAAACTTCATCGACAGATTCATTGGCTACAATATCAAAAACATTAGCTTCGGTGTTCCAAGAACCCTTTGCACCACCTTCATACGCTAGCATTTTGGCTTGGTAAGTACTAAATTCGCTTGTTCTAAAATAATGATTTTGATAAATGACAGAGGTTGTGCCACTGTTATTGGCCAAGATTCTTAATTCGTATATCTCATTATTACTAAGTGTATTAATGGGAAAACGAACAGATTGAAGAAGATCGAATGTACTTGGCTGTCCTACAACTTGGTTATTGTTAAAAACTCCTATTTGAAATGTACACCCTACACATTTAGCCGCAATTTTTTGTGCAATTTGAGGTTCTACAACAACATACGCTTGTCCACCGTAATCTTCTTTATATGTATTGTACTGATTTTGGGCAGGATATGCCAGTATATCTGATGCAGTAAGGGCAAACTCTGTATTGTTTGTGGTAAACTTAAACTCATAATTTTGAGCTAATTTGATAGTAACACCTTGCTCGTTTCTGTATTTTACAACATCTCTTACGTTGTTGTTATCATAAATAATGATACTGACTTTTGCTATATACTTTGTATTTTTTTTCAACCCACTTGTTGGAAAAGGAATAGTCCCATCCCAATTAACTTTAGGGTCGATATTATCAATACTATAGGCATTCAACCAACTAGGGGTAGTCCAATCCCATTCTGATGATGGGTCGGTACTTTCTCCATTGTCCTCAACATATCTTACACGGATAGCCTGTTTATAGGTATTAGAACTGGCCTTATTGAGCTGGTCTTGAGGGTATTCACATTTTAGATGGAAATTGGACATAGGACTTACTATTCCTGTAGGAATAATAGATTTAACAAATTTCCAGTTTTCAACAATCTCAGCATTATTTGGGTCAAGACATCTACTTTCATCGCCCAACTTAGCATGAATGCTTACCGAAGCACTTGCTTTCCAGATACGTACATAGGCGGCAAAAGTACCTTCGGCATAAATAGGCGAAGGGATTTTTGCTTTTAATAAAAAGCCTACGCCCATTTCTAACAGCGAAACCCCAAGGGCATTTAACTCGGCCGAGGCATAACCGTAAACTTGTGCTTGAGCATTCCAAGTAGAAGCACTATTACTCGACATCCAACCTTCATTGGGACATAGATTACTATTGACAAGAAGGGCATCAAATCCAGCACCCGCTTTACCATTTATTATTGGTACACCAAGTATTTTCATTCCCACCGACACCGACAAAGCTGCGCCAAAAGCTAATCCACTACCACTAACGAGTTTTTCGGAAAGAGGGTCTAATTTCTCTATACTACCAATATCATTACTTTTACTTCTAAACAATCCCATGAAATTAGCAGGCACAATAGGGTCAGGAATCTTGTCTGCTAGTTTATCTCCCAACATAAAATAAGCGTTTATACCGACAGAAGCATTAATGAACGTATTGGACATGTTAACATATAATCCTAATCGATCATTGATAGAATTAGACTTGCCAAGGTGGAGGAATTTCGTTGATTCAGAAATATACAAAAGACCAAAGCCTGTGGTGGATGCTGAAGAATTGGTAATTCCAGTACTTAGATTCAAATATACATCAGGATACATTTTTACAGAAAAAGAAGCTTCTTCTGAATTATTTCCGAAATTGTAGGCCATAATCAAGCCTGCAGCGATTCGGTTGCTACCTTGGTTGACAGAAGCTACGTTAAACAACCCTGCTAAACTCTCAGAGCCATTATCAGTACCTGTAGCATTGGCTTTATCAGCCTCAAGCGACTGGAGGTTGTCCAAATCGGGCATTACGGTATTCGTGACTTTTGATACCTTATCCTGTATTTTCTTAAACGACGTTACCATTTTGTCTGATACAGGAGGCAAAAGGTCGGTAATAGTATTCAACTGAAACCTTGCATACCCCGCAGCTTGAATAAACTGAAGTCCCGAATTAATATTCCCTTGTACTGCCAGCATAGCCGAAATATCAACACTTTTTGCTGTAGTTAAATCAAGCCCAAAGTTGAAGCCCCAAATATTGGGACTCCATTTGTACTTGAGTCCTGTGCGCGAGCCAGCCTCCGATACCTTGGCAATAGGGCTTCCATCTATACTCAGATTACTATATGCCCCTCCATAAATGCCTTTAAGGTCTGTTGTTCCGATAGGAATACCGCTAGGAAAGGCTAGGTCTACATCGACACCCCATGCGTTTTCGCCATTAGCATTTTTAGCAAAAACCATATATACTCCTCCTCCTATTGCACTCGACGATTTAGCTTTAAATTCTGCTTGAGACTTTTCTTTATTCAAGAAGTTGAACCAGAATACTCCTTTTCCTTCTATGCCTGTAAGGTTACTAACCCCTAGCCTATCAGCATCTTGGAAAACATCTAAAGAACCCTTAAAGCCAAAACTCGACATATTACCTTCTACATCAATCTTATCAAAATCAAGTTTGCCAAACTTAAATTTAGATTTTCCGTCAACAACAGCAGCTCGGGCTTCAAAGTTAATACCAACCTTAGCTGTAATAGACTGTTGAGCACCACTAACAAGATCCAATGCCCCTTTTATTTCGGCTCTACCTAATACCTTTCCATCAGCATTCACATTAATAGCTAGCGAGTTTAGCCCTAAACTAAAGTTGGCAATTTTGAGTTGATTAGAATTACTTGGACTTAAAACAAATGACTCTAAGTATGGGTATTCGTTCTTTATCTTTAATTCTTCAAATTTGAGACTAAATACAGAAGCCTTTCCCAGAATACTAAATTGCCCTTTATATATCCCCAAGCCTACATGTTCTAATTCTCCTGTGCTTAGGTTAAGCTCGCCCGAGGCATTGATAAAGGAAGATGTATTGGTAACTCCTTGTGAGCTTACTTGGGCTACATTAAAAATATTAAGTTCTACGGTTTTCTTATTGGCCTTGAGTCCTGCCTCCAATGATAGTAAGTCATTACCCTTTTTATTTGTTGACTTACCTAATTTAAAAGTTAAATCATTTTTATTTGCATTCAGAGGTGACTCCAAATCTCCTTCTATCAAAAACGTTTCGAGCTTATTCTTTATGATTTCTACCTCCACATGTTTAGCCCCTATTGTTAATGCCTTAGAAATACTAGCTTCAAAAAGTTCTCCGGTATGATACATCTTTGTATTTACAGTACCATCATCATCTATAAAGAAATACTTTAATTTTAGTTTTTGTGGAGCACCATTAGCATCAACAATTTGCCTTGGCAAGCGTATATTAAAGTTTTGAAAGATAACTCCTTTAATATTGTTGAATGTTTGGTTGTCAACAGAGAACGAAGACCCCGTATCGGTAAAATCGAGTACAATATTTTTTGAAAAAGCCGTTGAGGGGTTACATAAAATATCACTAGCTACTGGAGGGGCAACCGTGTTTTTCTCTGCCCAAAAACCAATATAGGGGAATCTAGTTATCTGAAGCCCATATGTTGAAGGAAGTGTAGCTTCAATTCTAAATTTATTCCAAGAAGGTACTTGAATACCAAATTGTAATTTGGCAACCTTTGCATCGTCGGTGATTGCTTTACCATCTGCACGTTCAGCTACAGCAAAAGAAGGATCAAATACAATTTGTCCCACCAGATTTAGTAAAAAAGCATTGCTATTGGCACCATTTGAAGCTCGACACCCAAAACAAACTCCTGTTCCTGCTGTAAGATTAATTTTTGCGATACCGTTCAACGACAAGAGTTCGATTTCTCGTGGAGCAATCAGTACAAAAGCTCCATCGAGGGTTCCTCCTTTGCGTAAGGCAATATCAGCACCAAAATACAACGAGGTTGGTTCGTTATTTTGACTGGCTTGCATGATATTGTTCGACATTTGACTTACTATACCAATTTGAGCCTTGGTATCTGTCTGAGAAAAAGTTAAGGACAAAATAACAATCTTGGCATTGAGTCCAGCATGGTCACCACCTACGTTAATGACAATAGGCAGTTTCTTGAAATCAAGAGACTCCCACCCACCACTAATCAACTCGCTTATATTGGAAATATTAATAGTGGTTACATCTTGTCGATGAATTATTTCGGTTATCTTACTTACTTTTGGCAATTCTTCGGCACGGCTATTGGGTTCTGGGGTGTTATCTTTGATAAAATAATACTCGCCATCGTGCTTAGGCATAATCACTTGTTCAGATAATTGCAATGGCTTAATACCTGTACGTTTACAGTCTTCTGGTGAATATTCAATAGCATAATTATCTGTGTTTTTGCCAAACACTATTGTTAGATTCATCAAAGCTCCTAACAAGAGCATGATTTGTAGAAAAAACTTTCTCATATTTCCAAGTAGATAGGGTATTAATAAATCAATAATCGGTTATAATAAGCTGTTTGACAATCCGTTGTGTGCCTCCGTCAAGAATAAGAGAATATACCCCAATCCTTAGGTTTAAGTCAAACAAGTATGTATGATTAGCATTCAAATCGGTAGTTTGTGGAGCTAATGTAGCCTGATGAACCACCTCGCCAGACACTACCCTGACTATTCTAATAGAAAGATCGGCAGGTATTTTTGTTCTTACTATCAAGCTAAACTTCCCTTGATTAGGATTCGGGTAAATCGATGCCGAAGTAATAGGACGAGCCTTATACTGATAAAGAGAATCTGTTTGATTAATATCTTCGGGTTTAAAAATTTTGATATTCCTAAAAAGAAAGTTCTCACAACTTCCTGCGTATGCGTACATCCCGATTCTTTTTTCACCATCTACTACAGGAATAAACATGGCTTTGTTGTTGTCTCGATACACGATTTGTATATCTGAAGGCAAAATCCAGATAATTCTGTCGGGGATAGGCTTTGTTATATCCAAAGCCACAATTGTATCACCAACAAATGCTTGCGTTGGTAAGATAAAATCAGCTTTTAAGGCATTTTGATTATTGGTTAAACGAAAACTTTTTTCAACAACGCATCCAGTATTGTTACTTACTTTAGCCTTATAAATACCCGGATTAACAACAGTATATTCTGTTTTATTTTTTTGAGCAAGATCTTCTATTTCATTAAAAAACCATTGTATTGATTTCCCATGATTCTTGACATTGAGTGTGATAGCTTGCCCAATACACAGGGTATCGCCGCCCTTTCCTGTTCCTAGCTCAAACATTTCTAGGCTATCAGTTTCTACAATTGTACTTGGGATTAGCAATTGACAGCCGTTTCGGTCGCTCAACCGCACCCGATATTCTCCTGCTTTTAATAAGTCAAATCGAATAGTGTCTCCCTTTTTTTCATTTAATACATTGGTCTGGTTTTGCATCAGTTGAGCCACATAGCCACCTACTCCTCCTGAGGCGTTGAGTTGCAGGCTAGCTGTGCGTGTACCATAGCATATAGGTTGGCTTTGTTGTATTTGAGCTTTTAGTGCTGTTGGCCAGCGTAGCTGCACTAGCCTAACCGTGTCGAGACAGCCTTTTCGGTCAACTACCTTGAAGGTGTAGTCGCCTTGTGACAAGCCCTTAAATTGACTATTTTGGTACTGTTCTATCACATTATCTTGCCAAAAAGTATTTGCACCATTCCCTCCTTTGGCTATTAAGGTAACAATACCATTTTTTTCACCAAGGCATAATGGGTTTTGTTGATGTTCTACCGTCAGTTCTAATAAAGTTGGTTCTGTAGCATCTAGTAATGTACTTGTTGTACAACGATGGGCATCTTTTACCCAGAAGTGATATGTTCCTTTTGAAAGTTTCGAGAATAAACTATCTGTATAAAAATTAGTATTATCTTTTGAGTACAGATACGATGGCGTTCCACCACGAGCCTTTATCAGAATTGAGCCATTACTTTCTTGAAAACAACGAACGGTATCTTGGTAAATCGGTGTTAGCACCAACTGTGTTGGTTGTAATACTTCAACCTGCTTGCTGAGTTTACAATTATTGTTATCATACACTGTAACGGTATATTTTCCAGCAAATAGCTTATCAAAAGTACCCGTAGAGTCAAATAGTTCTTTTCCCGACTTTTCATAGGCATATCGGTAAGGGGGCGTAGCTTGTTGTGCTACCACTTGAATTCGACCAGTTTGGTCGCCAAAACAGTCATTACTTTTGAGTGTAATTTGGCTACTTAATGGCGTTGGTTGGTTTAAGGTATATTGTAGTGTATCTACACAGGCATGAGTATCTATTACATAAAAAGTATAGCGTTTTGCTCCAAGCTTTTCAAATTTATATTGATGCAATGTATCTACTTTATACAATTGGTCCTGAAATCGAATTTGATACCCTGGCGTTCCACCTGTCATATTAATCGCCACTTCACCATTCTCATTACCAAAACAAAGTGGCATTACACCAGTAGCATTGCTCACTATCTTAGTAGGTTCGGTTAGTTGAATACTATTTACTTGTGCTTGACAACCTTTGCGGTCGCTTACCTGTATAGCGTAGATTCCCTTGGGTAGGTGCTCAAATGTTTCCTTTGACTGTATCACAGAGCCAATATCAAGTTTAAATACGTTTGTGCCATTGCCCCCTGTAGCTTGCACTCGAATACTGCCATCGACACTGCCAAAACAAAGCGGATTTCTGGTTTCTTTCAATGCTAAAGCTAAAACAGCAGGTTCTGTAATACTCAATTCTTTTGAACGCACACACTGATTATTGTCTTTGACATAAAGTTGATAAATACCTTTGGCCAAATTATCAAATAGCTCTGAAGCAAAATAATTAATACCATCCTTTGAATATGTATAGGTTGGCGTTCCTCCTGTGGCTTTTACAGCTATTGTACCGTTGGCTTCGCCATAACATCGGATGGTATCTTGATACATAGGTGTTACAACAATTTGCGAAGGCTGTATAAGTGTAGTTGCCTTACGAAGTGTACAATTATGTTGGTCTTTTACCACGATGGTATAATCTCCTTTGGTAAGTTGGCTAAAGGTATTGGATGTTTGATATTGTGTTCCATCTATTGAGTATTGGTACGGTGCTATACCTCCGCCCGTTGCTACTTGTATTTCTCCTGTACTATCGCCAAAGCATAAGTTATCTTTCTTACTAAGTACATTCGTTAAAGCAGTTGGCTGGCTTAGTGTTACCCTAATGCTGTCTTGACACCCCATTGCATTCAATGCGGTGATTTTGTATGTACCTATTACCAAGCCCGAAAAAATATTTGACGTTTGCCATGCCCCATTATTCAAAGTGTATGTAAATGGTGCTTGATTATTATTGCCAAGCACCTCTATACGGCCACTATTTCCACCAAAACATAAAATATTGTCTTTTTGTACTAACTGTAAATCTGCTCGATTTTGTTCTTTTATCTCAACACTTAAAACCGTTCTACAAGATACAGGCGTATCTACTATTGTTATGGCATATACATTAGGTGATAAATTGGTAAATCGTTGTGTCGAACTTGCCTCTCCACCATTGAGCGATAATTGATAATTACCATTTCCACCAGTAATGGGTTGTATTAGTAAATTGGCTTCGGGCGTATTACAGCTAATACCACTAATACTATATGCTGCTCGAATACTATTATTGTTTCTTAAATCGACTGACTGTCGGTAATAGCATAGTTCATCGCTAACGGTAACGACATACGTACCATTAAGAAGACTAGAAAACGTATTATTGGTACTAGAGTTTGTTTGAGTTGATAGCTGATAAAAATACCCATTTCGCCCTCCTTTTACATTTGTAATACTAATGACACCGTCTGTAGATGTACAGGTAGTAGGTATGCTCTTATTTATATCAAAAGTTATTTTACTATTTTTAGCAATAATACTTATAGGATAAACTTTGCTACAACCTATATAATCGGTAGCCGTAACCCGATAGTCTCCAGCAGGCATGTCCACAAAAACACCAGAATTGTTATTAATAGGCGTTATACTCCTATGTTGATTATCTATTCCTGTTAGGGTATAATTAAAATTACCATTTGACCCTGTAGCCAAAATGGTAGCTTCACCTTTGGTATAATAGTCGCAATCAACATCTTTTTTATAGAGTGTAGCAAATTGTATATCTGTTGGTTGAGTTAATACAATTCCCGACAAGCTAAACCTGCAATTATTACCATCTTTACCATATAGTTGATATGTCCCTGCATCTAATTGACCAAAGGTTGTACCAGATTGAAATGTTTGATTGTCTAGCGAAAGCTGATAAGATGGTGTTCCTCCATGATGCGATAGTACAATCTGTCCAGTTTTATTATCAAAACAAGAAAGATTGGTTTTGCTTGCAAGAGCTATCGTATAAGCAGAATCGGGTTCAATAACGGTAGTATTTGTGGTAGCAGCACAGGCATTTTCATCCTTTACCGTAAATGTATATCGTTGGCTGGTAAGCTGACTAAAAACTGGTGATACCTGAAAACTCAGGCTATTTTTAGCATATTGATAAGTACCAGTACCACCTGTTGCACTTAACCTTACCTGCCCATCGTTACCAGCTTTGCAAGTAACATGCTTAATTTGTTCTACCAACAAAACTAGGTTTTCTGGCTGAACAACACTGACAGCCGAAGATATACCAACACACCCTTTAGCATCTTTTATCCATATTTTATAACTGCCAATACTCAAACCTTCAAACAAGCTATCGGCCTGATAAATAGTGCCGTCTTTTGAAAATTGATAGGGCAGTGTTCCTCCAGTAGCAAAGCCAATCATATTGCCAGAAGATTCTCCAAAACATTTTACTTGCTGTGCAATTCGAAGATAAGGTACTAAATCGTTGGGTTGGGTAATAGTAAAGTCATTGTTACTTACACAGTTATTGGCATCTTTGATATAAATTTTATGCCTTCCTTGGGGCAGCCCTGCAAATATTGAGTCCGATACATAATTTATTCCATCGTTGGAATATTGAAAATTTCGAGTTCCTCCACTTCCTACAATCGTAATTTTACCATTAGTACCACCATAACATGATACATGCTCTAGGGTAGCTCCAACAACCAATGATGCTGGTTCTGTAATTTTAGTAGAGGTGTTATTGAGACTATTAGTACATCCATTAACGTCTTTAACGTACATGGTATAACTGTCAGCAACTAATGTATTAAATCGATTAGAGATTTGATAGGTATTTCCATCTTTACTATAACTCAATGCTCCTGTACCTCCTGCTGCTGTAAGTAACATCACACCGTTGTTTCCTCCATGACAAGTAACTTGTTGCTGAATACTAGCACTAAGTGTAATAGCTGGTGGTTCTAATATCTCTACAGATGCGGTAGTATTACATTGGTTTGCATCTTTTATTTGTATGGTATAACTCCCTGCACTTAAACCAGAAAAAGTACTTTCTGAACTGAAAGTACTTTGTGTAGTCAACTTAAACGTATACGGAGAAGTTCCACCACTTGCAATTACATGAGTATTTCCATCGCTTCCTCCAAAACAAGTTACGTCTGTCTTACGAACCACCGAATCCGCTAGAACTCTAGGCTCAATTACTGTTAAGATTCCAGACTCTCGAATACAGCCATTATTGTCTTTTACCCAAATTTTGTAATTCCCTGCTGACAAATCGCTAAAGGTATTATTAACAGAATAAGTAGAATTGTCTTTTGAATAGGTATACGGAGCATTGCCTCCTGAAGGATTAGCTTTTATTACTCCATTTTGCAAACCATGACAGGTAATTTGACCACTGACTATAGCGTTTGTAATAATAAGGCTAGCCTCAGCAATTTGCCAATTAGTAATATTTGAACAAAGAGCGTCTTTGATTACTACGGTATAACGGCCTGCTGATAGCTGGCTAAAAACTGAATCAGCTCTAAATGTTTGTCCATTATCAATAGAATATTGTATTGTACCAACGGGATTAGAGTTGCTCGCAGAAATTTCCATACGCCCATTTGAAGCTCCATTGCATGATACATCCGTAATACTCACTACTGGATTCCGAAGAACACTTCTGGTATTAACAACCTGATTATCAATTGTTTTCACACAACCTACTGCATCTTTCACATAAAATGTATACGTACCGGCCTCTAACGATGAAAACTCATTTGTAGCTCCATAATGTGTTCCATCTAGCGAATAACTATATGTGGGTAGGCCTCCAGAAGCCGTTAGAGTGGCACTACCATTATTACCTCCAACACACGTAACATAGGTCAAGGCTACAGTCAGTGTTAGTTCAGGATTCTGCGATACAGTAACCTGCCGAGTAATGTCGCACCCAGAAGCATCTTTTACTTTAACAGCATAACTCCCCGCCGACAAATTACCAAAGGTGGCACTAGATTGAAATGTACCATTATTGAGCGAGTAACTATAAGGAGGTTTGCCTCCGCTGGGTTCCATTGTAATACTTCCTGTACTGCCTCCCGAACAACCTGCATTCACTACGCTGCTAGTCGCACTAAGGTCTTCTGCTATATTAAATCTCTGATAGATATTCAGTGCTCCATCAACGACAGCATTAAGTAATTGCCCCCCCGTATTGCTTGGAGAAAACGTAACTCCTGTGCGATAAGGAAGTGTATTGGTATTACTCAGAGAGCCTCCTGTAAAACTGTACTTTACAAATCTAGCTAGAGAGCCATATTCCACATTATTGACATATACACGATAATAGTTTTCATCGAATGTTAATTTAAAAGTAGCATTCGAGAAATCTCCATCGTAATGACTAATATCTACTTCTCCTAGATAATTCCTTTTCCATATTTCAAAGCTGTTGTTATGGATAAACCTAATTTGTACTCCTCCTACTCCAATCGTAAAATCGAAGTCATTAGTATTACTTGCATTATGTGTATATTCGAGTGAATAAGGTTGAGCCCCCGAATAATAGGTATTGGCAGTAAGCTTCAAAAAGTTACTTGTTGTAACTTCCCCTTGAGCATTAATACTATACGTAGTAGAATTACCTGCCGTGTAGCTACTAAAACTACTACCTGTAATAGGCACTCCATTCACTTTAAAACTACCTAGATTTATGGGGTTTCCTGTAGTTATATCTATTACTGTAGCCATCAAAACATGAGCGTTGATAGATACTGGCTCGCATTTTCCTACTTCTACTGATGTAGCTAATTTGGTATAAGCTGGCGAAGAATAATTAGGGTCAATACCATTACCTGAAAAACTATTACCATTAGGCACCTCTATATAAACATAGTCATCCGATACAACTACAGGGTCTGATACTTCTCCTGTACATTTATCCCGAACAGTCAAAACATCGTTGGGACGTAAAAAGCCAAAATCTACTTCAACCTGATAAAAGCCTCCTCTTGTACCACCTCCAACAAAAAAATATGAATTAGGATAACTCGATCCGATAAAATAGTCTGTGCCTTCTTGAAGCACAGCTCCATTTTTCATCAACTCATAACATGAACGATCAACAGACATCATTTGACGTACCGTAATTGTTCTGTCAGTAAATTTTTTCAAATCTAAAACTGGTTTATTTACCTGTCCAAATACTGGCAGATAGCATGAAACCAAACAAATACTTATTAGTAGTAGTTTTTTCATAAATAATAAGGTGCAATTAATGGATTGGTAAGTGTATGTTTGTCTCAAAACTGTAAAGAATACCTTGTTCATTGGCAAGGTTCATCTTTACTTGATAATTTCCTAAACTAATATTGTCGGGTAATATCAGGGTTAATTGCTGGGTAACATCATCATAATTTGTATTTAGGTAATAATCGGACGTTTTGCTTTGAAGATGTACCTGAAAAAATCGTGCTTTGACTTTTAAAAAATTGATTGTTCTAAACACAATCGTATCGTTAGGCTTGTAAAAACTACGAGGAGAAACAATAGCCAATAAATACGGAAGCGTATTATCAAATACATGGAGTGGTTTTGTCAAAAAAATGCTTTGTTTTTTTTCAGTAAGATTTCTTACGCCAACCAATACCTGCCCAGCAAGAACAGACTGACTTATGGCAACCTCTAAGCTATGTCCTTGTACAGTGGCAGGGAGTTCGATAGGTAGAGAGTTTCCTCCCATACCAAAAACTACCGAATACCTATACTTTGGCTCAATATATTTTCCGTAAACCAAAAGCTTTTCTCCTTGTAAAATACTGTAGTATGACAACGAGTCTAGTACAGGAGTAGGATAAGTTATAACTACTCTCTGAGATGAAAGAACCTGCTGTTTACGTATTTTTAGCTGTACTCGATACTGACCAGGCGTTAAGTTATCAGGTAAAAATAGTTTTACCTGAGTGGTATCTATCAGTTCCGATTTTACGGCTACAGTATTACCTTCTCTGACCATCCAAGCCTGAATATCTAGGCTAAACGTACCAAAGTTTCGACCATTAACCTTTATACTTTGCCCTGCCTCAATAGTATCCTTTTCCATTTTTTCTATTATTGGAATAGGCTGAAGTGCTGGTTTTACAATAACAGTATAAACAACTTTTTGTCCAGAAGAAGAAGTTAAGGTATAATAGACAGGCACATCAAAATTCTGTCGAGCTCCCGATACAGGAACTATTGAACTCAACTCCGATACTGTAATTTGGGGTTGTAAACCTTTTAAGTTGGTTTGATAAGGAACTTCTATGACAATTGTTTTGGTATCGTTATTTAACTCAATACCATTCACATGTACATCAGCAATAGTAAAGGAAGTTATTTTGGGAGCTTCCAACAGTGTTTCGTTGGGGTTTTTACAAGAAAAAAATATTGTCCAAAATGCTAATAGTGGTAGAATTTTACACATAAGTAACTTATGATTTATATAGAACTTGATGGTGTTTTGAGTATAATAACGAAACTATCATATTTATGTCACATTTTATTTAGCAATACAGCAAAATTTCAAAGTAAAAATATTGCCAAACCTATGAGAACAGTTGCATTTTCTTGCGGCACCTCAGTTTATTATTGTTTGATAGACAGTAATTTTATTTTATCTATTTGAGACATTAAATTATTTTAATACATTTGTTTATAAAATAAATCTAAATTATTATCCAAAAAATGAATACTAGAAGAGAATTTGTCAAAAACTCGGCAGGCTTGCTTATGGCGAGTCTGCTACCTTGGAATACCCTGGCCCATCAACTCGGGATAGTCGACAAAGTCGGTATCCAATTGTTTTCGTTACCCAAAATGCTTGAAAAGGATTTTGCTGGCACAATTGAATTTTTGGCGAAAATGGGTTACAAAGAAGTAGAACTTTTTGGACCATTTCCATTTAGTGCACAAGTAGCACAAGACCGTTGGAAATCAATTACACCCATGTTGGGCTTTAGTGGTAGTGGTTATTTTGGCAAAAGTCCTAAAGAAATCAAGAGTATCTTAAAAGCTAATGGTATAACAACACCTTCGGCTCATACCGACTTAGATACCCTTGTTAATAATATGGACAAGCTAGGCGAGGCGGCCAATGTTCTTGGCCATAAATATGTGGTGCTGCCTTCGATACCCGACGATAAAAGACAAACTCTTGATGACTATAAGCGGATTTCGGAAACATTCAATAAAATTGGGGAAAATGCCAAAAGGGTAGGATTGAAATTTGGATACCACAATCATGGCTATGGCCTTAGTCCTTTAGAAGGCCAAATTCCGTTGTATTTGATTATGGAACAAACCGACCCCAATCTGGTATTTTTTGAAATGGATATTTATTGGACTTCGGCAGGGGGTATCGAGCCTATCAGTTTGCTAGAAAAATACCCTAATCGCTATCATCTTTTGCACCTCAAAGATATGAAAGAGAAAAAACATTTCTCTGGCGATGGCAATACTGCTCCACAATGGTTTGAGTTGTTTCCTTATATGACTTCGGCTGGCGATGGTGTTTTGGGTGTGAAAGAAATTGTAGAAAAAGCTAAGTCTACAGGCGTAAAACATTTCTTTGTAGAACAAGATTTGGTAGCTGACCCCGATGTGGCACTCAAAAGAAGTATTGATTTCTTGAAAAAAGTATAAAAGCAAATCCACACAAATACTTGATTATCAATACCATACCCCTCATAAATATATTTCATAACACAGCGTTACTTAGCCTTGTATAAAGTGTTTTTTCTCTATAAAACAAGATATATGCTCGATAACGCTGTGTTTCTTTCTATACTACTCCCTTACAGTTATTACTTTTCTATCGTAATGGTTTTGGGTATAACCAGTTCAATACGAGGTTTTGGGGCTGGGTTCATGCCTTCGCCCAAATAAAAACTAGGATGTGGAGGCTGATTATAGGCTGAGTTTTGCCACGCAATAGCCACTCTATATTGAGGGTCGTGCATCAAGGTATAAATCCGATTATTAGTAGGAATCGTAGTCGTAAATATTCGCAAAGCGGTATTATCTGTTTTTCTGAAAATAACCTCTTCTCGCCAATCGCCCAGTATATCGGCACTCAATGCTGGGGTAGATTTTGTACCATTATTCGACGAACAATCTGTTGCCGTAAAAAGGCGATCAGTTTTGTTATTCAGATAATCCCACTTATCGATATGATTCCCGTCAAGCAATTCGCGGGTCAAGTCGGCATCCCACCATACTGCAAAATTTGTTGATGAAGGTTTTGCCTTGGCGATTTCAATGCCTTTACAATTATATAAAGCTCCTGTTGCCCCCCAACATTCATAGCCTTTATGGCGTGGGTCTATATCTACGGCCAAACAACGCCCAATATCTTTTCCATTACCTGTTACCCCCCAAATAGTTTTTCCTGTTTGGGCATCTCTAAATTCTAAGCCATATTGGCCATAATGTTCTGGTTCTTCATAACATTGCCAAATTTCTTGACCTGGGTGTTCGGGGTCCATATCGGTCATGTGCAGGGCATCGCCATGCCCTAAGCCCTTGGTATAAAGCCCTCGGCCGTTGTCGTCGATAGCCGATGCTCCGTTGATAATCTCATCGTTACCGTCACCATCAACATCGCCTACTGTCATTTGGTGATTGCCCATACCAGCGTAATTTGTATTTTCTTCGGTATTGCTATCAAATATCCAACGATGGTGAAGTTTTCCTTCTCGCCAATCCCATGCCACACGTACCAAACGGGTATAATATCCCCGACCCATTACCAAGCTCGGACGTTTGCCATCTAAATACGCCACTGCTGCAACATAGCGGTCTACTCTGTTTCCATAAGTATCGCCCCAAGCGGCTACTTGCCCACGAGCAGGTAAGAAATCGGCTGTGGCCATAGCTTTACCAGTTTTTCCGTTAAAAATCGTCAAAAACTCAGGACCATCCAATACATATCCGGCTGTATTGCGGTAGTCAGCTTGTACATTGCCAATTACGTTGCCTTCACCATCAATAGTTCCGTCGGCTGTTTTACAGGCTATTTCAGCTTTTCCGTCCGAATCAAAATCATATACCATTATTTGGGTATAATGTGCCCCAGCTCTAATATTTTTGCCTAAATCTATTCGCCACAAGCGAGTACCATTTAGGTGATAGGCATCAATTAGTACATGGCCCGTGTAGCCTTTTTGTGAATTGTCTTTGGCATTGGACGGCTCCCATTTCAGTACAATTTCGTACTGTCCATCGCCATCTAAATCACCTACACTACAATCGTTGGCATTATAGGTATAATTTATACCGTCGGGCGTTGTACTCCCTTGTGGTATTTGTAGTGGTATTTCTAAATAGTTTTGTTGCCATACAACCGCACTTTCACTTACATTAGCCAGTTCTTTGCCATTCACCACTGCACGAAGGCTGTATTTTTCATTACTGGAGCTATTATCTTCATAGCTGGTAACTGTCTGAATAGGCGTTTTATTAAGTTTGATATTGCCTCTATATACATTAAATGCTATTTCGGCAGGGTCTGTACCCAACAACCGCCATCCAATATATACATGCGTAGGGCTAGTACGCACTGCAATAAGCCCACGATTGAGGTTTTCGACGTGGTATTGGCTAAATCCCTGCAAAATTGCTACCCCCCATACCAATATCGCTATTACTACATTATATTTTTTCATGAATAACAACTAGGATTACTTTTATTGATTTTCTTTCTTTTTTACCTTTAGTTCGTCGGGGGCATCTTTGGTATAGGTATTATAATTAGGCTGGTATTTTTTGTCAAAAAGCCCTTTTACGGCCTCAATAGGCACATTTTCTTTTGGAGCAAAAGCCCCAGACTGCATATATTGAGCCATACTATATAATAACTGCTTGGCCACAGGACGGGTGTCGAGGTTGGTTGTCAAATCGACACTAGTAATAATCAATTTTCCTTTACCTACTTTTGCTTCAACAATTAAACCCAAAGGACGATTCAGAAACCACGTGTCTATAGGCTGTACAATTGGAAGAAAGCCTTTCGGGAAATTATCTAATAGCATTACCTGAGCTTTATGACTCAACTCCCACCATTGTAAATTGGCATGAAAGTCGGTTGGGAAGTCCTTAAAAACAGGATGTTGGGGGTCGCAAACAAAACCTAATGTATGTGGCGGTCGCATTTTAAACCATGAGGTATTCCAGAACACAGGTTGTAAATAATTAATAACCTCTTTGCCCCTTTCTATTTTACCAGCAGCTTGTAACAGAACATTTCCTCCTTGATTCAAAACTTCCTCGGCCTTGGCATCGAAGCTTGTACATACATATACCTTAGGAAATAGTGCTGTTGGCAAAGTGGCAGGATACACCCAAAAATCCCAGTCATTTTGGAAGTCGGTTTGGTCGATAGCTACTGACAAATTGAGCTTTGTTGCCTTTGTAATAATATTGAGAGGCATCTGTACTTCCCCAACGATTTGGTTATTGCCTATGGCTATAAGCTGTTTTTCAAAAATACCATTGCCCAATACCGTCCCTTGGCTGTCTGTTACCTTCCACAAAACGGTTGCATTGTTCATTGGCTTTTCGCCAAAATGATATATTTCTACAGGTATTTGTAGGTTTTCATTATTTTGAAAAACAAATTTGGGAAAACGAGTTAAAGGTACTGTTGTATTACAAAACCGTCGAAACGCAATTGAATCTATATAGCCTTTTTCTTCCCAAAAACTATCTAACAAACCCACCAATGCCGTTCCTTGCCCAGAATAATCGTTGAGTCCGAGCATCTGAAATCCTGCTGAAATAGGCGTTCGTAAAGCCATTTCTATTTCAGTTTTATAGCTAATAGCCTGTAATTTACCCGAAGCCATCAAAAATGCTTCTGCCCTATTACCCAAGCCTCGTTCTTGTAGGTCGTGTTCAAAAAGCTCAAAATTACGGGCTTGATAAAGTCCTCTATATTTTTTGATTTCTTTAAAATTGGGAAAAACACACCACTGCCCCAGCTCGTGGGTGATATACGGTACAGTAAAATTCTTGACTTTATCGCCAAAATCGGTATTGCTCGAAGGCAGTTTATCCCAAGGTAAGCCTCTTGGCCCCGACTTTATCATATATTCATTGGCAGGTACAAGCGGCCAGCTCATAGCTACCGAAGCCCCCGTGTACTTTCGGCGGGGGTCTTTAGCTTGCCAATATTTCACAAATTTGGTGAGGTATTCTACTTGTTTTCCTCCACGAGGCTCGTTGCCATAAGCCAGCATACAATACGAAGCATAATTGCCATATACTTTTGCCATACGATTGGTTTCGTCCATAATATATTGGTCTATCGGGTGTCCATCGCCCAACGACGAGCCATGATTTGCCCAACTTGGGCCTTCGGGTTGTAAATAGATACCTACTAAATCAGCAGCAATAAAGGCAGCTTCGGGTGGACAATACGAATGGAAACGGAAGTGATTGAGTCCGTAAGATTTGGCTTTCCTAAAAACCTTTTCCCATGAAGCTATATCCATTGGTGCGTAACCCGTAAGAGGAAACTGACAGTTTTCGACTGTACCTCGGAGAAATATAGGGCGGCCGTTGATTTCAAAGCGTGTTCCCTTAATCGTAAAATCACGCATGCCAAATTGTACAGAACGCTTGGAGGTATGTCCGTTATTGGTTTGTAAATGAGCTGATAACCTATACAATGCAGGCGAAAATTCGTCCCACGTGAGGAAATTCTGCCCCATTGGCAAATCCACCTCGATTGTTTTTGTTCCTTCAGAAACTTCATAGGTTATAGTAATCGCTTGTGTTTGGTGCTTTTGCTGGCTATTAAAGCTTTGAGCCTGTAAAATAATCTTTCCAGCCACAGCCTGAGGCAAATCATTAACGATATTGATTTTGAGCTTGGCCATTTTTTTGGCTAAATCGGGGTATACCTGTATATCTTCTAACCAAACTTTCCCTTCGGCCATAAGCTCTATCTTACCAACAATCCCGTTCCAATTGCCCTGTGTGTGGTCGGTAATACTATGTGAATCTTTACCAACATTAATTTCCTTGGTACGATTGTCTACTCTTATGGTAATAGTATGCTTACCAGCCGATAGCCTATTTGACAAATCGAAGGTATGCGGTACACATAGCGAATTTTGTAAACCTATCTCCTGATTGTCGATCCAAACCCTTGTTTCGGTATGTGGGCGTTCTAGGTGAAGGCTGATTTTTTGGGTTGTCCAATGCTGAGGAATTGTCACTTCTCGCTGATACCATGCAGCCCCGACATAATGCTTTTGAGGTGTCAGCCAAAAGGGAAACTTGAGGTTATTGGGCAATCGGTATTGGGCCATACGAGGATTAAAATACCAAGAACTATCATAAATACTCCCTGTCCATTGGGTATGAATGGTGACGGGATTCCCTTTTCCATTTTCGAGCATAGAAGCAGGCAGTTTTACTTTTTCAAGCAGCTTTTTTTTGAACCACTGTTCATGAATACCTTTGTCGAGCGAGTCGATTTGAAAACGCCATACCCCTTTTAAGTCAATGGTTTGCTGTGCTATTGCTTGCGTTGAGCCCCACAGCAGGCATAACATTATAGTGATAATGACTAAAAACTTATTTTGTTTGTACATTATTGAATGATAATTAAGCTTTGATTTTGAATAAAAAACCCGATGCTGTGCCATATTGGCCTCCTTGCATGGCCGTAAATAAATAAGCAGGGCGATCATTTTGCATTAAAATTTGGGGTCGTTCAAAACGTCCATAACGTTTTAGATAGGCTGGCGGTGGAGGCTCGCTGATATAAGACGAAGCTGGCAAATATGCTACTTGGGGTTTATTCCAATTTTTACCATTTTTTGAGTCCATCCATAAGCCTACTTCATGATTAAAATACCCCATATCGCGTGTTATCATATAAAAATGCTTGCCCCTTCTAAAAGTAAAGGCATCTTCGACCTGCTGATTTTGTCCCATTCCCGAAAAATCAACAATTGGGTTACCTTCAAAACGGATATAAGGGCCATGCAATTGCTGGGCTATTGCCAATCCATATTTCCGATTACCCCGAATAGCACCCTGAGCGGCAGCATATTCGCTAGTATTCCATGATTTGTAATAGAGCCAATATTCGCCATTGGGGTGCTTGACAAAGGAAGGATTTGTAGTACAATGGTCGTCCCATGAGCCTATTGTTCCAGCTTCTAAAAGGGGGTTGTCGGGGCGAGTCCAAGGGCCATCCAAACTTGGGGCTGTGGCTAAACCAATGCGTTTGGTGTCGGTTTTGCCATTGGCATTTCCCATATAAAACAAACAATACTGTCCATCAATATACTGAATATGAGGATTATGACAAGTAGTAGCATCCCAGTGATTGGCCCCACGAGGAGCTAATATTGTGTCGACATATATCAAGGGGGCTTCGGGCGAGTTGGCTACAGCATGGGCTATTTCACTTTTATGAATCCATCCTCCCATTTTGTATTCTTCTTTCCAACGAGAAAAAAATACATGAAGTTTGCCATCAGGAGCCAAAATTGGGGCACAACACCATACATAATACCCTTCCATTTCGAGGCGACGGCCAAGAGGCTCTAATTTTTTAGCAAAATCAGATAAAGGTAATTCGGGTTGCGGAAGAAGTCGACCCTGCCATTTTATCAATGGTATAGCAGATAAACTTGCTAGAAAATCTCGTCGAGATGTCATAGGTTATGGTTGTTAATAAAAATCCCCTCTGTGAACTGCGTTTTCATAGAGGGGATAAGGTGTTGGGGTATTACTAGACTTGGAGACAATCAATATTATTGAGGGTGTCGGGTATTTTCAATGCCCTAATAATGACAAAATGAAAATATGCTTATCAGGAAATTATTAATTTTCTTCAGCCCTTTAACTCCCACTACTTGCCTAGGTATTTTTCATACTTTTAGTAGCCTGCATTTTGTTGCCAAAAACCAGGGTTAATAAGCATTTCAGACTGAGGAATTGGGTAATACAAATCGTTTTCGTTGACAGGTTTTGCCATTTTATAGGCATTTCTTGTAACAAAAGCATTCATTACCTCTATAGCTCGGCCAGTACGCACAAGGTCGTGCCAGCGTAAACCTTCGGCTGCAAATTCGATTCTACGTTCTTTTTCAATGGCCAAACGAAATTCTTCTTTGGTGGTTGGATTTACTTTTGGTGCTTTTGCAAATGTTCTGATTCTATTCAAAATAGCTACTGCTTCGGCAGTTGGGCCACTTTCTTCATTCAAAATTTCGGCATACATCAACAACACGTCATTATAGCGTATTACTGGAAAATTGGTTGGATAGTCACGGTTATTAATCATTCCGGCATAACCTTTTTCCAAAAATTTAGTAAACTGAATACGATTACTGCTTGCTCCTGTTTTGATTTCGACATATCCCGAATCTAGGGTGGCGGCTTTGCGTACATCGGTAGAGGCATAGCTCGACAACAAGGTAGGCTCTGGCTGGCCGTCGAAACCATCAATTGGTGTAAAAGCCGACCATTGAGAGGGGTATTGAAAAGCTTGTACTCCTGGTACTGAACTACCCAAACCAACACCTCCCGACAAATATTGCACCTCGAAAGGATTAGATTTGTTTTCGCCTGCTACCGTAAACAAATCTCTGTAATTTGTGGGAAAAGTAAAATAAGCACTTTCTTTGGCAATAACATCGGCCAGCTCTTTTTTGGCCAAAGCCAACTTATCGGTTTGTTTTAGCGGATACCCTGCCATTGTTAAATAGACCCTCCCCAAGATAGATTTGGCAGCGTATTTGGTAGCACGCCCTTTATCGGCAGTGGCATACACATCGGGCAAATTGGTACTTGCAAATACCAAATCTTCTACTATTTGTTTGTACACATCGGCTTTGGCTGTACGAGGCATTGCTTTGGCTTCGGCAATTGACAATGGCCTGATTACCAATGGTACATCGCCCCAAAAACGAACCAAATCAAAAAAGGCCAATGCCCTAAAATACCGAGCTTCGGCTTGGTATTGGTTTACTTTGGCTGAGCCTTCAAATTTGACACCATTGGCTAGTACCAAATTGGCTCGATACACCACCGAATAAAGGTTTGTCCAAGCTGTGGCAAATGCCCCCGTTTGGCTAGTAGCTGTAAAAAAGCCAATATCAGCCCAGTCACGTTGAGCTCCTCCTCCGTTGATTTCCAAGGTATTATCAGAACGCACTTCCGACAAATACCAGTTTGAACTTACAGGAATAGGCATATAGGCATTATAAACTGCCATAACGGCCTGATTCATTTGGTTTTCGTCAGCGTAGAAGCTATTAGCGGTATTGTTGGTCAGTGGGTTAATATCTATAAGGTCTTCGTTACAAGACATAAAAGATACACTTGCTCCAGTGATAAGTATATAGGTAAATAATTTCTTGATTTTCATTGCTTACAATAATTAAATAAATATCATTCGAGAATAGTACTGCATGGATTGTACTAGAAGGTCAGGTTCAAACCAAGTGAATAGGTTTTTGACTGAGGATAGCCACCATAATCGCCTCCATCGGCAGGGTTTGGCGATTGGGCTTCGGGTGTATATCCGCCGTAGTATTTATGCCAAATGAAAGGGTTTTCGACCGACACATATACCCTAGCCGAGCTAAACCATTTCATCTGAGGTACAGAGTAGCCCAAGGTAATATTTTTAACACGCAGATAATCAGAGCTATACAACCATCTGGTGTCATAATATGAACTGGTAGTAGCGTACAAACTTGGTACCATACCGTTGCCTGGTTTTTCGGGCGACTGCCATCTATCTAACCAAATAGCAAGGCGGTTGTACAAAGATTCGGAAGTAGAGCGGTCGATACTACGGCCAATCATTGAGTAGATTTTGCCTCCTGTCTGAGCATTCATTAAGATATTCAATGAAAAGCTTTTGTAACTTAACTCGGTTTTGAAACCATAATAGAATGGAGCTTGTGGATTACCGACAATGGTACGGTCGTTGTCGTCGATTTTGCCATCGCCATTTACATCTCGGTATTTTGAATCACCAGGCAATGTACGAGCCATGTGCGGATTAGCATCTATATCAGCTTGGTCTTTGTACACGCCAATTACATCGTACAACTTAAATGCGCCAATAGGCTGACCCACTTGAATAATAGATGTCAAACCACTAAAACCACTTGGAATTGGCGTATTGTCATAGCCTAAGCGAGTAACTTCGTTGGTATTGTATGAAATATTAAAAGTACTGTTCCAGCGTACTGCACCAAATTTCTTTTGGGTAGAAAGGCTCAACTCAATCCCTTGGTTTCTGATGTCTCCAATATTTTGCCAGCTATTGGTAAAACCCGTTGTCGATGCCACAGGTGCACGTAAAAGAAGGTCGCTTGTGGTACGATTATAGTAGTCGATACTGGCCTGTATGGTATTGCGAAGCACGCCAAAGTCTAAACCTACATTATAACTTTTGTTGGTTTCCCAGCCCAAATACGAGTTTTCAAACGAAGTTGGGGCATATCCTTTTATTACGGCAGTACCTCCGCCTAGATTATAGTTGTAGTTGCCCAACAAAGCAAACTGTGCATTATCGACAATACGGTTGTTGCCAGATACCCCATAACTAGCACGTACTTTGAGGTCGGAAATAGCATTGATATTAGCCATAAAAGGCTCTCGGCTTACTTTCCATGCTACCGATGCGGCAGGAAAAATACCCCACTGGTTATCGCCTCCAAATTTTGATGAACCATCTCGTCGGATACTCGCCGAAAGCAAATATTTGTCTTTGAAGTCATACTGAACACGCCCAAAATAGGAAATCAAGGCATTTTTGCCACTCGAAATTGTATTGATAGTAGTTGTAGCTACGCTCAAATCAAACAAATTTGACCAGTCATTCGGAAAATTATTGGCACGTTGTACGCTTGAATTAAACTTGGTAGTTTCAACAGCATAGCCCAATAGCACATTCAAATCGTGGTTTTTCCCAATTTTCTTGTTATAATTCAACGTTGTTTGTCCTAAATAATGATAGGTAGAACCCTGCGAGCGGTCAGAATATGAGGTTGCTGCTAAATCGCTACGAAGTGCCGACGATGGAACCCATGTTTCGTCTAGGTTTGAATAAATATCAGACCCTCCCAATACCTTCAAAGTTAGGTCTTTGGTCAGGTTAAAGTCTAAATATAAATTGGCATTCAATTTGGTTCTTGTTCTGTTGGCTACAACCCTGTCCATATAACCAATTTGGCTTGTATATCGTCCCGACCATTTGTAAGTTGGATACCCTCCTAGGCCAGCGTCAGTACCAACCCCCAAATCGCTAATTGGCGGGGCACCCACAGCGGCCATCCCCGAGCGGTCTTTACCGTCGGTTTGGCCTGAGCCTGTTCTCCATTCAATCGACGGAGCTAAGGTCATACCAAATTTGATATATTTATTCACTTTTGCATCAAAATTAGCCCTTAATGTAGCACGGTCGTAACCCGTATTTCGGACAATCCCCGTTTGGGTCAAATACCCTCCCGACACGCTATAATTAACATTATCTTGGCCACCCGAAAGCGTAATCTGGTAATTATCTAACACACCCGTATTGCCAAAAAAGGCCTTATTCCAGTCTACATAATCCAAACTGTCACGACCATACGCCCAACGTGGGTCGTACATCAATGTAGCATTGGCCGTTGTTGAATTAATAGGCCCCGTAATACCCAATTCGGCAGCCCTAAATGCCTGCGAATCTGTTGCTTTATAGTCTTTTTTCAAAGAAATACCACGATTCACCCATTTTACATCAATATCATCTTTCCTAAATTGAATCCATTGTTCGGGGTTCATCACATCTAATTTGCCCTCAATTTGCGAGAAACTCTTATTGGCGTTGAACTGAATCTTTACTTTACCTTTATTGCCTCGTTTGGTAGTAATAATAACAACCCCATTAGACCCCCTCGAACCGTAAATAGCCGCAGATGCTGCATCTTTTAGGACATCTAGCGATTTAATATCGCCAGGATTTAGCCCTTTTATGTCATCAACAGGCACACCATCGACTACATAAAGTGGGTCGTTCGACGAGTTGATAGAGCCTGTACCTCTTACTCTAATCTGAATATCAGAGCCTGGCTCGCCCGAAGTGGTACGAACATCTACCCCTGGCAACTGACCCGCAAGGGCATTTTCTAAACGTGGAACAGGGCGTTCTTCAATATCTTTCGACGAAATACTTGCGGCTGCACCCGTCAGGTTATTTCTTTTTACTTCACCATAACCCACCACAACTACTTCGTCGAGGGCTTGTGTGTCGGACGACAACACCACCGTTAAAACCTTACGGCCTGCCAAGGCAACTTCTTTGGTAGTAAAGCCAATCGAAGAAAATATTAACGTAGCGTTTTCGCTCGAAACCTTAATTTGGAATGTACCGTCGGCTTTGGTAGATGTACCAATTTTAGTACCTTTTACCAGTACATTTACTCCGGGTATAGGTTCGTTATTGTCTGAAGAAAGTACTTTTCCAGCAATAGTAACTTCGGCCAGTCGATGGGTAGCAGTTTTGGCCAAACGAATTGTGGCCAGTATTGCCGAATCGGCAGTAGCGATTAAAGCCAAAACTGCACAAGTTGACAAGAAAATTTTACGTAGATTAGTAAACGAGTACATACATAAAGGATTGTTTGAAATGATAAACCTTTTCTAAAAGCAATAGCTACCACCCAACCATTTTATCAATGGTTCATCATAAATAATAAGCTCTTGATAGAATAGTTTTGGATGGATTAAACTTGTATTGAAGTATATTTTACCATGTTTCTTAGCTACTTTCAGTTTTTAACACATAGAATTCCAATACTAAAATTCTTCTTTTCAAAATTATTCAATTGCTATACCGAAACCATCATGCAGCATCCTGTCAATACAGAAATTTATTGGAATAATACAATAAAAATAGACTTTATCAAGATTTAATTCAATTTTTTGCCCTATTTATAGTATTTATCAGGAATATCTTGAGATTGCTACTCTTACAATATTTTTTTACCAAAAGTGTTCGCACACTCATTTTTAGTTATTATTTCGTGTATTTGAAGCACCAAAAAGGGTTGGATATTTTCTTAATTCACATTACATTGCTAACAACCTAAAAAACTAGCCTATTTTGGGGCAAATAGGCTCATATAATGTGCTTTGTGGTAAAACACCCTACCAAAACCGATTAAATATAACGGCGTTCTGAACCAGAAAATAATTGTTTTTTTTATTCCTAATCCACTACACTATTGTCTTTTCAACCATCTTTAAACACTCAATCCATGAAAAAATCACTTTTACTTTTTTGCATATTACTAGGAGGGTCGTCGTGTTCGCCTATTTTGCAAGGCACAAAAGTTAAGAACTTGTCTAATGACTTTTGTAGCCCTGCGGTATTCTATGATTATTCACAAATTGAACATAATCACGAAAATACTGACCAAATAGACAGTATTCTAGCCCTTCACCTTTCCGAACATGACCGCTTCATTAGCCAAGCAATTGGTATAGCCCCGTATCTTAGTGCCTTGTATTTGCCCCAAACCGACACCCTGAAAGCGTTGGTAATGCAACAAAAGATTGACAATAGGCTCACCCTCACCAATATAGAAATAGCCGCTATTGCTGCCGAATTAGATTGCAACGGCGAGCGGTTTGGGCAACTTGCCGATTACGTCGAAAATATCAATAATCAAAAAAACACTCGACTTACAGTAGCCTCTGTAGCACTTGGGGCTTTAACTACCGTAGCAACTGTGCTAATCAGCGACAACAGTGCCAATACTGCCGTTGGGGTTGGTGGTGGTTTGATTAGTGCTGGGCTAGGTGCTTTGACTATAGCACCCAAAGGCAAAAAAGTACAACTAAGCTTTCAGCGAAATCTTTTAAGAAATATCTGGACAGGCAACAACGATAATCATGACTATCCTGTGTCGATTTGGAATATTCTGAACGAACGAAGCCTGAGCAATTCGGGCAAAATAACACTTCGTGAAAACATCAAAAAAAGATGGACTGAATACAAATTTGAGAACAAGGTTGATCAGCAAGAAGAACACCTTTTTTTTGACAACGGAGGTATTTATTCGGCCGAAGACCTTCAAAAAAGAGCCAATATGCTCAACGAACTACAGGCAACGATTCGGTCTATCAACCAAGATTTGAGAAGCTTAACGATTAAACTCAATATGGCCAAATAGCCCTAGCTATCCTATAATAACCATAAAAAACCCCTTCAAGCCCTTTGGTTTTGGAGGAGTTTTTGTTTCTTGCAAAAAATTTCACAGTACACGATTTATTTTATGAAAAACACCAAACATTGGGCTATATTCTTGTCGAACAATGCCAATAAACAAGTATTTATTCAACAAGTATTAGCTAAAAAAGCCACTGGAATTCTAGCAGATTTGAACCAAACAGAAGGTTTATTGTTTTCGAGTCTGACAGTAAATGAGTTTATCGACGAAGAAAACAGACATGGTTTTACGGCTTTGACCAAACACCTCGACAGAAGTTTGAAGTCGATGTCGAGTGGCGAACAAAAAAAGGCTTTACTACACTATTTGGTAGCACAAAAGCCTAATTACTTGATTTTGGATAACCCTTTCGACAACCTCGACGTAGCCGCTCAGGAATCGCTATTGGCTATGTTGCACAAAATTGCCGAGCATACATCTTTGGTACAATTAATCAATCGTGAGCGAGATTTATTACCATTTATTACCCATGTTGCCAGTATCGAAAAAAACAATCAAATTGTTTTTCATGAAGACATTCAGGTATTCCTTGAAGAATACCGACAGGCTCAGGCTTCTACTTTTGTAGGCATACTGCCTCCTCCTATCAAGCAATACAACCTTGAAGGACAAGAACTTATCAGATTCAACAAAGTAAATGTAAGTTATGGCGAAAAGCATATCCTCAAAGAAATTACATGGACTATTCATAAAAATGAATTTTGGCATTTGATTGGGCCAAATGGTTCTGGCAAAACTACCATCTTGTCGATGATTACAGGCGACAACCCCAAGGGTTACGGACAAGATTTGGTTCTATTTGGTAAGAAAAAAGGCTCTGGCGAAACCGTTTGGTCAATCAAAGACAAAATTGGTTATGTAACTCCAGCCATGACCGATTTGTTTAGTACCAGCCACACCCTCGAACAAATGCTTATTTCGGGTTTTTTCGACTCAATTGGGCTATATATAAAACCATCCGAACTCCAAATCAAATTGGCTCAACAATGGTTGGTTTTGATAGAAATGGACAAACTAGCCAAAAAACCATTCTTTATGCTATCGACAGGGCAACAACGCATGGCTTTGGTGGCACGTGCTATGGTAAAACACCCACCCCTTTTGATTTTGGACGAAGCCATTGCAGGACTCGACGACCACAATACGGCTTTGGTGGTATCGCTAATCAATAAAATTGCGAATGAAAGTACCACAACTATTTTGTATGTTTCGCACAGAAATGAAACTGGGCTTTATCCTAGAAACATTTTTCAGCTAACCCCAAGCCAAGAGGGTTCTACAGGTGTAATAATGAAATAATTCGTAACTTAATTGGGCAAAGGCTTTTGAGCTATTGCCCAATCCCGTGACCTTAGGGGTCTTTACAGTAAAGAAACATGAATGCACAGAAAAAAATACTTTTGGTCGAAGACGAAACCAATGTGGTGGCCTTTATCAAAAAGGGCTTGGATGAAGGAGGGTTTGAGGTATCGGTGGCACTCGATGGTAATACCGCCCTTAGTATGATTTTTGAATCGACTTTCGACCTCATTATTCTCGACATCATGTTGCCCGACAAAAATGGCATTGAGGTTTGCCGAACTATTCGTCAACACCATATCAAAACACCTGTACTTTTTTTGACAGCCCTTGGTACATCCGAAAACATTGCACTGGGCCTCAATACTGGTGCTGATGATTACTTGGTAAAACCCTTCAAGTTTATTGAGCTATATGCCCGCATCAATGCCCTTCTTCGGCGTACTTCTTATGGCGAACAGGTTTCGGAAGAAAAATCTAAAAATGTGTATATTATCAGCGATTTGGTAATCGACGATGATGCCAAAACGGTTTTCAGAGGAAGTACCCCTATTCTACTTACGGCTACTGAATACCGTTTGCTGCTGGTTTTGATTAAAAACCGAGGCAGGGTTTTGTCGAGGGTCGATATTCTGGAAAGTGCCTGGGATATTAATTTCAATATGGGAACCAATGTCGTAGATGTATATATCAACTATTTACGTAAAAAAATAGATGCCGACTCAGAAAACAAACTGATTCATACTGTTGTTGGAATGGGTTATGTGCTAAAAGAACGATGAAAACACAAACAAAACTAGCCTTGATTCTGGGTTTTCTGAGTACGCTATTGGTAGTGGTATTTGGAATAGCCATTTATTATTTTCTGAATCAATTCTCTTATGTAGATTTCTACAAAAGGCTAGAAGCACGTGTGAGTATTTCGGCACAATACACCCTCAATGCCGATACACAAAACAGTATTTATCTAAAAAAACTACGCAATCAATATCTCGAAAAACTAGAAAAAGAAAAAGAGTATTTAGTAGAGGTCGTACCTGATATGTCATTAGACAGTATCGCTACCAAACGAAATATTCCTGTCAATTTTTTAGAAAACCTCCTCAAAACAGGTAAATACAAAGAAAAAGATGGCAATCTTTTTTTTGTTGGAGCAAAGCACTACAAAAAAGGTCAAGAATACCTCGTGATTGTTTCGGCCGAAAACTACTACGCATCACACCACCTTAGTTTTTTGCGTACCATACTTATTGGTGGGGTGTCGATGGTTATTTTGATAGTTTTCTTCTTTTCTGTTTATTTCTCAAAACATATTTTTGACCCTATCAAAGAAATCACCGACAAAGTAAAACAAATTAGTACCGAAAATATTCATCTTCGTTTAGAGAATAGCAACGGCTCCAATACCGAAATTAGCGAACTTACTAGTACTTTCAACGAGCTTCTGAACAGAATAGAAACGGCTTTTGAAACCCAAAAAAACTTTATTAGCAATGCCTCACACGAGCTAGGGACTCCCCTAACAGCCATTATTGGCGAGGCCGATGTTGCTTTGTTGAAAGTACGAACCTCCGACGAATACATCAGGTCTATACAGAATATTCTCCAGCAGGCCGAACGCCTGAATGAAATTACGAGGTCGTTACTCTTTTTGGCACAAACAGCCTACAAAGGCAATACCATTGTTTTTGAAAGGGTACGTATTGATGAAGTTATCTGGGAAACCAAAAGGCTAATTGATAAGCTAACGCCCAATAATAAGATTTTTGTAGATTTACATTTACTTCCCGAAGACCCCAAAAAGCTAAAAGTAAAAGGCAATCAGCAATTGCTTCAATTGGCTTTTGCCAATATTTTAAGCAACGCCTGCAAATACTCCAATAATAGCCCCGTAACAGTACATATAGCATCGAGCAACTCGCAGGTAATTGTACTTGTTGAAGACGCTGGCATTGGTATCCCCGAATCGGAATTAGCCTTTATCTATGACCCATTTTTTAGGGCTTCTAACACCAATTTGTTTGAAGGATACGGTATTGGCTTGCCCTTAACACGCAATATTGTACATCTTCATAAAGGCACACTCATTGTCAGTTCGGCCATCAATCAAGGCACTAAAGTACAAGTAAAAATCCCTTTAATGCAATTATAACCGAAAGTAGTATATTCTTATCAAATTCTAATCTAACTCTTAAAAGGCACTAATATCTAGCCGATAGCTTTGCAACCATATCTTACGAATAAAGAATTATGGCAAAAACGATATTAGTTCCTATTGATTTCCGTATTGTATCGCTCAATACCCTCAAGATCGCTCTTGAATCGCATCAGTACGAGGCTATTCGAGTTGTGCTTCTTTATGCCGAACATTTAGACGACTCTATTTCAGACTTGTTGTTCTATTCACCTCACAGAACCATACATTCGCTGATTACTCCCGAATTTAAGGAGGCGTTAGAAATCATTAAAAATAGGTTTGAAGATTCGTTGAGAAATATCAAAATAGAATTGTTTCATGGACGTACCAGCAATGCTATGTGTTCGTTTCTGGATGCACACAATATCGACGAAATATATGTACCCAAAAACCATGAATTCAATACAACCAAAAAAGCTTTCAATCCTGTGCCTCTATTAAAAAAGTCACAGTACCCAATCTTTGAAATTCCGCTCGAAAGCATGAGTACTCAAACTGAGCATGGGCAATTATTAGAGCTTTTTTATTAATTAAGAAAACCACATACAAACCGAGTGCGAAATTGAGAAGGCGGTACTAGCCCTAGTACTAAATTCTCAATCTAGCACTTATATATTGATTATCAAGGCACAAGCTATCACCTATCTAATTATGTTATTAGATTTATTGTTATCTTTAATCTTATAGAATAGCCCTAAAAATCCATCACTTACGGCTAATTCTCTGTGATTAAAAAACTTTAAATCCAACAAATATGAGAAACTGGCGTATTGTATTATTTTGGGGTATCGTACTTGGATCTTGCCAAACTCAAGTTCAGGAAAAACCACACTTAGAGGCATTTATACAGCGATATTTCACCTATTTCAATCAACATGACTGGAATAAATTGGCAGAAATGTATATCGAAAAGGCTCAATTCAAAGACCCCTCGTTAGGGAAAGGCATTGTAACACAAACTCGCCAGCAAACCATCCAGAAATATAGCGAATTACAAAAAGTATTCCCCGATATTCATGATACAATCATAGCGATTTATCCATCAGGAGAAAAACATATCATCGTCGAATTTATCTCGACAGGTACATCTCCCGACAAATCAAAATTTGAACTCCCTGTCACCACCATTTTCACTATAGAAAACAATCTCATAAGCAGCGATTTTACCTATTACGATAATTTCTAAAACCCAAAACGCTGTTTGTCATAACATGAGTCATCCCAAATTTTGGGATAATTTGCAATAGAGACCTCTTGTTTGCATTTATTGGGATTCACGAGATAGACCATCGTGCTTTTTATCCAATAGGGGACAACTTATTATGGTTTCATGTTAAATTTCAGAATAACTCATTCACTAAATTTGAGATGACTCATGTTTTTTTAGTACCCTCTCCAAAACCATCAAAACACGCATTACAGCAAACGCATTTTCCAAACACATTTCCACCGACAACTTTCATTTCGTCATACCCGTTTTTCCCCTCCCCAAAACCTTCATTATTCATCACTTTATTATTCATCCCTTCATTATCCATTACTTCATTATTTCATTACCCTATACCTTCTATTTAATTTGTACAATAAAATCTTTAATTCTGAAAGATATTTAGTACAATTTAAAGGCTTGTAGGGGTAATGTTGGGGCAAAAAACCACCCATACATACTATTATGCAGGTTTTGTTGTAGTAATGTAGTAACAAAACATTGGACTATTTGAAGCAAAGCCCTCTACCTTTGCAACAGGTTAACCGAACAAACATTTATCCAAGAAAATGATTGAAAGCCTCAATCATCTCACAATCCCTAATAAAAGCTTTTGCAAAATGAACAGAAAAATTGTACTAATCTTTAGTATTTTACTGCTATGTAGTGTATTCAACACACTAATGGCACAAACCCTTCGGGTAACAGGTAAAGTAACCTCCAAAACGAATGGCGAAGCCTTAGTAGGAGCAACAGTTGCTGTACTTGGAACATCAAAGGCAACCATCACAGACTCGCTTGGAAAGTACACCCTTAGCGTAACACCAGGAGCAATTATGGTTGTTAGTTACTTAGGGGCATCAGGCCAAAACTACACCGTAAAAGCAGGAACAACAGTCGTAAATTTTCAATTAGAAGAAACCTCCAACAACCTCGACGAAGTAGTAGTAGTGGGTTATGGTGCTCAGAAAAAAAGCGTTGTAACAGGAGCTATTTCAAGCGTAAAAGCATCTGACCTCGAAACCATGCCCATCAACCGTGTAGAAGAAGCCCTACAAGGTAGAACCTCTGGCTTAACGATTGCCTCGAGCTCGGGACAGCCTGGCTCTGGGGCTACAGTGCGTGTTCGTGGTGTTACAACTCTCAATAACAACGACCCCCTATGGGTTGTCGATGGCGTAGTAGTTGACAACGGCGGGGTAGGCTATCTCAATCAGTCGGATATTGAGTCGATAGAAGTACTAAAAGATGCCGCTTCACAAGCGATTTATGGAGCTCGTGCTGCAGCTGGAGTAATTTTGGTAACTACCAAAAAAGGAAAAGCAGGTAGTATTCGTGTTAATTACAATGGCTTTTATGGCACATCTGCCCCTGCCAAAAAATTGAACCTCTTGAACGCAACCCAATATGCAACCATTCGCAACGAAGCTTCGGTAAATGCTGGCGGAGCAGCGGTATATCCTAATCCACAAGCTTTGGGACAAGGTACAGACTGGCAATCGTTGATTTTTAACAACAGTGCTCGTCGCCAAAATCATGAGTTAAGTATTAGTGGTGGCAACGACCGCTCTACGTTTTACCTTTCGTTTGGTTACCTCGACCAAGAGGGTATTGTGGCTACAGAAATTTCAAAATATACCCGTGCCAACGTTCGCTTGAACAGTACCCACAAGCTATCGAAATGGATTACAGTAGGCCAAAATCTAGGATATGCCCATGATAAATCCATAGGTTTGGGTAATACCAATAGCGAATTTGGGGGGCCTTTGAGTTCGGCTATCAACCTCGATCCTATTACACCTGCTGTCGTAACTGACCCCGCTATTTATAACGCAGCACCTTATCGCAACACTGGAATTCGTAGAGATGCACAGGGCTTCCCTTATGGTATTTCAACGGCTGTAGGACAAGAAATGATTAACCCACTGGCGTATATTCAAACACGTTTGGGCAATTATGGTTGGAGCGACAATATTGTTGGTAATGCGTACTTAGAAGCCCAACCTATTATAGGCTTGAAGTTTCGCTCTACTGTAGGTACAAAAATTGCTTTCTATGGTAGCGAAAGCTTCACTCCTATTTCTTGGCTCAACTCTTCTAATATTACTTCGCAAACCTCATACAACAGGTCGATGAACTCTCGTTATGACTGGAATATTGAAAATACGGTTTCTTATGCAAAAGATTTCCAAAAACATAACTTCAATTTGTTGCTTGGACAAGGAGCATATTCAGAAAACCGCACTTATTCAACCAGTGTGACATTCTATAATATCCCTGCCGACAATTTTAATGATGCCTCACTCAACTTCAAAGTACCAAACGACCAACGTTCGTCTGATGCAGGAGAAGGCTCTTTACATACGGTTTCTTCGTTATTTGCTCGCTTAAATTATAACTATGATGAAAAGTATTTGGTACAAGGTCTGATTCGTAGAGATGGTTCTTCTCGCTTTGGAGCTAACCATAAATATGGTATTTTCCCTTCTATTTCTTTGGGCTGGGTTGCTTCTCGTGAAAACTTCTTTCCTGTCAACAACGTCGTAAACTTCTTGAAAGTAAGAGGTGGCTATGGTGTTGTAGGAAACGATGCTATCGGTGACTTTGCGTTCCTTTCTACGGTAGGAAGCGGCCGCAATTATGCGATTGGTAATTCGGGAAGCTATATTATTGGTTATAGCCCCAATGCTCCTGCCAATCCCGATTTGAAATGGGAACAAACAAGCCAAACCAACATTGGTATAGATGCTACATTGTTCAACAACATGAGCGTAACCCTAGAATGGTTTAAAAAAGTAACCAAAGATATTTTGCAAAACCCTCGTATTCCGGGTTATGTAGGGGCTATTTCAAACCCTGCTGCCAATGTGGCGGATATTCAAAATACAGGTATTGAGCTGGAATTAGGTTATCGCAAAAAACTTGGCCAAGTCGACTTTTCAGTAAATGGTAACGTTTCGTATATCAAAAACGAAGTTACCAACCTTGGTAATGGTATTGCTTATTTGTCGGGTGGGCAGTCGTTCCAAGCTAGTACTTATCCTATTACTAGAACTGCCGTTGGACAGGCGATTAACTCGTTCTTTGGTTTCCAAACATTGGGTATTTTCCAAAACCAAGCCGAAATTGAAAACTATACAAAAGATGGCAAGAAAATTCAGCCAAATGCCAAACCTGGCGATTTCAAATGGGCTGATACCGACAATGATGGTGTAATTACTGAAAAAGACCGTACTTTCTTAGGAACTCCTACACCAACGGTTTCTTATGGTTTTACGGTTAATTTGGCCTACAAAGGTTTCGACATGGTGTTGTTTGGACAAGGAGCGGCTGGTAACAAAATCTTCCAAGGACTTCGTCGTTTGGACATTGCCAACGCCAACTGGTCAACCAAAATCCTTGACCGCTGGACTGGCGAAGGTACATCTACGACCTACCCGAGGGTAGTCAATGGTGACCCTAACAAAAACTTTGGTAACCCTTCTAATTTCTATTTGGAAGATGGCAACTACTTCCGTATCAAAACCCTTCAGTTTGGTTATACATTACCCAAAAATGTATCGGATAAGTTAGGTTTACAGAAAGCTCGTATTTATGTAATGAGCCAAAACTTGTTGACATTCACCAAGTATACTGGCTACGACCCCGAAATCGGTGGTGGTGTAATGAGTATCGACCGAGGTATTTATCCACAGGCTCGTTCGTTTATGCTTGGCTTAAATCTTGGATTTTAGGTAATAAAAAAACATACCTTCCCCCTAAATACCCGATGGTTTTAGGGGCAATACCAACAAGAACTTTTGTTCATATTTCAAACAAAATATTATTTTAGCAATGACCATCAATTATAAAAAATACCTTGCAGGCTTGGCAATTGGCGTACAATTACTAAGCTCATGTACTACCGAATTCTTGGAAGTAAGCCCAAGAGGCACTAACCTCGAAGCCAACTATTACCGCAACCAAACTGAGGCATTCAACGGCCTAGTGGCTGTTTATGACGTAGTAGGCTGGCAAGGTGGGGGTTTTGTTACCAAAATAGGAGCTTTAAATGCCGCCTCCGACGACCACTACGCTGGCGGTGGTGGCCCCAATGATATTTCTGATTTTCAGGTTTTTTCTAACTACACCCTTACCCCCGACAGAGGGCCACAGGGCGAATTATGGAGAAAAGGCTTTTCGGGCGTATTCCGTGCCAATGTGATTCTTCAAAAACTGCCAGGTGTACCTATGGACGAAGCCTTGAAAAAAAGATATATCGCCGAGGGTAAATTCTTACGTGCCTATTTCTATTTCGACTTGGTGCGTCTTTTCAAAAACGTTCCTTTGTTTGTAACACCTGTGGCTACATCAGAAATGTACAACGTTTTGCAGGCCAACCCTACCGAGGTATATGCTCAGATTGAAAAAGATTTGAAAGAATCTTTGGCAGACTTGCCAAGTACCGTACCTGCTAGTACCGAGGGCGGCCGTGCCACTCAAGGAGCAGCCCGTGCTTTATTGGGAAAGGTATATTTGCAACAAGAAAAATTTGCTGAAGCAGCCCAAGAGCTAGCCGCCGTCAATGGTACTCCAGGTGGTACAAGTCAGTATGGCTACAAGCTTTTGAGCAATTTCGGAGAGTTATGGAATGTAAAAAATAAATATAACTCAGAATCTATTTTTGAAATTGCTTATACCAATACTTCTGCTGGTAACTGGGACTGCGTAGCCTGTACTGAAGGTAATGTTTTGAATATTATGGTTGGCCCTCGTGGATACCGTGCCAATACTGCCGATGCTCCTGATTACGTTTCGGGCTGGAGTTTCTTGCCTGTTACCCCTGATTTGTTCAATGCTATTCATTTTGACCCACGTTATAAAGCAACTATCGCTAATTTGGATAGCTTAGAAAAAAATGGTATTGCTAGCTACGAAAAAGGGTATATGAATACAGGCTATTTCTTAGAAAAATTTGCAGGAAGAAATTCAAATAAATGGACTGGTGCTGGAAATATGGAATTGAATTTTCCACAAAATATGTACGACATCCGTTTGGCTGATACTTATTTGCTCGAAGCCGAGGCGTTGGTTCGTAGCAATGGCGATTTACAACGTGCGGCAGCTCTTATCAATGCTGTTCGTGACCGTGCTTACAAAGACAACAAACATCATGTAGCAGCTACTTTCGACAATATTATCCTAGAAAGAAGACTCGAATTGGCTGGTGAAGGACATCGTTGGCTCGACCTTGTTCGTTGGAAAAAAGCAGGAACAATTTTGGCTTCAAGAGGTTTTAAAACAGGTCAACACGAAATATTGCCTATTCCTTTGTTAGAAATGGAAAATACCAAAATCCAACAAAGTAAAGAATGGGGTGGCACAAAATAATAAGCACATGGAGGGAGTACCAAATTATAAGTCAAAACTAAGCAACTGATAATCAATCTTAAAGTTCAAAAAGCAACACTTACTATTTGGTACTCTTATTCAATAGTCTACTTTTCTGTTAAGCTGAAATACGGCTAAACAGTGTCTATCTTCAACTGGTATTTTCCCAAGCATAGCCCTTTGAGGAAATACCAGTTTGGTTTTATATCTTATCAACAATACCTTCGTATAACTATACTTTTTCTTTATTTGTCAACATCATTTTAATTCTTTATATTTCCTGATATTGTTGTAGGTACTAAGTAGATTACTATTAAAGGCCTACAATCAGTTCCTTTAGGTTTATGTAATAATCTATCAAAATATTAACTCTTATTGATTTAGCTTATGAAAAAAATACATCAACTGGCTTTTTTATTGGTATTGGGAAGTATTCTTTCGTGTTCGGGACAAAGCAAAAAAACACCCACACCCGTTGTAGCCCCTCCATTAGTACCATTAGAAGACAAAAAGTGGTCGTTTGAAACATCGCCAGTATGGGCCGACGAATTTGATAATGAGGGTGCTCCTGACCCTAAAAAGTGGGATTATGATATTGGCGGCGGAGGCTGGGGCAATAACGAACTACAATATTATACCAACAGCACGGCCAACTCGAGTGTATCGAATGGCAAACTAACGATTTCGGCCAAAAAAGAGAGTATGGGTGGTCGTGATTATACTTCGGCTCGTTTGGTAACTCGCAACAAAGGAGATTTTTTGTATGGTCGCTTTGAAATCAAGGCAAAACTACCCGCAGGCTTAGGCTCATGGCCTGCTATTTGGATGCTCCCTACCGACTGGGCGTATGGTGGCTGGCCAAATTCTGGCGAAATAGATATTATGGAACACGTTGGCTACGACCCCAATGTAGTACATATTAGTACACACTCGCTGGCCTATTACTTTAAAATTAATACCCAAAAAACAGCCGTAAAAACCGTTCCGACAGCCATAACTGATTTTCATAAATATCGTGTTGATTGGACACCCTATGCTATCAGAGGCTTTATTGATGACGAACAGATTTTTGAGTTTGTCAACGAAGGAAAGAGTTTTGCCGAATGGCCTTTCGACAAACGTTTTCACTTACTGCTCAATATTGCCGTTGGTGGCGACTGGGGCGGAGCAAAAGGACTCGACCCTACTATTTTCCCTGCCAAAATGGAAGTAGATTATGTGAGGGTTTATAAAATGATTGACAAATAGCTTGTTTATCAGTAGTATCGATTATGAGTCGGTCGAAATTAGTTCTTCGACCGACTTGTTTGATTATTCGGAATGACTTGGGTTTTCATGTTAAATTTCAGAATCACTCATATTTATTTTATCTAACTCCTTATTCCTTAATACTCAGGAAGTAATTAAAGAAATTTACTTCGCTAGGCAACTGTAGTTTTTTGCGAAGACGATAACGGCTTACCTCTACACTCCTCGACGAAATATTCATTAATTGAGCTATTTCTTTGGTCGATAAATTCATCCGTAAATAAGCACAAAGCTTTAGTTCACTTGGACTTAGGTTCGGAAACTTTTCTTTGAGCAGTACCAAAAAATTACTATGTACACTATCAAAATGTACCGAAAACTGGCTCCAGTCTTCGCCTAGTGTATTTTCATCATCAACTACCTTTATCATTTTCCGTAAATCTTCTTTCATTTCATCAAGATTTTCGGTTTTGGCCATTCTTGACAAATCGTGTTTGAGTTTCGACAATAATTCGGCTTTTTGCACCAAGTGCATCGCCGACGATGCCAAATCAGCATTTTTATGAATAATTTCGGCTTCTAATTTTTCATTTCTAAGGCTAACTATTTCTTTTTCACTTTGTTCTAGTTCCAACTGATGTAAATACAACAAGCGTTTTTGTTCTTCTTGGTATTGAAGTTGTTGTTGAATAAACTTTTGTTGTTGCCACAAAAACAACCAATAGAACATACCCATCAACAGCAACGTATATACCAAATATGCCCAAATGGTCAAATACCAAGGTGGCAAAATAACAAATGTATACATTGCTACTGGCGATTCTTTCCCAAAATTGTTACGAGCTTTTACCTTGAAAGTATAAGTGCCTGCTGGCAATTGTGAATATTCTTTACTGGTTTTTTTGGACCACCCCGACCACGTTTTATCAAATCCATCCAATAAGTAAGCATACTCAATGGTTTCTTGCTGATTGAATAATGTAGATGAAAACTCAAAGCCAAGCCCATTGAAGCTACTCGCTATACGAGGAATCTGCTGTTCTTGTTGCCCCAACAAAGTATTTATTTCGGCCCAATATCCCCCAAAAAATAAGCTATCGGCTTTGCCCGTTGCTGCAACAGCACGGATATTCACATTCACATTGTTTTGCTGAAGCTTGTAGGCATTATAATTGATATGAAAAAAACCTCTTTCGCTACCTACCAATATATTCTGGGCATCGATCGGATTAATAGATTCAAAACCTGCTACCATTTTATTGGTTAGCTCAGGCAAATAAATAATTTTGGGTTGTTTGCCCGATAAATCCAGTACGCCCAATTTGTTATTGGCAATAAACCAGATATTGCCTTGCGAATCTTCTTTTAGGTAATATACATTCAGCTTACCAAAATACTTTTTCAAATACACCGATTCTTCAAATTTGTCGGTACGGTCATTGTACTCAAACAAGCCTTTTTCAGATGCCACCACTACCCTATTTTTGATAGCATATACAAAACTGTTATTGAGTGAAAGCGTTAAACCTTGTTTTTCGGAATAGAGCTTTATATCGGCATTAAAGCCTTCTTTTAGCGTAATTTTAAATACACCTTGATAGGGATGAGATGTCCAAATTACTTTTTCATTGTGATGGTCTAAGCAGATAAATCTCGATGAAATATGAAAATTAGGTACTTGCCCAGCAGGCACAAAAGTATTGTTTTGGTACTTAAAAAAGCTCAATCCATTATAATTACCTGCCACAATAAAGCTAGCAGGCATAATATTGCCTAAAGGCAAAAACGACCAATAGCCATTATCTAGCAACTTGGTAGCTTGGTTGGGATTTACAACAAAAGCCCCTTCGTGATGCCCCATAAGGAGTTTCCCATTGATTTCGTTTAAGCCCCACACTTGCCCCGTAGAATTGGGTACTGCACTAAAATGGGCTTTTACGTAGCTCAAATCGGTAAACTGACCTAGCGGTGCTACAAAAAGGCCATTGGATGTACCCAAATACAGCTTGTTTTGGTAAATGGCACTGGCATAACCCGCACCTTCATTGTCTATTTTGGGATAAATATTTTTGATAGCATTGTTGGTAGCTACAAAGGCAATTCCGTTGTCGAGACCAAGCCATAGGTTTTGGTGGTTATCAATAAAATTACTTAGGACATTATTATTGATAAGTCCTTCGTCTTTAGAATAATGCTGAATAAATTCGCCTTTTTTATTGATAATAAAACATCCATTCAAACTGGTAGAAAGGGCTATTCTGTCGTGGCTAACCCTTGTGGCGTTGTAGATTCTGTACTTAGCTACTTTTTTCATAAAATCGGTAGACAAAGCCATTGTTTGATTACCCCGAAGCCAGTAAGCCCCGTGTTCGAGGGTTACTACCAAAGCACTGTCTTTATTGACAGGTATAAGGGCCGTAATGAGGCTTTTTTTAGAAAAATCATCGGTTTTCAAAAATGTTTCCCAACGTCCTTGATTAAATTTCAACAAACCTTTTTCAAAATCTTGTGCTAATAAATACTGCTCGGTAGCCCCCATAAATCGCCAATGTGATTGAGGCCTGTAGATGGACACTTTGTTGTCTCGATACTGAAAAATTTTATTACTAGCTCTAAAAAATACACTTTTTTGATACCCACAAACATTCCAAATATCAGAAAAGGAATGTTCTTTTTCTGATACTAAATTTTTGAGAGAAACAAACGACAAATCGCCCGAAGCATTGGGCTTGTAGTACCCAAATTCGTTTTCGCCTCCAGCATACAAGCGATTGTCTGTCCCAAATTCGAGCGAACGCACTTTGGTTTTGTTGGGTAAAGCATACCTTCGCCAAAACGAACCATCAAATGTCAATAACCCCTCGTTATTAGCAAAATACATAATTCCTTTTTTGTCTTGACGGATACTCCAGCTTTGTGTTCCTGCTTGGTATTGTTGTTTGGTATAGTTATGAATATAGGGAAGACCAATCGTATTTTGGGCTTTTACAAGCTCAACTCCTCCAATAATAAGTAATACAAGAATAAGATGTTTCATAGAATTTAGGGTATCCAAATCAAGCAAAAACTAGTAGAATTATCGATTAATATGATTTTTATACTGATTTTTCTTCTTTTTAAACAGTTTGTTGGGGTAATGTAGGGGTTACTTTTTACCATTTCTCCGCAAGTTATTCCTACTTTTGACATCGAAAGATATTACATTTATTTGAAAAACTTGTCTGATTCTAACCTTCACCTAATAAGACTCTTTATTTAATACAAAGTTTACAGTGAATCTTTATGCTAAATTGATATAGTGTACAAAAGGTTCATTTTTACTAAAAAAAGAACATAATCCTTGTAACGTGAAAAAAATTATTGGTTTAATAAATGCCCTCATCTGCGGTGTACTAATAACCTTTATGGCACAAGCCCAAGGTTTTTTGAAAGCACAGGGCAAAATTATAGTTAACGAAAAAGGCGAAAAGATTATTCTGCGAGGAATGGGCTTGGGTGGGTGGATGCTGCAAGAAGGATATATGTTTAAGCTGAGTAATATTGGACAGCAATATCGAATAAAAGACAAAATTGAAGCCCTTGTTGGCCCCCAAAAAACAGAAGCGTTTTACCAACAATGGTTACTAAATCATACTCGTAAAATAGACATCGACTCGATGGCCGCTTGGGGATTTAATTCGGTAAGATTGCCTATGCACTACAATTTGTACACGCTACCTATCGAACAAGAACCCGTGGCTGGACAAAATACATGGCTCGACAAAGGTTTTGCTATGACCGACAGCCTTTTGGCTTGGTGCAAGGCAAACAAAATGTATTTGATATTAGACCTACACGCCGCCCCAGGTGGACAAGGAAACGATTTGCCTATTGCCGACCGTGACCCTGCCAAACCTTCGCTGTGGGAAAGCCAAGCTAATCAAGAAAAAACCATTGCTCTTTGGCGAAAACTCGCAGAACGCTATGCCAATGAACCGTGGGTGGCAGGCTACGATATTATCAATGAACCCAATTGGGGTTTTGAGAATCCGACAAAAGACTTTAGAGGCACTGAAGAAAATAAAAACGAGCCGCTACGTAAACTTATGGTGGCAATTACAAGGGCAATTCGAGAGGTAGACCAACAGCATATTATCATTATTGAAGGTAATGGCTTTGGAAATAACTATCGTGGAATTATGCCTCCTTGGGACAACAACATGGTTCTGAGCTTTCATAAATACGGCAATTTTAATACCCTCGATGCTATTAAAGGTTTTTTGGCAATCCAAGACCAATATAATGTACCTCTGTGGCTAGGCGAATCAGGAGAAAATTCAAATAATTGGTTTACTGAGGCAATCGCTTTGGTAGAAAACAAAAATATTGGCTGGGCTTGGTGGCAACTCAAAAAAATGGGTATCAATAATCCACTTGAAATCAAAATAATGCCTTCTTACCAAAAATTACTCGACTTTTGGAATGAAAAAGCTCCTCAACCAACAAGCCAAGAAACTCAACAAGCCTTGGATGAATTAATTGAGTTGCTAAAACTAGAAAACAATATTTACCACAAAGATGTGATTGATGCGATGTTTCGTCAGGTGACAGAAAAGAAAGCAAAACCTTTTAAAAACCACTTCATCCAACAACCTAGTACGGTTATAGATGCCATTGATTTTGATTTGGGCGGACAACGGATTGGGTACTATGACAAGGATACAGCCAGTTATCAATATACTCCAGGGGTTAATACCCAAGGTAACAGAGGCCGTGCTTATCGCAACGATGGTGTAGATATTCAATATAACAAAGCGTCCAATCGTTACCATGTATTTTCTATAGAAACCGATGAATGGCTCAATTACACTGTCAATGTTGCCAAAGCTGGCAATTATCAAATCAGTGTTGAGGTAGCATCCGAAAAAACGGAGGGAGCTATTGAGCTAAGCCTTGACGGAAAACCTTTGCCTTCGTGGCTCGGCACTCCTGCTACAGGTAGTGACGACACTTGGCAAAAGGTTTCCTTCGGCAAGGTTAAACTAAAAAAGGGTTTACAGCAAATCCGTATCAAAGCGGCCAAAGGCGGTTTTTTACTACGTACTATCCAATTCAATATATAAATTCAATATCCCTTCTATGAACATGGCCAACCCAACAATTGGGTTGGTTTTTTTGTAATTTTAATAATCAATCAAAACCAGTACATTAGTTGTTATATTAAACAGTCTGGTTATTAATCGATTATTGGTTTCAAAAGGGTACTCTACCGCCTCCCTGAGGCCCTCCAGAAGGTGGCCCACCATTACCTTTTGGGGTATTTTTTTCTAAACTTTTGGCAAGGTCTTCACGTCTTTTGAGGTATTTCTCAAATTGCTTTGGAGCAAGTACCAAACTCATTTCCTTGTCTTTTTCTGCCATCAACGCATCTATACGTTCTTTGAGCAGCTTCATTTCTTTTTCTGAAGGGCGAGAAGCTGAACCTTTGTTCATATTTTTTTGCCTCAAATCAAGTTGGGCAAAAGCATATTTAGTAGAAATATCAGTAACGTGGTCGGTCTGTTCGGGCGACAATTTGAGTTTTTTCTTCATCCATTTTACTTCTTGGTCTACCATTTTTTCGGGGTCTGGAGGCTCAGGAGCATTACGTCCTCCTTCCATATTGGAAGGCATACCACCTCTACCTGGGCCTCCTCCTCCTATTTGTGCCACCGAACTAAACGAAACTACAACCGCCACTATCATGACTACTGCACTCAAGCATTTTTGCATTTTTTTCATATCAAGATTATATTATTTCAAACATTGAAACGGCCTATTCTCGAAAATATGCTTTTGTACACTACCAGAAGGGTTTTTCTGTAGAACTTCAGTGAATTTATGTATATCAATATTATTGCTTGTAATTGACAAAGCGGCTTGTTAGTTGCTAGAAAAATACATTCAGCTTGAACTACAAGTTAAAATTGATACCCCAATTAAGGATATTTGCTCTTATCTTGGTATTGAATTCTTGATTTTTCATCCATGAATTCAAAGAACCTTGAGTAGTACCTTCTACAAATATGCCTAGTATTGGTGAAAACTGCCAGCGAATACCAAGGCCAAGTCGTGTGCCAAATACTACCTTTGAAGCATTTTCGAGCTGGCTGACACTCTCAGAAAGTATCCCTTTCTGTGCGATAACCATCGACGACGATAACGATGCCTGTACGTCTATAACCTCATAACTATAGTGGATTGGTTGCTGAAAAGTAAAATCAGCAATGGCATAGAGTTTTAGATTGAAGTATTTTTTCTTTTTGTTTTGTAGTGTTATTAGATCATTTTGTGTTGTGATGGCTAAGCTGATGGTATTCATGATATTGTTATCCGAGAAGATAACTTGTCGGGTACTGTCGAGCGTATTAGGTGATTTTGTGGGTAAACCATTGAACCTTTCTACAGGAATATTGGCTGTCCCCAAAGGGAGAACAGCACGGTAATATTGCCCTTCTGGGCTTAGCGATACCGCTGGAACACCCCAGTAGCTACTCCAAGGGGGGATATTATAATAGGGAACACTAAGATTGTAGTTGGTATAGGCAACGGCTATTCCCATTCTTGATTTTTCAGTAATTTTCCAAGCAATCGTTAATTTTAGTTGCTTGGCTGAGCTTTTTTCAGGATATAGTATTTTGTTATTCAGCGAGTTGCTAGAGCTTGGGTTATAGCTTATGGTATTAGATAACAGCCCGTAGTCTAACGAAATGGTTGGGTGTTTTAAACTGAGCTTAGCCCCACCCGATTTGCTATTGGTATCGCTGTCGATTGCTAACTGAATAGGAAGTACTTTTTCGCTCAGAAGTTGCTGATACTTCTCAGATAAATCAATGGGTACTATGCCTTTTTGAAGCATCATAGTTGGTGAAACACTGGCTATTTGCTGCTCTGGGACAAAGCTAATGTCATCGCTGTTTTGTTGACTATACACATCTGTACGTTGCTGTATTTTAGCACTTTGAGAAGTTTGTAGATACCTCTTTTGGGGTGTTGAATAATAGCTTGGAGAAGTATTGGCTATCATATTACTTTTGCTCGTTACCTCTGTAGAATTGCTTAGTTGACTTATCGTATTTTGGTAAATTCGACCTACTCTATTAGCAGGATTAATCCCCTTTGTACCTGTCAATGCCTGATTGGCCAGCATACTCGCATTATCTTTTACAGTCTGATTGTCAGGCGTATGTGTATCATTCACTAACCAAAACACCCATCCTCCAATGACCAAAAGCCCCAAAGAGGTCATATACTTTAGCCGCGGACTTATCCCTTTATCCTTTTTGGCAATCGTTTCGGCTGCAATATTTGCCCAGAGGTTTTCGGGCGGTGGGAAAGCTTGATTTTCAAGAGATTTTTTAAAAAAGCTATCTATTTTATGTTCTTGGTTATTTTCCATTGTCTGTATTTATTTCGTTACCCCCAATAATTTTTTTTGTAGAATTTTTCTGGCATCTGCCAAGTTTGATTTAGAAGTCCCTTCACCAATGCCTAATTGTTCGGCTATTTCACGATGTTTTAATCCTTCAAAAACATACAGGTTAAAAACCAGTCGGTAAGAAGGTGGTAACTCTTGAATCAGGTGTAGAATGTCTTGATTTGACAAATAGCTCAAAATATCGTCTTCACTTTCTATGTCAAAAATCTCATCGCTATCTTCTAAAGCAATATTTTTCCATTTTGTATTACTTCTAAAATATGCTAAGGCTGTGTTGACAACAATTCGCTTTGCCCAACCTTCAAAAGAACCTTCGTGCCGAAAGGTGTTGAGTTGATGGTATATCTTGATAAAGCTTTCTTGAAGAATATCTTTGGCTTCATCTCTATCTGACGCATAACGCAAGCACACGCCAAACATTTTGGGCGAAATAACTTGGTAAATCTTCTCAAATACAAGATGATTTCCCCCTTGAAATTGGTCTATATAAGATGAAAGTGTATCGGGCATAATATTAATGAATGTATAGATAAAGGAATCGATTTCTATTAATAAGATGCTACTGGTGGGGAAATGGTGGGGCGGAGATGTTATTTTTTATTTTAATGTTTCTTAGAGACGTTGCATTGCAACGTCTCTAAGAAACATTTATTTATCATGTTGTTGTGAAACCAATTTTTCTACAGGGTAACCTCGGGCTTTACAGCGTGCCATTATTTCATCGAGTTGCTTTGGGGGCAATGCTTTTCGACGACTCATAATAAACAAATACTTGTATTCGGGGTGGCCAACTACCACATACGAATAATCGTCGGCTAGCTCAATTACCCAATAGTCTACTTTATAAGGCCACAAAAACTGTGCTTCCATTTGGGCATTATTAGTTCCAGCTACCTGAAATACCTTAGACTTTACCGAATGAATATCCTCATCATTTCCCTTTTTATAGCTTGTTACTACATCATAATACCCTTTGGGGTTCCATGTATAAAAACCCGTTGTTTCTCGGGTATTTTTATCAAAAATGGTGGGAATAGAGTACAGCGAGTACCATACTCCAGCATATTGTTTTATGTCTACCCGCTCGACAGGCTTATTGGGTAGCGACCAAGAAGATAACAAAGCAAAAAGGATTATACTGGTTAGTTTCATATTGGTAATATTTTTTTTTACAAATACGAAATTTTCAGAAAATCAGATTGCTAGCTCTTTATCCTAGAAAATATCAATCAAAAAATTCTTGGTGAAAATTTACCAAAAATACTTCATGAGTAGCCCTTGTAACGGCTGTATAAAGCCACCGCACAAAATCCTCGTTGATTTGTTCGTCGGTCAAATAACCCTGTTCTACAAAAACGGCATTCCACTGCCCCCCTTGCGACTTATGACAAGTAAGAGCATACGCAAATTTTACCTGTAAGGCATTCAGATAAGGGTCTTTTCTGATTTCGGTCATACGGTCTCTTTTGTTGACAATATGCTCATAATCTTGCGAAACCGATTCATAAAGGGCTTTACTTTCGTCCTTATTCAGCGACGGATTATTAGAGTAAAGCGTATCTAATAGTACTTTAGCTTCTATATTGGGGTGGTCTTCGTAGTCTAGTAGGCGAAGGTGCAATGTCGCAAATCTAAAGCCGTGTACCTCCTCGATACCCCTAATTTTCATGACTTCTACAAAATCACCATTGGCCAAAAAGCCCGCAGGAGAATCTTCTCCGAGCCAGTGATAATTGTTGCGAACAATCATCAGCAAGTCACCAACCGAGAGTTCATCTTCTAAGGCAAAGATTTGCTGACGAATATATCGATTGTAAAGAACAGCCGTTTTATTGGAACGAGTAAGAATAATGGTATTTTCTCGCCCAAACTTTCGGTAAGCATAATTGAGGCCATCTTCAAGTTTTTCGCCCGTCATTTTAAAAAAATCCCTAAAGCCTTTGGTAATAAAACTAATCGCAGGCTTTTCAGAAGCCAACGTGCTTCGCAGTCGAGTAGCATTGAACAAAATTCCTGATTCGGCATCCTGACGCATCACTTCGGTTAGCTCTTGTTCTAATACGCCCAAATGAAATTGTCCTTCCATATAGCCTTTTTCTAGGGCAGGCGACATCAGCTTGCCAACGGGTGGTAGCTGTGCCGTATCGCCAACAAAAATGATTTTATTGCCATTGTAGTCCATTTCAGGATGTGAAAAAACGTATTCCATCAGGTCGGTCAATAAGCCTGCCGTACCAAATTCAGCATCGTCAGAAATCATTGACGATTCGTCGACAATATAAATGGTATTGGTGGCATAATTATTTTGTCGCTGAAACTCCAAGCTACCTGTATATTGATTGGCTACTTGCCTGTATATTTTTTTGTGGATAGTCAAAGCTGCTTTTTTCGAGTAATTAGACATTACTTTGGCGGCTCGCCCTGTAGGGGCTAGCAATACCGATTTGTAACTAAATTTGGGTAATACCTTTATTATAGTAGATATTACGGTGGTTTTACCCGTACCAGCGTACCCTTTTAGTAAAAAACACAAAGGGCCAAAATCGTCTTGATTCGTAATAAATTTATCCATTTTCTCAAACAGCTCGGTTTGGCCAGAGGTTGGCTCAAATGGAAATTTTTGACGCAGTAAAAAAGCAGGTGTTATATTATCGTTTGCCACAATGAATGATTGCTGGTTTATTTTAAACGTTTTAAAGTAAGGTTTTAGGCTGTTATCTCAAAATACCTGACTTATGTCTATGGCATTTTCAATCAACAAATCCCTAAAGGTATTGATTAAACATACTTTTTTGTACGAACGTATTTCTTCTAATCGAATAGCTCGTTGGGTAATTTTTCCCGATTCCAACAAAGCTCGTCTTCTTGTACCTTTTAGCAAAGGTGTATCGGGCGTAAACCAGTGCGTACCGTCCCAAAAGGCCAAATTAGCAATAGTAGCATCGGAAACATAGCCGTTTTGACCAATAATAAGTTCATCAAAAGCAGTATTATTGGCTAGTAGTTCGCCAAAATCGGTTCTATCAAGCCATTTTATAGCATAGTCGATAGGCTTGGCCTCTACCACTTTTAGTGTTTTTATCTGTTTAAATACATAAGGTACAAAACCGACTTCCTCAATCTCTTGCTCATAAATAACCCGACAACGTACTATTCCTTGCTGAAATTCGGCAGGAATTAGAAGGTAATCAGATAATTGTATAGGAGCAATATCACCAAATAGCTTTTGACGAGCATCGTTTAGTCGGGCTTCATGAAGGTCTATTTGTTGAACAGCCCCATCTTTTATTTGTATGGTTTCTAATATTTTCATAATACACTGTAAATTTAGTCTTTCATTTTAAATAATGCCTCATGAAACAACTAAAAGACCTACTCTTATTGGGCGACCCTCGTCTTTATGAGGTTTGCGAGCCTGTACAAGTACACGAACTACCTTTGGTACACGAATGGGTGACCGATTTGCACCATGTTATGGAGGAAATCCGAGCAAAATACCATTTTGGAAGGGCAATTGCTGCACCACAATTGGGTATTATGAAGCGGCTAATTTATATGAATATCGATCGGCCAGTGGTATTTATTAATCCAATTTTTGAAAATCTTAGCGAAGAAATGTTTGAGCTTTGGGACGATTGCATGAGCTTTCCGCAACTGCTCGTAAGGGTTAAAAGACATAAATCTTTAACGATTAAGTATTGGGATGAAAATTGGGAAGAGCAAGTTTGGTCTATGGAAAACGACCTTGCAGAATTACTTCAACATGAATATGACCATTTGGATGGTATACTTTGCACAATGCGTGCTATTGATGAAAAAGCGTTTAAATGGCGGGATATTCAGGGCGTATAAAACCTCACTGATTCAATCGTTGAGGTTTTCACAATCCTTCTTACAGCTCTAATCAACAAGACAAAATGCTATTATCAGGCAAATACTCTCGCCTGACAATAGCATTACTTAATTTAGAAAATCCCTTTTCCCTATAAATAATCGGTAAATCCTTCAGCTCCTGCTGTATAGAATAAATCGTATTTAGGAGGTGTTAATTCTTGGCCTGTTTGTAGTTTTTCTACCAGTGTTGGATTACTAATAAACGGACGACCAATGGCTATTAAGTCGGCAATTCCACTAGCTAAATCGGCTTCGGCACGAGCGGTGTCGTATCCTCCTGATAAAATTAATGTACCCTTGAATGCCTCACGAATATTGTTGATAACAACTGGTGAAACCGCTGGAGCTCCCATCGACTCATGGTTAACAATGTGTACATATACCAAGCCTAAATCATTGAGCTTTTCGGCCAAATATTGATAATCAGTATCGATTGTATCGAACAACTCGGTATCGTTGAATACCCCATAAGGCGACACCCGAATCCCTACTTTTTCTTTACCGATAGCCTCCACTACGGCCTTTGCCGTTTCTAACACAAATTTTGCACGTCCTTCTATTCCTCCGCCATATTCGTCTGTACGGATATTTGATTGTGTATTCAAAAATTGATCAAGCAAATAGCCATTGGCAGCATGAAGTTCAACACCATCAAAACCTGCTTCGATGGCATTGAGAGATGCCTGAACATATTCTTGTTTTGTTGCCTGAATTTCGTCAAGGGTCATAGCTGCTGGCACTGGATAATCTTGCATACCCTCGGTATCAGTCCAGATTTGTCCTTTTAGGCCTACCGCCGACGGAGCAATGATTTTGCTACCTGATGGCATATTGGCCGAATGCGACACACGTCCTGTGTGCATCAACTGAATAAAAATCTTTCCTCCTTTGGCATGTACGGCATCGGTTACTTTTTTCCAAGCGGCCACTTGTTCGGCCGAATAAATCCCCGGGATACGGGCATACCCCACGCCATTAGCCGACGGAGCAACCCCTTCGGTAATTAATAATCCTGCCGAGGCTCGTTGTTCATAATAAGTAACAATAAGGTCGTTAGGGAGGTTACTAATAGCTCTTGAACGAGTCATTGGAGCCATTGCAATATGATTTGATAATGTTATTGTGCCTAATTGGGCAGGAGAAAATAATTTAGAAGCCATAGACTGAGTTTTTATATTTACATATCGAAATGTATCAATATAAAACCTCAATCAGCTAAGAAAGTTCCTGAAAGAATAAAGAAAGTTGGGAAAAACTAGTTTTATTAAGTGAAAATTTATGAAATTTCCCCTCTTTTCGGCATACAATAAGCTCGCTGTCGGAAAGGAGCTTGAGGTGATGTGAACACGTAGGCTGCGATACACCTATCAATGCTTGTATTTCGCCACAGCTCATTTCGCCTTGTTGCGATAATTCAAGCAATATTTTGAGGCGTAGGTTATCGGCTACGGCATTGGTGGCTTTTTCAATAAATTTTAACTCAGACGACATAATTGGGTACGTATCATGGAACAATAAAAAAATAGCAACAAGCCATAAGGGCTACTGTGTAGCTTATAGCTTGTTGCTAAAAATCATTATACTGTAGCAGCATAAATACCCGAAACGGCATCTTGCTTGAACGATTTCATAATCCATCCACCACCAACAACATCGTTACCTTCATAAAAAACTGCCGCCTGACCAGGGGCAATACCCGATACTTGTTCGTGGAAATGCACTTTCATTTTTTCGCCTTCTTGTACAATCGTTGCTGGTGTACCTGCATCTTTATAGCGTACTTTGGTCACAGTCTCGATAGCATCGGGAATACTAGCGTATTTAGAAAGGTTCAACTGCCCTACTATCATACCGTCGCGTTCCAGATCTTTGTCACGGCCCAACACCACTTCATTAGTTTCTTTTCTGATTTCGGTAACAAAAGCAGGATAACCCAAAGCTATACCTAAGCCTTTGCGTTGGCCAATAGTATAAAAAGGATACCCCTCGTGTTTTCCAAGAATTTTTCCTTCTGTATCTACAAAATTTCCTCCTCTTACACGGTCTTCGAGTCCTTCTACTCTGCGTTTCAAGAAGCCACGATAGTCATTGTCGGGTACAAAGCAAATTTCATAACTTTCTGATTTGTTGACCAAATCCATAAAGCCACGCTCAGTTGCCATTTCACGAATCGTAGATTTGGTTAAATGCCCTAAAGGAAGTTTGGTACGAGAAAGGCTTTCTTGCGACACCCCCCAAAGCACATAACTTTGGTCTTTCCACGTATCTACACCCTTCGATATTACAAAACGTTCGTTTTCTTCACGAATATTGGCATAGTGCCCTGTTGCGATAAACTCACAATCTAGCTTGTCGGCACGACGCAAAAGAGCATCCCATTTAATATGCGTATTGCACATTACACACGGGTTGGGCGTACGGCCTTCCAAATATTCTCCGGTAAAGTGATTGATTACATAATCGCCAAATTCTTCTCGAATATCGAGAATATAGTGCGGGAAACCCAATTCAACGGCAATATTACGGGCATCGTTGATAGAATCTAGTGAACAGCACCCTGTTTCTTTTTTATTGCCTCCCGACGAAGCGTAATCCCATGTTTTCATGGTCATTCCTACTACTTCGTAGCCTTGCTCGTGTAACATGACGGCTGCTACAGAGCTGTCGATGCCGCCACTCATGGCGACCAAAATTCTTCCGTGTTTACTCATTTGAATGCGGCGAGGGTTCAAAGTCCTCCGTTTTGAAAATTAAAAATACCTACAGCGACCTTAGCCGACTGTTTTGCAAAATTACAATATTTTTTTTAACACCGCTCTTAGCTTTTTGGTTCTATGTACCTCAAATCGTACTTTTGCAGAAATATGACGGCCAGTTGGCTGGTCACAAAAGACGGAATAGAATATTATGTTAAAAACAATCGTAAAGGTTTCGCAGGTTTCTAACCTTTCTGATGCACGTTATTGTGCAGGAATGGGCGTAGAATACATCGGTTTTTCGATGGACGAAGTTCCATTTGAGCAATACAAAGAAATGCGTGGCTGGTTGGCGGGCGTTCAGATTGTGGGCGAAACAGACACTAAAGATATTAGCCAGATTTTGGACTTGGTAGAAACTTTCCAACCTGATCTTGTACAGGTGTCGGCACAAAATTTGCCAGATTTGGAGCAATTACAAAGAGTTGGCTTGCCTATTATCTTGAAAACAGATTTTGCTACAGCCAATTTGCCTGCATTGTTCCAAACAACGGCTGGCTATGTAGAATATTTTTTACTAGAAAATACAGATGAGTTTGCTCAATTAGACGATGCGGCATTGAGCCAAATCGACGCTTGGGCTTTTCAGTACCCTATTTTACTGGCTTTCGGGATTAAAGAAGATTCTATAGGCCAGCTTATCGACGACATACCCGTAAAAGGTATTGCCTTGAAAGGAGGGCAAGAAATTAGGCCTGGATTTGCCGATATGGACGAGCTAATGAATATTTTGGAGGCTATCGAGTCGGAAGATTAATAGGCTGTAAAATTAAGGCACAAAGTGTTTTTTTTTAATATGTTCGCTTTGTGCCTTTTTTATCATTAACGACAATATACTTTATTTGTAAAAATTATCTTTCTGTGGATTACTCACTGCAAATGAAAGGTACACTCCCATACCCAACAATATAAGGGCAAATATGACAATCGACATAGTTAAGTTAAGATGTAAGTAAGGTTAAAATTTGAATAATCTTTGGTCTTCTGATGACAATCAACAACAAGCAAACCCTAATCTTTTTATGATATTTTTTGAGTTTTTTACTATATCACTCAAAATGTTCTTTCTTTTTACTTAATCAAATGTACGATTTTCTGCTATTAGTTGCTACAACATTGCTACTAACTTAGTGAACGGTTCATTATCCAACCAATTGATAATTAGGCCGTCACGTTCCATTTTACGAAAATAGGTCATTTGCCTTTTTGCAAATTGATGAATGGCTACATTGAGCCGTTCTACCATAATTTCATACGAAATATTACCCGAAAGGTATTCGGTAATAAATTTATATTCTAACCCATAATAAATCAGTTTTTCGGCAGGTACACCCGCTTCTATCAGGTTTTGTACCTCTGTTACCATTCCTTCTGCTAGTCGTTGGTGGAGGCGTTTGGTAATATTTTGCCGACGAGACTCCACAGGAGGATTTAATCCAAAAATGATAGAGACAGGAACGATTTTGGAAGGAAGTTGAAAATCGGGATTAGCCTCCAAATACCGATTTATTTCAATAGCCCTTATTAATCGTTTTCGGGTAGAAATATCGGCCGTAGCCGAATATTGCTTAGGAACAGCCTCAAATAATGCCAATAGCTCGTCGGATGTGCTATCTTCAAGGCTTTCACGGAAAGGCAAATCAATCGGTACTGCCGTAAATTGAAAACCTTTGAGTACCGCTTCGAGGTACAAGCCGCTCCCACCACACAAAATAGCTATTTTGCCCCTTGATATAATATCGTTGAAGGCTTTTTCAAAATCTTGCTGAAACTGATAAATATGATAGCTATGGCCTGCATCGACAATATCTATCAAATGATAAGGAATTTTTTGCCCATTCCATACATATTCGTCCAAATCTTTACCTGTACCAATATCCATGCCCCGATATACCTGTCTGGAATCGGCACTGATAATCTCGGCATTGAGATAAGCGGCCAATTGTACTGCCAATTTGGTTTTGCCAGAGGCCGTTGGCCCCAAAATTGTAATTAAATTATACTTCATTATGGCTAAAAGTGCTTTATTTCGAGAGCGATTGTTACATAATTACGCTATTGTTTTTACGTATTTTAGGCTACCTGCATTCCAAATTTTTATCCAATGAGCTTCTTGTAATGTTTTTTCGCTTTTTTCTCCTAAAATTTTATTGGCAAAGTGTCGTTCGAGGGTCATTGGGTTTATCCAATACACTTGAGGCTGTAAAAGGGTATCAACAGGCTCAAAACCTAGAGTTTTGTAACTGCGTCCATCCGACCAATCTCTATCGGCATAGCTCATAATATCGTCGGGGTGTAATTCGGCAATAAATGCTTTGAGAAGCTTATCCATTCCTCCTACCACAACATACCCTTGCAAGGTAGCAAAGCGTAATAGCTCAAAAGAACGATGGTCTTTGCGGTCGCCCCACTTCATGGTTCGTCCGCCACTAAATGAGGCTACTCCTACCAAATAATCGGCTTCAGCTGAGGCATCATGATTGATATATTTAGCCACATATTGTTTTTTCAGAAACAACCCATACTTATACTTAGCCTGAGTAGTTCCTTGCAAATGATTGTTTATGAGAAAGTTATCTAATGTAGGCTTATCTATTCTTGTTATTATACAATGACGAGCATTGATACGATAGAATTTACCCAAAATACTCCTTAATCGAGCTTTTATTAAATCTTGTTGCGTAACCCAGAGGTCTTCCCAAAGGAAAATGATTTTCTGGGCATTCGCTTTGGCCTTATCAGCAAGCTGTTGCCAATAATCGAGTGATAAACTACGGGCATTCCAAGTATCTAAACTTATCATCAACAAGCAAATTCGCTGTTGGGGAAATGCCAAAACAGGCCAGTGATTATTGTCGAGGGTTGTGTTGGGTATCTCGAAAGGAATTTGCTCATTTTCGAGCCATGTTTGGCAATCTTCTATCCAGTTCAATCAAAAGGGTATTTAAAATACAAGAATACAAAGATAAAGCTCGTCCAACAATTTTGTTCTATAAGCCTCATATTGCTATGATTTATCTTTGTTTTGAAAGATGATTTTTTCTTCTAAAAATGTTATCAGCGTTTATGAAAGAATTTATTTGCAGAAAATAGCGTCATTTATCATAAAATCATTCAATTAATTTATAAAATCATTAAATTTGCTTAACCCCTCCAAACTTATCATTATCAGCCAAAATTTATATCTATATCCGCCCCAACTTAATACTTATTCACTATCACACTTAGTTAATATATGTACAAGTTTCATTGCTATTTTTTATTCATATTATTGGGGATACTGGATCATTCGGTAAATGCACAATCGTGTCAATGCGATTTTACGATTACTCAAGCAGGGAATTATTCTCCCAACGAAATCAACGCCAAACCAGGGCAAACAATCTGCTTACAAGCTGGACAATACAGCGACATCAGATTCAGTAATTTTAGTGGAACACCCGAAAAACCAATCAAGCTAATCAACTGTGGAGGCTTGGTTTCGGTAAAAGGCTATGCCAATGGTATGCTTTTTTCTAATTGCCAGTATTTTAAGCTCACTGGCACTGGCGACAGTGCATTAAAGTACGGTATTAGTGTAGAAAGTGAAGCAAGCAACTCGATGGGAATTAAGGTAACCGACAAAAGTTCGGACTGTGAAATAGACCATGTTGAAGTTCATAATGTAGGCTTTGCAGGAATGATGATTAAAACCGACCCTAGCTGCGATGGTAGTACTTGGAAAGACCAGTTTACCATGTATAATGTAAAAATTCATGACAATTATATTCATAATACAGGCGGCGAAGGCTTATATATTGGTAGTTCTTTTTGGAATTATGGCCAAAACATTATCTGTTCGGGGACTCCTCAGGTAGTATTTCCTCATAGTATTGTAGGCTTGGAAATACACCATAATATTGTCGAAAATACTGGGGCTGAAGGAATTCAGTATGGTTGCTCGCCTAATGCCAAAGTGCATCATAATCGAGTATCAAAAACGGGAAATACCCCTTTTGCCGACTTTCAAAACAATGGTATTCAAGTTGGGGGTGGCTCGGGTGGCGAATGCTATAACAATTCGGTAGAAAATATTCCAGGTGTGGGTATTATCATGATTGGTGGCTTGGGCAACCAAATGGTTTATAACAACCTGATTGTATCGACAGGCAATAGTGGGATTTTTTCGGATACCCGCCCTGGCTCGCTCGAAAACACCTATGTCAGAATTGCCAATAATACCATTATCAATACCCAAACCGAAAGCATCAAAATCTATAGCCTTATTCAAAACTACCATGTTGTCAACAATGCTTTGATTAATCCTGCTACCAAAAAGTATATCAATACTCCCGACGGAGTTCAGTTTATAGAGGAGTATAATTTTAAAAGTTTGAATATCAGCGATGCTCTTTTTCAGGATACGTTCAACAATAATTATCAGCCTAGACCCAGCTCGCCTTTGTTCAAAAAAGGTAAAAACCTTACAAGTTGGAATATCAAGACCGATTTGAATGATACCTTGCGATTAAAAGAAGACTTTGATATTGGATGTTTTGAATATACGGGCTTTGGGAATGATGATGGCTTTGGGTCGCTTGAGATATTACAGTTATACCCCAATCCTAGCAACAAAACAATCAATATCCAATTACCTATTAATGAGCAGTTTGTACTTATTGATGTTTTTAACAGTCTAGGAGGGTTAGTTTTACAAAACGAAATAATTCCTTTGAATAATAATTTGTATCGGATAGACATTTCGACATTACCCATAGGAGCTTATTATATTAAGCTCACGCAAAATACAGGAGCAACTAATAGTAGACCGCCCATTTTTCAGGGAAAGTTTTATAAATTTTAGGGTAGAAAACACCCATTACAGCCTCCAACATGAGTCATCCTGAATTTTAAATAGAGAACTCTTGCTTGTCTTTGTTGGGATTCATGAGGTTGTCAAGTGAACATTGAAGAGGCTTATCATTTGCTCAAATGAAAAAGGCATTCGAAATTAGTTTTTCGAATGCCTTTTTCATCTTAAATTTCAGCAAGACACATCTTTAGCCGCAAAGCATTGTATCTCTACTGGTAAAAATCATATTTAACAATAATCACCATTCTCTAAATTCGAGATGGCTTATGTTTGAGATTATGCCGACATTTTTGTTTTGTCTTCACTATGAAGTGAAATTTTGCGATATAACTCGTCTGGATTGAAAGGCTTGCTAATATAATCGTTCATTCCAACAGCAAAAGCCTTATCTTTAATATCTAACATAGCCGAGGCCGTTAGGGCAATAATCGGTAATTGGCTATAATATTCGTTGCCTAAGCTCCTGATTTGTCGGGTAGCCTCATAGCCATCTAGCTCGGGCATTTGCAAATCCATTAGTACCAAATCGTAGTCGGTTTGTTGTACCATTTGTAAGGCCAATAGTCCATTTTCGGCTACATCGCACTCCACTTCCCATCTTTTGAGGAACTGTTTTGCTACAATAATATTAATCTGATTATCGTCGGCGATAAGCAATTTTAGACCTTTTAGGCTTCTATATTGTTGTTGAGGAGTCAAAGTTTCTATTCGTTTAAATTGGAAAGAGCTATTTCTAAGTTTTAAATCAAAATAAAATACAGAGCCTTCGTTTGGAGTACTCTCTAAATTTATTTTACTGCCCTGCATCTCCAAAAGTCGTTTGGTGATAGTAAGGCCCAATCCAGTGCCACCATATTTACGGGTTGTTTCGGAGCTGGCTTGAGTGAAGCTCTCGAAAATATGCTCCCACTTTTCTTGTGGAATCCCAATACCTGTATCTCTTACCTCAAAATTAATCGTTGTAAATTCGCTATCTTTCTTAACCAATGCGGCCGAAATCGTAACTTTGCCTTTATCGGTAAACTTCACGGCATTACTTACAAGATTCGTTATAATCTGTCCTATTCTTACCGAATCGCCTTTTACGGCTTCTGGCAAATCATCGTCTATCATTAGTTTGAGCTGAATACCCTTGTCGACAGCTTTCTGGAGTAATGCCGCCCGAATATTGCCCAATAAATCTTTTATACTAAAATCTACTTCTTCAAACTCTATTTTCCCAGCCTCAATTTTGTTGAAATCCAAAATATCATTGATGAGTACTAGCAAATTTTCGGCTGAAAACTTGAGTATTTTCAAATACTCCAACTGGTCTTCACGCGAATTCTGCATCAACAAATGCGTAATACCAATTACAGCATTCATAGGCGTTCGGATTTCGTGACTCATGGTCGACAAAAACTGTGTCTTGGCAATTGCCGCCTGTTCGGCCTGTTCTTTAGCTTTTATCAGGGTACTTTTGGCCTCTATTTGTTCGGTTATTACTTCCGTAAACATAATGATACCACCAATTTCATCTTCTTTCTCGAACCAAGGGCGAATCTCCCATCGTAACCATTCTTCTCGCCCATCAAGCCTTGTAAAAGAATCTTCATTAGAATTCAAGACCTCTCCTTTCAAACAACGCTGATGAATAGCTTTCCAAGTATCATTAATTTCAGGAAAAACCTCGTAGTGATTTTTCCCGATAATTTCTAGGTCATCCAAACGATAAGATACTTTCCAGATATTACTAGCGGCAATATAATTCATATTTTTGTCGAACATAGCAATAGCTGCTGGAGTATATTCGATAAAATTTCTTAGCTGTTCTTGTTTTAGATGAATAGCCTGCTCTATTTTTTTACTTTTTGTTACATCTAATATTGCACCATATATTTTCTTGATATTACCTTGTGTATCAACGGTTGGTTTACCAATTTTCTGCAAATATTTAATATGCCCATTGGGCAAAACAATGCGTAAATCTATACTAAATGGCTCGCCCGACATACTCGCATGCTGAAGTGTTGACAGGTACAAGTCCCTATCATTGGGGTGAATCAGGCTAATAGTTTCTTCTGCCGACAACGCCAACGAGGGCGTATTTAGCTCAAAAATCCGAAAAGCTTCAGCCGAGTAACAACTTATATGACTTTCCAAATCAATCACCCAGCTTGCACTATGAGTAAGCGACTGTGTTTCAGACAAAATAGTTTCGCTTTGTTTCAGTTTTTCCTCCGCTATTTTGCGTTCAGTAATATCATGCCATACCACCAACAAAGCCCTTTTATCATTGATTTTGACAGGATTTAGCGATACTTCTGCCAAAAAAATCTCACCATTGAAGCGCGTATGTAGCCATTCAAATCGGTGATAACCTTTCTGGGTTGCTAAGGCATCCATTTCCCTTGATTTTTCGTCCGAGCGACGGCCATCTGGCTGAAACTCTGGTGAAAATTGGGCAGGATGACACGCCAGTAACTGCTCTTTGTTGCTACAGCCAAGCATTTTTACAGCGGCTGTATTACAATCGAGAATACCTGTTTCATCAAAAAGCAAGTGGGCATCGGTAGAATACTCAAAAATTACATTGAGCCTTTCTTCGGCCTGTTTTTGCTTGGTAATTTCTTGAAAAACGCCTATTATTTTGTCACAAATACCCCCTACAATATGGGCTTCGCCTGTGGTTCTTATCCAAATATTTTTTTGTTGAGCGGTTATTATTTCAAATTCCAGTTCAAAAGATTTATGTTCTTGTTGGGCTATTGCGATGGCTTCAAGAAACCGCTGTTTATCAACCTCTTTTTTGCAAAAAGCAAGTATTTCCTCTAACGCTGGCGTATAATACTCGTCTAAACCCATGATTTGTTTAGCGATCTTAGTGCTAAACAAGGTTTTAGAGGCTATTTCGAGTTCCCAACCGCCAATCCGAGCCAGTTCGCTTGATTTACTATACAGGCTTTCGGTTCGTTGTAAAGTTGTCGTCCATTGTTTTTGAGCAGTAATATCCCAAAAATTACCCGTAATGCGCTGAACCTTACCTGCCGAGTCTTTTTCCAAAATATTAAAACATACCATTGTGTCGACAACCCTCCCCGACGGATGCAAAAAACGCAACCCACAGGTAAAAGTTGTGTCGTGAGATTCAGTCAATAATGCTTGGAAATAGGTTATAAACAACACCTTATCTTCGACTACCAAGGTATCTAACCAAAATGCAGTGGAAGTCGAAACACTTGGGAGTTGTATCCCTAATATTTTTGTAAAAATAGCATTACAGTACTGTATATTTTCGCTGATATTCCAATCCCAGAAACCAACATTTGTATCCTCAACAATATGATTTACAATATTTTGCATGATAATACATTCACGATGAGTGTTCAAGTAGGTTTGTTGCCCTTAGGCATAACAACAATCTCTTTCTAATATCAATTATGGAGGTAAAACAGAACTCTAGTAAACATACAATTGCTGATATTGTATGCAAATTATCTTAGTTAAGTTGAATGAAGAACGGAACATAAAACACTTCTTAAAAATGCCACAATAATCATACCAAATAAAATTAACATTTGTTAAATGTACAAAAATCACCTACTAATCATCTATTTACTACGACTATACCAAAAAATGTTTTTTTTTATTTTAGCAATCCCGTTTAAAATTGGTAAAATATATGAAGAATAACAGAATTGAATTATGAATATTTGAGCAATGCTTGATTTTAGCGAAAAGTGTAATAATTATCAAGGCCTATTGCAACCTACTACAAAGGCTAATCTAATATTATCGTACAAATGTTGTATTGAAAAGGTTGCAATTTACCTAAAGCAAGCAATAAACGAGCATTGTACCCAACACCAACCTTTATTTACGCTTATAACATACCAAACACACATGGTAGCTTGGGTGTGCCTGTTCGCTAATGGTATAATACTCTGAGGCATCGGCCGAAAACGTTACGGCTTCACCCTGTGGTTCTTTTTCGTATGGAATTACTTTGGCTGGCCGCTTGAGTGCTTGGGCAATTGTTTCTCCTTTTTGTCTTTTCCAATAAAAAATATTAAGGTAATTTTTTACCAAAATTTCGTCGCCTTGGGCAGAAATATCGCCCGAGGTAATATATAAATCTTGGCGAGTTTCTTTAGAATCGTTGGGTTGTTCTTGTGAAATACTGATATCGCCCAAATACTCAGCTTCCTGTACTTGGGTAGTTGATTGGGGATATTTAAGCCGATATATTTGTTTGATTGCCTCACGATTCGACACCAGATAAATATCTTTGCTAAGTGGGTCTACCATTAGGCACTCGGTATCTTTTATTCCATTGGGAAGCGTAAACACAATTTTATCGTATTTTTGAATAACATTGTGTACAGGCATACTGCTCGTAATGGTGGGTTCTTGAAAACGGTATATAGTTTTTTGAGAATGCCATTTAAAATTATCACCAATGTCGCCCAAATAGACTGTTGCCCCTTGTTGATTACCAACAATAGCCATATCTTCCCAATCTCGATTGTCGGCCTCTTCTAATTCAAATTCGAGATACCCTTTTCCTTTGGCATCCATTACATACAAAATACTCTTGCCCCCACTATCGTTGTGAGTCCAGAAATAACCTTTATTTTTCTTACTAGATGCAAGCCCCGAAGCCTCGTTTATCGCAAGGTTTTCGATAGGATACCAAATAGCTGTACTCACAAATAAGCTAGAGTCGCTAATGGCTAATTTAATATCACGGTGTTGCTTTTGTTGGCAAGAACATACAAAGAATAAACTCATAACAAGACAAGTACAAGCAATATATTTCATAGAAAAACTCACAATAATTAAGTAGTGATAATGCAAAAAAACATATAATCCAATTGAGGTTATAAGTTACTTTATTTTTCGGTTTTTTTTGCAATAGGCTTCAAATCTGCTTTGGCGGGGGGATTTTTTGTGGTTGTTGGTTTTACCGCTGTATTGGTTTTGGGAGCGGTTGGTTTAGTCGATAAACTATTGGTTTTGGTATTGGCAGGAGTATTTTTTGATTTGATGACCTTAGCTGTAACTAGTGCTTTTTCTTCTACTTTTTCTGCTTTTCCTGGGCGAATTTGGTCTTTTTCGGGTGCTGTTCCTGGTTTTAGTTTTACAAAGGGCTTTGTAGCTTCAGCACTTTGTTTCGCGGGCTTGGCTTCTGTTTTGGGCGAAGCCTCTACCACTTGAGATGTCAATACTACACCTTTTTGTATTTTTCTGATATACAGAATTTTCTCGTCTTTTAAGGTATTCAAAATCACCTCGGTCGGGATTGTCATATACACCAATTTTTCTCGTGCTACGATTTCGTTGGTGTGGAGGTTTACGGCTCGTAATACCACAGAAGCCCAAGGGTCGAGGGTCAACTCGGTGCTTTCTTTGATAGCTACTTTTACGCCTTTATTGATGGTGTAGAATTCGTATTCAGGAAACTTAAATATTCCTCGAAATACAACTTTGGTTGGCTTTGGTGAGTCTTGCTGCTGGTTAGCAAAGGCGTTTGTACCCCATAAGAATAGAGTAATGAGATATAGGTTTTTCATACAATAATTGTTTAGCTGTATAGAATCTTATCAGATGATTTATTATATACATTAGGCAAAATATTTCAACTAAATTACGATAAAAATGGCCTTTCAGCTAAATTAAAAGCTTTTTTTAGCAATTAAAATATGTTTTATTTTTTATACAAAATGGTATTTCGACTAAATAAAAAGAGGTTTGAGAAGTTTTTTTTAGAGAAGCGAAGAATTTTTGTATTTATAGCCTAAATTCACAAACGAAACGAAAACCCATTGCTAATCTACTATGAATATACCGTCGTTACTGAACCTACGAGGCTACCTAAAAAATGACTCTCTCGACACCACAAAACCCTTACTGAGCTTATTACTCACCTGTTGTATACAGGCTATCCTGACAGGAGGGTTGCTATACTGGGCCCAAAATGAATCTATTCTTGTATTTGGCAAAGTGTATTTTGCAGGCAAAACATGGAGTACCTGCTGGTTTATTTTCAAAATAAACATCCTTTTTCTTACTCCTCTCCTTTTTGTCTTTCGTAAATCTAGCTCTATATTCCTGTTTATACTGGCTTTTATTCCTTATTTTTTACTGGAACTGGCCCTATTTCAATCGCATCAGGCTCAAAAAAATGTGTGGCTCGATTGGACACTTAACCAGACAGTATGGCTGGGGGCAATCAATAATCCTTTTTTAAAAATCATTGCTTGGGTATCATTTAGTTCGTTGATATATACCATATTAACATTATTTCTATCAAGATTCATTGCCAATTTTGTATTACAATACCTTCCTGCTCGTGGGGCTAGCCATGCCCAATACCAAGCCCTATTTGGCCAAGCATGGGCACAAGAAAGTATCCCAACACCACAACGAGATATTGGCTTTTGGTTGCTCCGTTTGGCAGGCTTTGGCTATTTGGGTTTTTGGGCTGTTTTGGCCATCGGGCAGCTTGGGGCAAGCCCATGGCCCGAGTCGCTGCAATACATGATTAATATGAGCAATGCCAATCCTGCTTTGGCACTGAATACCTATATCAAAGAGTGGATTATGATTATGCTTACGTTTTTGGGAGCTTATAATCGTAGCCTCCGCTATTATGTATGTGTAGTTTTGGTGGCTGGTCATTTGTTTTCTACCACTTTTACTTTACTGTTTTACCTGAACCCATCAGATACTATTACCTATCGAGACTATCTGCTCACATCTACTTTTGTGGAAGGCTCGTTAATGTCGATTTTTATCTTTGTACTTTTCAAATACCGCAGTTATCGGCAGCCATTTATGGCACAAAACGACTTCCCTATCAACTTCTCTATTCCGATGACCCTTACTCAATGGTTATATATTGGCTTGACTGTTGTGTTTTTTGGAATAGGTTTGGGCATTTTAATTACTCGAATATGGGGAAATCTCACCCAAGGGTTTGGTATTATTTTCTCTGAACCCGACCCTATGGTTGGTAATACTATCACCCTATATGTTACCTTAGGAACAATTACATTACTGCTTATTAAGCGAGACAAGCTTCGGCAACATTTTACCAATCTATTGGTATTTCCATTGCTACTGGGTGCTGTGGTATCGATTATATGGATTATTTTTGCCGATATTAACATCCAAACTCAGCACGGTATTTTCTCGGATATAGACTGGTATTTTGGCTTGTATGCATTGGTAAGTATGGCTATTGCAGGAATTACTGTGGCTATTCGCCAAATGTATTATCGTATAGACTGTGGCGTAAATACCCTTAGCTCTGCGGCGGCTGTTAATATTGCGGCACTGGTACAGGCATTAGGGGCAGAAAAAAATATCTTGATTGACGATGCCAAAAATTTAGCAGCAATCCTGTCGTCTGTCGACCAATATATTGGAGGTATCAAGGGTAGAAAAAGAGGTTTACTCAACCTTCCTTTTGGTTTGCTAGAGCATATATTCAATACTCTTTTTGGAATGCACCCTCCATTTTCGTCGATGGAACGCAGCGAACAACGGTATTTTCTGAATCAATATTTGTTTAGAAATGACCTACAACGCCAACAGTCGGCTGTGCCATTATTGGCGGATTTGGCTTATCAGATTGGCCTTTCGCTGAATGCCCTTACAATGTTTGCGTATTATTCTAACCAAAATATACGACACCATATTGGTTATGTACCTGTAGATGCCCGTGACCGCCTACAAGGGAATACTGCTTCGGCCAATCCACCCTTCAAACAGGTAGCACAATTGCCCAAAGACGAAAATGACCCACTCAATTTTGCTGAAGTGCAGCAAGAACAGCTTGTTGCACCAAGAGTAAGTACCCCTACACATGAGGCTAACTTGCCTACCGAAGTCGATTATCTTATTATTGGCTCAGGAGCAGGCGGTGCTACCGCAGCGTATAGGTTGGTAGACTGTATTCGTCAAAAATATACCGATACGTCGGGGCGTGTCGATGAAACAGCTGTAAAACAAGAAGCTGCAAAAATATTGGTTATTGAACGAGGAAACCGCCTCCAAGCTTTACAGGATTTTCAGGACAATGAACTTGAAATGATGAAAAAGATATATAAAGAAGGAGGACTTCAGCAAACCAAAAAGTTTACTATGACCCTTTTACAAGGCGAGTGTGTAGGTGGTACAACTGTAAGCAACAATGCTGTGTGTTTTAGAATGCCTGATGAGGTTAGTGAGAATTGGCAAAAAAACTTTGGTATTGATACCAAAAAAATCATAGCCGAATACGACCAAATAGAGCAAGAACTTCATATCAAAGAATTAAGTGAACGAGGTATTAATCAAGCCGTAAAACAGAAATTTGTAGCGGGTATTGCAGGATATAACCTAACAATGGCCTCTAAAGACCAGCTCAAGCCTGCGGCTGTACTGAAGGTAAACCACCTCCATAATATAGGCGATGGTAATTGGAATTTGGGAAATAAACGACTTCGTAAACGCTCGATGCTCGAAACCTATATTCCTTGGGCTGAATATTGGGGTGTTCAGGTAATTTCAAACTGGACAGCAGCACGTTTTACGCCCGATGCTTCAGCAACCAAAGCCGAGTATGTATTATTACGAGCCGACAATGGCGAAATCAGACAAGTAAAGGTCAATAAAGCCCTAATTGTGGCGGGTGGAGTTATAGCAAGTAGCCATTTCCTGATGCGAAGCCAAGTTAATAATCCTCAAATCGGACAGGAAGTGAGTTGTAATTTTGGTATGCCGCTGGCATTTCAGTTCGACACTACCATCAATGCTTTTGATGGCGAACAAATTACCATGTATACTGAAAGCCTAAATCCTGAGGCTTCGACTATCAAAAGTGGCGTTGTGTTTGAAACCTATTTCAATCCTCCTGCAGCCTTTGCATTGGCTTGTATGCCTTTCTTTTTTGAAAAAAGAGATGCCTTTATGGATCAATACACCAAGCTCCTCAACTTTGGTAGCCTTATTGGCTCGGAAGCCAAAGGCAGTATTCAGGCCAAGGCTGATATATTCAATGGACAAGCTTTTAGCTGGGAACTGGGCGAAATAGATGTAGAAAGAATTAAATATGCTATTATTACGCTTATTAAAATAGGGCAAGCGGCCGGGGCAAAAAAAGTAATTGTACCTACCAAGCCCGGTATTTTGCTCGACCTACAAAATGCAGGCGAAGTAAACGACTTTATTGAGGCTTTCAAGGATTATCCTCTTCAAATCACAGATTTATTTGTAGGAACAGCCCATCCACAAGGAGGCAATAAAATGGCTGGCGAACGATTTGCTGGACATCGAGTTGTCAATCAAGATTTTCAATTAGAAGGTTACAACAACGTATTTGTGGCCGATGCGTCGGTGTTTCCTACAAGTATCAATGTAAACCCACAATTGACAATTATGGCTATGAGTTCGCTGGCAGCCAAGAAAATTTATGCCAAATTTGGCTGATAATCTAGTCTAAAAAATAAAAAGCCTCGTAGCTGACTACGAGGCTTTTTTTGTGATATAATAATAAAACGACCATTGGTAGTAAAAAGTTTCAGGAATGAAAAATAGTTAAATTATTTTTCAAATTATTAAAGATAATTTTCTGAAAGCCCTAAAAACAAAAATCCACCGTAAAACAGTGGCTTTTGGTACAATCATCAGCTATGGTACTTAATTTGGGTTGATTGAATTTCTGAAAATTAAATCAAGGTCTAAGCGTTGACAAGCTAAGGTCAACATATTTCTAAATTCTATTATTTCGCTACTGCTCAAGTAAATACCCGCAGCGGCTACTTGTGTTACAGAACGTGAATCTTCTTTCGAGTGTAATAATTCAACAATATAATAGGACTCGCCTGTTGGAGCATCATTAAGCCTTTTCAAAAAGACCATCAGGTTGGCCCATTCAAAAGCTAATAAAATATTTTTATATTGTACCTGAACATCGGTACAGCAAGTACATTGGCTAACAAAACCATTGGTGGTATTGACTAATATTTTATGTGTTTTTTTGCTTTCAGATTTCATATTATCATTAGGTTAAAGAAGTATATAAATACTATTTTGGATATAAACAGGCAGGACATTTTATTGTTTCTTCAAAACAACACACACAAAATCCCTCTCCTTTATTTATGCTATTTCCAATTACACTTCGCTGTATTAATTAAGATGATAAAGGAACGTTTTCAATAAAATTGAAGCGTTGCCCCAATACTATACTCTTGGACGCAGTTGGCTTTTGAAAACTACGTTGGTCGATATGTTACGATTTGTCAATCCTTTTCCATTTGAACGCTATATTATATATGCCACACCCAATTATTATCGTCAATATTTTTGATGACAATACTTCTTTGGATTTCTGAAACAAATATAAGCTATTATTTAGAAACATTCCAAATAGTCAAGCAAATTATTTATAATTATTCTAAATAACTATTCAAAACATTACTATTCCATGTAAAACCTATACTAATCAAATACAACAATCATTTGGTAATGTATCTCTTTTACAATTAATCTATCCTTAACATTGAGGTAGTATTCACATAAAAGTCCAGCGGTACTTTTGTACAAACCATAAAATTATTGCAAATGAAAAAAATTATTACTTCTTTGTTGTTAGCAGCAACCCTACTAAGTTGTACCGAAAGTGAATCTGAGTTTTTTGTAAATGAAGACCCTGCCACTTTTGCAGAGGTTGGTTCAATTGATATTGGTGATGTTGGTGCAGCCGAAATTTCGGCTTATGACCCACAAACCAAAAGGCTTTTTGTGGTTAATAATGGCACGGTCAATAAAATTGATATATTGGATTTTGCTGACCCTAGCAATATGAAAGTTATTGGCTCGATAAGTATGGCTCCGTATGGAGGGGCGGTCAATAGTGTGAGTGTTTCAAATGGTAAATTGGCGGCGGCGATCGAGTCGGTAGATAAACAAGCTGCTGGTAAAGTAGCCATTTTTAATACAAGCGATTATAAAGAAATCAAAGTGGTTACGGTGGGAGCATTGCCCGATATGATAACTTTCTCGCCAGATGGTAAATTTATTTTAACAGCCAACGAAGGCGAGCCAAACGCTAGCTATACCAACGACCCCGTTGGTAGTATTTCTATTATATCTGTTGATGAAAACTATGCTGTAAATACTGTAGATTTTTCGGGATTTGCTAGTCAGCAAGAAGCTTTAAAGGCCAAAGGGTTTAGGGTTTTTGGACTAAATGCCAGCTTTGCCAAAGATATTGAACCTGAATACATTACCGTTTCGGGCGACTCTAAAACGGCTTGGGTAACGCTTCAAGAAAATAATGGTATTGCCAAAATTAGTCTTACGTCAAAAACCATTACTCAGATTTTTCCCTTGGGTTTCAAAGATTATAATGTAGATGCCAATGGTATCGACCCTAGCGACAAAGATAATACGGTAGCTTTTGGAAAATGGAATGTAAAAGGTATTTACCAGCCCGATGCCATTGCTTTGTACGAAACTGATGGCGTGCCGTATTTATTTACAGCAAATGAAGGTGACGTTCGTGAATATGATGCCTATGTCGAGAACCTTAGAATTGCCAAAGCTAAATTAGATGCTACGGCTTTTCCAAATGGAACAACCCTAAAAGCTGATGCACAATTAGGCCGTTTAAATATTACCAGTACTTTGGGCGATACCGATGGCGATGGTGATTTTGACCAATTATATTCGTTTGGGGCTAGGTCATTTAGTGTTTGGAATGGCAACGATGGCAGTTTGTTGTTCGACAGCAAAAATGAATTGGAAACCAAAACTTTGGCAGCAGGCCTTTATGACGATACCCGCAGCGATGACAAGGGAGTTGAACCTGAGGGTATTGCTGTAGGGTCGGTAGGTAATAAAAAAGTAGCTTTTGTAGGTATGGAACGTGCCGATGCCGTGGCTTTGTATGATATTTCTAACCCGAAAGCTCCTGTATTTTTACAAATATTAAAATGTGGTGATGCTCCAGAAGGCATTTTATTTATTGCAGCCAAAGATAGCCCAACCAAGAAAAGTCTTTTGGTGGTTAGTAGCGAAAATGATGGCGTAGTAAAGGTGTATCAACCCAAAACACTTCTATAGTTTTATCTAATACTCAAAGTAGGCACAGCTACAGAATTATTCCTATTAGCTGGCAAATAAATTCGCCAGCTAATAGGAATATTATCACCTGATTGAATAATATATACACTTGACAAATATGAATACCATTAAACTTGATAAGCTAAGTTTTACAACTATCCCATAACCTTAGTCCAAAATAAGAAGATTCGACTTCATTAATTATTCAAATACATAATTTTCTCATTCCATTCTTGTTTGCCATTGGTCATTTTTAAAAAATAAAGCCCAAAAGGTAAAGCCATTTCTTTAAACTTAATCAGCTTTTGTTGTACACGATTGCTAGGTACTTGCCAAACTTCATGGTGTACCGACATACCTAACATATTGTGTAATATCATTTCTACTTTTGTACTATTGCCCGAAGCAAATTCTACGGTAATATCGTTATTACATGGATTTGGATACAGTTTTAGTTGGCCTAGAGTACCTATTTCGTCTTCTGTAGCTGTTACCAAAGCTCCTTCGTAAGTAAGTTGTATGGCTAGTGCTTTTGAAAAATCAGGCAGTTTTAGTGCTTTCCCTGTTGAAATAGCATTGGTTATGTCAGTTTGTGAAACTTCTCCTGTAGCCGTATTGACAAACTTAGCTTTATATTTTCCTTCTGGTAAATCAGTCAACAATAAATTGGCATTACTCAAATTATTCCTATTTTGAGTATCATAAACTAACACATACGCATTTTTGTCGCTCTTAAATCCAAGTGCATCCAATAAGGTTGAAGTATAGCTTGCCGTCGGATTCCAGTTGGTTAATGTACCCTCTTTTACAAAATCACGGTCTTTCAGAAAGGCCGCAGGATATTGGAAAAGGTTTGCCCAATCAGCTTGTTTGTAGTTATCCCAAAGCCACATCAAATGCGGTACTTGCGACATAATACCTGTCCAGATAATAATACGTTGCATATCGAAAGGAACATCGGCCGTAGTTACGTCTAATCCATATTCGCCATTGATGATTGCAGTACGGGTTAGTTTTTCTTTAAAGCTTTTGTCTAGGGCATTTTGGGCTGTCAAAAGCTTGGTATTGTACAAGTGATATTGTACTACATCGAGCCCTTGTAGCTTATCCATGTCTAAGCACTGATTGTCATCAGCACTGGTTGTTACAATATGCTTAAAGGGGTCGATACTTTTTAGGTATTGCCCCATTTCGTCATGCCATGCTAGCACACCTGTACGCCAAGCAGCCGACTGGTTGGGGTGCATTCCTGTAAATTGTACCTCATTGAATAATTCCCAAGCAAAAACATTGGGCGAATACCCCCAACGGGCCACAATATAACGCAATAGTTTTTTGACACCTTTTTTGGCTGTTGCATTATAAAAAAACTCTTCTGCCCTACCTAAAGGCCCACCTAAAGCAGCATTATAAGGATTATCAGCCCAATTAGAGTTGACATTTTCAGAGAACATCCCATGTTGAAACAATGTTAACTGTAGTTTAAGTTGACGTTTTTCGGCCAAATTCAAAATAGAATCCTGCATAGCAGCGGCCTGCTGACTGTACATGCCTAGGCCAAGTGTATAGTTATCGTTTTTCCACTCTAGGGCTTGGCGATTAAAAGGAACTTGCCAATAACGCACCAAATTGGCATTGGCATCGGCCAAGTTATTCATGATAGTACCATAATTGACTTGGCTATCCCATGCTACATTGATACCCAATGGATAATAAGGTTCGCCTGTTTGGTGTCGATAATATTGCTTGTTTTGTGGGTCTATTCCTACTATTCCCATAAGTGTACTTTGTTGTATATCAACCTGATATAACGTTGAGATTGATATACCATTTTTATCCGTCAATTTCAACGAAATCAAATGTTTACCTACTTGGGGCGAAGAAAAACGGACTGCCCAATGCTGCTGAGTAGAGTCTATTTTCCATTGGTTATTTTGAAAAGTAGACTTGATAAAGTAAAAACATGGCACAAGTATTTTGGTATTGTTGGGCAACGTAATTTCGGCATCAATACTTACCTCTTCTGGATTGTAGGGGTTTTGGTAGGTATCTAACACCACAAAATTACCTTCTATTTTTTGGTTGGTTCTAAAGGCTGTATTCAACCATTTAGGCTTACTAACTTTCTGATTTTGAGGTAGTACATAAATATCTATTATCTTTTTTGAAAATAACCCCAAAGCATTTGTAACAGTTACCTCTACCGAATAAACACCTTCATTTTGAAAAGTATGCGATACCCTTGAACCTGTCGCTTTTGTGCCATCCTTAAAGTCCCATGCAATCGACTGGAGGGTTGAGGTTATATCGTACGAATCGGAGGCATCGAAGGTAATCGCCTGATTTACATTTACTTTATGGCTTGTTGTAGATACTACTACAATTGGCTCGCCATTGGGCGATGCGGTATTGAATAGCCTGAAATTATCTAAATACACTTTAGCCTCAGCTTCGTTGTCGACAGATGCCGCTATTTCGATGCGGTCAAATTGCTGGCCTGAAACATTCGACAAATCATACTCGCAAACTGTCCACTTGTCGGCTTCGGGCATAAAACTATATGCTTTCGACCAATTTTCGGTAACTACACTTTCACCATTCCATAACTTGACATATACCCTACCTTTGGTAGAGCTTCTTAGATAAAAAGTCATGATATTGTTTTTGCGAATAGCTACTTTTTGAGCAAAAGAAAGGCTTATAAATTTCCAGTTGCCTGCTTCTTTTAGGTAATAAGCCACCTTGTCACTGGTATTGCCTTGATTGTCGGGATTGCTGGTTATCTGGGCATTTTTTCCATACGAAAAACTAGGTGTAGTGGTAGCAGTTTCAAAATCTGCAATAACTTGGGCTGTAATATGGTAAAGGCTCATGAAATACATGAGTCCGAGACAAAGCATTTGTTTCATTATCCAGAAAAGTTTAAACCCTATAAAAGAAGAAGAAAAAAGAAAGCTCATTCATGGTTGGTGTATGAGCCTATGAGTTCTAATGCGGAATCAGGAATAGTATATTTCTTAGACTTAACACCTGACTATCAGTCAATTACCAAACCACTTATCTTCTTAGCTATTCCCATCAATAGATTTATGATTTTTATTACGACTTTTTCAATGAGGGTGCAAATTTACTCGCACCCACATTGAAGATACCTCTTTTTTAAGCAAGCCAACTAATCGTACTACAAAAGTTAGCTCAACAACTTGTTGATTTAATACTATTTAAAAACAGCACCTTCGGTAACCCCTTTCCAGTTGTCGGTACGGAATGGGCAAGCAGGAAAGCCTTCTTTATTGAATAAATTAGCATCTTCGGGGGCATCGGCCCAAGCGTAGCGTACCGAGCTTGGTTTTTGTCCTTTTGGATAATAAACAACCACTTTGTTATCTTTGATTTCTGCTTTGGCATAATAAAAAACTTTATCGTCGCCTGCTATTTCAAACCCTTTCAGATACCCAAATTTATCTTTTATTACTAATCCAGTTCCAACGTTTTCAAATGTTAAAGTTGCTTTTCCTTTTTCAAAAACAAATGACTGAATCATTGGCCCAGCCGATACCAATTGTTGATGATACGTTTTTTTCAAAGCTTCAGCAGCCAATCTTTTTCCAACATCTTGCTTATTGGTTGGGTGAATATCTTTGGGATTGCCAATATCGGTTGTAACAGCCATACCTGTTTTGGGCAAGCTCAGGGTCATGGTTTGGGCTTCGCGCAATTCAGCCCAACCACTACCTTGGTTGCTATTTTGGTACGAACCATAACTAGACAACTGTACAAAATAGAAGTCAAAATCATCATTCCACTTTTTACGCCAATCTTGAATCATTAGCGGAAACGTTTTGCGATATTGATACGAACGCCCTGCATTGGTTTCGCCCTGATACCACAAAGCCCCTTTCAGAGCAAACGGAACAAGTGGAGCAATCATGGCATTGTACAAGGTTGTACCAACATTATTGCTTAAATGAGCATACGTATGAGGTTCGGCAAATGAAGGCATTAGTTTCCAATCGCTACCACCAAGCTGAACTTTTTGGGTATTCGAGCTTACATACAGGTCGTCGGGCGAACCCGCCATACCCATACCATACCAAGCAGGGTCGATTGTTTTTTTCATTTTGATAACCAAGCTATTTTGACCAGCCTTCCATGTATTGGCAGGAACAATAATTTTACGAACGCCTTTTAGAATACCCGAAAAAACCAATTTTCCATTGATATAAACCTCATTTTCAGAAAAACTTTCAGCCAAAGCCAAGGTAGTTATTTCGGCAATCATTTCGCTCGGAATACTTACCGACTTGGCAATAAAGCCATTGCCTCGCCAAGCCCAAATACCCTGCCAGTCCCACTGACCTATGGCATTGCCTGTGTGCCATTTAGAAAAATCGTAACCCGCTGCCGTATATTTTTGCTCATCGGCCAAAGTAACTTGTATTTTAGGGTTTCCCAATAGTTTTTCTTTGATACTTTCGTCGAGTAGAAGGTCGGCTTCGTCCCATGATACAGGTATTTTTTTTACATATCCTTTCAATTCATCCGACGACTCCATACCCTCTTTGCTGACCCAGCCTTCTAGTTGAGAACCACCCCAAGACGAATGAACCAGGCCAATAGGAATATTTGTTTTTTGAAAAATATCACGAGCAAAAAAGAATCCAACCGCTGTAAAATCGCCTACCGTTTGGGCCGAACATACTTTCCAATCACCAGATTTTAAATCGGCTTGTGGCTGTAGTGTTACATCATGTTCTACAAAAAAGTGCCTAATCTGGGGGAAATCGGCATTTTTCTTTTCTTCTTGAAAGTTATTAGCCTGCCTTACTGGCCATTCCATATTTGACTGCCCTGAACAAAGCCAAACATCGCCCAGCAGAATATCTTTGACGGTAGCCTTGCCCGAAGCCGCCGAAGCCTCTAATTGAAATGGGCCACCTGCTTCCATGGCCAAAAACCTAACAATCCATTTACCCGAAGCATCGGCTTGGGCAGTTTGGGTTTGTCCAGCCAAGGTAACCGTTATATTTTCGGCAGGCTTTGCCCAACCCCACACAGGAATAGGTTTCTGACGCTGTAATACAACGTGGTCAGAGAAAAGACGAGCCAATTTGACTTGGGCAAAAGACGTACTTGTACACAACAACAAAAAGGATAAACAAAGCTGTTTCATATTTAAGATAGATTGTTTTAAGTGAAAGCCCCAAAAGGCTTTATTGCATTGTTAAATTCGGTTTAAAATTTCTATACAAGCACGGGCATTATGGTAAGGACATTTCCAAAAGCCCATTTTATCTTCGCTGTTCATGGGTGAATAGTCGTCAAAAACGCCCCAAATCCATTCTCCACGTTCTTGGTCGATAAGGTACTTTTGGGTAAACAGCCAAAGTCCTTGAATTTTCTGGAGAAAATGTTCTTCTTTCGTAATCTGATAAGCATTCAAAAAACCTACCATTCCTTCGGCTTCAACCCACCATTCACGGTGGGTATCATAATGCTGAGTAGTAGGGTCAAACTCATGAATCATGCTACCGTCGGGCTGAATCCCCTCGGCCGAAGCATTGGCCATTGTTACGGCTATTGCTTTAAACTGAGCTATTAGGGCTTCATCGTGCAGCACTTCGGCAGCTTCTAACAACAGCCATGCTGCCTCAATATCGTGTCCATAAGAAATTCCAGCCGACTGAGCTTGCCAGTTTTTATCAAAAAACAATTTCATGTGCCATGTAGACGAATCTATAATTTTATGGGCAAAAATAGCTAAAAGTTGTTTGATTTGGTGGGCAAGTTGACTATCAGGCCAAACTCGGTACAAATTGGCATAAGCTTCCAGAATATGCAAATGGGTATTCATGGTTTTGGGGTCGTTGCGGTCTTTTTCGCTAAGGCGAAGGTCGTCGAGCAACGTCCAGTCTTGGCTAAAAGCCTCCCAATATCCTCCTTGTTGGGTGTCGAAACTATATTTTTCTATCAGTTCAAACAACTCGATTGCCCATGTTAGGGCTTCTGGGTTTTGAGTAGCACGATAGTATTCCGACAAAGCATAAATCATAAACGCTTGGCCATAGATTTGCTTGCGAGTACTGGTTGGATTGCCCTGATAGTCGACTGCCCAATAAACGCCTCCATAGATATTATCATCAAAAAACTGGCGGATATATTGATACGAACGATGAGCCATTGCCAAATATTCGGACTGAGGTGTATGGTTAAAAGCAGCAGAAAATGTCCATAAAATACGGGCGTTTAGCACCCCTCCCTTGTCGGCATAAGGGTGAATAACGCCTGTACTATCCATTTTGCCAATAAAACCTCCAAAAGGTTTATCGATGGCATTTTCAAGCCAAAAATTGAGGATATTTCGTAATTCTTGTGCTATCTCTTGCGGGTAATTTTCTGATAAAATACGCATTATATGTTATGTTAAAAGAGTCGAATACAGGCAACGACTCTATTATCTATTTCACCAAAAAAGAGAGAACCGTTAAATTCTCTCTTCTTATTGGGTTAAAAATATAAGTAAGAAAACCAAATGCATTCATACTTGTATCTTTATTTATAGTGGTTGTAATCAGTTTTTATTGATTATCATTGAGCGAATTGAGGATAAAAAAATCGACGATTCACCCTTGCGATTAAACAGCCTCAGTAGTATTTTTTAAATAAGCCTGATTGGTATCAATAATCTTATTCAAAGTAGCTACCGATGCAGCCGAACGTAGGCCATCGGCAGGGGTATTGATAACATAATCCAATAGCCTATCAATCGTAGAAGTAGCTACGTGCATACGTGTATCTGACGATGCGTAATAAATAAATACCTTGCCATCTTCGTCGGCAATCCAGCCATTGGCAAACGCCACATTAGACACATCGCCGATACGTTCTTCCCCTTCGGGAGCAATAAAATATCCCGCTGGCTTATGGGTTACTTGTGTAAGATTACTGAGGTCGGTCAAGAACATATACAAAACGTATCTTAATCCTGCTGCTGTATTACGCACACCATGAGCCAAATGCAACCATCCTTTGGACGTTTTGATAGGGGCAGGGCCTTGGCCATTTTTTACCTCATAAACGGTATGATAGTGTTTTTCATCGACAATATATTCTTTTTCAATAACCGCTTTTTCCATTGAATCGGCATAACCAAAGCCAATACCTCCGCCAGTACCAGCTTCAATAAAGCCGTCTTGAGGACGGGTATAAAAAGCATATTTGCCGTTCACAAATTCGGGGTGTAATACAACGTTACGTTGCTGAGGCGATGGCGTTACCAAATCGGGTAAGCGTTCCCACGTTTTGAGGTCACGAGTACGAGCCATTCCACACTGAGCTACCGCCGACGACTCATCGCCTTTTTTGGCATTAGGGTCTTTGCGTTCGGTACAAAATAAGCCATAAATCCAGCCGTCTTCGTGCTGTACTACACGCATATCATACACGTTGCCATCAGGGTTTTCGGTTTCGGGCATAGTAATAGGGTAATCCCAGAAACGGAAATTATCAATTCCATTAGGACTTTCTGCTACCGCAAAAAAAGATTTTCGGTCGATTCCTTCCACACGAACTACAAGTAAATATTTTCCATTGAGTTTGATTGCTCCTGAGTTAAAAGCCGCATTGATACCAAAACGCTCCATCAAATAAGGATTTGTTTCGGGATTTAGGTCGTAACGCCAAAAAATAGGCGTATGCTGTGCTGTTACAATTGGAAACTTGTAACGGTCATAAATACCATTTCCCAAAGCAACTACTTCATTTTCACGAGTAATTAAATCAAAATGGGTATTTTGTAATTGTGAGAGTCTTTCTTGAAACAAAAAGTTCATACAGGTTAATTTATTTTGTTAGTTTTTACTTTTTAAAACAGCCCAATCTTATCTTACTAAAAGGCTATTCTCTATTTTAATTAAGGAGTGGAGCGTTTGTTTATTTAGTGAGTTGTGATTTAGTGAGTTATGAATTAACCACCTTCTAAAGGTTAATAACTAATCATTTGCCCAAAAGTATAACTCAAACAGTTACTAAATAAGAAAATAGCATGACCAGTATGCACAAAAAGAATGAGCCATTAATAGCCAATCATTATCCCAATAAATCACAATTCACTAATTTATTAATCCTCCAACTTATTCCACCAAGTACGTTTTAGGACAAAAATCACTCCTATCATCACTGCAATATCAATCAAAAGTGGGGTATTCATACCAAGTACAAAGTACATAGGCAATAAGGTTAGACATAGCTGAGCCAAAATTCCCAACGCTACATTCAACATATCTAATTTGAAATTTTTGTTCGCCTCAAAACTAGGGTTCTCAGCTTGGACAGCTTCCAAAACAGGTTGCCAAAAACCCCAAGGACGAACCGTCATGTAGAATTTTCTCAAAACCTTAGCATCGGTAGGCGGTGCCGATAACGTACCCAAGATTGAGGCCGTCATCGAAATAGCAAACAATAATGGCCACCAATACAAAGGCAAGCCCGTTGTAAAATAGGGCATTATCAAGGCCGCTACAATACCCGCAGTCATTCCCCAAAAAAAGCCATTGGCATTGAATCGCCACCAGTACCATTTGAGGCAGTTGGCAGCCACATATCCGCCATAAAGCCCTCCTACTATCCACTGAAGAATATCGTTGACACTTGTAGCCATAAAGCCCAACAAAATACCAATTACTACCACCACAAGCCCTACGATATAATTCATCTTGATGGTTTTCTTTGTACCAGCATTAGGATTAATATGTTTGAGATAAATATCGTTGACAATATACGCCTGAGCAGCGTTGAGCGTACCGCTAAAAGTACCCATAAATGCTCCCATTAAACCCGTTATAACAATTCCTAGAATACCCACAGGCATAAAAGCATTGATAGTGCCAGGAAGCAGTAGCTCAAAATCATAATGCCCCGATGGGTCTTTTACATTCAGTTGATTATAATATAGAAGTGCCAAAACCGTTAGGCCTACTATCATAGAATAGCGAATTGGCAAAAGAATAATGCTCACAAAACCTGTCATTTTACTTGCTTCCTTCGGACTTCGGGTACTCAGTACTTTTTGCATATCGTAGTTGGGAGCTGGCCCAGCCAACGAAGCAAAAATGCCTTTGAGTAACATCATTCCAAAAAACAACCCAAATACACTATAACCATCCGACTCAATTTTCTGATTTACTTCTGGCAAAATAGTAGACCAATCTAAACCCAAATTCCAGCCAAAAAATGGATTGTCCCAACCCGCAGGAAGATTAAGCGTTTGGCCATCCAAATGCGACATCGCAATAATAGCAATAGCAATACAAGCTACTGTCATAATGGCATATTTGATTACATCGCCCAACACAATACTGTGCATACCACCCAATACCGAATAAAATGTAGCAATAATAGTAAACACTACACCATAAAAATGAGGTATGTACTTGGTAGGTATCTCGAATGGAATATACGGATGCACAACCTCCCAGGGAATAAATATTTCGACAAACTTACCTAAGCCTACAAACCCATACGCCAAAAAGCCAAAACAACTCAATAATGCAAATGCAATAACAATTATCTGCGAAGCTTGTACACCTTTGCCTTCAGTACCAAAGCGTGTAATCAGCCATTCGGCACCAGTATTGGCATTGCTTCGGCGAAGCCATTTGCTCAAAAACATCATCATAAACACTTGGTTGAACGAAGGCCACAACCAAGGAATCCAAATACTTTTTAGGCCATATACAAAACATAAACTTACCATCCACATCGTACCGCTAATATCAAACATATCGGATGCGTCGCTTAGGCCAAGCATATACCAAGGCAATGACTTACCCCCCATCAAATAGCTATCTTTATTGGCTTTGGCTTTTTTCCGCATATAAAAGCCAATAAAAATCATTGTGGCTAGGTATGCTACAAGAATTAAAATGTCTATTAATTGTAATTTCATTAATTGATAATTTTTAGGGTTGTCAACTACTTGTATCAAATACATTTTACCATGAGCCTGTCTTGGATTTTGAGCCTATTTGGCCAAAACCATCCCTTTTTTTCTTTACCACGGCTCATCGTTTTGCATTTTTACTTATACAGCTTTTTGACATCTTTAGTAAATAAGGTTTGAGGTAGGCGATAAAACATAACAAAATCTTTGGCACTTTGTTGACCTTGATAAGGAGCATAAAAATGGTCGGGACGGCCATTTCGCCAAACAAGTATATAACTCAAATCAGTTTTTTGAATAATTGGCCAAACAATACCAGTCCACCAGTCGGCTACGGTGATTTGTTCGAGCCCCATTTCGGTAATAGCGGTTAGCTTCTGTTTTTCTGTACCTATGGTTTTGAGGGTTTCGACCATACGAATAGCCTCTTTTTTGAAGGTTTCGTTACTAGCAGGAGCATTTCGATGATAAAAATCAAAGCCTATCAAATCGACATTGTCATCGCCTGGGAAACGCTCTAAATAATGTTCTTTTGAGGTAAATCGGTCGGTAGAATAGCCATACAAAATATTATGAACACCCTTTTTGTTCATCAAATAATCGACGGTAAAGTGCCATATTTTTTGGTATTCGGTAGGTGTACAGTAATTGGCTCCCCACCAAAACCAAGAGCCTGTATGCTCATGAAATGGGCGAAACAACACAGGAACTAGCTCGCCTTTGCTCCCTTTGAGGTTCGTTACAAAGGTGGCTACTTTATCGAGCCACAAGGTGTAGGTTTGAAGGGCTTGAGGGTTTTCAAACAAATGTTTTATGGTCGAATCGGCTTTGTCCCACGACGACCTTGTGGGATCAACTGGGTTATTCAAATGCCAGCTAATTGTATTGAGGCCTCCTCTTTTATAAGTATCCTCAATATCTTTTTTGATTTTGGAAAACGGCACACCGTCAAGATTGCGAACCGAATCAAATTCTATACGCCCCAAATCATATCCAATAACTGCAGGGTAATCGCCCACAACTGTTTTGACATCACTACGCCCCTCGTCGCCTATCCACCTTGTAGCGTCGGCATTAAGGCCATAAGCTAAGGCATCTTGCTGCCCAAACATAACGCCCTTTTGTCTGATTTTCCATAATTTTTGATACAGCTTTTGGGTTTCGGCTGTTGCTTTTGGGTCAATTGGCTGGCCTTGTCCAAACACCAAAACACTACAGCATACCTGTACGACCCATATAAAAAGAAAGTTTTTCATGATGATATATCATTATTGGTAAAAAGAATGTTGGGGCAAGATACGGTATTTCCATTTTTGCTTTGCCCCACATTACCTCATTAACCATTTTTTTAAAGGACAATTTGCTTTTATTTTATTTCCTAAAAAAGCTTTTTCTACACAGCATTTTTGTATTGAATATGTGGTAATAATGTATCACAAAATTACAAACTTAAATAGCCTATATTATAATACTATTTTATCAAATCATAACACTCTATATACTAACAGATATAAAACATAGCTATAATATTAGTTATTTAATTAAACTATACAATTAAATAATACAAAAAATAGGTATTTATACGATTTTATTGAAAATTCAGTATAAGTAAAACATAATGATATATTTTTAACATAAAAAAATCACTTTTAAGACGTTTCTGTATTTTTTATATACCGTTGCTAAATCAAAAAACATGAGTTATCCCAAATTTAGTGAATGGTAGTTGAGCGAATGAGTGATTATTTTGAAAATGCTTTGCGACTAAAGGTATGTCACTCTGACATTTAACATGTAAAAGGCGTTCGAAAAACTAATTTCGAACGCCTTTTGCATGAATAGCCACCAATTTTCTATCATTTAAGCAATTGATAAGCCTCTTCAATGTTCACTTGATTACCTCACAACAAACACCAATATGAGGTCTTTTTTAATATTACCTAATATGTGGGGAAACTCATGCTTTCAATTGATTGGCTGTACAAAATAAAACCACTTGTATGACGTAAATTTTGAACAACTCGCTTATTTCTTAGTACATTGGGCCATCTGAAATATAAATATCATCGATATTTACTTCGTAAGGAGCAGCCGTTGTATTACCTGTCGAGAAGCCGATTTTTAAGTAATCCAATATACCTTTTGTATCCAAAGCTTTTGAAGTACCACCCCAGTTACCCCAGCCCAATTCTTTGAGACTAAAGTTGAGGCGTTGCCAGCCATTGGTTTTGATAGAGTAATTGGCATCGTCGATTCCAGCCCCCCACTTGGTATCACCCTGAACTGTTTCGATTTGGAAGAATCCGCTCTTACCATTGGTGTTTACCCAGAAGCTAATGTATGGATTTTTCAATGCTGCTAAGTTTATTGGCCCTGGAGCTTGGATTTCGCCTGTCCAGTTCCATGAATTAGCATTATCTAATCTAACTGTCAAATATTTATCACCCGAAATAGTAGGGATTCCACTCAAGTTGATACCCGACCTAGCTGTACCGCTGTAAGGGTTTACGCTATTTTCAAAATCAAAAGCTTTGAACGACGGTTTGATTGGCCCATCAGTAATTTGGACTTGGTCGAGGTTAATTTCAAAATAGCCCTTACCATTACCTTGTTTGAAACCAAATGTAATTCCTTCAATAATACCCTGAGGGTTGAAGTTTAATTTACCACTTCCCCAGTTTTCCCAGTTGAAGTTTTTCAGGCTAATACTTCTCAACTCCCAACCGTTGGTTTTTTCAAAATTGTAATTATCTGTTTCTACACTTGAAGTAGTTGGCGTAAAGTGGCCGCCCGATTTTACACCGCCCATTGTCATTTCTAATTGGAAATACCCCTGCGAGCCATTGGTATTTATCCAGAAAGTAAGGTGTGGGTCGTGGAATTTCGCCAAGTTGATAGCTGTATTAGAGCTAATCGAACCTACCGATTTGTTCCAGCCATCGGCTTTGTCGGTTTTGATAGTCAAATAATTCTGTCCTCTCAATTTTGGAAGCTTACTTACATTGATTCCCGAAACAGGTACGACATCGCCATTCACTACAGGGTTTAGGCCATCCTCAAAATCCCAAACTACAATAGGTTGTTCGGCTTTGTATGAAGCATTAGGGTTGTAATCTTTGGCAGTAATCGAGCCAGACGTTCCGTTGATAATACGACCATACGCTTTGGTTACTTTAATCACAACGGCATCGGCAATAGTTACCCCTTGAGTATTTACAATAGCCTGTTTTTCGGTAAGGCTAGTAGGGTCGAGCTTAACTTTGGTAGTCCCAATGGTTACTTCCTGAATTAAGTCCATGTTGTTGCCACCCAATAAAAACACTTGTCCTCTTTCTATTTCGGTTGGATATGCGAGTACCTCTATATCTGGGAAAATCGGTTCGATAGTTGCTTCCGATACCGATGTTTGTTTGTATGAGTTGGTTACAGTAAAAGGCCCTTTCGAGAAAACTCTTGGCAATTGTACGGTAATTGAAGTCGCTGTTTTTTCGATAATTTTACCCTCCGCTCCTTCTGCTCCTACTTTTACGCTGGTAACTTTGTCGAAATTAGTACCGTTTAATGTAACAGTTGAACCAATTAAGGCACTTTTAGTAGAAACAGTTGCGACAGTTGGCACAGGAAAATTGATGTCGTAATCTTCGCCAAATATTTTTTCTTTCTGACAAGCCCATAAAGTGGAAAATCCGACTAAGGCCAATAGCAAAGAAAATAATCTTGATTTTTGTAAGAATATCTTTGTCATGATGGTTTGCATTTTAGGGTTTTCTCCTTGCAGTTTTTGGGTAAAACCACAAGGAGAAAGTAAATTTGATTAATAACCAGGGTTTTGGGCAAGCCCCCAGCTTTGTTGTTCGTTCAATGGAATTGGCAAAACAGGCACAGGGTTTACAACACCATCTTTAATAGTGTGTTTTTCGCAAGCCACACGACGAGTTGCTGTCAATGCGCTTAAATAACGTCCTGTTCTTACCAAATCCCAGAAACGAAGAGCTTCCATGCCAAATTCGACACGTCGCTCATGCCAGATAGCCTCTAACAAGGCTTTGCCTGTAACAGAAGTACCAACCAATGGCAAAGTTCCAGAAGAAACCACTAGGGCATCGTAAGTCATAGAACCTTCTTTTGAGCCTTTTGGAGCGGTAGCATTTTTGGCACGTGTACGAATCTGATTAACCAAATCACGAGCTTCTTGTTCTTTTCCTGTATTGGCGGCGGCCTCAGCTTTTAAAAGAATCACATCGGCATAGCGTATTTTACGGATATTTTGGCCAGCCTCTTTTCCTTCGGAAGGCTTCACAATAGCAGCCTTGCGATTGAGGTAGTTAGTCATATTGCCAGAAGGATAAAGAATATCCTCCACCTTAGTACCTAACACAACATCGCCTTTTGTATAAACGGTTACGGCTTTTCTTGGGTCGCCGTTTTCAAATTCAGCTACCAACGACGTAGTAGGGTTGTTGAAGCCCCATCCCCATGTACTACGGTTATTTTGGAAGATATTACTTGATGTACCTATTTTGATAGCTCCCCATGAATTAGTTGATTCAGCTTCTTGAATTTCAAAAATAGATTCTACATTATTTTCGCCTTCATCTTCCTGAATTTCGGCATAGTTAGCTGTCAAACTGTATTGTCCAGAAGCAATAATAGTACTGGTTACATCATATACATCTTGCCAAGTATGCTTTGCGGTGTTGTCTGTACCAATCTCGTATGCAATTAAGCGAGCCAAATAAGCGTTAGCCGCACCCTTGGTAGCACGTCCTAAATCGGCTGGACTATATTCGCTTTTTTCGGGCAACAAAGTAGCAGCTTTTTTGAGGTCGTCTTCAATAAACTTGAATGTTTCGCCCAAAGTAGCACGTTTAGTTGTTGTATATTCAGATGGCTTTACGGGTTCGGTAAACAAAGGCACACCACCATATACACGAGCCAAGTAAAAGTAAAAATAAGCACGTAAGAAAGTAGCTTCACCTGTAAGTCGGTCTTTTAGCGAGGCCGAAATATTGGCTTTTTCAAGGTTTTTCAATACGTTGTTGGCTCTATATATACCAGCAAAGGCATTTGACCAAAGTCCTTTGGCTATATCATTGGCCGAGTTGGCAGTCCAGTCTTTGAGTTCTTGTAAAGCTTGAAAGTCGTTGGTAGTACTCCCTTTTTCGGCATCGTCCGACATCACATCGCCGTACATCCACTCAAGGTTAGCCCCTACGCCATTATTGTTATATCCTGGGCCTTCTTCCCATCCTGTTACATCGTAAATGGCATTTACGGCTAAAACGGCATTGTTGGGGTCGTTAAAATACGTTTCTTCGGTTTCTTTCCCTAGCGGTTCTTTATCTAAAAAGTCAGAACAACTTTGCCCAATAAGCCCTAAAGCTATTAATAGACAAACTTTTATATATCTTTTTCTCATTTTTACAAATAGTTATAATCTTACAAAGAATTGATTTTTGGCTGCTGCTAAGTAGTTAGCTCAATTAAAAACCAAGATTTAAACCCACACGGAATGTACGAGCAGGTGGATATGTACCTACATCAACACCGTATCCTAGTGGACTTCCATAGTATGAACCAACCTCTGGGTCATAACCTTTGTATTTGGTGAAGGTAAATAGGTTATCGGCCGACACATATACACGTGTAGTACGTACCCCAATTTTAGAAAGAAGAGCATTGGGCAATGTATAGCCTATTGTTACGTTTTTGAAACGGAAATAAGAACCATCCTCTACGTATCGGTCGCTAAAGCGGTAGTTGTTGTTAGGGTCAGCTTCTGTTACTCTTGGCTCGTTGGTATTGGTATTAGTTGGTGTCCAACGGTTCAAGCGTTCAGCAATCATATTTGCGCCTAAGTTTCCTTTTTGGTTAGTAAATGTCAAAGCATTTACTACTTCTGCACCTTGTACACCTTGGAAGAAAAGTTTTAGGTCGAAGCCTTTATAAGAAAAATTAGTAGTAATACCATACGAGAAATCAGGTGTTCCCGAACCTAAATAGGTACGGTCTTTGCCATCAATAGCGCCGTCGTTGTTCAAATCCACAAATTTCACATCGCCTACACGAGCTTCTGGCTGAATTGGCTCACCTTTGCTGTTGACATAAGCTTTTAATTCTTCTTCAGTATGGAAAATTCCGTCGGTTTTAAGGCCATAAAAAGTAGCAATAGCTTGTCCTACCTCAGTAATAGTCGTATTACCTACTTTAGAAACGTTTCCAGATTCAATTGGAGCACCGCCACCCAACGACGTTACCTTGTTGTTAATTTTAGTAAAGTTACCTGTTACTTCATATCTAAAATCACCCACTTGATTACGGTAAGTAAGTGCCAATTCAATCCCTTTATTTTCTACGCTACCTGCATTTACATTAGCTGCCCCAATACCTGCATAAATAGGAATAGGTACTGCTACAATCATGTCGGATGTAGTTTTGATAAAATAATCGGCCGTCAAAGAAAGTTTGTTTTCTAAGAACGAAGCATCTACCCCAATATTTGAGCTTGTGGTAGTTTCCCATTTCAATTCGGGGTTGCTAGATACCTCTGGTGCAAAACCTGCAACAGTTTGTCCATTGAAGGTATAAAGGTTATTGCCCTGCATTGTAGTTACATAGCCATAATTACTTGCACTGTTTTGGTTACCTACTTGTCCCCATCCTGCACGTACTTTTAGGTTATTTACGGCAGTTATGTCTTTCATAAAATCTTCTTCTGTTACGTTCCAGCCAAAAGCAAACGACGGAAATGTACCCCAGCGATTAGCCCCCAAGAATCGAGAAGAACCATCACGACGAATTGTGGCTGTTAATAAATAGCGGCTTTTGTAGTTGTAGTTGGCTCTACCAAAAAACGACAAAATTGATTCGTCCGATTGGTTACTTTTTACAGTGTATTCGCTAGCATTTTTGGCAGCCGACAAATAAAACTGCGAGGCATCGTTAGGTACGTCGTATGCCGTAACCTCCATATCTTTGTATTGATTTTGTTGAGCTTCAGTACCCAACATTACCCCAAATGAATGGTCTTTGATAGTTTTGTTGTAAGTAGCATAGTTAGACAACACCCACTGAGCCGACTCGCCACGGCGTTCCCACAACGAGCTTCTATCGCGTGCTTCGTCGGTTGCAATAAAAAACTTAGGCGAATAGCTTTTGTTATGTGTATTGTTATAATTGATACCCAATTGGCTACGGAAAGTAAAGTCTTTCAAGAATTTAGCTTCTGCATAAATATTACCATTGATTAGGCTACCGTACCCTTTGTTGTTTTTTAATTCATCCACCGATCGGGCAGGGTTGTTGGTAGCAGACATATCGGCACGTCCCCAGTTGTTGGTATTTTTGTCCCAAGCAGGTGTAATAGGGTCTGCGGCTAACGCTGTTGTCAATACGCCAGAGTATAAATCGCTGTTATAATAGGTTTTATCAAATCTTGAGAAAGCAATAGATACTCCTGAAGTCAACCATTTGGCCAATTGCAAATCGTTATTAAAACGTAAGAAGTATTTTTTCATACCTGAGTTTTTAATCAAACCATCTTGCGAGAAAATCGTTCCTGTTAGGCTATAACGGCTTTTTTCTGTACCACCCAAAACATTTAAGCTATAATTGCTAATCAAAGCTTGCGAGCTCATCACTTCACTTTGCCAGTCGGTACCCCTAAAACCACCCTCTTTGGCGTAAGTTAAACGGTTCAATATATTGTTGTCGGCAGGAAGAGTAGTACCATCATTGGCAAAAGCTTCCAAACGCAATGTAGCATATTCAGAGGCATTCAACATCTTGATTTTACGAGCGGCATCTTGTACACCCGAATAAGCATCGAAGGTAAACTGAGCTTTTTCAGATTTTTTACCTCTTTTGGTTGTAATCAGCACTACGCCATTGGCTCCACGCGAACCATAAATAGCTGTAGCCGAAGCATCTTTCAATACCTCCATTGTTTCGATATCGCCAGGAGCTAAAAATGAAATATCACCTGTTTGAAAACCATCTACTACATATAATGGGTCAGAGTTGTTGATAGTACCTACCCCACGAATACGAATACGAGCTCCAGCACCAGGCTCACCCGACTCAGAAGAAACATCTACCCCAGCAACACGTCCTTGCAAAGCTTGTACTACATTGGGCGTAGCCACTTGAACCAACTGCTCAGACTTTACGGTAGCTACCGAACCCGTTAAATCGCTTTTCTTTTGAGTACCATAACCCACCACTACCACTTCGTCGAGTGATTTGGTGTCGCTTGCCAAAGCTACATCTATGGTAGAACGCCCACCAATAGCTATTTCTTTTGACTGAAAGCCCACCGAAGAGAATACTAATGTTTTGGCGGTTTCAGCAACTTTGATGGTAAACTGTCCTTGAACATTGGTAGCTGTTCCTACTTGTGTTTCCTTTACCCTAACTGTTACTCCTGGTAGAGCCTCACCGTTACCATCTGTCACTTTTCCTGTGACGGTCTTTTGCCCCTGAGCCAAAGTAGTAATAATACTACTCAAAAACAGAAAACAAAAGAATAGTAGTTTTTTCATGTTCATGATTATCTGTGTATAATTTATTGATATTTTAACAAGACAAAATTATACACTTAACAGGGTACTCACATAATACTATTTTATCTTTTTATAACATTTATTATACAAATTATCACTCCAGAATATGCTTTTTCTAATATAAACTTAAAAATTTTGGTCATTACAAAAAGATAAATCCAAAATATTATGTATTTTTGACAAATAATCACTAATACAAATCATATTATTATTAATATTTTTTTATCCTCTTTACAATACAAGTATTATCCAAAAAGTAACTATCTTAACATATATTATGACAAAAATTATACGTGAAATAACACCACTAACACAAAGTGACTGCTTCACATTCTTTTCTAGGGTAAAAAAAGAATTTAATTTCCCTTTACATACCCACGAAGAATTTGAACTAAACTTTATCATGAATGCCAAAAATGCAAAACGTATTGTAGGCGACCATACCGATGTTATCGAAGATTTAGAGCTGGTATTGGTGGGTAGCAACTTACCTCATGCTTGGTTTACGCATCAGTGTCAGAGCGAGGAGATCAAGGAGGTTACCATTCAGTTTCACCGTGATTTATTTGATGATAAATTCCTAAAACGCAATCAATTAAGCTTTATTCGGGCTTTGTTAGAGCGTTCGGCAAAGGGTATTTTGTTTTCGCCCGAAACGGCTCTGGCTCTTAAACCAAGGTTTCTAAACTTGCACCAAAAAAGCGGCTTTGATTCGGTTTTGGAATTGATGTCTATTTTGCACGATTTGTCGATTTCTAGAAATATGCGAACCTTGTCAAACACTTCTTTTTCTAACGAATCGCTTTCATACAATAGCAGAAGAATTGAAAAGGCTTTTGAATACATGCAGGCTAATTATGATAAAAATATTACCCTAGAAGAAATGTCGAAGCTAGTAGGTATGACCGAGGTATCTTTTAGTAGGTTTATAAAAAAACGTACTGGCAAAACCTTTATCGACAGCCTAAACGAAATAAGAATAGGACACGCTTCTCGCCTTTTGATAGATACTACTCATACGATTGCTGAAATATCCTATCAAACGGGTTTTAATAATTTGTCATATTTTAATCGAATTTTCAAAGCCCGTAATGGCTGTACTCCAAAAGAATTTAGAGAGGATTTTTCTGGTACTCGAACTTTTATTTAGGCTACTTTTACCTAGCATACTTCAGTTTATTTGCTTAGTGATATTGTCCTATTAGCAAGCAAATTGCTAATAGGACAATATATTATTTTAAAGAGCGTCGATACTTTCCAATAGTATTTGACAAGCTTTTCTAATTTCTTCGTCGGAAATAATCAACGGTGGAGCTATTCGCATAGAATTATCACAAAACAAGAACCAGTCGGTAATAACGCCTTTTTCAATTGCACGGTCGATGACTGGTTTGAGTACGTCAAAATTTTCAAACTCTACGGCCATCATCAATCCTTGGTTACGAACTTCCCTGATAATTGGATGCACCAATAACGATTTAATCAAATCGGCTTTGGGAGTTACGTATTCATATAGCTTTTCTGACTGAATAACCTGCAAAGTAGCCAATGAAGCTGCCGCCGACACTGGATGCCCTCCGAAGGTAGTAATATGTCCTAAAATCGGATTATTTTTAAACACTCCCATTACCTCATGGTTGGCAATGAACGCTCCAATAGGCATACCGCCTCCCATTCCTTTGGCTGTAGTAAGAATATCTGGATAAGCACCAAATTGTTCAAATGCCCAAAAAGTACCTGTTCTTCCAAATCCCGACTGAATCTCGTCGAATACCAGCAACGTACCTGTTTCGTCACATCTGGCCCTTAGTGCTTTAAAATATGCTTTATCGGGTACACGCACTCCTGCCTCGCCTGCAATAACCTCGATAATAACCGCAGCCGTTTGAGTAGTAATATGAGTAATATCATCAAAATTACCATGCCTGATATTACGCATCATGGGCAACAATGGCCTAAAATTGCGCTTAAAGTTTTCGCTCCCCGACAATGACAATGCACCTTGTGTAGCTCCATGATAAGCATTGTAGCACGAAATAATTTCGGGTTTGTTGGTATATCGCTTGGCCAATTTCATTGCACCTTCAATAGCTTCAGTTCCCGAATTCGTAAAATAAACATTATCTAAAGGGGCTCGTTCGCCTGCCGATGCTTTTAGGGTTTCGGCCAAAGCTGCCGCCAATTGTACTTGGGGCGTTTGCACGTATTCGCCATAAACCATCAGGTGTAGGTACTTGTCAACTTGGTTTTTGATAGCTTCAACTACCTTTGGATGCCTATGCCCAACATTAGAAACGCCAATTCCCGAAATCAAATCCATATAAGGCTTGCCATTTTTTCCGTACAAATACAGTCCTTCGGCACGCTCTATTTCCAACGCCAAGGGAAAATCAGACGTTTGGGCAACATTCTTTAAGAATAACTCTCTCTGCGTAATCAAAATCTTCTTTTATTTTATGATGAATTTTGCTACAAAAATACAACATTTTAAACGAAAGGCATTGCTCTGGCTTATGTATCCTACAAGTGAATATGTTTACGATATAATTGACAAAACTACGCATACAAGATTAACAATCGGCAGAATATTACATTTTATTGACAAAAAAGCGTTACCCAATATTCGTTCGGAATTCTACAAAGAATATAAAAATCACTTTGTGAAAGTCCTTAAAAACATTGTGTAACGCTGTTAGGCTAAAATACTCATCAATAGGCTGTTATACAAAAACCCTTTGATCCATACACGTAGTATTATTTGCTTATTTTTCCATAAAACAAACCGTTCCTCCTACCCAATCAAAATCTTTGTTGTATCGTACTCCAATCATTTCGCCACGCGACAACCGAGCCAGATTAGTCATTAATAGCGGCTTCGGTTCGTTTTTATGCCAAACATACAACAATCGAATTTCGCATTTTACCTTACTTCCATCAGTAGTTTCTATGACAGGCACATAATTCACTTTTCGTTGTAAAATATATTCTTCTGGTTTGTCGATAGCTTCTAAATCGGCCTTTGTTACATTGATAATTACGCCACTTCCTGCAAATGAAAACAAGGGTTTTAGTACATAATTATGCAAATCTGCGGGAAAATCACCTGCAAAATCGCTCAAATAACGACTCTCGGGAATATAAGGACTCTTGAGCAGTGGCAAGATATACTTACTAATTCTAAAAAACCAATTAGGATGCCCTACCCATTCTACATCCACATCGTCGGTAAAAGTAAACTCTGTAGTAAGGTCTGGAAAACTGGCTAAGTCATCAAATATCAATCTATTATAAATCCTTTTGATAATTATTTTCTCGCCTGCTTCCTCATAAAAAAGAGTTCGTCCTTCTTTTTTGATACGAGTTAGGCATACGGCTTTTACACCCAACAATTTTTCTGTTACAGCAAAATCTATTCGTGTTTTCTGAATTTCTGGGTAAATTTCTAGTAAAATCACATTTTTAGGGTCTTCTTGGCCAATAATCAATGCTTTGAGCTGAGCAAGATAATCTGCTCGGCTAAGGTTATTGAACAAAAAATCAAAATGCTCGGGTATAGGAAAATGTTGTTGAAATTGCTGAGAAAGATAATATTGAAATCCAAAAAGAGAAGGAAAGCCCTGTAATTCAATCAATTGAGGCTCTAGCTCGCCTTGGTCATTTTGGCAAACAGCAAAATCTATCGCCAAAAATGAAGTATGGTCGTTTTCGTTTGGAACATTCTGATAAACAGGAATTGCTTTTTCGGTAAGTTGTCTAAACTGCTCGTTGGTGAGTACCTCCACAATACTTTCGCAAGCATTGAGGAGTTTATTCCGAAAAGCTTGAGGTACAAAAACGGGTGTTTCGGCCACTCTAAAATCCAAAGAATCGGGATACTCTGCTTGAATAGATGCTAAAAACGCTTGGTATTTAGGGGCTGTAAAAAAGCTATTATATTGTAGTCTTGCTTCGGAGTGCATAATTCAAATCAAATCGGATGGCCCTATCCGAATCTAAAGTGAGAAACGGACAGGGCCATCCGTTGATTATTGAATCGTTGTATTTTGTAAAATAGCATTAGCTGCATTTTTCAAAAATCGGGGAATAATTACCGATTCGGTCAGCATAATTTTATCGGGGTCGGCCAGATGCTCAACCATACTATTATATTTTGCCAACCCATGCGATTTTACGACTGCATGACGCTTTTCGTCTGTTTGCAAATAACGCAACATACCTTCACCGTCGGCCTCGGGATGAAACTGTGTCCCAAACACTTCATCAGAAAAGCGAATCGCCATGATAGCTCGCTCTAAGTTAACGTGTGGGCGTTCTTTTTCTAATCGCAAAATACTAATTCCCAACGACTTAATCCTCTTTAAGTTGGGACGTACCAACTGATAATCCCTAGAGTCGACAACATAAAATGGCTCGGGCAAGCCTTCAAAATAAGGTTCTGAACCCGAAGCCTCAATCCGATGTACAGGAAATACGCCAAAAGAAGTACTTCTACGTTTAGAAACTGTTCCTATGCCCAAATAACGCGACACCAATTGGAAAGAATGACATATCAAAAACATGTATTTTCGACTAGCTTGTCCTTTCAGGACTACATCGGAAATATTATGAGCAAACACAGCGTCGATAAAATCGAAATAGGGCTTTTCCCAAGGTTCGTCGGAAGGCAACGGACTACCCGGCCCACCTGTAGAAATATAAATATCGTAGGTTAAATCAGGAACAGTATTTTCGGCTCTTACATTAAAAATTTGATAATCTATTGCAATATGCTCGTGTTCTTCAAAGCTTTTCAGTAAATTCAAAATACAACGCATTCCTTCATTTGGAACGTTGTTATACATATCTAAAATCGCAATACGAAGTGGTCTTTCTTTCATCACTCATACAAAATTTAACAGACAATAACCTTGATAATCTTTTTATTGCCAAACACTTAACAAATCGTTTAAGGTACAAAATTAGGCATTTTGATTATCAAAACTTTGTTAAATTTTAACAATTCCATAATTTGAGGAATCATCCTGATAAACGAGCGACAAAATCATATTGTATCTTATTTCTTTCCTAAAATATGCCCTGCTTGGTTTCTTCTACGATATAATCTACGACTTTTTTCAAATCTTGTGTTTGCTCGAACACCGCCAATTGTCGGTCGGCACCAGTACCATGATCTAGGATTTGTTTGATATACTCTACTTCCTGTCGACTTCCTAGGTCGTCGAGAACGTCATCTACAAAGTCTAACAGTTCATCGCACAAATTTCGATAAGGCACTTCTTCTTGCTTACCAAAGTCGATAAGCTTGCCCTGAATACCATAACGAGCCGCACGCCATTTGTTTTCGTTGATAAGTACACGGCGGTAGCTTCTAAAATTGAGGTTTTGTTTGAGCAATTTATATATTTTGGCAACCAAAGCCTGCATCAATGCCGCCAGGCAAATCGTTTCATCGGCACGCATTGGTATATCACAAATTCTAAATTCGATGGTATCGAAATAGGGGTGCAAGCGAATATCCCACCAGATTTTTTTACCGTCGTCGATACAGTTGGTTTTTACTAACAAATTCACATAATCGTCGTATTCGCTTGCCGAACTAAAAAATTCGGGAATACCTGTACGAGGAAACTTATCAAAAACCTTTGAGCGATACGACTTAAAGCCTGTGTTACGCCCACACCAAAATGGTGAATTGGTAGATAAGGCGTAAATATGGGGTAAAAAATATCGCACAGCATTCAAGATTTGTAACCCCTGATTACGGTTTTCGATACCTACGTGTACGTGCAAACCAAAAATAAGATTTCCTCTGGCAACATCACGCATTTCGTCGATGAGGGCATCGTATCGTGGGTTGTCGGTAATGAGTTGGTCTTGCCAATCGGCAAAAGGATGCGTACCCGCAGCGGCTACTTGTAGATTTTGGGCATCGGCAAGTTCAATAATATGTTTTCTTAAAAAGATGACCTCTTCTCTTGCTTGCTGGATATTGTAACAAATATTCGTACCAACCTCCACTACAGCTTGGTGCATTTCGGCCTTTACTCTTTCTTGCAACGATATTTTACCGCCTTCCACAATTTTACTCATGTGCGAACGCAAATCTCTAGTAACAGGGTCGATTGTCTGAAATTCTTCTTCAATTCCTAGTGTAAATAAAGGCATATTGGTTTAATGATTAAAGGCTTGGACTACTGTTTAGCTATACGAAAGATTGGAGATATTCCGAAGTCTGCAATAACATTCAACCTTTCGTACAGGATTATTAGTGAATGGGTAATTGTAAGATGAATTACCTTTGCATTTGTGTAATTTCAATACTTTTACATATCAATAAAAACCTGATAATCAATACATTCATTACAAAACTACTCACCCACAAATGATGATATACAGGATTATTTTTTCCCAAATGTTGCAATAGAACTTCTATCGGCACCTACTACCGACGACTGCACAAATGTACCCCAAGTAAGGTTGTCCTTGCCAGGTTTATGCTTTTTGGCACGATCTATTGCAAACTTGGCTGCGGTTTCAACCACCCAATCGAAATTTTCTTGTCCAACCGAATTAACATCGGCATCAGGAGCAGGGTTACAAAAATCAATTGCATAAGGGACACCGTCACGTACAGCAAACTCTACAGTATTGAAGTCGTATCCTAAAGCTTTGTTCAGCAACAAAACATATTCTTTTACGGTAGCAAGCAGCTTTTTAGCGGCTGGCCCAGTAGGTAATTGAGCATCATATCGCAAATGATGTGGGTTACGAGGCTCGTAAGGCATTATTCTCACGTCTTTTCCACCAATACAGTAGCATCTAAAATAATCAGTAAAAAGAATTTCCTCCTGAAGAAGCATTACTAATTGACCAGTTTCGTCGTAGGCATTAAATAATTCATCAGGATTTCTTACTTTATAGACATTTTTCCAACCTCCACCCGAGTGTGGTTTCATATAGGCAGGAAATCCTATATAGTCAAAAACATCGCCCCAAGGCATCGGGAACTTGAGATTTCGGAACGACGTATCGGAAGTGTCGTCTGGACGTACTTTTGATGGCAAAATAACCGTTTTGGGGACTGGTACACCCACATTTACAGCAAGGGCATTGTTAAAAAACTTTTCATCGGCACTCCACCAAAAAGGGTTATTGATAACAGCTGTACCTACCATTGCCGTATTTTTGAGCATAGCTCTATAAAAAGGAACATCCTGCGAAATACGGTCAATCAACACATCATACCCCGACGACTCCCCTTGTACCACTTTATCAATAATTGCTCTTTCAGCAATGATTCCTTTTGGAGCAATCTGGTTCACTCTTTCTACAAATGCCTCTGGAAAAGTGCTTTCCATTCCATGAAGGATACCAATTTTTTTCATAGTAACTCTATTAAATTAAGATTTATACCACCTACTTACAATGAGAAGCGTACGAAAGTTGAGATATTACATCAGGTTAGGGATTTTTTATTTCAGAATAACATTGAAATCGTTTTATTTTCCCAAAATCAAATATCCGATAGCTGAAACGTTCCAACTCTTACTTACACTACCAACTTCTCATAATTATTGTGTGATAATGGATTGGTTAATAACTATATTCTACTTAAATATTCAGGAAACATTTCTCGCCAAATCGGCCAATCGTGTGTACCATGCCAGCGAATATCGAGCCAATGGCTAATACCTTTGCTAGCCAAAATTCCCGAAAGGCGTTCGTTTGAGGGTTTACAGAAATCGGCATTACAAGTACCCAATACAATATTCATTTGCCAAAGATTAGGATTATTAAGATTGGGCAAATAGTCGGGTGGGTTGTTGTAAAAAACGTTATCGTTGTAAAAGCCATCCATAAATGAGCGTATATCAAAAGCAGCTCCCATTGTAAACAAATGAGATACTTTTTCGGGATGGCGAAAGGCAAAATTAGCCGCATGAAAACCACCAAAACTACAGCCTGCTACTGCCACTTTGGCTACGCCACATTCTCGTTGAATAGCAGGAATAAGCTCATCGTTGAGGTAGTTATCGTAGTATATATGGTTTTGGATGCGTTCGGATGGATGTAGATGCTTGCCGTACCATGAATAGCGATCGATACTATCGGGGCAGTAAATTTTAACTTTTCCCCCATCTATCAAGCTTTTGGCAGAATCTATCAGCTTAAAATCTTTGGCTTCATAATAACGCCCCATAGTGGTAGGAAACACAATTACGGGATATCCCCAATGGCCATAAATCAGCATCTCATTATCGGCCCCCAAGTGGTGAGAATAGTACTTGATATAACGTTCTTGCATAAGGTTAATGGATTTTGTGAAAACTAATAAAAAACGCAGACAAGTATCTGTCTAAAATCGGAGGCATTCAGTTGTATTTCGGAGCAGTTATATAGGGTTTATAATGAATTGATGAAAAAACGTCTACTTATTTTTCTTTAAAAATAGGCATTGTTTTTTGTTTTCAAAATAATTACGGCGATAAAGTTTCGCTATTGCTCAAAATACAAAAATGAATATCCTCAAAACTGCTCTTAACTTTTACGGGCTGACGGGCTTTAACTATTGCTCAAACTCGATAATATGTTCAGACGCATATTCATCGTCGCCTGGTTTAATTCTTTTAACAAAAAATCTGGCTTTTTTCCCTAGCCTCAAACACGTGTTTTTTGCCCGAATATCTTCAGGTGTATTTAAGGGCTGCAACGACGGATACCATAAAATATACCCAGGTTTTTCAAATACCAGTTGAGGGCTGCTCCACTCCTGTGTATTGAGGGCTTGGCTCAAATCTTTATTTTTATTGAATGATATATATACTTTGCTTCCCTGCCACGATTTCCCTTCCGACTTAGCCATCATCATAACCCAACAATTCAAATAGGTATTCCAACTTACAGAAGGCCCCCAATGATACCCTGCTGTTGGTGATGAAGCCGCACCGCCTTTTTGTGAGATGGGTATTTGCAAAGACTGAATGGGTTTTCCTATGCCATTGTAAGGTATTGTAAAACCCGTGCCATCCCAGCGTTTGGCCTTACCAACAGGATTGTCGAGGTCTTGTAGGGCTATTCGTGCTACGCTAATACACTGGCCAGCCCACTCGGTTTGGGTATTATAGGTTTTTTCGTTGTAATCGGCAGGATACCCATATTCTCCATAAAACAAATAAAGGTAATCGCCACTAGCTACTGCCGAAGGGTCGCCAACACCTCCTGCAAAAGTGTTGGAAGTATTGTGGGGTTTCAAAATCATACGGGCGTTGAGGTCTTCAATAAAAATCCCTTTGTTTGCCCAACTTCTTCCTCCATCTATCGACTTCATGATACCAATTCTACAAACAGCGGCTGGGCTAGTTTCACCCGTTAGTCCTTGTGGCCACTTTTCATTTTTATATCCTTCACCTGTCGACGGGTTATAAGGTAATGTAGCAGGGTAATTTTCGTTATGATATACTGCAAAAAGAGTTTTGCCAGATGAGTCTTGGGGGCTTTGAAATACCGTTTCAAACCACACTGCTCCATGCAAACCTACCTGCCCTACGGGTACATTGGGAGGCATAAGAGGGTCATGAAAATCTTGGGCTGTACTTTTAAAAACCTCTTCAGCATTTTTGCCACTAGCAAACTTTAAATTTTTTGAATATCCCCAAAGTGGGTCTTCGCCGTACTTCCCCGGAAAAATCCTAAAGGTATCGCCAATCCAGACCTCCGCCATATTGCAGTCAACAAAAGAATTAAACTTGATTTTTTCGGCCTTGAGCAGCTTAAAATGCGGTATCCGTTCGGTCTGCTGACATCCTATCAAGTAAAATACGGTACTCAAAAAAAATACAATAAGTACTAAACTTTGTCTGTTGGTATGCATAATTTGTTGATGTTAGTTCTTTCTATTTACTTTACAGAATCAGTATTTGAGCCTATTTTTAAAGAAAAATTTACATTAAATATAGTAATATTTAAAAACAAATCTCTAATTTCTCAAATTTCTCTTGTGTTATTAGCAAAAAATATTGCGTTTAAGCATTATTCTGAAAAGTGTAAAACTCCATTTTTATGAAATTTTATTTTCAATTCATCTTAATTTTATTTTCTTTTACAACTAGCTTCTCACAACAAAAAAAGAAAAACGTGCAAATAACCACATTTAAAGAAGACAGTATTTACTCTCATTATCTCCAACGACAAGTACAGCTTAGTCTCATTATACCTAATAAAGTCGGGCATTCAATGGAACTATTGTTGTGCAATGATGGGCAAGATTTTCCTGCATTACACCTTCAGCCTACGATTGATTCACTGTTGGCTCATCATCATACAAAAGCTTTTTTGACAGTGGGTATTCACGCCAACGATAACCGTATTAACGAATATGGTACAGCAGCACAAGCCGACTACAAAAATCGAGGAAATAGAGCAGGCTTGCATGCCTTATTTGTTATCAATGAATTAATTCCCTATTTAGAACACCACTATGCTATTCAACGCAGCTCGGAGGCTAGGGTTTTTGCGGGGTTTTCGTTAGGTGGCCTTTCAGCATTCGATATTGTGTGGCATAATGCACAGGTTTTTGCCAAAACAGGGGTTTTTTCGGGGGCTTTGTGGTGGCGACAAAAAGCTGAGGAAGATGGATATACCGACGAACATGACCGTATTATTCATAAATTAGTAAAGGCGGGCTTGTACAAGCATGGACTTAAATTCTGGTTTCAGGCTGGTACAAACGATGAAAAAGACGATAGAAATAACAATGGTGTTATTGATGCTATTGACGATACCCTCGACCTAATAGCGGCTTTAAAAGCAAAGGGATACCACCACAATGACGTTCATTATCATGAAGTGGCTGGCGGCGAGCATAATCCTCACACATGGGGAAAGGCGATGCCTCATTTCCTGAAATGGGCTTTTGGCAGTGAGTGATTTAGTGATTTAGTGATTTAGTGATTTAGTGATTTAGTGATTTAGTGATTTAGTGATTTAGTGATTTAGTGATTGAGTGATTGAGTGATTTAGTGATTTAGTGATTTAGTGATTTAGTGATTTAGTGATTTAGTGATTTAGTGATTTAGTGATTTAGTGATTTAGTGATTTAGTGATTTAGTGATTTAGTGAAACGGCAGCTCAATATTTTGAGTTCCCCAAATAGCTTCTTTTTTTCAAAATAATCACTCAATCACAATCACTAACTGAAGAAGGCTATCTCTACGAAGATTTTTGTCAAATACGTTTTTTTCTTCATTTTAACATTTTTTCACATAATAAATTATCGTGAAACAACCTTTTTATCCTTTCTTGCATCTACAAATCACAAAACCTCCCACATTTAAAGCTCACTCAACCTATGATTTTATTCCGTTACTATTTTACTTTATCATGCTTTCTGCTTATTTCATTAACTACCTTGGCCGATTCGGGTGTAAAAGGCTCTATTAAAAATAGCAAAGGTGAAGCTCTTTCCTTTGCTTCTATCTTGGTAAAAGGGGCATCTAAAGGAACTATGGCCAACGAAGATGGTCAATATGAACTTTCGCTTCCTTCAGGCAATTACACACTTGTATTTCAGTACCTAAGCCATAAAACCTTAGAAAAAAACATAGAAGTAAAGGACGATTATCTGACCATAAATGTCAGCTTGGAAGAACAGTCGATTAGCCTAAATGAAATCAAATTTTCGGCACAAAAAGAAGACCCCGCCTACACCATTATGCGAAAGGCTATTTCAATGTCCAGATTCCATATTCTCGAAATTAGCAGTTATTCGGCACGTACTTACGTAAAAGGTACTGGTAAAATCAAGGATGTAACAGGCATAGTAAAGCTGTTGGCTGGCAAAAAAATTGAAAAAGAAACTGGTCTTAAAATCGGACAAACCTATATTCTGGAATCTATCAATGATATTGCGTTTGCTCAGCCCAATGTTATCAAAGAAAAAATTATTTCAAACCGAAGCAATTTTCCTCCTCAACTTCAATCTAACAGTGGCAACCTCATTACTTTTGCCCGCACCAATTTTTACGCTCCTAAAATTGGCCCTATGATTTCGCCACTGTCGCCTTCGGCTTTGGCGTATTATCGCTTTAGCTACGAAGGAATGTTTGAAGACCGTGGTGTACAGGTCAATAAAATTCGGATTACGCCTAAATCGTCGGGAGAAGATGTTTTTTCGGGAACAATCAATATTATTGAAGACTCATGGGCTATTCATAGCCTCGACCTCCGCTACAAGGATGAAAATGGCGATTACACCCTCAAACAACTTTTTTCGCCCTTCAAAGATGTTTGGATGCCTGTATATTTTGATGCTGGGTTTTCGGTATCAGTTTTGGGCATAGAAGCCGAAGGCCGCTACGTAACCAATGTCCGAAACTATGCTGTAAATGTAAACCCAAAATACCACCAACAACCTGTGGTAATTGATGAAAAAATTGATAAAGCCGAAGCAAAAGAGTTGAAAAAACAAGGAGTCGATAAAAGTTTGGCTCTAAAACAGCAACAACTGACTCGCAAACAGCTCAAAAAGGTATTAAAAGATTTTGAGAAAGAAGATAAAAAAGAAAGAAAAGCCCAAAATGAAGACATAACCATTGTTCGTGATTATAGCTTAGAGGTTGATTCTCTTTCCAAAAAACGAAGCAATGATTTTTGGAATACCGAACGCCAAGTTCCTCTTACCGATTTTGAGGTAAAAGGTTATCAGCAAGCCGATAGCCTCAATAAAGTGAATGAAGATAAAAACAAAAAGGACTCTATCCGAAATTTACCTAAGTTTAAGTTGTCGCATATTCTTACAGGCAAATATTATAATTATGGTAAACGAGATATTTTGTTTGGTTATCAGCGTACACTCAGTTATAACTCGCCATTGACCAACAATATTCCTCCTTTTGGAAGCTTTGCCAATGCTGTTGAGGGCTATTATTTAGATGCCAATATCCGCTATACCCAACGCAATAAGTTACTTAGTCGCATGGAAATTGGAGCAGATGCCCGTTATTCGTTGGGTCGTCAACGCCTCAATGGCACAGTTGAATGGAATTATATCAAAAACTATACGCAGTATCGTTTCAAATCAGGACGATTTGTGTACCAATTCAACGAGCAACAGCCTATTACTCCTTTTGGAAATTTATTATATACCTTGCTTTGGGAACAAAATTTTATGAAGGTTTATGAAAAAACGTTTGTCAATGCTGAATTCAGGCATCAACTTTCGGCCAAACTGACGGCTCTTACTGATATAGAATGGTCGGAAAGAAGTCCACTTGAGAATCTTTCCAACTTCAAATCGTGGATAGATGTAAAAGACCGTGTTTTTGAAAGCAATACTCCAGCAATTGCAGAAGCCAATAATGCTAATTTTCAACAACATAATAGTGTTATCTGGAATGTAGGCTTAACGATTAGGCCATTTGCCAAAACCTCTAAATTTAATGGACGAGAGTACATTTCTAATTATAGAAATCCTATTTTTAGAATCAAAAATAGAATGGGGCTTTCGGAAAGCAATAAATTTCATCGCCTCGAAGCAGAATATGAACAGGTATTTGATTTGAAAAAAATAGGCGACTTGCATTTGTTTCTTTCTGGAGGTGGATTTATCGACAAACCAACCTATATTACCGATTACAAGCATTTTAATGGCAATCAGATTTTCTTTAGACGTGACGAGCTTTTCAATTCTTTCCGTAACCTTAGCTATTATCAATTTAGTACTACAGGAAATTATTTTCAAGCACACGCCCAACAAGACTTTAGAACGTTGTTGTTAAGCAAAATCAATGTATTAGGATTATATGGTATCAAAGAATCTGTTTTTGCTAACTATTTGCACGTGGCTAATCAAAAGCTCAATTATGTAGAAGTAGGTTATGGTATTTCGGGAATCGGCAAATTCTTGGGCTTGGAAGTTGTAAGCAACTTTATGAATGGCAAATACGACGCAACGGTTTTGCGTGTGAAGTTTAATAGATAATGTGATTAAGAGCTTAAATTGATTTTACCGATGCTCTAAATCAGGTTTTTCCTATTAGCTAGCAAACAAAGTCGCTAGCTAATAGGAAAGATGTTCAATACAAACCCTTTAATTCTACAAATACACATTCGGAACTCAATGCTTTTCCTTATTTGCCTACCGAAATCAAATTGGCAAATAACCTAAATGCTCCAGAAACCCCCGCAGGTAATTGACGAAAGAAGGCATATCCTGTAAATACATAATGTCCTTTGCCATATTTGGTATACAACAATCCACCATCTAAAGGCTTTTCGTTGGGGTCATTTGAAGAAATCACAGTTTCATATTTAGCATCCCATTCATTCGAGAAATATAGCCCCCTTTCCTGAATCCACCCTTCAAAATCCTTTGAAGTAATTTTGTTAGGTGTATTTAATAAAGGATGGTTGGGCTTCAAAAATCGTACTTCGGCTTCTTCTACGGTAACTCGTTCGCGTGATAATTTGAATTCGTAAGGGCCCATTCCTCCATCTATTTTCTGAAGATTATTATTTACCTGATATTGCACTACAACGTTTCCTCCGTTTTGAACATACTCCATCAGCTTTTTCTGATACAACTTCAAATGAGCTTCTGTATTGTAGGCTCGTACCCCTATTACAATGGCATCGTACTTACTCAAATCATCGTCTAGCTCTTTGTCGCCAAGCATAGTTACTTTATAGCCAATTTGACGCAATGCGGCAGGAACTTCATCGCCTGCCCCCAAAATATATCCAATTTGTGTTCCCTTTTTCTTAATATCTAATTTCACAAGCTTGGCTTCGGCCGTTGGGAATAGGGTTTGAGGCGGAATATGGTCGTATGCTACTGTTAGCATACCTTTGTCCGATACGCCATTGCTTGTTTGAACAACCGCTTTCATTGTTCCTTCCAAAGCCCCAATGTTGGTAATATCGGTTGGAAATACCTTGAAAGTAACTTTTTGTTCTTGGTATTTATTAGAAAACTGAAAAATCGTAGTGGTGGGGTCTACTCGCCAGCCTTTGGGTACTTCAAGGGCAATACTTCCTTTGGCATCGGCTTTATTGGCTTTTAGTGTAACCTCTACCGTTTTGGGCTGATTATCAGCAAATACATATACTTTATCGGCAATATTAGCTGCTACTTCAGGGCGAATCTCGAATGTACGATACAACTCGCCACGAACTTCGTCGGTATATTTATAAATGATAGGACTCGCCCATGTGATTTTTTGTCCTGCAATATTAAAGGTAAATTGAGCTTGCAAATCGGCAGGCTTTTCGGGTAATCCAATCAACTGTTGGTCATTGACAGTATACATCCCTTTACCCATTTTTTTCTCGGCTAACCAATAAGGCTGAGTGAGTGGCTGATTCTGAGGAATAATAACAGAAAAATTAATTCGATTGAGTTCATTATTTCCCAGATTTTGATTCAGTGTGGTATCTTTCCCCAAACCTACCATTTTGATTTTCTCCAATACAATTGCCTGATTACTGCGTTTAATAAAAGTAGCGGCGATATTGACGTTTTCCCCTCCTACGGCAGCATATTCATTAGGATTAGCTTCAAAATAAAGCCCCGTACAGGCTACAATTAAGTTTTCAAGTTCTTTCTTTTTCTGTGCTTTCCAATACTCATCGTCTAGGGTTTCTAGTTTTTGATAAGCCTTTACCAAAATAGGCACAATTGTTTCGGGTGTTTCGGGCTTAAATTGCTGAATAGCCTCGTTGATAATAGCCTGAATAGCCTCGCCCCCTTTTACCCTACTCCAAGAAATATCTACACCATCGAAAGCATCCTGTATCGCTTTTTCACCAAATTTATGCACCAAGTACTCAGGGCGAGCTCCACGCCCACGAGGTACACCAAAACCCTGCGACTTGTGTTGAGAACGGCTTTCGGCAGCAATTTCATTATAGGATTTTCCCAACAATGGGTTATATACGCCAATATCTACTTGAATAAAGTCTTTTTCAGCAGGCTTCTGCGTTTGCGATACCGTACCAAAATTAAAGGTATTCCACACTACCCTTTTGGCCTGCCAAGGTTTTACAAACTTCAATTGTTCAGGAAACTGTGAAGGGTCGGCAGCAGCGTGAAAAGCCTCTTCAGCTAGTACCGCCGAAGCCGAGTGATTACCATGCCCTGCACGAGCATCTGGCGGAAAACGACAAATAATAATATCAGGGCGTAAATTTCTGATTCGCCAAACTACATCCGACAAAACGGCTTGTTTGCCCCAAACCTCTAGTGTTTCTTCTGTATTTTTAGAAAACCCAAAATCATTTGCACGAGTAAAATACTGTTCGGGGCCGTCTATAGCACGAGCAGCAAGTAGCTCTTGTGACCGAATCAACCCCATCAATTCGGCCTGTTCCGAGCCTATAAGGTTTTGCCCTCCATCGCCACGGGTAATAGACAAATACGAAGTACGTACTTTACGCTCTTTGGCCAGCCACGATAGCATAATGGTGTTTTCGTCGTCGGGGTGAGCTGCTATATACAAGGCCGAGCCTAGTACATTGAGTTTTTTTAAGTTGAGCAAAATGTCGCCAGTAGGCATTGGCTTGACAGGCTGAGCCTTTGCCGATACAATACCCAAGGCACAAATACCAACCCATACCAATAGTGTTCTTGTAAGTTGTAACATATAATGAATTGAGAATATTTAATCAATTAGTTAAAATACGTGTAAAATGCTTGTGTAAAAACCAATTGAATTTGTGTTTTAATAGGAAAAATAAGCGGTTTTTTTGAGCTATATCCCAATATTAGCCCAAAAGTAATCAACAACCGATAAACCCTTGTTATTAAAAGGTAAATAACGATATATCAGCTATTGTTATACAATACCCATTGTAGGTTTGGGAGAAGAGATAAAAATCAATTTTGTCCAATAAAATATTGGAATAATTTTTTTATACCAACACAAAAAGTATATTTGTACAAATGGTATTTTTTTAATTTTAGCTTTAACTAAAACGAGAATCCATTTTGTAATAATCAATATCTCAACTATTTATCCAACCAAACTATTTAACCCACATGAATGATATTATCTATTTAGTACCCGCTTTTGGTGTTATTGGATTACTTTACACATTTTGGCGTTTCAACTGGGTATCTAGTCAGCCCGCAGGCGATGCCAATATGCAAAAACTCTCAGGTTATATTGCTGACGGAGCAATTGCATTTTTGAAAGCTGAGTGGAAAATTCTCGCCTATTTTGCTATTCCTACGGCAGTCTTATTGTTTTGGTTAGGCTCTGATGAAGGCACAGTCGAGCGTCCTATTCACTCCTCTCCAGTTATTGCATTAGCTTTTCTGATTGGGGCTATTTTTTCGGCAACGGCTGGTTATGTAGGTATGAAAATAGCTACCAAAGCCAACGTTCGTACAGCACAGGCAGCTCGGACATCGTTAGCCAAAGCCCTGGAGGTATCATTTACTGGTGGCTCGGTAATGGGCATGGGGGTAGCAGGCTTGGCAGTATTGGGGTTGGGTGGTCTTTTTATTATTTTTTATCACCTTTTTGCTGAAGGACAAGGGCTTACTTCAGTAGAGATGAAAAAAGCTATCGAAGTATTAGCAGGTTTTTCATTAGGAGCTGAGTCTATTGCCTTATTTGCTCGTGTTGGAGGTGGTATTTATACCAAAGCCGCTGATGTTGGTGCTGATTTGGTTGGAAAAGTAGAAGCGGGTATTCCTGAAGATGATGTCAGAAACCCCGCCACTATTGCCGATAACGTAGGCGATAACGTGGGCGATGTAGCGGGTATGGGAGCCGATTTGTTTGGCTCGTATGTGGCTACGATTCTGGCAACAATGGTACTGGGACAAGAAATAGATGTGATTGATAATTTTGGAGGGTTTTCGCCAGTGTTGCTTCCTATGCTGATTGCAGGTGTTGGCTTATTGGCTTCGTTGGTTTCGACCTTTTTTGTACGCATCAAAAGCGAAGAGGCTTCAGTACAAAATGCCCTGAATCTTGGTAACTGGATGTCTATCATTATTACCTTTATTACTTCATATTTTTTGGTAAAACATATTCTTCCCGAAACCCTAAATTTACGAGGATTTGAATTTTCGTCGAATGGTGTTTTCTATGCTATTATAGTAGGCTTGGTAGTAGGGGCACTTATGTCGGCTATTACCGAATATTATACCGCAATGGGTAAGCGTCCTGTTCTTTCTATTATCGAAAAGTCAGGCACTGGGCATGCTACCAATATTATCGGGGGGTTAGCCGTAGGCATGGAGTCGACGGTATTGCCTATTTTGGTTCTAGCAGCAGGGATTATTTTGTCATACAAATTTGCGGGACTTTACGGTGTGTCTATTGCAGCGGCGGGTATGATGGCCACAACGGCTATGCAATTAGCCATTGATGCCTTTGGCCCTATTGCTGATAACGCTGGCGGTATTGCCGAAATGTCGCAACTTCCTCCTGAAGTTCGTGGCCGCACCGACAATTTGGATGCCGTTGGAAATACCACTGCCGCTACTGGAAAAGGATTTGCTATTGCTTCGGCGGCACTTACTTCGCTGGCATTGTTTGCAGCATTTGTGGGTATTGCAGGTATCAAGGCCATAGATATTTATAAAGCCGATGTACTGGCAGGCTTGTTTGTAGGCGGTATGATTCCTTTTATTTTCAGTGCTTTGTGTATTTCGGCAGTAGGAAAAGCTGCTATGGAGATGGTCAATGAGGTACGTCGTCAATTCCGTGAAATTCCAGGAATTATGGAATATAAAGCCGAACCTGAATATGAAAAATGTGTGGCTATCTCGACAGAGGCTTCTATTCGTCAAATGATTTTGCCGGGGGCTATTGCTTTGATTTCGCCCGTGGTGGTTGGCTTTACTTTTGGGCCAGAAGTGCTTGGTGGTATGCTGGCTGGCGTAACAGTTTCGGGTGTTTTAATGGGCATGTTCCAGTCAAATGCTGGTGGTGCTTGGGATAATGCCAAAAAGTCCTTTGAAAAAGGAGTGGTTATTAATGGAGAAACATTTTATAAAAAATCAGAACCTCATAAGGCTTCGGTTACAGGCGATACGGTAGGTGACCCATTCAAAGATACCTCTGGCCCTTCTATGAATATTCTTATCAAACTAATGTCGATTGTTTCGTTGGTTATTGCTCCGTATATCGCTGTTACATCGGACGTTACAGTCAAAGAGCCTATTCCTACTGTGGAGACACTCACCCCTCAATTAGCAACAGAAATGCCTGTTTCAGATTCTGTAAAGAATCTTGAAGGAAAAGTAAAAAAATAATGTTTGATTAAAATTTTACATTCCTTAGCAAACTTATTTGTTTGCTAAGGAATGTGTATAGACTGGCAAATAAATTTTGTTACTCCTTAAAATTAGGCACTATCAACAATGTCTGCCCAAAATTCTCTCTAATTATAAGTTTACTCTGAGGCTATCATTTTTTTAAGATAAAAATTAAACTAAGTATTTTGCCTCATACTTTGAGGTATTTACTCCATGTACAAAGGATAATAAACTGATTATTTGGCCTGAACAAATTTTTTCAACTTGCACTTTTTGAGTCCTTGAATTTGCTCAACAACAATCGAAGCTGTTAGTTGTGAGCCTTTGTAGTTGGGATGTGTGTGGTCGGTTGGGAAAAACTTTTTCACTTCATCTTGTCCTAATGCTTCATATTTCTGCGATATTACTTCGTTTAAGTCGATAAAATACGCTCCTGTCTCTTCTGCAATTTGCTTAGCCCATAAGGCATAGCTTTGAGTGGCTCGTTCTACTTTTCCTTCTTTCCAAACATTGCGAGGTACAAGCGAGCAGATGATTGGCGTAGCTCCCTTTTCCTGAGCTTCTTTTACGTACTTTCGCATATACCAGCCATAAGAATGTACTATTTCGTGTTTTTTGGTTAGCATATTATCAATTTCCTGTATGTCGTCGCCAATACCTTTGATTGAGCCTCTGGCACGTGAGGTATCGTTGATAGCTCCACCATCGTTGTGGCCAAATTGCATAATTACATAATCGCCTTTTTTGAGTTTTGCCATAATCTTGTCCCAACGCCCTTCAGTAAGAAAGGTACGGCTGCTACGACCACCAATAGCATGGTTTTCGACACTGATTTGGGTGGTATCAAAATGCTGATCCATAAAACTTCCCCAACCCCAAAGACCATCGCTGCCTTTGCCCGAACCGTTACGTACAGTAGAATCACCAATGATAAAAATAGTAGGTTTGTCTTTTTTAAAGAGCGTAAACGAGAAGGCCATTAAGGCCATAAAGAATAATAAATAGGTCTTTTTCATAAAGTATTGTATCATTTTGGTATGAGCAAAAAGGAAGTTCCTTACCGATTATGTGTAAGGAACTTGACCCAAATCTCCCCTAATCAACTGTTTAATTCAAACTATTATTGCAAAATGTTGCTTGTATAAAGAGGCAACAATGGTATGTTCGTAGTCAATTTTACTTTTTTATTCGGGTTAATTCTGCCCCTGCCAGTAAGAAACAACCCAAGCCATAATCTTCAAAATCAGGAATTTTGTCGATAGCCAATGGTTGGCCATCTTTGGGTTCTTTACCTGTACCTTGTACCCAGCCCAAAAAGCCTGTTGGTTGTACTGACTCTTTTACCATGGCATCCCAAGCTTTTTGGATAATGGGTTTATACGTTTTTGCATCCAAATACCCGTGGTTTATCCCCCAAGCCATTCCATAGGTAAATAAAGCCGTACCTGTCATTTCTTTCCCCCCAAAATTATTAGGGTCGTGGAGGCTTACATTCCAAAATCCGTCGGTTCTTTGTAAAGGAACAAGTGCTTTGGTCATGGTTTTAAACATTTGTTCGTATTCGCTGCGATGAGGAGCATTCTGGGGCATAATTTCTAAAACTCGTACCAAAGCCGCCACAATCCAACCGTTTCCTCTCGACCAATAACAATCTTGTCCATTGGGTTCTTTATAAGGAGGCACAAAATCTTTATCTCGCCACCAAAGGCCGTCTTCAGGATTAAATAGCCCTCCTCCTTCAATCGTTTTGGTATGGTTGTACATTTGATACATTTTCTCATAATAGCGGTCGTCTTTGTACAAAACACCTAATTTGGCAAACACAGGCATTGCCATCTGCAAGGCATCTATCCATGTCCAGTACGAGCAATTGGGGTTTAGTACCAGGCTGTCCATAGAAGCCTTAATATCATGAATACGCTCTTCATTACGGTCGATCAGATACAAATCAATGTACGTTTGTCCACAACATTGGTCGTCGGCATTATGCGTTTTAATACCCGACCGAAGTCCCCATTTGTGGTTTTCGCCCCACGAAACAGCATAATCATAATAGCGTTTTTGAGGGTCTACTTTATACAATTCCATTAGTCCTTCATAATATACGGCACGAGTCCAGATATTACTAGGGCGAGTTTTGTTGGTAACAATGGGTTTGCCTGTATCAGGCCATTTTTGCATAAAATAATCATTGGCAACTTGCATCACCTTGATAATTTCCTTTTTGGAAGGCTTTTTTTGAGCCCACGAAGGCATACTCAATGCCATACAAATCAATAATGCTACTTTTTTCATTTGCTATATGGTTGTGAATACTAGCTAAAATTTGCTCCAATAACAGAACAAATGCTTGGAGGATATAGAATTGGTGTCCAGTAATAGAAACTTTTACTGACTAATTACCATCGGGTTTGATTACATTTACTAAAGGGCTATTAGGAAAATCCCATTGCTCAACTGCATCTGGAAAAGCAGGGTCAAATACAGGTAAATCCTTTCGGAGATACATCGCCAAAGGTAATTTAGTAGCTTTGATACCTTCTACTATACATTTGGCCAATTGGTACGCTCCGTAATTACTAAAGTGGGTATCATCATGAATCGCCTTGGTTTGTTCGGGAAATGTATTGGCTTCGTAATGAACAAACGCTTTCATGGATTTTTCTGGCCCCATTGCTTCAAACAAGGTTTTGCTCAATTTATTCAAATCTATCAAAGCAACATTTTCTTCTTTTGCTACTTTTATCATAGCTTCAGGAAAATCGCCTAAGGTATTAACCAAATGTCCTTCCTTGTCAAAATTGCGGCGGTACATCGAAGTTACCAATACAGGAATTGCTCCTTTGCCCCTTACTTGGCTAATATACTCTTTTAGATAAGTCTGATATGTTGAATGGGCATCAACCCCACTGCCAGCCTTTTGGTCATTATGGGCAAATTCAATAAAAAGATAGTCGCCTTTTTTTATTTGACTCATTACTTTGTCAAGGCGTTTTTCAAGGATAAAACTGCGAATGGTTTCTCCCGATTCGGCATAATTAGCGACTACAACCTTTTGATTATTAAAAAAACTAGGAATCATCTGCCCCCAAGCAGCATACGGCTCAATCGCTTGGTCAACAACCGTAGAGTTTCCTGCCAAAAATACCGTTGTCACTTTTCGACTTACAGGCTTAATTGTTAAACCACAAACTTTGGGGGCTTTGTCGCCAAACTCAAAAGTAAGTTGATTGTCCCAATGCAAATAGTTGAGCTCTCTAGGTTTAAGTTTAACACTTTCGTTAGCATTGATTTGAGCATTACGAATATGTACAAGAAAGCTTTTTGTAAGCACTTCGCCTTGCTTTGTTATCGTTTTTTCGAGCATCAAACGCCTATTTTCAACCTTAATAGTGGTTTGGCTTGTACCTTGGGTATCACCTAGCCATACTTTTACCTCATAAATACCTTCGGGTAAATCGACCGTAAAGAAAAAAGGCTTATTGCTTGTGATGTAATCGGCAGCAAGCTTATTTTTTCCGCCTCTATCAGTAGCACTCACTTCCGACTCTACCATGAAGCCATACCCACGCTCTTGGGTAAATGTGGTACTAGGAAGTACTGGTATAAAACCTTTGGCACTTCTACCAATACCAAAATCAAACTTTCGTGTGGTATTTTGAGCCAAGCCGCAGGTCGAAAACCCTACCAAACAAAGCCATAAGGATGTGTTTAAGCATAAATTAAATCGCATATTATTTTTTCTTAATCAGTAATTGTACAGAGCTATCGTTAATTTCAAACTGGTGTGTTTTGAGCAACGTAAGTATTTCGGCACCTGCATAAATCACTGGCCCATAGCCATGAGCTGCAAAAGGGCTGATTGGGCGGTGGTGATAAAACGCAGGGTCAAAGCCCATGCCTGTACCTACACATGTTCCTTCTACATGGCCTTTTTCATTTACTTTGGTACTTACAGCGTTCCATGCTAGCAATGTGGCAGGTGCATACGCCAATGCGTCAATCCAGCCTTTGTTGATAGCCTTGGCAAAGCAATAGGCATAAATAGCAGTGGCCGAAGTTTCTAAATAAGAATCGTTTTGGTCGAGTAGCTGATGCCAAAAGCCAGCACCCGATTGGTATTTGGCCAAGCCTTTTACATGTGCTTTCAATAATGCCAGTATTTCGGCTCTGCCTGGGTGGCTCTCTGGCAATACCTCTAATAACTCTACTTTGGTTAGAATAGCCCAGCCGTTGGCTCTTGCCCAATGAAACTGAGGGTGTTCGGTCATGCCTTCTACCCAGCCGTGCATATATACACCCTTGTCGGTATTAAACATTCTTTTTGAAAACTGCTTTACTTGTTTGACAGCTTCGTCGTAGTATTTTTTATCGCCTGTAAGTTTACCCATTTGAGCTAGTGCAGGAATACCCATAAACATGTCGTCGAGCCATAACGTATTAGCTTGTGGACGATTACGAGCCAATGTACCGTCCGACAAACGATGCTCTTTTTTCATGATATATTCAATATGGCTATCTATTAGCGGACGAAAATTCGTTGTACTTCCTGCTATCGTAGCCTTAATCATGGCAGCACTCATAGCTCCGCAGTCGTCCAATGCGTGCGGAGTTAATAAGCCACGCAAAGGGCCTTTTGTACCCCAGTCGGCATGGGCCTCGGTGGTTTTCTTGAAATATGGCACAGCATCAGCAATAAATTTTAGGCGTTTTTCAGAGTATTCTTTATAACGATTGTCGCCAGTAGCCTGAGCTGCCAACAACATTGCGGCGTAGGTAACGCCCCATTCGTAGCTTACCAAGCGAAAATCGCCTTTTTGTAAGGTTGTATTTTCATCTATTTTACTCAAATCGGTAATCACTTCATTGGTTTTGACATTAACAAAGTTGGTGGGTGTTACGGTGTCCAAATAACCATGTATTCTTTGCAAAGTACTTACTACATCTTCTTGTTTGACAATACCATAAGGAACAGGATAATCGGGCTGAATTAAATGCAAAGGCGTATTGGAATCGTTGGACTTGGTTACATTTTTTTGAGCAAAAGCCCCTGTTGTGACCGATGACAATACTAATGAAGCAAAGAGTACTTTAGTGAAATGGTTATTTTTCATGTGTTTGCTAAAGGTTTTTGGATACCAAAATGTTGAATATTTCCTGCTTAAAAGCACAGGACAAAGGCTTTCTACCCTTCTTTGTTTTGTACAACTTCCTCAAAGATAAATTTCATTTACAAACTATCCATCCTGTAGCATCCAGTTGTAGCAAGTAATGGTTGTATATTCCCATAAATTTGAAGATACTATCATGGTTTATATCTTAGAATTATTCAATTTTCTTGCTCCTTATTTGTGTGTAAATAGTAGTAAAAAATACGAAGTTATAAGGTAGACTATAGGGAAAATGCCCTTAAAAATGGCTTATCTGGGTGGATTGGCAACGTTCCCGATAACGATTGCATAAAAATTTATACTGTATTTATTGAATAAGACTCTGGGATAGCTTAACCTTGATTAAAGAATAGCAATACCTTTTATTTATAAATTATTATTATATATAAAAATATTACCATTCTATCCAATCTGTAGATTTCTTTCTAATATACCTTAAAAACAAGATTTGAAGATGTATGAGTAAGCCCAAAAGCATCATAAATTAAGTACAGAGTACGCAAGGTGTCTTCTAAAAAATTGGGCCTTTATACCCAAACCAAATACATGATGACATTGGGCTATAACCCGCAATTGAAACAAAATAGTGATTCTTAAAGGCTTTATTTCAAAAATCTCATTCAGCACCTTACTTGATGAAAATTACATCAGCTTAAACTTAAAAGAAAGATGATTGCGAAAAAACAGAAAATATGGGATGTAATTAGGGTAGATGATATTTCGGCTACTCCTAAGTATTTGCAAATTGTTCATTCTACCATCAAGGGCATCGAATTGGGGCATATTATGGTAAATGACAGGCTGCCTTCTATCAACGAAGTTAGCTTCGAGCTAGACGTATCGCGTGATACTGTCGAAAAATCGTATCGTCAACTCAAGCACATGGGTATTCTGGAGTCGGTACCAAGCAAAGGGTATTACATAAAAAATACAGATTTTGAAAAGCCTGTAAAGGTGCTTTTGCTTTTCAATAAACTCTCGGCTCACAAAAAAATTATTTTTGATGCCTTTGTCAAAGAATTAGGCCAGCAAGTGGCCATTGATTTTTATGTGTACAACAACGACTTTTCGTTGTTTAAGAAAGTACTTACGGCCAAAAAAGATGAAGATTATTCTCATTTTGTCATTATTCCTTATTTCTTAGACGATAATGGCAAAGTAGAAGAGGTTGTAAATATGATTCCTAAAGAGAAACTAATTATTCTTGATAAAATGGTGTCGGGCGTACATGGCGAGTATGGAGCTGTTTTTGAAAATTTTGAACAAGATATTTATATGGCCTTGTGCCAGGTGGTTGATCGCCTTCGTAATTATTCAAAACTCAAATTGATGTTTCCTCGCAATAGTTGCTATCCACAAGAAATCAGAACAGGTTTTCTGAATTTTTGTCAAGATTATGCTTTTGAAGCATCGGTTGTCGATAATATCAAATATGAGGACGTACAAGAAGGCGAAGTTTATATTAATCTGATGGAGGATGATTTGGTTATTCTTATCAAAAAAATCTTGAATAATAATCTCAAAATTGGCCAACAGGTAGGTATTATCTCGTATAATGAAACCCCTCTTAAAGAAATTATTTTGGATGGTATCACTACGATTTCTACTAATTTTAAGGAAATGGGCAAAACAGCAGCCCGACTTATCTTAGAAAAAGACAAAAGCCATATTGCTAATCAGTTTGAAGTAAATTTGAGAAAGTCATTATAACTCAAACATGAGTCATCCCGAATTTAGTGGTGAGTAATTATTTTTGAATATGATTTTTACTAATAGAGAAGCACTGCTTTGCGGCTTGTATGATACTGACATTTAATATGCAAAAGGCGTTCGAAAAACTAATTTCGAACGCCTTTTGTATAAATAGCCCCTAATCTTCTATCATTTGAGCAAATTATAAGCCTCATCAAAGCTCACTTGACAACCTTATAAATCATAATAAACACTAATAGATGCTCTCTTTATAATATTACCTAAAATCATGTTTTAAGTTACACCAACATTAATACATATTTTTTGACGTAACGTTCAAAGAGAAAAATACCTACAATAGCACAAGTAATACCAGCGAGTACGTCAATTACATAATGATGACCTGTATACACAGCCGAACTCCAGATACCAATACAGAAAATCACGAAGAAAATCAAAAACCAACCTACTCTTTTCTGGATAGCATAAAATAATACAATCAATGGAAAGGCTGAGTGCATAGAAGGCATTGCAGCAAATACATTGGCATTTTTTTCGTACATTCCATGAAATAAATTGACATTGAGCAATTCATCAAAATATTTTAAACCCGCTACATTTCCAGGAATAGAGAAATCAGGTTCAAATCCATACTGAGCTACATACCAAGGCGGAGCCGCTGGGTAAGTATAATAAATAATAAAACCTATCAGATTGACAAATACAAAACAGTAGGAAAAACGATAGTACATAGCACGGTCTTTCACAAAAAGATACACCCCAAAGGCCAATGGAACAGGTACCCAGTTGATATAGAATATTCCTGCCACAATGTCCCAAAAGGGTTTATGAACTTTGGCAAAATATTCGTTGAGGGTTAGCAATTGTCCTTCAAAATGGATACCAAATAGGCTTTTATCTAAATCATAGGGCTCTCGGATATGAATAGGATTCACCTCATAATTGGGTAATACCCGCAGGGAGTCGTAAATAATCCAATAAATCGCAAAGATGACAAAAGCTTTTACAAAATCGCGTGTAGTCCGATTCCCAAAATAAGAACCCACTAAAAGAGCATACATAGTAAAGTGCTCTGAACGCCAACCTACTACTTTGATATACCAAGCAAAATATACAATACTAAAAATGATAGTTCCAATAATATTCTGAGCCGAAAAACGTACAAAGCTCCACTCCTCGACAGCCCAAACACTATTACGGTTTGATTTTTTCATAAACATTTTCTCCAGTGATTAAATCTTTGCCAAAAACTTCTACATACTGTACTTTAGGGCGTAAATTACTGCCTTCAATTTGTACATATACGTGGTCCAATTTTGCCAATTGGTTGTTGATAGTAAGTGAAGCGTAAGGCTTTCTGTTTTTATCAAGACCTAATTTTATCTTTCTTTTTTTGTAGGAAACCACAGCCGCTTCATAGACATTACTAGCTTCAGAAACAGTCTTTACGTCTATTCCATAAGCCAGTACTTTCTGAATCCATGAAAGCTCTTTGCGTTTGCCATCTTCCTGATACCTCAGCCAATACACATCTACGGGGTTTTCGGCATCGAATGAACCGTTGGGTAGCAAATTAGCGTCGTATACAATGGTATTGATATTAGAACTACGTTGTATATAAAACAAGCGTTCTTTTGAATCAGGCACTTTGGGGTAGTGTGCAGGCGAAAAAGAAAAGCAGACTATTAAAACACCCAACATGCCCCACCAACTATTTTTCATTTTTATTCAATTCTTTTTGAGTGTGTTCGATGCGTTGCACGGCCGTATAGTTTGACAATATGGCCACAATAGTAAGCGGAATAGTAAAAATTGAGATAGTCTCGAACCAAGGTACTCTGGTAGCAGGCCCTTCTATCCTAAAATCGTTGCCAATAATAGGAGCTAAAATACCACACAACAAAGCCGACCCACCAATGATCACAATTCTTTCGGGACGTTGCATCCAGCCTATATCGCATTTGATATTAAGCCCTTCGGCACGAGCACGGGTATAGCTTACCATCGACGAACCAATCAAAGCTAAGAAGGCAAAGAATGAACTAAAAAGGTAATGATGAGCCACAAGATAATAGCAAATACCCAAAAACATAAACATTTCGCTGTAGCGGTCGAGTACCGAGTCGTAAAATGCTCCAAATTTGGAGGAAGTATTACTTACACGAGCCAAGCGACCATCTATCATGTCGAAAACTCCTGCAAATAAAATCATAGCCCCACCCCACCCAATAATACTCATATCGCCACGCTTAGAGGCTTCGGCACCATACACAAAGATACCCGCTGCTACCAAATTGAGAATCAAACCCATGGTAGTTACCATATTGGGCGTTATTTTTAAAGCAATTAATAGATTAATAAATGGGTTGATGATTTTATAAATCACCTGTTGTCCCGCTGATTTTAGTGCATACATAAGTAGCCGAGGGTTAAAAATTCACTAAAAATCAAACTTAAATCTACCACGAATACCATATTCAGATACTTGTGGATTGTCAAGATAAGTAAGTCTTTTTACTAAATCAACTCTAAAAAACTTCAAAATATTACCTATACCAACACTTGCTTCAAGGTATGGGCCATTTGATAACGCATAGGTCAATGGCTTGCCGTCTATACCTGTTGCAAAACGATATAGGTCATCGTTATAAGCTGGATTATTTTTATCGCTCAAACTACCATATAAGGCTTTCAAGGTGATAATTTCTCTTAGTTTGAGTTTTTTCAACAAAGGTACTTTATTAAAAATAAATCCATTAAAATAGTGGTCCACAAAAATACCTGCGTACTGGTCGCTCACAAATTCTAAAAAGTTCATCAAGTTGTATGATTCTAACTGGTACGAGTACGACTGGTTAGCTCGGTGAATCATCAACAACGGATAAGGTACTGTTCCGTATACTTTGCCCGCTTCGGCAGTTACATCGGTAAAACCAATAGGCGATACAAAAAAACGTTTGTTGGCTCGTAAGGTCAAATTATGATAGTTATAATCTCCCTTCAGAAAATTGGCAATACCCAATGAGTATCGTACCTGAAAAATCGGATACTTGTTGATAATAGGAATCCGATAGTTTTTGCCTTGATAAAATTGTTCGTTTGGTGCAAACCGTAGGTTTACCGACAATTCAGAACTGGTAAGGTCTTTGTCTTGAATATATTTACCTTCCACTTCCGACGAGCGTTCAAATTTCAGTGCTCCTGCCGCTTCTTGCGTTAAATGCTTGAAGCCCAACTCATAGCTGATACCCGAACGAGATTCTTTACGATAATCAATTCTAGCAATTTTGTTGTAGGTCATTTTGTCGTTGACACCACGCTTGAATGATAGCAAAAAGTTGTCTTCCTGAATAAATTGTAACTCTTGCCCCGGAATCCTCACTTCATCCTGATACGAGAACCTTAAATAGTGGTTAGGAAATTGATAAATAGAGTTTTTGCCTAAGTTATAGGTAAAACCTGCATAGCCTTTCCAACGCTCGTCTTTAAAGCCATACGCCAAATAGCTTTCTAAGTACAACCGTGGATTTAGCTTGGCCATTGTACGGCCACCCAAACGTAGACGAAAACCTTCTACAGGGTTAAAGCTATAAAACGTATTGACAGGCCCAACTTCAAATTTGCCAAAATCATGATACCCAAACAACACCAAACCTGCAATAGTCATGAATCGCTTGAATGCTGGCACTTTTTGAATGCTATCGGCCATCATATAGATATTGCTTTCAACCTTGCTGAGCTGCTCGTGTCGGGCTTTTTGCCAAAATGTATCATCTCGCTCTAGTGCCATATCCATCAAAACATTTTTTTGAATAGGCTTGAATATCGAATTATTGATGGGCGTATTTAATACATAATTTTGGTACGATACCGACCTTTTCCCTATAATACCTCTTGTGTTTTCGCTTTTGAGCAAATTAAACTCTACTACAATTTCATCTTTAGATAACATCAGAAACTTCTGAGATGTAGGCTTAAACTCTTGCTCAATCTGCATATCTAGCACAAAGTTCAAATTGATGCTTTTGGGAACACCCATTTTTACTTTACGCACAGAATACGACGAATCGAGTGCTATATACATACTTCCGACAAATGCAAAATCGGCTTGATTGCGTGGCGAAAAGCCCAAGTTGACGCACTTTACATCCTGAAATTGCAAGGTATCGATAATAACAAATCGGTAAAATGTTGGGGAAAGTGTAGATATTGGACTGATAAACTGCTGAGTAAGTAAGCTGATGTTGTTGTCGTAAATATTAACATCTTCATACATTCTGTTGAGGTATGCTCCCATACCATCATTATCCAAAAACTGTTCAAGACCCACTTTTTTCTCCCCTTTAATATAGGATTTCTCTTCACGAGGATTTTTCCTAAAATAAACATCTGCAACAGTTTCCTTTAAATACAACGGAAGAGAAACTTTTCCTGTAATTTGGGCAGTGTCGAGGTTATCAAAAATGAACTGAAAGTTTTTAAAGATTTTTTTATTCTTGTAGGCTTCGTCTACATTGCTCAGGTCGAGTTGTAGCTTTTCGTATTTTTCGTATTGGTAATACGACAGCCCATCTTTTTTGTTTTCGTCTTTATGCTCAATTACCTTTCTAATCAAAGTAACCGCAGGATTGTCTTTGTTGCGGTATTTATCTTTTTTACCCTTTACTGTTACTTCCGCAAGGTTTTGGGTGGTCGATACCAGTTTTATATTGATAGTTTGGGTAGCATCCTTTTTATAAGAACGGGTTTCGGTACGATAGCCCACCGACGAAAACTGAATTTTGCCATTGCCAAAATCCTTTACCGTCAACACAAAATTACCATTAATATCGGCCTGTACCCCTTGGGTAGTTCCCCCAACAGTAACATTGACAAACGGAATAGGGTCATTAGTTTTATTTTCAACAACACGTCCTTTAACGATTGTTTGTGCCTGAGCTACATTAAGACCAAAAATGACTATAAGTCCTAATTGGAATACTCTATTTTTAATATTCTTAATTTCCTGACTGAAATTATAAAGATAAGTTCTCATGATTTTTTTCCTTAAACACAAACCACTGATTCAATCCGTAGCTGTACACGACAAAAACGAATATCCCAATAATAACCCTAATGAGTAAATAATTCCATGACACCCAATTGGTCAATAATGTTACGCCTGCAACATTCATAAATGAATTTCCGATAGCAACCATCGTGTATTTAATAGCTTGCGAAGTCATTTGGTTAGAAGACTGAGCCTTAAACACCCATGCCCGACTGATAAAAAAGCCCACAACCGCCCCCAAGGCATTTCCAATGAAAGTTGCCCATGCAAATTGTACATCAAGACCCTGAACTAATGAATAGGCCGCTCCAAAATCCACGCCTGTTGCAATACCCGATGCCGACATGAATCTTACAAAAACCATTAAATACTTTGTCATTTCGCTATATGATTAAAAGAATTACTTGTAAGGTGAGATTTGCCCATACTCCTGCCGCAACGTCATCGAGCATTACCCCCCATCCATTTTCGTAATTTTCAAACTTTCGGATGTTGAAAGGCTTAAAAATATCGTAAATTCTAAAAAACAAGAGTCCTAAAAGGAGGTTTTGCCATGAAAATGGAATAAAACAAAGTGTGAGCCATTGCCCTACCACTTCATCTATAACAATCTTGGAGGAATCTTCTCCCCAAATTTTTTCTGTAATCATGGAAGACCACCGACCCAGAAACATAAAAACAGCCGTAAGAAGCAACAAGCAACCCTGATACCATATTGATGAATACCCAAGGTAGGTATCCAAAACGAGAACGACAAAACATGCAAGAATAGCACCAAATGTGCCTGAACCTTTGGGTATATACCCCAAACCAAGAGCAGAAGCTACAGCAATATGAAACTTTGTGTATTTCATGGAAAAGAGAAAGCGTTGATTCGTAACACTGGCAATGTTGTAGGTATTGCCAATGTTACTGTATCATTGAATCAACCTTGTATGTATTTGGTAGAATAATTATAATTCAACGTCTTCTTCAACATTTTCATAATAATCCATTCCAAGATTGGTAATAAGCTCTTCACCCATCAAATAACGTAATGTATTTTCAAGCTTCTCCAATTGTTTGAACAAATCGTGGATTGGTTCTAATTCTGGTAAAGTTTGAGGAGCTTTCCAGTAGAATGAAAGCCATTCTTGGATACCAGAAAGGTTTGCACGCTTGGCAAGGTCTAAGAACAATGCTAAATCAAGTACAATTGGAGCTGCCAAGATTGAGTCACGGCACAAGAAATTGATTTTGATTTGCATTTGGTAGCCCATCCATCCAAAAATATCGATGTTGTCCCATCCTTCTTTGTTGTCGCCAAGTGGTGGGTAGTATTCAATTCTTACTTTGTGGTGAATATCGCCCCATAGTTCAGGGTTTTGTTCGCCATCCAAAATACCTTCCAGTACGCTTCCTTTTGAAACCTCTTTGGTTTTGAAGTTTTCTGGAGCATCTAACACCAAGCCATCTCGGTTGCCAAGAATATTGGTAGAGAACCACCCTCTTACGCCCAATGCTCTGGCTCTAAGACCAGGTGCAACAATCGTTTTCATTAAAGTTTGACCTGTTTTGAAGTCTTTACCTGCAATTGGCGTGTGAGTCAAAGCAGCTAATTCTTCCAAAGCTGGAATATCCAAGCAAAGGTTTGGAGCACCCATTGCAAATGGCACACCCGATTTGAGGGCAGCATAAGCATACATCATTGAAGGGGCAATATCAGCATCGTTGTTGGCTAAGCCTTCTTCAAATTTTGCTAATGACGAGTGTACTTCTTTTGCTTCATGATAAATTTCGGTAGAACCACACCAAACCATCACCAAACGCTCACAATCATTAGCTATTTTGAAGTTTTCAATATCTGCCAATAGCTCATCTATCAAAGCTAATTTGCTTGTTTGTGGCTTCACATTCTGGCCATCAAGGTTTTTTACATAACGCTTGTCAAATACCGCTTTCATCGGCACAATAGTCTGCAACTCGTCACGTACTTGCTCTACCATGTGGCGTTCCAATACTCCCGCTTTTACGGCAGCTTCATACATATTGTCGCCAAACACATCCCAGCCTCCAAATACGATATTTTCAAGAGGAGCTAACGGTACAAAATCCTTAATTTTTGGATTACGATTTTCTGTACGTTTTCCCAAACGAATATTTGCCGTTTGTGTCAATGAGCCTGTTGGGTGAGCTATACCCTTACGAGCAGCAATAACGCCTGCTACTAAAGTGGTTGCTACAGCACCCATACCTGGCAATAAAATACCTAATTTGCCCGTGGCAGCCGAAACTGTATGATTGATATTCATAATCTATTTGTATAAAATATGGTGAAATATTCTTTGATAAGCTGATGCAACGTTTTTCATAAAATGCTTGTCTTACTATATACCTCCACTAATTCACATTTCTGCTTATATTTTGCCATTCTTGTATATGTCTTTCATAGTTTAATCGACAAAAAAACCTGTTATATCGACATACTCTCAAAACTTATCGACCAAAATCGTATTTTAGTCTATTTTTATATACAATTAGAAACTTGCTACATTTTTTTTAAAATTATTAACAAGTTGATTTAAACTGCAATAACAGAAGTTAGGAAAAAAAAATTAGTGAAGCCGGTATTTTACTAATAAACACAATTGTAGTAAAAAAGTTTCAATCTTGATTATTTAGCATTAAAATCTATTTTACACACAATTACAACTCAAAAAATTACAAAGCAAACTAACCGTTCTTTTGTCCAAAACCTTCAATAAAGGTTTCAATCATAAAATCGGTATAAGTACTAAAATCTTTAGGTAATTCTAATATCTCTAAATTAGGCAATTCAAAGCCTCGGAATGTAGCTACGATAATTTTGGCAAGAATATCGTAATGTTCGTCGGAAAGAACTCTAAACTCACCAGACTTTACGCCGAATGCCAAAAACTCACGTACAAGGTTTATTTCTACATTGCTATGCTTCTTTTTTAGCTGAAAAATCGTGCACGCATTGTCCATGATGTCTTCTTTGAGTACTTGGCTCAAGTTACACATCATGGCTAATTTTTCAAAACGAGTTGTACAATACACTTTTAGTTTTTCACGAGCTGTTGGGGCATTTTCGGCTGCTATCTCAATAGAACGAAAGAGTTCTTTCATTTCATGCTCTACTACAGCTTCAAATATTTCCTGTTTGCTTGGAAAATAATAGTACAATGTACTTTTGCCTTTTCCTACATATTTGGCAATATCTTCCATAGTGGTTTTCTTCAAACCATATCGCTTGAATAATTCTTTAGCAGCTGTTATAACTTCTTGGATTATTAGCTCGTCTTTTTGAAGTAATTCACTCATGACTTTTCGACCAAATTTGTATTTGAGTCCAAAACTAGCATGGGAATTTATAAAAATCAAATTTTACGTGAATTTTATTTAATTGTTAAGCACCTAAAAAACTGGGGGGCTTGATTAAAGGCGTTTTCTATCCTTTGAGTTGGCTAGCAAACTAAGAAAGCCATAACTTCAAAAGCGAATGTCTGGGTCTACTCCTTATTAAAAGTCATTGACCCAGATATTCGCTTTATTACTTATATTTTTACTTTATTTGAAAATGCTGGACAAAGTCTTTGATAGGTTGTATAGCAGCTTGTACAAAATCGGCAATATAAGTATTGTGAGTTTGTTTGAAAATATTATCAGGTGAATCTATCATTAACAAATTTCCTTTTTGCATCACGGCTATTCTGTCGGCTACTAGCAAAGCTTCAATCATATCGTGGGTTACAAATACACAAGCTATTTCTTCGTGCCTGATGATTGTCACTAATTTTTCACGAAGACGCTGTTTGTTGACCGAGTCGAGGTTACTGAAGGGTTCGTCCAAAAGCAAAGCAAGGGGTTCTTCGGCAATAGCTCTAGCAATAGCAGTACGTTGCTTTTCGCCACCCGATACCTCTTTGGGCTTTTTGTCTTTGATATGCGTAATACCACATAGATCAAGCAGTTCGGCCACTCGTTGAGTACGGTATTCACGAGTATATTCGGTCAACGAGAGGTCTATATTTTCCCAAATTTTGTGTTCGGGTTTTAATTTATAATCTTGTGGTACTAATTTGATATTGGGTAATTCACGAATCAAACGGTTGAAGAAAAGGTCTATTTCTTCATTTTCCAACCACAATTGTCCTTTTTCGGGTTTAATATTGCCCGACATCATATTGAGTAAAGTAGTTTTTCCTGAACCGCTTTCTCCTACTATTGCCAATATTTCGCCTTGGGCAACTGTCAACGAAATATCATTTACTACCGTTTTTCCTTCATAAACCTTGGTTAGGTTTGCCACCTTCAATAATCCCATCGTATCCTTTTAAATAATCGGTGAATATTTCACTGATTGGCTTTCTTGTGTAAATTGATTAATTGTTTGACAAAGGTATGGCTCAAATCTTGATTCTGTCCCAAGAAATATATTTATATTGATTAAATAAAATAATGGATATAATATAAAAACCTGACCCCACTACTAATGTACCCGAAAGTGTCTGAGCAATAAAGTAATGCACATACCCCATGACAGGTAATACAAACACAATAACAGCAATACGTACCCAGTTAGCTCCTTTTTTGCTGGCGCTGTCGTTTTCGATAGAAAAAGGCAGTTTAAACCTTTCCTGAAAAACGCCTGCCGATAAATACAACAACGTAACCGAAATATTCAGAAAAATATCGTCAAATACACGTACTCCTTCCCGATAGTAAAGTGCCGCACCAACCAACAAATAAAGCGGTAAGATATATTTCAATATCACTGATTTATAAGCTCCTATCAAAATCTCGCCAGGGTTGGCAATCGGGGCAACACGATAAATCCAAGCCGCCTTCCAGTCGTCCGAAACAAAAATTTGCTGTGTTATTACATACAACGTAAATGTGGCATAATACAAAACCAATAAACGGCTGACACCAATTGTATTGGCATCGCTGTAATATTTGTACATAAAATACACCAGCATACCAAAAGTTGGATAAGTCCGCAATTTGAACCTGCGGTCTCGGGAAATAATTTTCCAGACTAGCTCAAACGACGAGCGTTCTAAGAGCGATTTGGTAAAAACATTTTTGAAATACGTAAAAATTCCTATTCGTTGCCCCAAGGTTTCGTTGGCATTTGCTATAATTGACTCCGAAAAGCTGATAGCAGATAAGCCTTTGGCAAAAAACGGAGCAAGAAAACGATTGAGAAAATACAAAGACAAAAATGGAATAAAAACAACCATACTCCAAAATATAGGATAGGGCATTCGGAAGGTATGGAACACAAACGATTCGATACCAATAGCAAACCATGCAGGTGGCACAAAGTAATGCCAAGTACTAATATCGACAGGGCTTTGTAGGTCGTCAAGGTCGCCTTTGTTGATACGAGCAATAAACTGATAGCCAATAGAAAGGCCTATCGTAAAAAAAATCTGAAGATAAATAATAATATCTTTGAGTTTTTCGGGATGAGTTAAACGAGTAAGAGCCAAGTACAAAATACTTGATAAAAAAACCGTTAGCAAGCACAAGAGCAATACAAACACAAAGAATAACACCCCCACAGCCAAGCCCAGTTTTATTGAAATAAATACAATTAGCCCTACCGAATTAGCTACAGTCAAAATACCAAGAAATACCAAAATATGAATCAGCCGAGCCGTCCAAATTGTGCGGCTGTCGATAGGTTTCGGCAATAGAATTACGTTATCGTTGGTATCAAATAGTATTTCAACAAAGTCAGAAATCATGTTGAAGGCTATCATAAACATGATAAACGCAAAGCTCATGAGCATCATATTGAAGACTTTTTGTTGTACAAAAAATATTCCAAGCCCATAAATAAAACTAAAGAAAACCTGCACCAATACCATTTTTAAAAATGTTTGGTTATCGGGGTCTTGCTTTTGTTGTTTTTTGTGAGTGCTTTGTAGCCTTCTATTCTCGGTAATAAGTTTTATTTCTACGATTGCTTTGAGGGCAACAAAATCAATTTTAAACTTCACAAATAACCATGCGAATCTGTCTAACAACCACAATACAGCTTTTGTCATAGGCTTCAATTTTTTATACTCCGAGAGCCCGAATAAAGTCATCGGCTTTCGAGTGGGTTTCCTCAGTATTTCCTGTTAAGCTACTAAAAATACTTTCCAACGACCCCGATGCTTGGCTACGAAGTTCATCAAAAGTACCATCTGCTATAATCTCGCCGTGGTTCAATACCACAATGCGGTCTGATATTTTTTCTACAACATCCATCAAATGCGATGAATAAAAAATCGTTTTGCCATGATTTTTGAGTTTGCCTAAAATTTCTTTTACCAAAATTACGGCATTGGCATCGAGCCCCGAAAGAGGTTCGTCCAGAAAAATAATATCTGGATTATGAATCAAGCCTGAAATCAAAAGCACTTTTTGCTTCATTCCTTTAGAAAAAGTATTCATCCGTTTGTCGATACTATCCGACAAATCAAAAAGATAAAGCAATTCTAGTGCTGCTTTTTCTAGCATACTTTCCTCCATTTTGTACAACCGCCCCACAAAAGTCAGGTATTCGAGCGGAGTAAGCTGTTCGTACAACGAAGCATTTTCGGGTACATAACCTATTCTTCTTTTTACTTCTAGGGGATTTTTTTTTACATCATAGCCTAACACACGCACATACCCCTCAAAATCCGATAGCATACCTATCAAAATTTTTAGGGTTGTACTTTTTCCTGCACCATTAGGGCCAATATATCCTACGATTTGCCCCTGATAAACCTCAATGTTTATACCTTTTAATACTTGATTATCACCATATTGCATATACAAATTTTGTATATCAATTACAGGGTTCTGGGTGTCCATATTTTAAAGTTGGTTAGCATGACACACTACATTTTCAGCAATGTTTTTCAAGATTTTTACTAAAGTTAACAGGTTTTTTAAAAACTATATTTTTTCATGAAAAAATACCGTAAAATTTAGAACAGTTTAGAACAGTTGTAAGTATCTTTTTTTATCTTTGTTCCGTATAGTATTTTGGCTATTAAGTAAGAAAATATATTCTCTACTTTGAACACAAAACAATCCTTTTCCCTTATCTCATAATATATGTTACTTTTAGGCATCGACATTGGTACATCATCCATCAAAGCATCGGTAGTAGATGGTACTACTGGACAAATTATTGCTTCGGCACAGTATCCTGATACCGAAAATACGATTTCGACACCACAAACTGGCTGGGCAGAACAAGACCCCGAAATGTGGTGGGAGTGCGTTCAACAAGCTGTTTTTCGATGCCATTCATCTGGCAAATATAATTCAAAAGATATTCATGCCATCGGGATTGCTTATCAAATGCACGGATTAGTAATGGTAGACCGCGACCACCGTGTTTTGAGACCTTCGATTATTTGGTGTGATAGCCGTGCCGTTGAAATTGGCAATCAGGCTTTTAAAACTATTGGTGAAGAAAAAAGTCTTGCACATTTATTAAACTCTCCTGGTAATTTTACTGCATCAAAATTGGCATGGGTTAAGGCCAACGAACCTCGCATATATGGCTCGGTGTATAAAATAATGCTCCCTGGCGACTTTATTGCCATGAAACTTACGGGTACTATTACTACCTCGAACTCGGCCTTGTCGGAAGGGATTTTCTGGGATTTTCAGACCAACGCTGTTTCGGAAGATGTTATGAAAACGTACGGTTTTTCTCATAATATTTTACCCGAACTTCGTCCGTTATTTTCTAATCATGGTGAAGTCACTAGCTCAATTGCCGACTTGTTGGGGCTTCAGGCTGGCACACCTGTTTGCTATAAGGCTGGTGACCAACCCAACAATGCTCTTTCACTCAATGTACTTGAGCCTGGTGAGGTAGCTGCTACAGCAGGCACTTCGGGGGTTGTGTATTCGGTGTCTGACCAAGTGAGCTATGACCCACTTTCACGAGTAAATACTTTTGCCCATGTAAACCACCAGCTCAACAACCAAAACCGTTTGGGAACTTTGTTGTGTATCAACGGCACGGGTATTTTGAATCGTTGGGTACGTGACAATGTGGCTACCAATATGAGCTACCAACAGATGAACGATGCGGCTTCGCAGGTACAAGCTGGTGCCAATGGTCTTTTTGTGTTGCCATTTGGTAATGGAGCTGAACGAGTACTTGGCAACAAAACTATTGATGCTACTTTTACGGGTATCAACTTCAATATTCATAGTAGTGCCCATATTATTAGAGCCTCTCAAGAGGGTATTGCGTTCTCTTTAAAATACGGTGTAGATATTATGGCTAGTAATGGCAGTTCGCCAAAGGTTATTCGTGCAGGCAAGGCCAACATGTTTTTGAGCAACGTATTTACGGAAGCGTTAGTAAATGCTATTGGGGTGGCTGTTGAGCTTTATGACACTGATGGTGCCAAAGGTGCGGCTTTAGGAGCTGGTATTGGTCAAGGTTTCTTTAGTAATCCTAAAGATGCCTTTAGCAACATGAAATCAATAGGATTGGTAGAGCCTACTCCTCATTTGGTAGCACAATATGCTGAAGTATATGCTCAATGGAAAGCTATTTTAGATGCTCAACTCTAAATAATATATTAGAGAATGTATCAATATAAGTCGTTGTGTTATTAGTAGACCTTGTTACCTGCTAATAACACAACATGATATTATATGTTCTGGATTTATTCAACAGAAGGATATTCCCAAGGTTTGCGGTATTCACGTCGTAGCAATGCGTTGGCTGAGGGGTCGTTCAAAATCACCTCTTTTTCGCCGTCCCAAATAATACTTCGCCCTGCTTTGGCCGATAACATACCTAGCAGACTCATATTGGTAGAGCGATGTCCTATTTCAATGTCGCAAATAGGGCGTTTGTGTTGCTTGATTGACTGTAAGAAATCTTGCCATAACTCCCGAATATTTTGGTCGTCGGGTTTATTTAATTGTGGCTCTTGATGAATAATAGATTGGTTTTTGTTGGCAGGGTAAAAAGTCCATCCATCTTGCCAGCCCATGTGGAAAGTTCCTTCTGTTCCATAAAAATAACAACCGACATTGGCTTTTTCGGCTTCGTTGGCGGCATACAAACGGTGCTCCCACGATACCTGAAATGACTCAAATTCAAAATTCACGAGTTGTGTATCGGGCGAGTCAGTATTGTCTTGCCTGATATGCCTAGCCATAGTAGAATAAACCTTTTTGGGGTACTTTTCTTCAGTCCACCACAAAATTTGGTCCATCCAATGAATCCCCCAATCGCCTAATTGCCCATTGGCAAAATTCAAAAACTGCCGAAATCCCTTTGGATGAATCATTTTGTTGTAAGGAATCAGTGGTGCTGGCCCACAGTACATGTCCCAGTCGAGTCCTTGGGGTGGTTCAGAATTGGGTACTACAGTACCTGCACCTCCGCCATAATGCACAAAAGCCCTAACCATTCCTATTTTACCAGCTTTTCCAGATTTCAAGAAATTTATACCCGCTATATTATGAGGCGAAACCCTTCGGTGTGTACCAACCTGAACAATTCTATCGTATTTTCGGGCGGCATTTACCATAGCTCGGCCTTCCATTAGGGTATGACCAATGGGCTTTTCAACATAGACATTTGCTCCTATTTCCATAGCGGCAATTGCTATTAAGGGATGCCAGTGGTCGGGAGTAGCAACAATGACTATTTCGGGTTTTTCTTTGAGCAACAATTCTCTAAAGTCACGGTAGGTTTTGGGCGTATCACTTGTCATTTTTTTTACTTCTTCCAAGGCTAAGGACAATTGGTTGGAATCGACATCACATAACGCTACCACTTTGGATTCGCCTGCACGGATGGCTTCACGAAGAATATTCATGCCCCACCACCCCGAACCAATCAAGGCTGTTTTGTAGCGATATGCCTTATTGCCTAAAGCAGACAGCAAAGGCAAATGAGAAAAAGCCAAACTGGCAGTAGCAGATTGAATAATAAAGTTTCTTCTTTTCATGTTAAGATTAAGGTTTTGAATTGACAAGTTAGCGGCCAATTTTTGCATTTGATTTTTAATTTAAAGCATATCTTTTTTAGCTGTATGATTGTTTATCTGTAACGGGCTTATTATGCTCAAAATTAAGTATTTGCATAATGTAACAATCGGGCTGATCAATGAATCGGCACAATACCACGTTCACTTTACTACACTTTGTTTATTACATACCCTTTTGATGATAAAGTGTATTCAATTGGCTACTCAGAAAATCTTTTTGGTACTGAATTATTACTATTTCCCCAAAATTTTTCTTTACTATTGACACCCAATAATTCATCTTTGAAATAATAGACCACACATCACTAAAATTCAACTTTTACGCTTATATTACACTCATTAAGAGTTATATCCTACTGTCTACACATCTTACACTAAATCAGTAACTTAATACAATTCTATTTTTTCACATTGTCACTTAGACTAAAAAATCCTCATTTAAGCTAAGATTTTCTATCTTTTAAAACTTTTTTTTAGTGAAAAATTATATCTTTACGTATAGGCTTACCTTAAATCAATAGATATTATGTTCCAACAAGCCCTTACTATTGTTAGTAATTATGAAAATTCAGTTTTTTTCACAACTCAGTTGCAGCGTATTGGAGTCTTTCCTACCATCAAAGAATATTACTGGCAAAATATTACCGATAATTTCCCTTCACAGAATGACTTTACACCAGATCTTGTATTGGTTTTTGTCTACCCTGATGTTGTAAATAGGGCTATTACAATGATAGAATTGCTCAGCAAAAAATTTCCTACGGCTTCGATTATTGTAGTTAGCAACACTATTATCAAAGAATCTGTTCGGGCTATTATTTCGGCAGGAGCTCAAGACTATATCAGTACCGAGCAATTTGATGCCAACACACTTGAAAAAGTACTATTATTTGCCAAAGAGAGGCAAACGCTACGAAGTAGGTTCAAAAAAGTAGCCAACGATTACAAACAGTTATTTGATGCCAATCCTATGCCCATGTGGGTGTACAATAAGCAAACCGACCAATTTATAAAAGTAAATGAGGCTGCTTGTATCAAATATGGCTATTCACTCAGGGAATTCCATCAACTCAAATACCAAGATTTACTACAAAAAAACACATCAGTACATCACTCTTTATCGTCTGGTTACGAATCCCATAAAACCAAAGATGGAAGTACGATTTATGTAGAAATTACAGCCCATGAAACTTCTTATAAGGGTACTGATGCTATTTTGGCACTGGCTCATGATATAACACCAAGAATCTTGGCTGAAAATGAGCGAAAAAGAACATCAGAGCAACTTTTGGCTATTTTTGAGAACGCGACTGATGCCATTTTGCTGAGCGACGAAAAAGGAAACTTCCTAGATGCTAATCAAGCAGCCGCTGGTTTATTTGAATATTCGATTCCCGAAATCACCCATTTCTCAGTCAATCACTTTATCCATAATAGTAATACGCACCGCTTAGAGCGTTTTTGGGATATTCTTACTCAGATTGGTAGGTTTCGAGGCAAAATCAATGTTAATAGCAAACATTCACAAAATAAAATTGTAGAGTGGCGGGCTGTAGCTAATATTCGAGAAGGAATTCATTTGCATATTCTCAGCGATATTACCGAATCGGAGCTAAAAGCACGTGAAGACGAACTCAATAGCATGATTTTGGGTAGTATCAAAGACTCTTTTTCGCTCAAGCAAACCCTTACTGCTATTGGTAATAATATCCGAATGTTTACGGGATGGCAACTTACAGAGTTTTGGATGCCCGACCCCAAGAAAAAACAATTGTTTTTGGCAAGCTCGTCGGTAGAACAAAAGGCAGCCGACCTAGTGTATTTTGTCGAAAACTCAAAGGCTCATGTGCGTAAATTTGATAGCCAAGGTTTACCTATTATGAGTTGGCAAAAACAGCAAAGTGTTTGGTTTAATGATTTAACCCATAATTCTCATTTTAATAGAGCCAAATTACTTGATACTACCAAAATCTATACAGCTATCACCGTTCCGATTCTCGAAAACCCCAACGCCAGCAATGTCTTGGGTGTGCTGGTATTGCTCGACAACAACGATATACCTGAAGACAATCATTTAATTACAGTGCTGAGCAATGTTGCCGCTTCGCTAGGAAGCCTTATTTTGAAAGTAAAAGCCCGTGAAGAACTCTCAAATCTATTCAACTACTCGGCCGACTTAATTTGTATTACAGATAAAGATGGCTATTTTGTCAAAGCAAATCCTGCTTTTACCCGAGTATTGGGCTATTCGTTTGAAGAACTTCAGGCCTGTAACTATACGCATTTTATCCACCAAGACGATTTGGAAGAATCGCTAGAACAGGTTCAAAAACTCTACCGAGGCGAAATTGTGTATGCCCATAGCAATCGCTACAGAACCGCCAACAACGATTATCGGCATATTGAATGGGTTGCAGTACCCGACCCCAATGGCAAACAGGTTTTTGTGATTGGTAGAGATGTAACCGAGCTAAAAAGTAAAACAGCGGAAGCCCTCAAACATGCCGAGGCTGTAAAAAATACCCTTGAAAGTATTACTGATGGTTTTTTTACAGTTGATAAAAATTGGATAGTTACTTATTGGAACTCTTCGGCCGAAAAGATTTTTCAACAAAGCCGAGACTCCATTCTTGGCAAAAGCCTTTGGGTATATTTTAGCCAAGAAGCTACGCCCGTTTTTTACCAAAAACTCCATGAAGTACTTCAACAAAATGCTTCGCAGTCGTTTGAGGCCTATTTTCAGGCATTCGATTTATGGATAGAAGCATCGGTATATCCATCTACTGAAGGTTTATCTATTTATTTTAAAGATACAACCATGAGCAAAAAACAGGCAATAGCCCTACAAAATGCCCAGCAAAATCAAGAAGCTATTATTAATTCTACTACCGATATTATCTGGTCGGTCAATAGAGATTTCAATCTGATTTTGGCCAATAAACCATACCTCAACGCCATGTCCAACTACCTAGGCGAGCCTTTTCAGATAAATCAGGCAGGCTTTGAAGACAGGCTACCCAAACACCTAGTAGATAAATGGAAAGGTTATTACCAAAAAGGTATTTTGGGCGAATCGTTCTCGGTACTAGAACGGCTAGAATCATTTGCTGAACCCAAGAGTGTTATTATCAACTTTAACCCTATTTATGACCATGAGGGTAATATTACAGGAGTAGCGTGTTTTTCTAAAGATATTACAGATTTGAACCAAAAAATAGAGATAATTGCTAAGCAATCTAATCAGCTCGAAGAAATTGCATGGTTTCAATCGCATCAACTTCGAGCACCTGTATCTCGAATTTTGGGCATTATCGAATATTTTGATTTGGTAGAAATCCCTGCCGATGACATATTAAGTCAAGTGATTCAGGATTTAAAGATTTCGGTATTAGAACTAGACTCTATCATTAAAAAGATTGTTAATAAAACGTACAAACCCTAATTAGCATTTGATACCATCCCAAAGAATCTGAAAAATAGCAGCCCATTCGTTGCTAGAAGGCTTCACTTTTTTGAGCATCATCAGCCTTGCATATTCGGCTAATGCTCCACAGATAAGTGTAACGAGTACCTCTGGGTCTATGGGCTTAATGATATTAGCTTGTTGTCCTTTTAGCAATTGATGATAAATAGGTGCTAAAACTAAAGCCTCTTGCCGCTGTAATTCTTCGTCAGACTCATAGTAAGGCGAGCGAGTATATTGTTCAAAAAAAGCGGCATGTTCTGGATTTTGTAGGGTATTGGCCAGATAATAATAACAAAGTTGTTCAAGCTGATTTTTGAGCGGTTCGTGGGTTTGCATCAAAGCCAAAGAAGCTGCCGCTTCTTTCTCAATCAAATATAAATACAGCTTTTTTATCAATGCCTCTTTATCCTTGAAATAGATATAAATTGTACCAGCGGCAATACCAACTTCTTTGGCCAAATTGGTTATTTTAAAGCCCGACAAGCCCACTTTGGCAATCATTGATAAGGCACTGTCGAGTATCATTTGTTCTTTGGCTTCGTCCTTAGTTCTCATAATAAGGGTGGGTATTTTTAAGGGATAATCATAAAAATCACTAAAGTAGCTCTTGTAGCAAAAAGCGTATTGTTATGGTTGTATCTTCAGCAAATATTTTGTAAAAATGGCTTCAATTCATGGTATTTTTGGCTATATAATTAGATTGATTCCAAATTTCTTGAATTTTTCTTAGACAACAAATGCTTTATTCTAGTTAACTGTTAATATTGTAATCAATAATAAATTCCATAGCATTATGAAAGATTTAATGAGACAACGTACTTCTTTGAAAGAAGAGATTGAAATAGCACTTAATGCACAGTGTAAAATGGAAGCTGAGGCTTCTCAAAAATACTTAGCTATGGCTTCGTGGTTAGATAGAAATGGATTTGAAAAGTCGGCAGAATACCTTTATAAGCAAGCCGAAGAAGAAAGAGAGCATTTCCTTAAGCTGTTTAAATATATTAATGAAGTGGGTGGTTCAGCTATTACGCCTACCATTGGCGAAGTAACACAAGAATTCCCGACTTTCAAGAGTGTATTTGAGGCAGCTTTGCAAAGCGAAATCAATGTTACGAATGCTATCAATAAAATTGTGTTGAAGTGCCGTGAAGAAAACGATTACGCAACCGAGAATTTTATGATGTGGTATGTAACCGAGCAAAGAGAAGAAGAGAAAAATGCTCGCAGAGCATTAGAACTATTCGATTTAATCGATTCGGAAAGCCCAACTGGCAAATTTGTTCTTGACAAAGAAATTGCTAAAATTGGAGAATAATTTTAGCTGATTATCTCAAAAACCTGATAGTGTCTATCAGGTTTTTGGATTTTATACGGCCTAGGTTTCTACCACTTTGGTTTTGATACCCTGCCAGTTACCTGCTTGGCTTTTGCCCAACAAATAAACATCTATTTCTATGCTTCCTAATTTATACCCAACAATATCTGTCAACTGAGAAGTCATCAGTGTTTTTAGGGCTTCTGCACTTTTTACCCAAGCCAATTCTTCTTCGCCAAACCAATCTTCTGTTTTTAATAATGGGGCAAAAAATTCGTCTAAACTTATCTCTGAAGCTACTGTATCGGGCAAGATGCCTAAAAACATTTTAAAACTTGATAATGCAAAAGGTGTATCGGTAGGCAAGTCCACTTCCACAAACGCTATCTTTTCATCCGATTCGCTAGGATAATACAAATCGGCTATCAAACGGTTTATTTCGTCTTGTAAAGATAAATTATTATTTTCAAGTGACGCAAGAATGGGGTTTTCTGTCATAATGATGTTTTATTTATATTTTAAGCATTCAATGGTTGAATATATAAAATCTCTTCATATAATTGTAAAAGAACACAAAGCAATTTAAAACCCAATAAAAAATGTTAGAACAATTAATGGGTCTGATTAAAGACCATTCGCAAGACGCTATCGTTAACAACCCTGCAATTCCTAATGATCAAAACGACTCTGCTATGGAAACGATTTTGGGGGCTATTACAGGTGGGCTTCAGCAACAAGCTCAAGGAAATGGTATTGCAAGTGTCATGGGTCTTTTGGGCGGACAAGGTGGTGCTTCTGGCTCTACAAGCTTGATGTCAAACCCAATTGTCGCCAACATTGCTCAACAAGCTGTAAGCAGCCTTATGCAGAAATTTGGAATTGGCAATAGTGCTGCTTCCAATATCGTATCACAGGTTTTGCCTGGCGTTATTAGTTCTGTTATTTCAAAAACTAATGACCCTAACGATTCTTCTTTGAATATTCAAGATTTTGTAGGTGCATTTAGCGATGGTAAGCTCGATATGAACGATATTAGCAATATTGCTGGTAAACTAATGGGTGGCGGTGGCCAACAAGGACAAGCTGGTGGCCTAGGTGGTTTGCTAGGAGGATTGTTCAAATAAGCAATATTTACGCTGAACTTTTTAAGGAGGTATAAGGTTTCTTATACCTCTTTTTTTGTGATTTATGGTACTTTTTATGGAAACTATTCTACCCCAAAAAATGTCTTAGAATGGATTATGAGTGCTTGCCGATTGAAAATACGCATTGAGGGCTTTGGCGATTATGCCAAAACAATTCTTTTATTCTTTTTATCTTAACAATCCTCCTCACTAGTAGTATTACAAAGGTGTCAAGCCTATTTTATAATAATCTAAACAGCTCCTCTATATTGTAGCAATAGGTATTTGCTCAGTATTTCAAATAAAGACGTTTATTATTTTTCATAATTTCAGCCATTTAACCGATTATTTACCCTTGAAACTTCCTATTTACCTAGACTATAACGCAACCACACCCGTCGATACAAGGGTTTTGCAAGAAATGTTACCTTGGTTTAGCGAAAACTTTGGTAATGCTGCTTCACGAAGCCATTTGTACGGCTGGAAGGCCGAAGAAGCTGTGGCTACTGCAAGGCAACAAGTAGCCCATTTATTGCACGCCAACGACAAAGAAATTGTATTTACAAGTGGTGCTACCGAAGCCAACAACCTTGCGTTAAAGGGTGTTTTTGAGGCTTTGGCTCATAAAGGTAACCATATTATTACTATTGCTACTGAGCACAAAGCAATATTGGATGTATGCGAACATTTAAAACACCTCGGAGCTGAAATTAGCCTTTTATATCCTGATAATCAGGGACAAATTAGCCTTGAACAAATTCAGGGGGCTATTCGCCCAAGTACCATTTTGGTGTCGGCGATGTATGCCAATAACGAAACGGGCGTAATTTTCCCGATTAGAGCAATTGGGGCATTGTGTCAACAGCACCAAATTATTTTTCATACCGATGCCACACAGGCGGTTGGCAAAATACCCATAGATGTCCAAAATGACCATATCGACTTACTAAGCTTATCGGCTCATAAACTGTACGGTGCAAAAGGAGTTGGGGCTTTGTATATAAATCGAAAAAACAAAAACTTACACCTTGTAGCTCAGATGGATGGTGGCAAACATGAGCGAGGTTTACGCTCAGGAACACTCAATGTGCCGGGTATTGTAAGCTTGGGAACAGCCTGTGTAATAGCTCAACAAGAAATGCAAAGCAATGCCCAATCAATAGCATTACTAAGGGATGTTCTCGAAAATGGTCTTTTACAAATACCCCAAACGTCGGTCAATGGCAATACTCAATGCCGTTTGCCTCATGTATCGAATATAGCCTTTGGAGGGGTCGATGGCGAACTTTTGCTAATAAGCCTACACGATATTGCCGTATCATCGGGTTCGGCTTGTACATCGGCATCTGTTTTACCATCACATGTTTTAAAGGCAATGGGTGTAGCCGACCAACTAGCCTACAGTTCGATTCGCTTTAGCCTTGGGAAATATACTACCGAAGAGGAGATTTTGTACACTATCAATCACGTAAAAGAAGTGATTGCCAAATTGCAGCAATAAAGGAAGATTTAATACAGTTTAAGAAACAATTGATAGGTTATTATAAAAAATATCAGTCGGTGAATTAACCCACCGACTGATATACCCACTTAACTATTCCCTTTAAAATTGCGGATATTGTAGGTAAAAGTCAGCATAAAATATTGACTTAATACTTTTGAACGAACGTCCTCGATATAGGTATCGGTCAAATTTCGAGCAATACTATTATTTTGTTTCAACACATCAAATATCGTAAGTTTAATTTCGCCTTGTTGCTTTTTAAACAACTTCTTGCCTGCCGATATATTCCATAACACAAACTGCTGATTGAACGAATCTGACAAACCATTGTAGCGATAATAATTCAAATCGGTTTGGAATAAAAACCCTTTTCCAAAAAGTAAATTGACACGCCCTGTACCTGTATGAACAAAGTATTTATTGTTGAGCTGTGGCTGAATAGAGTTTTCTACTTTGTTGAAATTGAGGGTATAATTCAAACTAAAGTCGATATTGGTACTAATATTACTACCCAATGTAACGCCTTGGTTAAAATTATATTGGTTACTGGTGTTTTCTTGGTTGTTGATTTTGCCTGGCAAACGAGAATAGCTGTAGCCCGATGTTAAGTTCACGTTGGTTTTGATAAACGACAATGGAGCACCAATTACCATAAACGAACGCACATTCAACGAATTATCGAAGTTGACTGGCTGTGTTAGTTGTGCACCTTTTCGCAACAATACTCCACTTGGCAAAGTAATGTCTGATTGAGCAATAGTTACGGCATTTCCAATGGTATTCAAATTATACGTTACGTTGGCAATGGCCATAAATGTTAGAGCTTTGGCTGGTTTGCTCCACGAATAACGGGCGTTGATATTATGGCTATATTCTTGGTCGAGATTGGGGTTACCACTTGTTAGGAACAACGGATTGGTATTATCAATTACATTTTGCAACTGGGTAATACTTGGGGCATTGGTATTTGTTCGATAATTTACTCTTAAACGGCTATCGGCCGTAAAGCGGTAGTCCCACTGTAAATATGGCAATAGGTTTTCAAAAGATGTTCGTACAGAATTGACACGAGGAAATAGCTGATCGCCCGACAATTCGGCTCTTTGAAAATTAGTACCAAAGTTTAAGTTGCCATTTTTACTTCTGAGGTTATAGCCAACACCTGCACGATGAGTAACATAGTCATTATCGAATTTATTAGACAACAACGAGTCCAATATTGTGTACTCATTTGAAATAGAATTAATTCGATTGGTGGTTTTATTGCTATTATTGTGGTTGTAATTAATAGAATAATTTAACTGTAACAACCCTGTACCGATAGGCTCGGTATACACCAAATTTGACGACAAGCTATAGCCACGGGTATCAGTTTCTGAAAGCTGTTTTACTGTTACATCAGACGTTGTTCCCGAAAAATATTGGTTGTTAGAAGCCAAATAGCTAGTTCCCGACCTATCATTAACATCTGTACCCAAATTGAGGGAAATACTTCTTCCTCTTTTGGCAAAGCTATGGCGATACAAAATACTATTATTGAAGGTATAACCTGTACGATTGGCTGTGGTTAAGTTGCTGCTTTGATTAAGTTTTTGGTTATCGGCCAAAGTAGTCAAGCCTTCTACAGCACTTGTCGAATTGTTGGTTTGGATACTCAAACGAGGTGTAAATATAATCGTATTTTTGGGGTCGATGGTATATTCAACTCTTAAATTAAAGCGATGGTTGTAGTTGTTGCTCGTATTACTCGAATTTTCGTCGTAGTATTGGCTAGTATTCTGATTAAGAAAATACGTTCTATAGACAGATTGTTGGTTGGCATTATTAGAGTTATTGAAGAAATAGCTTCCTTTTACGGCTACTTTTTTACTCCAGTTGTCCGAGTAGTTTATCCCAAAAGAATTGGTTGTATTAATACCGTTTTGTTGTCCAACCATAAAATTATCTTGACTACCGCCCATTGCACCACGAGCACCACCGCCTCCGCCACCACGAGCACCACCACCACGAGCACCACCGCCAGCACTACCACTATTTACTCCTAATAAATCCTGACTAGAAAAATTTTGTTGGTTAATATTGTTGCTCATCGCCACAATCGACAAACGCTTTTCACCATTAAATAAGTTAATATTTCCGCCAGCCGAATAGGTATCGTTGGTACCTGCCCCGCCATATACCTTGCCAAACTGCCCATTTCTACGGTTAGGATTGGTAATAATATTAATAGTTTTGGTGGTTTGGCCATCATTAAAACCAGTCAATTGCGACTGGTCGCTAAGTCTGTCCATAATTTCTATTTTATCAATCAACTCGGCAGGAAGGTTTTTCAGAGCCACATTGGGGTCATCACCAAAAAAAGGCTTACCATCTACCAATACCTGTGCTACGTTTTCGCCCTGAGCCTTGATTTGACCGTTTTCATAAGTAATACCTGGCATTTTCTTGATAAGCTCGTCGGCATTGGCATCAGGAGCAGTCTTAAAGGCATTGGCATTATACTGGAGCGTATCGCCTTTTTGTACCATAGTGGCGGCCTTGCCTTTTACCACTACCTCCGACAGCTCGTTGACGGCCTCAGCCATTACAACCTGCCCAAGGTTTACCAAATCTTTGTTGATTTCTACGGTCTGAATGAGGTCTTTATAACCTACAATAGAAGCCTTCATGGTATATGATGCCGTAGATATTTTGGAAATCATAAACCGACCATTCACATCGGTTGGGCCAAAGTGCTTGTCTTTTGCGTCTTTTAGATTCGTCAATACTATATTTACACCGATTAGAGGTTCGCCTTTGTTATCAACAATTTTGCCTGTCAAGCGGCTATTTTGCCCAAAAGCCGACAAGCAAATAGTAAACAAAAAGGATAAGGTTAATAATTTTTTCATGTTGTAATGCTTTATATACTGCTGAACTAAGATAGAATATGTCTCCCTTAGATAGCCCTTATACAAGAATTGTTTAGTGAGTCGGGTACTCAAAAAGAAGTGAAAGCGTCTAAATTGAATAATTTATAGACAATCTTCATGATATCAGAGATATAACCATCATAAATTAAAGTTTCGCTCCTACATTTCAAGAGCAAAATCATAGAATAGGCCATAAAAAAAGCCTATTAAATTAAGAATTCAACGACATCCTAATATATCTTACAAACGTATAACTCTATTTTTTCCGCGGTAATAAGCCCTAATAATAAAAACTTTTGAATATATCTAAGTTATGATATTGGTATAGTACAATCATTTATAATTGTACTATTAGAAGAATCTAGTCTATTTTTTAATTAAAAATAATCTAAAAGATAACAAATCTTAAAATCTACTCAGAGCGCAATTACCTATATATAAACACAATACTTTCTCTCTTATATTTACCCTTTATCAATAATTTTCCGCTTCAAATGATTGCTTTTTAGCAATTTATTTTGCAACTTTGGGATATTACAACCTTAATTAAGTTTTTGCTTCACTTGCTACATACCAATATTTCATTAATACTTGACCGCTGCTGCCTGTATAGTATTTTGTAATATTTTCTTTTCAATTTATATCACTTGTTTCTTATACCATTGGATATTTTTTCACTATTCCAAGAAAAGAGCGTATATAAACCTATAGTCGTTAATCCAACACACTTTTATAATATGTTTGAAGAATCAGTAAATCCACTCGTAATTTTAGCATTCTTGTATCTTGTGATTCAAGTATGGGTAGTCGTATTCTATTTGGTAAGACGCACCAACTCAAAAAAATGTCCTGTATGTAGCAATCCTTATGGTTCTCGGACAAAAAGACCTCTTTATGTAAAACTTTTTTTATTTTTCATCCCCAACGTCAAATTTTACTCTTGCCTTAACTGCGGAAGCAAGTATTTCTATTTATCAACAGCAAGCGAAAAAAGAGAAGTTGTAAATGAAAAATAAAAGTAAAAGTCTTCCTCGTTAGGTAGGAAGACTTTTGCCTTTCAAGTTATTCTTGTTATTTGTATATTTTCTGAGAAGGAATTCTTCTTATTAGTACCCATCCAATCGCAAAAATCGCTGATAGGAATAATACACTCATCCGCATACTTCCAGTTATCTGATTAACCAAGCCAAACATAAATGTGCCTAGTACTGTCGACAGGCGGTCACATACATCATAAAAGCTAAAATATGATGCTGTATCTTCTGTTTCTTCTGGAATCAGCTTGGCATACGTTGAGCGTGACAGCGACTGAATCCCCCCCATCACAAAACCTATGCCAGTAGCCAATGCAAAAAACTGATTGCGAGTGGTAACATAATAAGCCGCTATACATATTACAATCCAGATAACCACAATCCACGAAAGCGAGCTGGTATTGCCGATTTTATTAGAAAGCCTTGCAAAAATATAAGCCCCAGGAATAGCCACTAATTGAATCAATAAAATGGTGATAATCAGGGCATCGGAAGGTAACTTTAGCTCTTCGCTACCAAACAAAGCCCCCAAATACATTACCGTTTGGGCTGCCATATTGTAGAAAAAAAATGCCACCAAAAACTTCTTGGTAATTTGTAATGACTGCAATTCGCCAAAAACTTTTTTCAATTCTTTAAAGCCATTAAAAATCCAACTTCCTCCTCTTTTCTGTGGTTTTTGGGTTTCTGGCAAGTAATAAAATGGAATCTGAGCAAATACTATCCACCAAATTCCTACCGACAAAAACGAAATCCGTGAAGCCTGACCACTCGAAATACCCCCATACCATTCGGGTTTTAGTACCATCGTAAGGTTTTGCAACAGCAATATCACACTACCGATATACCCCATACTAAACCCTTTGGCGCTCAGGTTGTCGAAACGGTCTTCGGTAGCAATTTCGGGCATATACGAATTATAAAAACGATACTTCCCCCCCAGCCTACAATAGAAAACAAAAAGGCAAATGTACCCAAATAATAACGCCCTTCTGTAAAAAAATAGAGCATCATACAACTGATAGCTCCAAAGTAACAATACATTTTGAGAAATGCTTTTTTCTTGCCCGTAAAATCAGAAATAGCCGAAGTAATAGGTACAGAAAAAGCCAACAACAAAAAGCCCAATGAAACCGCATAAGAATATACCACTGTATTTTCGAGCTGAAAGCCCAAAAAATCCAACATGGTACTTTTGGAAGGCATCATTACGGCCGCTGCAGGAAAATAAATAGGGAAAATAGCAGAAGTGATGGTCAAAGAATGTACCGAATTGGCCCAATCGTACATTGCCCAAGCATTCAGCACCTTTGGATTATTTTTTATCATGGATTTAGGGACGATTATACATCTATTTAGAATGCCAATATTAGCTAATTTTATTGACATTTTAAACGATAAAACCATCATTAGCCATTTTGTAATAACATAAAAAATGTTTTGGCTGAAAGAAAGCAATTAGCTTGTCAATGGTATATCACAAATAGTGATTTTAGGTATAAAAGAGGTGATATTTTGAACTCAATTGAGGTTATCTGACGTCCAACCTAGAAATATCGCGTTAAAAAACTTACTATTGATTAACCTAAAAGCTGACCAGCTTTCGCTATTTTTATTATGAATTTGTACTTGAGAACTTCTTGACATAATGCAAGAACAAATACTTTTTAAGAATCTGACAGTCTCAAATAATGCTTTCAACTAAAAAGTTTTGAGAAAAAACTATAGATAATCTTGCTAAATTTCTTCGCCAATCTTTTCAAAGAATAAACTAACCTCTTGATCTACTGGAAATAGATCTTCCATTTTTTCAATATTTAACATTTTTTCAAAAAAAACACTTGCGTTTCCATACCAGATATGAATCTGAGATGTATTCTCTAATTCCAATTGATTCCTATACCATTCTTTATGATTTTCATTATCTTGAAGTCCTTGTTCTTCTTTCGGTAAGTCTTGCCATTTGCAAATCAATATTTTCTGCTCAGGATGAGAAATTAAAGATTGAGTAAGAATTTTATTTATATGTGAATCAAAAAAGCCATATCCACAAATAACAATTAGTTTTGATTTTAGAGAAAACGTTCTGAATTGATATACATAATATAAATATGGGTCATGGGCTTTTACTTTTTGTTCTGTTCCAAATATTAGTTCTGTTATGCTCTGACCATTAATTCTTATTAGTTCTTGTTTTGTGTTCCTTCCCCAATCTATACTACCATGCATCTTATATAAGAAAAGTATTTTAGACGATAAATTATCCGCACTTTTATCAAGGTCATTTTTTTCTTCAAAGTTTTCAGGCCTCCAAACCATGTTCTGCTTTTCTTTGACACCAAATCCTCTTTCTAACTCCAAGCCCTCATGCTCAAAATCTCTAAATGCCTCCTCTATACACTTATCATAGTTTAAAGTAAAAACCCTTAATCCTGAACCAGGGTTAGTTTTTGCAAACCTTAGTAGATATTCATAATAGGATAACTCTAAATTTTGGGGTACAATCCATTCTTTTAATTTTTCTTCAATTTTATCCCTAAAATCTTTTACATCCTGAAAGCCATAAAGGTTTTTAAATAAGTCAATCCAGTTTTTAAAGAATTGATATAAATTATGCTTACCGTCAAGTAAAGAAATTAACTCATCTAATTGACTGAATAATTTTTCAATATTTAAGTCATCATAAGTGATGTTACCAGATTCATCTTTATTTTCTTTTCCAAAAAGCTTCCTTAGATGCTCATATATAGGTTTGTATTTTTTCCAGTCACCATCAAGCATTTTATTTATGTCCTCAATCATTTTTTGAGTATGTGGAACTCCAGCGTCTACACTTGCCCCTGCTCCAAGAAGAATGATTATACTTCCACTAGTTCCTGATAGAATATTGTTATTCATAAATTTTATAAAAACCAAGGGTTACTAAATTCATTTTTTAACTCTTCAATATTCAAAACTTCTTTAAAGTCTTTTATATACTCAGAGACTAATTTACAATAATACACAGATACAGGTACAGCTTTGGCATTCAGTCCTCGCCAGTTTGCTCCAGAGAGATTGAGTAAATCTTGTAAATAAGTACGTTTGTCATTTTCCTCAAGGGTTTTAGAGGTATAAAAAAAATCAACATACATGGGACCTGAATATCTTTTTTCAGGAGAATCAAAATCACTCTTTGTCCCTTCTAGCCAAATTAAATATTTTGAATCAGCAATTGATATACAAGTATTTCGGGATGGAGTAAGATGATGTTGTGTTTGATCGTATCCCCAAAAACCATTTTCCGTATTTATCCTAATAACAACAAAATCAATTTCGCTATCAAATCCACTAAGAGTTTCTTTAATAATATTTAATTCTTTAATTTTTAGTTTGAAGGTAACATGTAAGACTACTTTCTTATATCTCTTTGTTTCCTCGGTAAGAACCTTCTTCAGACTTATTTTTAGTTTTGCAAAGTACGACTCTATGTTTTCTTCATTACTTAAAACTTCTAAACTTTTGTAAATACCACCCGTATCAAGTAAAACAGAGTATGCGATAAATTTTTTAGCTTTAGACCCAGTCTTTCTATAGATAGTTTGACTAATTCCTAACACTAAACAATCTTCACCAGCAGATTTTACTTTCCATGGCTCTCCTCCAAGTTTTGAAAAAACTGCTAATGCTATATTAGGAATGGAAGACTTTAAAGCATAGGGACTTGTGACGGTACTATATTGAACAAATTGTACTGGAATATTTTGCTGAGCAAAGCCATACTTAATGGTTAAATATCTCTTTTGCCCCCCCCCGCCTTCTTCTTTTCTGGGAGAAAATGCAAAAATGATAATCTTTTCATAAGGATGTTTCTTTTTAATTTCAATAGCAACTTGCTCTATTTCATCAACAAATTTATATTTATCAGAATTTAGTCCTTTAATATTATTTTGATTTATTGTGAGTTTATACGTTTCTTCTAACCCGCCATAAAACTTATTATCATCCAGACTCTCTCCTCTTAATGCTGTATATAGCTTTAGTGCCTTGTCTTTTTCATCTTCATTTCTTAAGAAATAAAATAATGCACTTTGATTTACTTTTTTATAAGGGCCTGATTTTTTCAAACCTGTAGAAGGATAGTTTGCTTCTTCGTTATTCCCAAAGATGTAGGTTTTATTTTGGAGTTGAAAGGACTCTAATTGGGTAAAACCTGTAAAATCTACTATTGAATTTGCAAAGGTCTTGTTGTAATAGAAACGAGCAAAAGATTTTAGCATGTTGAATTTGTCGTAATAAAGATTATTATTAGACTTATATTCACCATTTAGGCTCAGACTTAATTGCTGTATTTTTCTATTAAATGATTGTCCTTGATTAACAACAAATTTAAAATCTAACAAGAACCCAAATTTTTTGGTCTTTTCTAGAAAAAATGGGGATAGCCATACAATTTGATTTCCTTCGGCATAACTTTTAATGATAAATCTAACTTTTTGAGATGTAAAATGTGACTCAATTGTATATTCATTTTTTTCTACTAATGTTTCATTACACCTATCACATAATGTCTTGAAAATGTATCTTAATGTTAAATAAATATTTTCGTTTGACTTATAAACAACTGGAGTAAAATCATTTTTAGGAAAAAAACTAAACCAAAACTGTTCTTTCCCATCGCCAATTGTTAAAGAGAAAATTTCAGAGTCTTCATTCTTAAAACCTTGTTTATCTCTTTCTTTTCTAAAAACATTAATATCGAAAATCTGTTTCTGTAGAGGAACAAAATTTAAAGCTATCTTTTTCATATTTTTGTAACATTTAGTTTTTAAAAACATACTCCCGATGCCAAGCAAAATTCTCTAGCGAGGGGTGATATTCAGTTTGTTCTGGTAAATTAACCTTTTTACCTTCTAATTTATAAAAACTATAATCACTGTCTCGATTTTCTTTAAAGGATTTTGATAAGATTATTTCGTAGTGGTCATTTATGGCAATAACGCCACGGTCAAAGGCTCGATGAAGATTTGGACAAAGGGCAATGCCATTAGTCAAAGTGTTGTCAAACCCGATAGCAAAAGGAATAATATGACAAGCATCTACCATAGAAATACTAAATGAAGCCGATACTCTTAATCCAGACATAGCACATGTAGCGTCATAGATTTTTACAACTTCTCTCCTAAAAATCGTTCCTCTATTATAGACTTCTATTTGATAAGTTTCGGGGTCAAGATTTTTCTTTAAATCTTCTAATTTACTTTTATAAGCTATTGGGGGTTCATAAATATCATTTTTAAGGTTTTCAAAATAAGTGTCTTGCTCAAAAGAACCTTGTGTTAGCGTCTTGTTGGGGAAATAGGTTTTCAGTAGTATTTGTTTTAAGATATTTCTACTTTCTTGATTGAGCAGTAAAGTAGCTAAATTTATATCTATTTCGGCATAAGCCACAGCTGCACTTAAATTGCTAAAGCTACGCATCGAACCTGCATTTTCAATCCATAATTCACAACCAATATGAGGTATTAGTTTCCACCAATTGCCTTTTTCACCTGTCAGGTGAAAAAATGGCAAGGCAAACTTTGGGTCGTGAGAAGTGACAACTAATTGATTCCAAAGCACAGAAAATGAATGTATTAATTCAGGACTTATCTCTATTCTGTTATCTGAAATATGCCCTACTTCATACTCATGAAGTAGAGCCAATAATAAAACGGGCTTATGTGGTGCTCCACCATTTTTATTGTCACGCCTCAAATGAGCAAAAGCGTATATAAAATAATCGAGGGTATTCAACATACTTTATACTATTATTTATGGGTTACTTTTTCACTATATTCTATACCTCCACTTCATAAATCCTACTTTCATAGGGCTTCAGGGTAAATTCTTTGCTTTGATAAATAGCGGTATTGTTATAATTACTTAGCAATAAAATAAGCTGACTGCCTTTATATTTTACTGAAAAAGTTTGCTCTTGGTTTGTCCAGTTGTTGAGAATAAGGTATTGTCGGTGTTCCCAAAGGCGTTTGTAGGCATAAATTTTATTACAATTGGGGCGAAGGTCTCGGTAAGTACCATATACCAAGCCTAGGTGCTGTTTACGAAGTTGAATCAATGCTCGGTAATAATGCCAAATGGAATTGGGGTCATTTTGTTGGGCTTGTACGTTGATTCGCTGATAATTAGGGTTTACTTTGAGCCAAGTACTTTTGCTTTCCGAAAAACCCGCATGTAACTGAGCCGACCACTGCATAGGGGTACGGGCGTGGTCACGAGCTATTTTGTTACTTACTCGTATAAACTTTTGTGCATTTTCCCCTTTTTCTAACACTTGTATTTGATAAGCATTTTTTACCTGAATATCGTCAAACTCATCAATATTGCCAAAATAGCAATTGCTCATGCCTATTTCATCGCCCTGATAAATATAGGCTGTACCTCGTAGTGTTAACAGGATAGTAGCCAACATCTTAGCTGATTCTTGCTCGTATTTGGAGGTATTCCCAAACCGAGAAAGTACCCTTGGACTGTCATGATTACCCCAATAAATACTATTCCAACCATCGTTTGACAAGGCGGTATCCCATTTTCTGAAAATAGCTTTTAGTTCTGTAAGTTTTAGTTCGGGTGCTGGATTGATAAAATGCTGCTCGGTACGAGGCACAGCATGGTCAAAATGAAATATCATTTGTAGTTCGTTGCGATGCTCGCTTACATAGTCTAAAGCCTGTTCTACGCCCACACCAAAAGCCTCGCCAACGGTCATAATATCGTATTTTGACAAAACCTCTTGGTTCATTTCCTGTAAAAACTCATGGATTCTAGGGCCATTGGCATATTCCGAAAAATCGCCAAAGTGGTCTTTGGGATATTTTGGAAATTTTTGATTTTTGGAAAAGAAAGCTACTACATCCATTCTAAAGCCATCGACTCCTTTATCCAACCAAAACCGCATTATTTCATGAATTTCGGCTCGAAGTTGAGGATTTTCCCAATTGAGGTCGGGTTGTTTTTTGGCAAAAAGATGCAAATAATATTCATTAGAAGCCTCGTCTAGCTCCCACGCCGAACCCGAAAAGAAGGAAAGCCAATCGTTTGGTAGCCTTCCTCCTCGCCTGGCTGGCCGCCAAATATAATAATCTCGATAAGGGTTATCTTTGCCTTTGAGAGCCTCCCGAAACCAAAAATGTTCGTCCGAGCTATGATTTACTACCAAATCTACCACCATTTTGAGTCCTCGCTGATGCACTTGGTAGAGCAGCTCCTCAAAGTCGGCCATAGTACCAAAATCGCTCATGATAGCCCGATAGTCTGATATATCATAGCCATTGTCGGCATTGGGCGACTGATAAAAAGGACTCAGCCATATTACATCTATACCCAATGCTTTTAAATAATCTAATTGGGAAATAATTCCTTGTAAATCCCCAATTCCATCGCCGTTAGCGTCTTTAAAACTCCGAGGATAGATTTGATATACGACCGCCTCTTTCCACCATTTACGTGTTTGACTCATAATAGTTAAATAGCATATTTATTGATTGGGATACTCTTTGTTTAGTCCTATTTTTTGAATTTCTTCCAGTAATCAAGTGCAAGGGTAATCCAATAGAAAGCTTAGAAAGACTAACTTACAAGAGTAAACATTTCATTAGTAACAGATGATTCATTTCAAACTTGGTCGATACTATTACGTCACGCCCAAAAGAAATAATTGAAAAACAATCAATAGCTCTTGGGGGTATTTCCAATACCTGCACAATTTCTCCAATCAATTAAAAAATTAGCAAGAAATAAAAAATAGTCGGCAATATACTACCTTCTTTATTGGGTGGTAACGGGCTTTGTAGGCATTATTAAGTACAGAACAAAGCAGTTTTGCCGTAAAAAGCCTATTTTTGCTTGGTTATCGACAATTTTTCCATTCAACCATAAAATTATAAACAAAATGTCTTTAAAAAATAAAACTGTACTTATTACAGGAGCTAGTAAGGGAATTGGCCGTGCTTTGGCCTTGACACTTGCCCAAGAAGGTGCTTATTTGGGCTTGGTAGCTCGTAGCGAGCAAGAGCTAAAGGCTGTTCAACAAGAAGCTACAGCCCTTGGTGCTAAAGTCGAAATTTTTGTAGGAAGTGTAGCCGACGAAGCATTTGTAAAAAACTCGGTTCAAAGCCTTTTTGCTACCTTTGGCAGTATCGATGCCCTTGTCAATAATGCGGGTTTTGGTATTTTTAAGCAGGCTACCGAAATCACGTCAGCCGAATGGGACGATATTTATGAAACCAATGTAAAAGGAACTTTTCTGTTTTGTCGTGAAGCTATTCCTTTTATGAAGAGTGCAGGCAAAGGGCATATCATCAATATTGCCTCGGATGTAGCCAAAAGGGTTTTTGATGGCGGTTCGTTGTACTGTTCTTCTAAATATGCTCAAGATGCCTTTTCGATGGCCTTGAGAAAAGAGGTGAGAAAGGATCAAATCAAGGTATCGGTTGTGTATTCGGGATTAGTAGATACCTATTTTCATCGGCGTGCCGAGGGCGACCCTCATCAGGAAAAATACCTTTCCTCACAAGATATGGCCAATTCTATTCATTATATTCTGTCGGCTCCTGCCCATGTTGTCATTGACGAATTAATGATTCACCCTATTTCTCAGGATTATTAATCTATAAAGCTAGCTCTTTCAACTTTTATAGCTGGTGAATAAATTCGCCAGCTCATTAGCAATGCCTTCTGAGAAAGCTAACCTGCATTTAAAAACAAGCCTATTAACCCTTTTATCCTAAAAAGCCTGATTCGGTGCAGTATTCCTCAAAAGTTAATTTTTCCTAAAACTCTGCCATAATGGCAGAATTGAACTCAAAATTGCGTAATTTTGTAGTCCAACAGAAATAAGCACCAAATGGAGGAGATTTTCTATCCTTCAGATAACGTATTTGCTTATTTGCTTTCAACATTTACGCATTACCAAAAACATGAAGAGTTTAGAAATACTTAAAGACGAAGACAAAGAGGCTTTGGAAGTAGCTAGAATTTCGATTGACGAAACTGGCAAGGAAAATAAAAAGAAATTATATATCGAAAGCTACGGCTGCCAAATGAATTTCTCGGATAGTGAAATTGTAACGTCTATTCTTCAAGAAAATGGCTACGCTACTACATCACAATACGAAGAAGCAGATGTTATTTTGTTGAATACTTGTGCTATTCGTGAAAATGCCGAACAAAAAGTACGCAACCGTCTGAAAAACTTCACCCCTCTTAAAAAGAAAAAACCAGACGTTGTTGTAGGGGTATTGGGCTGTATGGCCGAACGCCTCAAAACCAAGTTTTTGGAAGAAGAAAAAATCGTTGATGTTGTTGCTGGCCCCGACTCTTACCGTGACCTACCAAATCTATTCAGCGAAGTTGAAGAAGGACAAAAGGCTATTAATGTGTTCTTGTCGAGAGACGAAACCTATGCAGATATTTCGCCAGTGCGTCTCAACTCAAACGGTGTTACAGCCTTTGTGAGTATTATGCGTGGTTGCGACAATATGTGTTCGTTTTGTGTAGTGCCATTTACCCGTGGCCGCGAGCGTTCTCGTGATGTCTATTCTATCATCAAAGAATGTCAGGATTTGATTGATAATGGATTTAAAGAAGTAACACTTCTTGGCCAAAATGTAGACTCTTACAAATGGGCTTCTGAAGATGGTAGCGAAACCGTCAATTTTGCTCAATTGCTTGAAAGAGTAGCACTTATTAGTCCAGAATTGCGTGTGCGTTTTTCTACTTCGCACCCTAAAGACATTACCGACGAAGTACTACATACCATGAAAAAGTACGAGAATATCTGTAAGTATATTCACTTACCAGCACAAAGCGGTAATTCGAGAGTACTGAAAGTGATGAACCGTACTTACGACCGTGAATGGTATATCAACCGTATCGACGCTATTCGTGCTATTTTGGGCGAAGAATGTGGTATTTCGCACGATATGATTGCAGGCTTCTGTACCGAAACAGAAGAAGAACACCAAGATACATTGTCGTTGATGGAATATGTGAAATATGACTACGGTTATATGTTTGCGTATTCAGAACGCCCAGGCACACCTGCCGCCAAAAAGTATACCGACGATATTCCTGAAGATGTCAAAAAACGTCGCTTAAACGAAATCATTGCTATTCAACAAAAACACTCGTTGGCTCGCAACCAAATGGCCTTGGGCAAAGTCCAAAAAGTATTGGTAGAGGGTACTTCTAAACGTTCAGAAGATTTCTTACAAGGTCGCAACGACCAAAATAAAGTAGTAGTTTTCCCTAAACAAAACTTCAAAAAAGGTGACTATGTAAATGTTTTGGTAAAAGAATGTACCGCCGCCACTTTGATTGGAGAAGCAGTATAACTATTGGTGATTTAGTAGAAAAGCGATTATTGGAAGTTGTGAGTATTAACCATGTTTAGTATTCACAACTCAATTGTCACTATTTATCACTCATAACTACAGAGATATGACAACCTCAGAATTACAATCTATAAAAGCCCGTTTTGGAATTATAGGCAATTCTCCCGCATTAAACCATGCCATCGAGGTAGCGGCACAAGTTGCCCCTACCGACATGACGGTGCTAATCACTGGAGAAAGTGGTTCGGGTAAAGAATCGTTTTCAAAGATTATTCATAATATATCAGCACGCAAACATGGCCAATTTATAGCCGTCAACTGTGGGGCTATTCCTGAAGGAACGATTGATTCAGAGCTATTTGGTCATGAAAAAGGAGCTTTTACTGGGGCTATCGATGCACGCAAAGGGTATTTTGAAGTAACAGATGGTGGCACTATTTTTTTGGACGAAATAGCCGAAATGCCCCTAGGAACACAGGCTCGTTTGTTACGAGTATTGGAAAATGGCGAGTTTATTCGTGTAGGTTCGTCAAAAGTACAACGTACCAATGTCCGAGTAGTTGCCGCTACTAATATCAACCTCATGCAGGCGGTAGAACGTGGTAAGTTCCGAGAAGATTTGTATTACCGCCTCAATACTGTGCCGATTTTTGTGCCTCCACTGCGTGACAGAGGTATGGATATTGAACTTCTTTTTAGGAAATTTACAACCGATTTTGCCGAAAAGTACCGTATCAAGCCTATTCAGTTGACACCCGATGCCCAAAATCTATTGCTTTCGCAACGTTTTCCAGGGAATATCCGTCAGCTCAAAAACTTAGCCGACCAAGTGTCTATTTTGGAAGTCGACGACCGTGTACTCAATGCCGATAAATTGAGTCATTATCTTCAAATGAATAATGGCCAACAAATTGGTAATGGCTTGGTAAGAAAGGATTTTGATGCCCAACACAAAGATAACTTCAACGAACGTGAACTTCTCTACAAAATATTATTTGATATGCGTAGAGATGTAACCGAACTAAAAAAAATGTTTTTGGAGGTTCTCAAACACAATGGCGAAGTTAATGGCGATATTTTGAAAGGACACGAGAATTTGTTCCAAAACCTCGAAAATGATACTGTAAATACCAATTTTGCCCCAAGCTATACAGCACCTGAAATGAACCCTAATAGGATTTTGCCAAGTGCCAGTAGTTATGAAACACCCGAATACCAAACTGTTGCCCCCACCGAAAATGAACTAAAAATCATATCGATCGACAACAACACCAACGATGTTTATGACATCACGCATGTAGCCGAAGAAGTGTCGCTGTCGCTTGAAAAACAAGAAAAAGACATGATAATCAAGGCTTTACGCAAAAATAAAAATAAGCGAAAGTATGCAGCACAAGATTTGGGTATTTCGGAAAGAACTTTATATCGAAAAATCAAACAATATGATATTGAAGAGGAATAGCAAAATTTGCTCAAAGGCTTTTGCCGTAGCAATGGCTTTATGTATTGGTACTCAGTTGCTTATGGGGTGCTATTCTTTTAGAGGGGCAAGCTTAGACCCTAACCTAAAAACCATTCAGATTCAAAACTTTACTATTCAGGCAGCAGGTGGGCCAACCAACCTTACGCTGATGTTCAATGAAAAAATGAAAGAGTATTTTCAAAGAAATACTTCGTTGAAAATTGCTAATGTCAACCCCGACTTGATGTTTGAAGGGTATATCAGTGGATATGATGTAGAAGCGAAAGCTCCATCTTCATCGGACAAAGGGGGGCTTAACCGACTAACTATCAGAATACAAGTAAAGTTTACTAACGCCAAAGACGAAAATAAAAACTTTGACCAAGAGTTTTCTTTTTATCAAGATTTTGCTCAAAATCAAACCGTTTCGGCTGTAGAAAAAGACTTGATTCCTAAAATTTTAGACCAAATCGTTTTAGATATTTTTAATAAAACGGCGGGAGAATGGTAGCTTTTAACCAATGAATACATGACCAAAGAATCTTTTTCATATTTAGTAGCCAACCCCAACGAGGTTTCGAGGGAAGATATAGCTGCTTTGGAAGCATTAACACAGGAGTTTCCTTATTTTCAGTTGGCTCATACACTATTGGCCAAAGGTTATCACCAAAATTACCCAGAAGAACTCGCCAACGAGAAAATCAGAAAAGCTGCCGCCTATAGTATCAATCGAAATGCTTTGCGGAAGGTAATCAATGGTAGCTTTGTCAATGAGGTGGTTGCTGTACCCACTGTGCAGGTAGATTCGGCCTATATCGACAAAGTAAAAGAAATTGTAGAGGCAGAAGAAAAACAAAGTGCTACGCAAGCTTTAGAAACCCCAGTATTTAGCAACAATGATTTATTAAGCCAGTCGCTTTCTTTTGAAGATTTTTTGATTGAGGATATTCTGCAAAAACAACAGCAGCAATTAAGTATTATCGAAAACTTTATCCAGAAAGACCCGGGCTTAATTAGAACTAGCAAAAGTCAATTAGAAACAAAAAACAATAATGAAGACCTTTCTGCCAATAGCGTTAGGCCCAAAAAGGAGATTGTAACCGAGAGTTATGCCAAAATTTTGACGATGCAAGGCCGTAAAGAAAAAGCGATTGCAGTATATGAGAAATTAATTTTGAAATTCCCAGAAAAAAAAGCGTACTTTGCGGATAAAATAAAAGGGCTTCAATAACGCTTTTTGAAAAGAAGAATAGAAGGCATCAACGTAAAGCCAAGAGCCATGAACAAAATAGTGTATCTTTTAGGTAATTTATTCATGAATCAAAAGCTTACAACATAAGGCAAAAATCAAAAATATTAACATTAAAACAGTAAAAAAATGTTCGGAGCAGTTATTACTATTATTTGCATTGTAGCAGTATTATTGGTATTCGTAGTATTAGTACAAAACCCTAAAGGAGGCGGCCTTTCAGGTGAATTTGGTACATCAGGAGCAAGTCAAATGTTTGGCGTTCAGCGTACAGGCGACATCCTTGAGCAAATCACTTGGGGCGGAGCAGTTGTAATTGCTTTATTGGTATTGGGTTCTAAATTTTTGACTCCAACAAGCGGTGCAGAAGGTATCAATTCTATCAACGTAGAAAAAGCAGCTAGCAAAACTATCCCAGCGGCAGTTCCAGCTCCTGCACCAGCGGCACCAGCTCCTGCTAGCGGAACTCCTGCAACACCAGCACCAGCTCCTGCTAAATAAATGAAGAAATGAAAGAATGAAATAGTGAAGAAAAAGTGAATTAAGCAATCAATAAGTTAACAATCTAATTCGTTGCCATACTCACTACTAATTATCCCTATTTCATTCTTTCATTATCCAAAACCTCCATTCTTATTGATGTCTCCCCTTTTTATTTTTTTCTCCTCTATTATCCAGCCTATCCAGCCCCTCCCCTAGTTTATTGAGCAATTCCTGAATCATTTTGTTTAAAAAATCACATCAACAACCTTTTTCTTGGCTATTGGTAAGAGTGTTTCTTCTAGTGGTAACACAAACTTCGACTCCACCAAATAAGTAGCAGGATTGGGTAAATGCCTAAAACGTTTGACAAGATCAATCTTGATATTTTCAAAAGTATTTACCACACTTCTTTTTACGGTATCTATATAGAATGTTTTCAGGCCACGTCGTTTTTCGTGGTTATTCTCATAGATAGTCAGGTTATATTGATAGATTCTGGTTTCGCTAATTGTGGGTTCGTACAAAAACAAATATCCATCATTTTTGTACAAAGGCAAAATACCTACAGGAGCAATCGAAATACTTTTTTCAACTTCTTCTCGCAAACCCTCGCCCTCTTGAATGGTATTTTTAAAACGAGGCAAAGCATAATCAGTAATAGATTCCATTTCCATCAAATATTCACTTTCGGGCTGAGTTTCTGTTCGGAAATCTACTTGCAATTTTTCGGCATTGATTCCATTGATTCTTTTCGGGAAGTTTTGAGCCATTTGTTGTAATCCAGACTTAAAATACAGCGAGTATTCGTAATGCCTTTGCAAATCGACCAAATCTGGATATAATTTTTGTTCCTTAAAATTGGTTTTTACCGACTGCAAATATGCCAATAAAACGTACTTTTTGTACTCGAAATCTACCAAACCAGCCGTTAGCCAGTCTTTTTCTAAATTTCTCATCTGCGTCCTCCTTTCTTTTAAAACTATTTAAAACATTCGGAAAATCTCAAAAGTATGACACATACGTTTTTGAACCTCTGATAACAAAAGTGGTAAGGATGTCAAACTCTGATAAATGATTACTTTTTTTACTTAAAGTTATTATTTCAAACGAAAAAAGCAAGAAATCCTCCCGATTTTATCCAATAACAGCCATACCCCGATACAAGCAGACACCCATTCAATGACACTTTTATTGTTTTGCCAAACCAAAGCCTCATTCATGCCCCATTAACAACCTTTATTTTGACCAATTTGTCATAAATTAAGTACAAAAAAGCAGACAAAAATGCTTAGAGGGTAAGGCAAAAAAGATAAAAACCGATAATTTGTCAGTAGAAACTGACAATATTTCAGTTTATGGGGCAGTGGCACAAAAAATGTTACTAAAGAAGTAGTCAGTTAAGCCTTGTCAAAAGTTCAGACAACCGTTTGGCTGGCTCTGACCTAAAATTTAAACAACAAAAAATAACTCTTACAAAAACAAAATGTCAACAGTAAGTATCAAACCATTAGCTGATAGAGTTCTAGTTGAACCAGCAGCAGCAGAAGAAAAAACTGCATTCGGAATTATCATTCCTGACACCGCAAAAGAAAAGCCACAAAAAGGAACAGTTGTAGCAGTAGGTGCCGGCAAAAAAGATGAGCCGATGACTGTTAAAGTTGGCGATACTGTATTGTACGGCAAGTACTCAGGCACTGAAATCGCAGTAGAAGGAAAAGATTATTTAATCATGCGTGAAAGCGATATTTTCGCAATTGTTTAATTTTCGCATCAAGCTTTAGGCACTAAGCCCTAAACATTTTTTCAAAGTTTTATTATTCTAACATTGCAGAAAGCATTTGGCCTACTGCATATAGCATAAAAACATAACAACAATGGCAAAGGAATTATTTTTTGACACAGACGCTCGTGACAAACTAAAAAGAGGCGTTGACACTTTAGCAAACGCAGTAAAAGTTACATTAGGACCAAAAGGCCGTAACGTAATCATTGATAAAAAATTTGGTTCTCCTACTATCACTAAAGATGGTGTATCGGTAGCAAAAGAAATCGAATTGGAAGATGCAGTTGAAAACATGGGTGCTCAATTGGTAAAAGAAGTAGCTTCTAAAACTGCTGACCAAGCTGGTGATGGTACTACTACTGCAACTGTATTGGCTCAGGCTATCTATACAATCGGTTCTAAAAACGTAGCTGCTGGTGCAAATCCAATGGATTTGAAACGTGGTATCGACAAAGCTGTTACTGCGGTTGTAGGTTCTTTGAAATCTCAATCTAAAGCTATCGAAACTTCAAACCAAATCGCTCAAGTTGCTACTATCTCTGCTAACTCTGACGCTGAAATTGGTAACATGATTGCTAACGCGATGGACAAAGTGGGTCGTGAAGGTGTAATCACTGTTGAAGAAGCTCGTGGTACTGAAACTGAAGTTAAAACTGTAGAAGGTATGCAGTTTGACCGTGGTTATTTGTCTCCATACTTCGTAACAAACACTGAGAAAATGGAAGCTGAATTAGAGCGTCCGTTCATCTTGATTTCTGAGAAGAAAGTATCTTCAATGAAAGAATTGTTACCAGTATTGGAAGGTGTTGCTCAAACTGGTCGTCCTTTGTTGATTATCGCTGAAGATGTTGACGGTGAGGCTTTGGCTACTTTGGTAGTAAACAAAATCCGTGGTGCATTGAAAGTTGCTGCTGTTAAAGCACCAGGTTTCGGTGACCGTCGTAAAGCTATGTTGGAAGACATCGCTATCTTGACTGGTGGTACTGTAATTTCAGAAGAGCGTGGTTTCAAATTAGAGCACGCTACTATCGAATATTTAGGACAAGCTGAAAAAATCATCATCGATAAAGACAACACAACTGTTGTAAACGGTGTTGGTTCTTCAGATGGTATCCAAGCTCGTGTAAACCAAATCAAAGCTCAAATCGAGAACACTACTTCTGATTATGACCGTGAGAAATTGCAAGAACGTTTGGCTAAGTTGTCAGGTGGTGTTGCTATCCTTTACATCGGTGCTGCTACTGAAGTAGAAATGAAAGAGAAAAAAGACCGTGTTGACGATGCTTTACACGCAACTCGCGCTGCTGTAGAAGAAGGTATCGTTGCAGGTGGTGGTGTAGCATTAATCCGTGCTATCTCTTCATTGGACGGTTTGAAAGGTGAAAACGATGACCAAACTACTGGTATCAACATCATCCGTCAGGCTATCGAAGCTCCATTAAGAACAATCGTTTCTAACGCAGGTGGTGAAGGTTCTGTTGTAATCAACGCAGTGAAAGCTGGCGAAGGTGACTACGGTTACAACGCTCGTGAAGATAAATTCGAGAATATGTTGGAAGCAGGTATTATCGACCCTACTAAAGTTACGCGTTTGGCTCTTGAAAACGCAGCTTCAATTGCAGGCTTGTTGTTGACAACTGAATGTGTAATTGCTGACAAACCAGCGGCAGAAGCTCCAGCTATGCCTCACGGTGGCGGAATGGGCGGAATGATGTAATCATCAATTTCTGCTTACAAAGCAAAGGCCTCTTTCTACGGAAAGAGGCCTTTTTTTATTGAGTGATTTAGTAGGGGTAGTTTCATTTTTCAGAAAATTATGTGTTCTAAAATGTAGTATAAAAGTATTTTTATACCTACCCTTACATTTAGTCATATTGAAGTAAAATGGATATATTATATACCTAATATTGAGTAATGCTTTGAATTCTTTCATTATAAGATGAATATTTGGCTAATAAATAACGAAGCTGTTTAAACTTTTTTAAAAACATACTTTATTGATTAATTCTTAGCCTTACTTTTTGTCTTGATACAAAAAGTAACCGCAGCGGCGGCCGCAAAAAAATCAAGAATTTATAAACTCGCTGTGCTCAAACAGTATAAATTCATTGCTGACGCAAGTAATTTTATGAAAGTTTAAACAGCTTCAACAAATACAACTGAATGTTAATTTGTAAATTGCACATTAATCAAAAATCTTTTGGAATAAGAAAGTCCGTATTCAAATAAATTATTGACAATCAATAGTTTAATTTTACACTTTAATCTATGAATAATAAAGGAAACAAACACGAAAACTATGAAATCCTAAACCTATTAGGTTATGGATTAGCTAAATTTGACAATGAGTTTATCAAAGAATTTGGTTTTGAAACTAAACTTTCATTTTTTGAGTACTTTGTTGAATTGGGACTAGTTGAAACAGGAAGTGTCGTAAAAAATAGAATGGATTTATTTGACCCTTTTTTTAACAATAATAGAAAAGGTTGGTGGCAAAAAGGCGATGCTTATATTCATAGAAAATTATTGATTGATAGTTTATTTGGAAATGAAAATGTAGTTGGATATTCAAATATTGTCAAACTCTATTTGAAGAATGAATTTAATGTTACAGGGATTTTTGTTGATGTAAAACCAATTATTAAATCAAGATTCAAAAAACTTCAAGAAACAGGATTGGAAGCAGAACTATATTTTATGAACAATTATAACTCTATAGAGGCTTTTAAAAATGGAACTATTGAAGATGCTCGTTTGTATGGAGACGGATACGATTTTCAAATCAATGTTAATGAAAATTCATTTTTAGCCGAAGTGAAAGGTATTAGAGCTAAAAAAGGAAAGTTTAGACTTACTGAAAACGAATATTTTAAAGCTAAAGAATACGAAAACGATTATATAGTTACTTTGGTATTAAATTTAGATAATATACCAACCTTTCTAACAATAGATAATCCTTTAAAAAATCTAAAATTTGAAGAAAGAGTTATTAAATCAAAAGAAATCAGAGAGTATCATTTAATATCAGATATATGTTAAACAAAAATTTAGACATTTCTGGGACAAGCACCTCAATTTTAGAAATACCAACAGTTTTAACGCCTCCAATATCACTTAAATGTTCAGGTGACTGTATAGCATGTCCTATTTGCGAAATTGATATTGACATGAAAGACCAATTAATTAATGATGATGATTTTGCCTACTGTGAAGATTGCAACCATAAAGTAATTTTTAAAATTAAGAAAATTTAAAAGGACTATTACTAAACAAAAAAGTAGAAAAAATCAGGGTTGACACTTTGGCGTAAAAAAGATGATTATTCGATAATTAATATTGATTTTGCCCCAATTGGAGCATTTGAAGCATTTATGAATGATGAACCTATTCAAGAGCATGAAGGTTAGTACTTTCAATAATAGAGATTGCTGTTGAATAACTCCATTTCCAACAATACCTCTTCCACCCTCTTTTAAATCTCTTTAAAAGAGGGTGATTTTAATTAGGTTCATAGTTTTATCGCCTTTTTCCCCATACTATCTCTCCCCCAAAAATACCTAATCACAATCCGCTATTACTAGCATTAAAAGCTAAAAAGTCGAATATTGAAATCCATTTAACAAAGATGTAGTGCTTATTTTTAAAGACATAGACGAAGTTAATTTAACGAATTAATAGAAGTCTTGCCTTACTTCCCTTATAGGAACTCATAAATTTAGATTTATATTAAAAACGCAGCTTCAATTGCAGGCTTGTTGTTGACAACTGAATGTGTGATTGCTGACAAACCAACGGCAGAAGCTCCAGCTACGCCTCACGGTGGCGGAATGGGCGGAATGATGTAGTCTTTGGCTCACAAGCCTAAGGGCTTATAGCTGAGTACTTACTTCCCCAAAAACGCCTCTTAGTCTTAGGATTAAGAGGCGTTTTTGGTTTATGCTTGTTTTTTTTTAAATTGATGTCTATTCAAAAAACAGTCTTTCTATTGATTCATTTTTCTTATCCAATCTGCCATGAAAAGTAAAATATTACTGGTGTTTTTATTTTCTACGATGTACATTCCATGTACTATGTTTGCCCAAAAAGTATATGATGATAGCCTTGCTTTGACTTCTTTAGTTAGAAAGGTATATCAATGGTATGAAACGCAAAGTACGAAAGAAGAATTTCCGCCTATTGTTGGTAAAAAACAAGATTCGTTGTATGTCGGAATAGATTGGGAAGGCTATCAGCTTCGACAAAAGGAGCTTTTGAAAACGTCTTTTTTTACCCAATTTTTTTTACAAAATCACCAAAAGATTGCTAATTATATTGATAAAGAACTCAGCGGGGGCCGTGAGTGGTTGGTGGGCGATATGTCACCAATAGAGCCTGAGGCTAACCCGTGGTGCAACTGCCAAGATAGCCCCGATAATTACTGGAAACGACTTAAAATTCAACGCCTCAAAATCAATAATAATGTAGCGTCTTTTGATTGGACATGGGGTAAAAAATTCGCCTATCACGTCCAAGCTCAGAAAGAAAATAATATATGGAAAATAAGCTACTTAGAAGGCTTTGACCTGAAAAAATATAGAGCTTTGGATGGGAGAAAATAAAAGAAGGAAGAATATGGCTAACAAAAACACAAAACACTGATAATCAAAGCCTTTATTCTTATTTCTGAATATACTAGTATGTCTTGTTGGTATCTTCCTGATTAGCTAGTCAAGAAATTTATCAGTTATGATAACTTCAAGTTCATTCCTCCCTAAAAAAACTATTTGTCGTTTAGAGCATGTAGAAAAGCTATTAAAGCCTTTTTTTCAACTGAATCAAGATTGAGTTGAGTGTCGGCTAAGGTTTGATTAGGTAAATCAACCCCACGACCAAGGGCACCTCCTTCATTATAAAAATCAATTACCGATACCAAATCGGGATATTGTCCATTGTGCATATACGGAGCTGTTTTGGCAATATTCCGTAAAGTGGGCGTTTTGAAGGCAAAATGCCAATCTGCTATTTGTGGGTTGAGTGCCCCACGGCCTTTATCTGTGTCTATTTTAGTACTTTGAGGGGTTGCAAAAGTCCCTATTACTTCCGATTCGGTTTGTAGAAATTCGGGCGGAACTGTTCCATTAAAAATAGGCATAAAATGGCAAGTACCACATTTTGCTTTACCCATAAATACATTAAATCCTTGTTGTTGTTCGGCTGTGAGGCTATTCTGCTGGCCTCGCATATAGGCATCAAAAGGACTCTCAAATGGAGCTAAAGAACGAACAAATGCACCAAGAGCATTTTGAATTTGCGATTCATTGGGCGTTTTTTGTTGTGGAAATGCTCTTTTGAATAGGTCAAGATATGCACGCTGTTCTTGAATTTTGAGTACAGCTTTGGCCAAAGAACCGTGCATTTCGGACTTGTTATGAATAACCGTTTTGGCTTGCTCTTCGAGCGTATTCACCGAAAGGTCATAAAACTGCTTGGCTTGCAAACCTGCGTATAAAAGTGTAGGTGTATTACGTTTGACAGGCTTTTTGTCTAGACCCATCGCTTGGGGCATACCATCGGTAAAGGCTTTGTCGGGCTGGTGACAAGAAGCACAACTTTGCTGGTTATTATCTGATAAAATAGTATCAAAAAACAAAGTTTTTCCTAAAGCTACCTTGTCGAGATTGGTGTATAAATCAGTATTATAAGTATAAAAATCAGGAAAGAATGCTTCTTTTTCAAAATACGAATACGCTGTAGAACGCAATGGCCTTTTGTCATTGAGGCTAGAAATATGGTTTTGTTGTTGCCATTCAAGCAGTGATTTCGACACAGGAATAAGGTAATTACTCAACAATTCAAGGTGGTTGAGGCGATTGCTAGTTTGTCTTTGGGTATACAATATAGCTTTTTCTAAAACCGTATTTATCGTTTTATTTTCAGTTGGAAACAGTTGTAAATACTGTTGTATTCCTTGTAAGCTATGTGTTATTTCGGGAAGTCGGTTGTTGCAAAGAGGTGTATCAAAACCACTCAAATCTAACGACATCAGGCGAAAAACTTGTAAACGGATAGCATCTACTATCTGAGCTTCCGTAATTTCGAGATCGCTGAAGTTTTGGTATCGCTTTAATTCTGTTTGTAATTTACGAATTTCATGAACGAGTTCTTGCTTGGTTGTCATATCGAAGGTTGGATATAGATATCCTTCTATTACCTGCAAGCCTCCTGGTTCGTTAATTGTATTTTCTTCTATTTCTATTTCATTGAGAGGTGCTCCATTAACTAACCGAGTGGTAGAAGGCATAAAATAGCTTGTGGCAAAAGCTATTTTTTTATACTGTAAACGGGTTTGGACAAACTGCTTTTGCATATTTCCAAGGCCTTGATTTTGCTCTACGGTTTTCAACAACAAAGCTACGTCCTGATTCAGCGAGTCAATATCGGCCAACAGGTGGTTTTTGAAAGACGCAGAAAGGTCTTGGCTTGGCTTCTGACAAGCCATTATCCAAGCAATCATACCCAAAAAATACAATAAATACTTTTTCATACTAGAATCATCATTGAGCAATAAGGCTATTGAAAGTTTTAGCAATCTACTCGTTTGGGTAGTAGCCTTATCACCAATCCAAGTTGATTAAAATAGCTCCGATAAAAAAGATTGCCCTCAATAAAAACACCGAGGGCAATAAAAAAAACACTAGGTAAATTAACGAGGAACGCCTGAGATAATTAATACTTGTCCACCTTCGGCATACGAACCCGTGCTGCTGTCGGTAATATTTTTTGCAACGGTTGAATTACTGCCATCGGCATTGCTATATTTCATATCACGCCAAGTATGTGGGTGAACATTCAGGATAAAAGTGTCAGGAATACCAACTAGGTCAGAAATATCGTACATCGCACCATATTCCCACGAACTCAACAAGTTAGAATTAACGGTATTGTATTTGGCATTGAAAGTAGCATCTGTACGTCGGTGGTTCATTTCAATAAACGGTTTGAGTGTTTTTGTAGCAATATTATATTGCCAAACTCGTCCATCATGCTTGTTATCGGCATAAAACGAATCTCCATCTTCTTGAATATACACGTAGTTTTGGGTTACGCAAATATTATCAGGATTGACAATGCTATTGCCAGGGTCGGTAACACCATCTACCACGATTTCTAATTTACCCTTCAGTGGATTAGAGGCATCCAAAGCTAAATGATACACTCGTCCCCACATGGTTTTGCCATCTACAGGTGTTTTTTTATCGCTTTGGCTTACACCTGTAGCCGTAAAATAGACATCTCTATTTTTGCTAGCACTACCTTTTCCATAATCAACATCCTCAACACGAGCAAATTGAATAGCCTTTTTCTCAACTGATAATGCAGCAATTTGTGCTCCTGTTAGTGACTTTGCATTTTCAATTTCTACAAATTCTACATCATATTGTTGTCCCAATTGTATATTGGTTTCGATAGGGTCGTTGTTGGTTCTCTTCAGAAAATACAATTTACCATCTTTCAAATCACCTACAGTATTAGATACATAGGCAATCAGTTGTCCATTAGAATCATCTTCTCCAATAATTACCACAGTTTTACCACTAAAAGCATCTTTGGGAAGAGGTACGGCATTTTCCATACTCGCTTTTCCTAAAGCAGGCAAGACACGACTAGCATCTTTTTTGCCCGAAATATCAGCCAAAGGACTAATAGCATGTACCATCGACTCGGCACCGCTTTCGCCTGCTGTCAAAAACATCGGCCCAAAGCCATGTATTTCAGGCGTTGCCATAGTAGCCGAACACAAACGCCATGTTCCACCGTCGCCATCGAGGATATATTCCCCCTTTTTAGGTTGAAAGGTTTTGTCTAAATACACCCTAGACACCGAACGCAAAATTTCGTGATTGTTGATAAGAATATAACCTTCGCCAGAAGGGTTTTTGATAAGGCCAGCACCATCTGGCTGAGCACCAAATACAAAATTGGGCGAATCGGCCAGCTTATCGTCGCTACTGATAAGGGTATTGATTTTTACACCTTCAAAGCCACTTAATGTTTTTACCAAAGAGGGATTGGTAGAGTAGTCTTTCAATACAACTGACGTTGTAGGTGCACTATTGTCGTCGGAATTAGAACAAGAACATAATCCCAAAGCCAATAAGCTGGATACAATTGATAATGATAGCTGATTTTTCATGATGAATTGGGCAGTAAAATGATAGAGGTTTTACTACTGCGATAGGGTTGTTTAAATTGTATGTGTTTTATACCAAACAGTTGTATTATAAGATTAATACAATTTTGCTTGGAACACCACAAAGATATACTGGTTAGTTATCCTGAGTTTTAAGAGGATATTATCTATCTATGATTTGTTGACCCAAAAGCTTAATCTTGAATTAATACCAATAAAGCCCTGAAAAGAAAGTACTGTTTTTTTTGAGATTAAATGATTGATTATGATGAAATTGAAGCTGTGTACTTATTTCGGAATAAGGGTATAATCGCTGAAACACTGTTTGAAATCAAAATTTTTAAGCTGAAAAGAGCTGAACATGTTTTGTGGCTATACCCTATTTTTTATTAACTGGCCGATGTATTCGCCTGTTATAAAAGGTTCAATAACCTCATTCTTAAAGCTATAAACTCAAATTGATTTGATACTCGTGTCTATTTTAGCTAAAATTTAATCAAAAAAATCTTGGAATTAATCAATTAAATTATAAAATTGCATGACTAATATTTGCTATAACAAATATTGTTTTAAACAATAAATAGCCATGCCAATATATCATCGCCTTGGAGAAATTCCAGCTAAAAGACATATTCAATTTGAAAAACCCGATTCGGGGTTATTTTATGAAGAATTGTTTGGTACTATCGGTTTCGATGGAATGTCTAGTTTGCTGTATCATCATCAACGGCCTACGCAAGTAAAGGCTATTTTGGAAAGCATAGACACCAGTCCTAAAATTGCCATTAGCAAAAATTTAGCTTCACGCAAATTGATAGGCTTTCAGGTAGACCCACAAGACGATTATTTAGCAAGCAGAGTTACCTTGCTGGTAAACAACGACTTGCATATTGGTTTGGCAGCACCCAAGCAATCACTAACACAATATTTCTATAAAAACGCCGATGCCGACGAACTCCTTTTTATCCATAAAGGAACAGGCACTTTGCGGACAATGCTGGGAAACATACCCTTTGAGTATGGCGATTATCTTGTTATTCCGAGGGGTATGATTTACCAAATTGATTTTGATACAGCTGATAACCGTTTGCTATTTGTCGAATCATTTCATCCGATTTATACACCAAAACGATACCGAAATCACTTTGGACAATTGATGGAACATTCGCCTTATTGCGAGCGCGACTACAAGCTGCCCCAGCAATTAGAAACCCATAACGAGCAAGGAGATTTTTTGATAAAAATCAAAAAACAACAAACCTTGCATTCGGTAGTATATGCGGCACATCCGTTTGATATTGTTGGCTGGGATGGCTATAATTTTCCTTGGGGATTTTCTATTCATAATTTTGAGCCTATTACTGGCCGTATTCATCAGCCCCCTCCTGTACATCAAACGTTTCAGACCGATGCCTTTGTGGTGTGTTCTTTTTGCCCAAGACTTTACGATTATCATCCAAAGGCTATTCCTGCACCTTATAATCACTCCAATATCGACTCAGACGAGGTTTTGTATTATGTCGATGGCGACTTTATGAGTAGAAATGATATTGCGGCAGGACATATCTCGCTACACCCTGCGGGTATTCCACATGGGCCACACCCAGGGGCTATGGAACGGAGCTTGGGCAAAACCCAAACTCAAGAATTGGCCGTTATGGTTGATACTTTCCGCCCGCTAATGCTGACAGAAGCAGCCATAAAAATAGACGATGGCAAATATTATCAGTCTTGGTTGGCATCATAAATCTTAGGTTTCTGATTTAAAATAATATCTCTTATGAAATACGATTTTAAGCCCTTTTCAATGCATCAAGTATATGAAAATTATACACAGGAGGACTTTGAGGTTTGGAAAATCCTTTTTGAACGCCAGATGCAACAATTGCCCAGTGTAGCAAGCAAAGAATACTTAGAAGGAATCAAAAGGGTAAATTTTTCGGCCAGCAAGATTCCTAATTATGACGAAACCAATGCTTTACTCAGTCATTATACAGGTTGGCGAATTCATGTAGTACCAGGTTTAATAGCCAATCGTCCATTTTTTGAACTGATGCAAGCCAAAAACTTTTGTGCTTCTACTTGGCTACGAAGCCGCTCACAATTAGCGTATTTAGAAGAACCAGATATGTTTCATGATATTTTTGGTCATGTACCTTTATTATCTAATCAATCAGTATGTCATTTTTTAGAAGAATTGGCCAGAATTGCGTTACGCTTTGTCGAAGACGAAGAGGCCGTAGAATATATTGCTCGGCTTTACTGGTATACCGTCGAATTTGGTTTGATTCATGAAGATGGAGCTCTCAAAATTTATGGAGCAGGCATTCTGTCGTCATCGGGCGAGAGTGTTTATTGCCTAGAAAATACCTCCGTAAAGCGGCTGCCTTACCATATTAAGATGATTTTTGATACACCTTATATCAAAGACCGTTTTCAAGCCCAGTACTTTGTCATAGATTCTTATGCCATGTTGTTTGATTCTATTCCAGAAATAGAAGCCGAACTTGAACAACGAATGGCCTTAAAACATAAAAAAACTTTCAATTTTCACGATTCTGAAATAGGATATCATTATGCAAGTATATGAAACAAATACCCCTGTAGCAGAGGTATCTTCAAGCGATTTTTTGCCCCTTAATGGCACCGATTATATAGAAATGTACGTGGGCAATGCCCGTCAGGCTGCCCATTATTTCCAAACAGCCTTTGGTTTTCAGCCTTTGGCTTATGCAGGACTTAGCACGGGGCTTCGCGACCACGAAAGTTATGTGCTTGTACAAGACAAAATCAGACTCGTACTTACAAGCCCTTTGGTGGCAAATACCGCCATTGGCAAACATATCGACCAGCACGGTGATGGCGTAAAAGTAATAGCCCTGTGGGTAGACGATGCCCAAAAGTCGTTTGATGAAACGGTAAAAAGAGGGGCAGAGCCAGTTTTTGCTCCTATTATCGAGTCCGATAAAGATGGGCAAGTAGTGCGTTCGGCTATCAAAACGTATGGCGATACCATCCATATTTTTGTTGAGCGTCGTCATTATTCAGGGATATTTCTACCTCATTTTGTGGCTTGGCAACCTCATTATCAACCAAGCTCTACGGGCTTAAAATACGTAGACCACATGGTAGGCAATGTTGGCTGGAATGAAATGAACCAATGGACTAATTTTTATGCTAATGTAATGGGATTTTCGCAGTTAGTTTCTTTCGATGACAACGATATTTCGACCGAATACACAGCCTTGATGAGCAAGGTGATGTCGAATGGCAATGGGCGTATCAAATTCCCTATTAATGAACCCGCCGAAGGAAAGAAAAAATCGCAAGTAGAAGAGTACCTAGATTTTTATGGTGGTGCAGGAGTTCAGCATATAGCAGTAGCTACCGACAATATTCTTGAAACCGTTAAGGAAATGCTCAGTAGAGGCGTGGAGTTTTTGCAAGTACCAGCTAGCTATTATGAAACCTTGGCCGAGCGAGTGGGTGTCATTGATGAGGAAATCAATGCCCTAAAAGAACTCAATATTTTAGTTGACCGAGACGAAGAGGGCTATTTACTCCAAATATTCACAAAACCTGTAGTTGTAAGACCTACTGTGTTTTTTGAAATAATCCAAAGAAAAGGTGCTAAATCCTTTGGAAAAGGAAATTTTAAAGCACTTTTTGAGGCAATTGAAAGAGAACAAGCCCTCAGAGGTACACTTTAACTACCGTTTAATGAATTTAAGCCCTAGAACACAATGTTTATTGGGATTTTCTATTATATTTGAAAACTAACAGTTGTCATAACAAGTACAATAGTGCCAATGACAACGGTGTCGCAATATATAAAATATGAAAATCCCATTGAATAATGACTACTAACCCCAACGATCATAGGGCTTATTTCTTTAAAATTGATACAACAATTAAAAAAATCAGACAGAGTCTTCAGAAAAAACTAGACGATGCCCAACTAGATATTACTGTTGACCAATGGGTACTTTTGGACCATATTTTCAGAAACCAGTCGTCAGGAATTAGTCAGAATGAACTAGCCGAAATGACCGTAAAAGATGCTCCAACGGTTACTCGTATTATTGATTTGTTGGTAAAAAAAGGACTTGCCGAGCGTTCCATGGCCGAATCTGACCGTCGCCGCTTTAATATTACGCTTACAGAAAGTGGTATTCAAAAATTTCATGAAGCGTTTCCTATTGTGGCCGAAGTACGTAGAAAAGGCTGGGGAATGTTGTCGGAAGATGATTACCAAACTTTTGTAAGAATCCTTGACTCGATTTATATCAATATCACTTCATAAGCAAAGGGTGCAGTTAGGGTAGTAATCACTGATTGGCCCTGATGTAACTTTTATGCAACGTATAGAAACTTGGCTTGAAATACCAGCCGATTCTGATTTTAGTATATACAACCTTCCTTTTGGTATTTTCTCTGATAGGCTCAATCCCAATCCTCGTATTGGCGTAGCTATTGGCGACTATATCCTTGATATTTCGTTGCTAACTCGTATGGGGCTTCTGAATGAATGGCCTTTTGATCAGCACGTTCTTGACGCATCAATCCTAAATCCATTGATGCGTCTTGGTCGACAAGCTGCCCAAGATTTACGAAAGTGTCTTCAACATATTTTACAAAAAGACTTTCCTTTACAGGTATCTATTCAACAGCAAATCCTTGTACCACAGGCATTAGCTACTATGCACATGCCTTTTACTATTGGCGATTACACCGACTTTTATTCTAGTATTGAACATGCCCAGAATGTAGGCAAAATGTTCCGTGACCCTCAGAATGCTCTTTTACCCAACTGGCGACATTTACCTGTGGCCTATCATGGTAGAGCTTCATCTATTCGTTTGTCTGGAACAAACTTTTTGCGTCCACTTGGGCAGATTATTGATAAACAATCCAGTAGCCCCGAAAACCCTGTTCCTATATTATCGCCTACAAAAGCACTGGATTTTGAATTAGAAATAGCTACCGTAATCGGGGCTTCGTCCAAGCTAGGTAAGGCTATTTCGGTACAAGAAGCCGAAGAATATGTGTTTGGCTTTGTCCTATTCAATGATTGGTCGGCACGAGACATTCAGCGTTGGGAATATCAGCCATTAGGGCCATTTTTGGGTAAAAACTTCTTTTCCTCAATATCGCCTTGGGTAGTAACCATCGATGCTCTGGCGTATTTCAGAACAACCCAACCAGAGCAAAATCCTGCTGTTTTACCGTATTTACAAACGGAAGGTTTACCCAATTTTGATATTAATCTTAGCGTATATGTACAACCTCAACAAAGCCAAGGGATGGAAGTATGTAGAACCAATTTTAGGGAAATGTACTGGAATATTGCTCAGCAAATAGCTCACCATACTATCAATGGCTGCAACCTCAACACTGGCGACTTGCTAGCATCTGGTACTATATCGGGTTCGGAAGAAGGAACTTACGGCTCTCTTTTAGAGCTCAGCGAAAGCGGGAAAAAGCCAATTGTATTTCCAGATGGTACAACTCGAACCTTTTTAGAGGATTTTGATAAAGTAATTATAAAAGGCTGGGCAGAAAAGGATGGATTTAGGGTAGGATTTGGTAAATTAGAGAATCAGGTAATACAACAACCTATCAAAAAGTAAAAGTGCTTTTGTGGATATACGCTATTGAAAAATATAGCGATAGCTACAACAAGATAAACTCACAATACCTAAAATACTGCCATAAACCATGCTAAGTCTTAATCCCTCAGAAATAGAATCAAGAGAGTTTTATAGTTTTACTAATTCGGCCGTAGTGCCTCGCCCTATTGCTTTTGCCTCAACAGTAGATGCCAATGGACGCGTAAATCTTAGCCCCTTTAGTTTTTTCAATGTAATGGGTATCAACCCTCCAATTCTGGTATTTTCGCCCAATAAACGTGGGCGTGATGGTTCACAAAAAAATACTACCGAAAACCTCTGGGATGTACCCGAAGTAGTAATCAATTTGGTTGATTATGCCATTGTTCAGCAAATGTCACTTGCAAGTTGCGAATACGAAAAAGGTATTAATGAATTTGAAAAAGCAGGACTCACCCCACTGGCATCGCACAAAGTAAAGCCCCCAAGGGTAAAAGAATCGCCTGTACAATTTGAGTGCAAAGTATTAGAAATTAAAGAATATGGCTCGGCCAATCTGATGATTTGTGAGATAGTGATGGCTCATTTTTCTGAAAGTATTTTAAACGAAAAAGGGAAAATAGACCAACTAAAAACCGATTTTGTGGCTCGACTCGGTGGCGATTGGTACGCTCATATTCGTCCTGAAGTAATGTTTGAAGTGCCAAAACCCAATGTACACAAAGGCATTGGTGTCGACCAAATCCCTAATTTTATCAAACAATCAGGTATTTTTTCTGGGAATGACTTAGGGAAATTAGGTAATGTTTCGTCTTTACCTAGCAACGAAGAAATCTCTGTATTTATGCACACCAACCCAGAAAAGCCCTCTTTCGAGAAAGCTCAACAGTACTTAGCCCAAAACCAAACTCAGAAAGCATGGCTTACACTATTGAGTATAGGAAGATAAACAATCAAGTTTTTTGGCAATCAGTTGAATGATTCTTGGTATTTTTGCAAAATTATTAACCAAAAGTAGCTTTGAAGGTTAATAAATATGTAGTAGCCTAAGCAAAAGTATTGCTTTTGTAGGTAGCTCAACAAACCATATCAACCAAGAAAATTTGAAATGATTGATTTTTCACAAATACCTTCTCCTTGTTACGTGCTAGAAGACAGTCTTTTACGTAAAAACCTTACACTGCTCAAGTATGTGCAGGAACAAGCAGGTATCGAAATAATTTGTGCATTGAAAGGCTTTTCAATGTATAGTACTTTTCCGATGGTACGCCAGTATCTGGCTGGTGCTACAGCAAGTTCGCTCAACGAAGCTCGCTTGTGTTTTGAAGAAATGCAAACCAAAGCACACGTATATGCTCCTGCTTATTTGGAAAAAGAATTTGATGAAATGATGGGATACGCCAGTCACCTGACTTTCAATTCTTTAAACCAATTTAACCAGTTTGGTCAGCGTGCTATTGCCAATGGTATTAGTTGTGGTTTGCGTATCAATCCGCAATATTCGGAAGTAGAAACCGATATGTACAATCCCTGTATTGCTGGTTCTAGGCTAGGAATTACCCGTAATCAGTTGGGCGATACCCTACCCGAAGGTATCGAAGGATTACACTCTCATACGCTATGCGAAAACGATTCTTATACCTTAGAGCGTACCCTCAATGCGATTGTCGAGCGTTTTGGAGGCTTATTAGAACAAGCAAAATGGCTTAACTTGGGAGGGGGACACCTTATTACAAGGGCCGATTATGACCCCGAACATTTGATTTCTGTACTCAAAAATCTCAAAGCTCGTTTTCCACATCTTAAAGTAATTTTAGAACCAGGCTCGGCTGTTGGCTGGAGAACAGGCTATTTAACTTCTACGGTTCTCGACATTATTGACTCGCAGGGAATAGACGTAGCAATCTTAGATGTTAGCTTTGCCGCTCACATGCCCGATACTTTAGAAATGCCCTATAAACCAAGAATCTTGGGGGCTCATCACGAACCTGTTGAAGGCAAGCCAACGTACCGCTTTGGCGGTATGACTTGCTTGGCGGGCGACTATTACGGTGATTATTCGTTTGATAAACCTTTGGCTATTGGCGACTCTATCGTATTCGACGATATGATACATTATACCATGGTAAAAACAACCACCTTCAATGGCGTAAATTTACCCTCAATCGGTATCTGGCGTGAAAACGATACTTTCGATTTGGTGAAAAGCTTCGGCTACGAAAGTTTCAAAGATCGTTTATAGGTCAACAAACATATACATTTCCTGTAAATCAGATATATAATACTTGATTTACAGGAAATGTCAACCTGATGGTTAACTAATACGCTCCTATTATTCATCAAACGCAAAAATAGAATAATCGACCATCATATTATTCGTCAAATCGGGTACATCATCGCGTTTGCGCTCGCCATGTAGATAGTGTTCACGGCGGTTGAGCGACATCATCAAAATACCAATCATATCATCCTTATTCTTCTTAGCCACTTGTGCTATTGTATTGATAGCCAAATTAGTAATGGCAATCGAAGCCGTAAAGGTAGGGTTGGGTACGTTTTTAATTATAGTACTCAAGTTTCCTGCAAACTTATTCAAATCAGTTCCCGTAAGAATATCGTTTACCATCGTAGCGGTATCTCTAATATTTTTATCACTTTCGTAAGCAATAAACTGCCAGTCAAAGCTTTCAGGAATAGCTTTTGACTGATACAGTACAAACCCTGTATCGCCAAAAGTCATTTGGTGTCCGTCTTTTACATTTTCTATCTCTGTCAAAATTCTGCTCCCAATTACACTTTCTACTCCTCTTTTGATAATTTCTTGTTTTTCGGTGGCATCGTTAGTCTGGATAAAATCCGAGAAATCTGGGAAATCCGCAAATTCGGTAGAAACAAAACTAATCAATTTGACCTGTGCCAAATCTTTGCCTATAATTCCCAGAAACTTCCTTTTTTCACGGTTATCATAGATTTTGAGCTTATTAATTCTAAAATAAAACATAGTCGATTGTTTTTATATTGGTTGTATTTGTTGGGAAAATTGAATGGCCAGCTTATTGTAAAAGCCCCTTCTGAGAATGCTATAGCGTGTACAAAACAGTCTTTCAATTCCTATCCTCCTTAATTTTTATCAAGATACGATTTGTTATAAGATACACTTATTTATTTTGATTAAATGGTCAAATAGTTTGTCGCTCAAAAAGTAGTACCTTTGCCTATCAATCAACTTTTTACGAATTTAATATACAAAAGTCTTCAAAATTGCGTTGGCCAAGTGCCTCAAAAGGTATATTATCTTTTTGCTACTTTGTAATTTTGTCAATTTCTCACTATGACATTTGAATCACTAGGATTATCCGAAGCTCTTCTCAAAGCGATTGTTGAACAGCAATATACCGCTCCTTTTCCTATTCAAGAACAAGCCATTCCTGCTATTTTGGCAGGAAAAGATGTACAGGGTATTGCTCAGACAGGTTCAGGAAAAACAGCCAGTTTTGTATTGCCAATTCTGGAGCTATTTCAACGCAAAAAGGCGGCAAGAAGTCTTCATTTGAAGGTATTGATTTTAGTACCAACACGTGAACTAGCGATTCAGATTTCGGAGGTTATTAATGGCTTTGAACAATTTTTGCCTAAAAAGGTGAAAAATACACCTGTTTTTGGAGGTATTCCGCTAAATCAACAGATGGTCAAACTCAAAAATACCGAAATCTTGGTAGCTACTCCTGGGCGATTGCTAGAATTGGTATCAACCCAGTCGATAAACTTGGCCAAGATAGAAATGTTGGTACTAGACGAAGCTGACAAAATGTTGGATTTGGGTTTTCAGGAAGAGGTCAATCAAATTTTGGCTTTGTTACCCACCAAACGCCAAAATATCTTGTTCTCGGCAACACTAGATACCGAAAGCAAGCTTATCAAAGATACGCTGCTATGCGACCCAATACGTATCGAAGTAGAAGCTACTGAAAAAAATATCGACTTGATTCAGCAGTCAGCTTATCAGGTTGACCCCGAACGCAAAGGGCCTTTATTACGCTATTTAATCAAGCAAAAAGATATGAAACAGGTTTTGGTGTTTGTGTCGTCGGTACGAACAGCCGATAACTTGGTTATAAAGCTGAAAAAAAATGGTATTCAGGCTATGGCTATTCATAGTAAAAAAACTCAAGGGGCTAGAATCGAAGCCCTATTTAGCTTCAAAAAAGGCGGTATTCGGGTGCTAGTGGCCACAGATTTGGCTTCAAGGGGTATCGATATTCAGTTTTTACCTTTTGTGATTAATTACGAACTGCCTCGTTCGCCCAAAGACTATGTACATCGGATTGGTAGAACTGGTAGAGCCGAAGCATCGGGCGAGGCTATTTCATTGATTTGCCCAGAAGACGAGCATCACTTTAAGATTATTCAAAAAAAAATGGGCAAAAAAGTAACAATCTTACCTTCAGACGAGTTGAACCTGACTGGCATGTAAATTTACTAAGTAACCCTTTGGCTTATAATTTTCTAATTCTCTTTCTATTAGCCGTTAGATACCTGTCGGCTAATAGAAAACCCTTTTGCTTGAATCTGTTTTATTTACCGCCTTTTTATCACAAGCTTTTCGCCGTTCATTTTTTCAATGGTATACTCCTTGGCATTATTGAGGTAAAACCAATTCAAAAACTCACAATTGTCTTTAAAATCTGCTACCGATTTATCGTCAACTCTGCTTATTTCCTCGTTGATTTGTAAGGAAG